>DVJZ01000031.1 GCA_018716385.1 Candidatus Enterenecus merdae
TTTTTAAGCCGTTAGAATAGGATATTCTTCTAATGTGCTTACAATTTCATATCTGTAGGACAATCGCTGCTTTATCATCAGCAGAATACAAAATTCAAGTGTCCCTCGTTTGATTTAGGATTTTCCAATCATCAGTATTTATGTACTGTACCTCTTACAATTATATTGCACTACACAGTATATCTAAAGTTAACAGTATGCCAAAAATAATTTTGACACTCGGTGCAAGATTTTTCAGCCTAGTGGTCTGCTGCCCGTCAAATTCTGATCTGTTGCTTTACAGCACATGAGTATTGATGACCCGATGCTATCAATGCAGACCTGTCATCCTCCATCTCCGGCGGTATGCACGTTGGCAGCCTTATGTTGCACGTTGTGCCTGTGCCTCTCCTTCACAAAGAGCCCTCTCCCGGCAAGCCAGGAGAGGGCTCTTGTTTTCATCTTCATTCCATGCGAGATAGCTCATCGGTGGAACAGCCGGTTGGTCTGATACTGGGGCGAGCAGGTCAGGTGCAGGCCCAGGCGGGTGTAGATGCCGCTGTCCGCCCCGGACAGGATCACCGAGGAGTGGGCCTCGCAGTCCCGCAGCAGGGCCAGACTGTCCAGCGCCCGGGCTGCCTGGGGGTCGGTGGCGGCGGAGATGGCCAGGGCGATGAGGATCTCATCGCTGTGCAGCCGGGGGTTGTGGCTGCCCAGGTGGCGTACTTTCACGTTCTGGATGGGCTCAATGGCCGCCCGGGAGATCAGGTGCGCCTCTTTCTCGATGCCCGCAAGCCGCTTCAACGCATTGAGCAAAGCCGCGCAGGAGGCCCCCATCAACTCGCTGGTCTTGCCGGTGACGATCTCGCCGTCGGGCAGCTGGATGGCGACCACCGGCTCCCCTGTCTCCTCGGCCCGAGCTGTGGCGGCAGCCACCACCGGGCGCATCTGCTCGGTGACGCCGGCCTGCTTCATCAGCAGCTCCAGCTTGAAGACGATCTCGTCGCTGCCCTGGCCCCGGCGCCGGTCGCACAGGGCGGTGTAGTACCGGCGCAGGATCTCCTGCCGGGCGGCGGCGCAAACCGCCTCGTCGTCCACGATGCAGCTGCCGGCCATGTTCACCCCCATGTCGGTGGGAGACTTGTATGGACTTTCCCCGCCGGTGAGCTTTTCAAACATGGCTGCCAGCACGGGGAACACCTCCACGTCCCGATTGTAGTTCACTGCGGTCTGGTCATAGGCCTGGAGATGGAAGGGATCGATCATGTTCACGTCGTTCAGGTCGGCGGTGGCCGCCTCATAGGCCAGGTTCACCGGGTGCTGGAGGGGCAGATTCCAGATGGGGAAGGTCTCGAACTTGGCGTAACCGGCCTTCATCCCCCGGCGGTAGTGGTGGTAGAGCTGGCTTAAGCAGGTGGCCATCTTGCCCGAGCCCGGGCCGGGGGCGGTGACCACCACCAGGGGGTGGGTGGTCTCGATGTAATCGTTGCGGCCGTAGCCCTCATCAGAGACGATGTGGGCGATGTCGTGGGGGTAGCCTGGAATGGGATAGTGCAGGTATACCCGCACCCCCAGTGCCTCCAACCGGCGCTTGAAGGCGTCGGCCGCGCTCTGGCCGGCGTACTGGGTGATGACTACACCGCCCACATACAGCCCCTGAGCCTGGAAGGCGTCGGCCAGGCGCAGCACGTCCTCGTCGTAGGTGATGCCCAGGTCCCCCCGCACCTTGTTCTGCTCGATGGCTGCGGCGTTGATGACCACCAAAACCTCCACGCTGCTGCGCAGCTCCAGCAACATCCGGATCTTGCTGTCCGGCGCAAAGCCGGGCAGCACCCGGGCGGCGTGGTAGTCGTCAAACAGTTTGCCTCCAAACTCCAGGTACAGCTTGCCTCCAAACTGGGCGATCCGCTCCCGGATGCGGGCTGACTGGCTGTCCAGATAGCGCTGGTTGTCAAATCCAATCCTTCCCATCCTGTCTTGGGCGCCGGCAACCCGGCGCCCTCCCCCTCTCCCCGCTCGTTTTCCAAGATTCTACCACAGCCCAGCGGCCGGGACAAGGCTTTTTCCTGACTTGGCCTGAAAACAGGCCCGGATGCTCCGGTTGTGTCCAGGGCAAAGAGAACGCCGCCCTTCCCTTTGGAAGGGCGGCGCAATAGCCGGATTTCCTGTTTTGTATCCCAGGCCAGTAGGCATGTGGAAATGATTAGTCTGTCACATAGGGCAGCAGGGCCACATACCGGGCCCGCTTGATGGCCTGGGTCAGTTGGCGCTGGTGCATGGCGCAGGTGCCGGTGGTGCGCCGGGGCAGGATCTTGGAGCGCTCAGACAGGTAGCGCTTGAGCTTGCCTGCGTCCTTGTAATCAATGCACTCCACCTTGTCCACGCAGAACGCACACACCTTGCGGCGCTTGCGGTTGCCGCGGGGCTTGGCAGTCGGATTCTCCATTGCCATGATGGCAAAACCTCCTTCTTGAAAGCTCCTTCCCGTCAGAAGGGCAGATCGTCATCGTCGTCGGACAGCTCGGCAAACTGGTCCTCGTTGCCGGAGGGGATGCCGTAGTCGACAGGCGCTGGGGCGGCGGGCCGGGCGAAGCTGCCGCCACCGCTGTCACCGCCGCCGTCCCGCTTGGAGTCGCCGAAGTACACGTTATCGGCGATCACTTCCGCGGAGCGGCGCTTGCCGCCCTCCCGATCGGTCCAGTCCCGGATCTGGAGGCGGCCTTCCACCACGGCCATGCGGCCCTTGGTGAAGTATTTGGCGACGAATTCCGCTGTGGCGCGCCAGACCACGATGTCGATGAAATCGGTGGCCCGCTCGCCGCCGTCGCGGCTTTTGAAGTCCCGATCCACCGCCAGGGAGAAAGACGCCACGGGGATGCCCGCCTGGGTGTGGCGCAGCTCGGGATCCCGAGTCAGGCGGCCCATGAGTATGATACGGTTGAGCATCTCTCTTTCACCCCTCCTCAGCCTTCCTTGCTGACGATGATGGAGCGCATGATGCCGGTGTTGATCCGCATCAGCCGTTCCAGCTCCGCCGGGAAGCCGGGGTCGGCGGAAAAGCTCATCAGCACGTAGTAGCCCTCGTCCAGGTCCTGGATGGGGTAGGCCAGCCTGCGCTTGCCCCACTCATCCACTTCGCTCACCGTGCCCCGGCCCTCGGCCAGCTCCTTGAAGCGGGCCACCAGGGCGGCGGTCTCCTCCTCCCCCAGGGTGGGGTTGATGACGTAGAGCACTTCGTAGCTGCCGGTCAGTTTTGCCATGTCTTGCACCTCCTTGTGGACATATGGCCCCCGGCATCCACCGGAGGCAAGGATTGCCATTGCCGCTGCAACTTGGCGCGGCAAGCTAAACTATTATATCGGAATTGCCCGATTTGTCAAGGGTTTTGGCCCAAACTTTTCCGGATTGCCAGCGAATTTTTCCCAGCGGGCCTGCCATGCTTGTTTTTTTCTCCCATCTGCGGTATGATAGGGCCATCCTTTGCCCATCAGGAGACGATCGTGTGACAGAGCTTCAGCAGCATCTTGACGCCCTGCTGGCCCAGGCCATCGGCCAAGCCGCCGCTGTGGGCGCCCCGGTGTCCTCTCACATCTGTTCCCAGGTGCGGATCAATGGCCGGGCCAAAACCCGCTTCGGCTGCTGCCGGGCCTCCGGTAGGGGCTATGTCATCGAGGTGTCCGCCGCCCTGTGCGCGGCCCGGGACCAGGCCATTCTGCAAGTGCTGGCCCACGAGGTGCTGCACACCTGCCCGGGCTGCGCCAACCACGGCCCGACCTGGAAAGGCTGGGCCGCCCGGATGAACCGGGCTTACGGTTACCGCATCCAGACCACCGACACCCACCAGGCCCTGGGCCTGGCCGACCAGCGGCCGGTGCGCTACCTGGTGGTGTGTAGCCGCTGCGGCCAGCGCCTGCCCCGGATGAAGCGCTCCCCCCTGGTCGACCACCCGGAGCGGTATCGCTGCCGGTGCGGGGGGCGGCTGTTCCTGGCCCAGGGGCTGCCCCCGGGCCCCCACCCCTGATCCCTGTCCCGGGGCGGCCAACCCCTGCCCCAGAAAGGAGATTTTCATGGATATTCAGCTCCCGCTCCAGCGCCTCACCCGCGCCAAGTACGGCCTGGAGCCCAACCAATGCGACGCCGGCCAGCTCTACCATGCCCTGCTCCAGTTCACCCAGGAGCAGGCCGCTGGCCGTCCCGCCCCCGAGGGGGAGCGCAAGCTGTACTACTTCTCGGCGGAGTTCCTGCTGGGCAAGCTGCTGAGCAACAACCTGCTGGCCCTGGGGCTGTACGACCAGGCCGACGAGCTGCTGCGCCAATGGGGCCACAGCCTGGCCGAGGTGGAGCAGGCCGAGCCCGAGCCCTCCCTGGGCAACGGCGGGCTGGGCCGGCTGGCCGCCTGCTTCCTGGACTCCATCGCCGCCCTGGGCCTGCCCGGAGACGGGGTGGGTTTGAACTACCACTACGGCCTGTTTCGCCAGGTCTTTTCCGACAACCAGCAGCGGGAGCTGCCCAATCCCTGGATCGAGCCGGACGGCTGGCTGATCCCCACGGGGGTGCGCTTTCCGGTGCGCTTTGGCTTTGGTACGCTGGACGCGGTGCTGTGGGACATCGCCGTGCCCGGCGCCCACACGGGCATCGCCAACCGCCTGCACCTGTTCGACGTGGAGCACCCCGCCCCCGCCCCCCAGCAGGGCATCGGCTTTGACAAGCGGGACATCGCCCACTGCCTGACCAGCTTCCTCTACCCCGACGACAGCGACGAGGACGGCCGGCTGCTGCGGGTGTATCAGCAGTACTTCATGGTGTCCGCCGGGGCCCAGCTGATCCTGAAGGAGCTGGACGAGCGGGGAGTGGACCCCCGCCAGCTGTGCCAGCACGTGGCCATCCAGATCAACGACACCCACCCCTCCATGGTTATCCCCGAGCTGACCCGGCTGCTGCTGGAGCGGGGGCTGTCCATGGACGAGGCGCTGCACCAGGTGGCCCACGCCTGTGCCTACACCAACCACACCATCCTGGCCGAGGCGCTGGAGAAGTGGCCCATGTCCTACCTGCGCACCGTGGCCCCCCAGCTGGAGCCCATCCTGCGGGAGATGGACCGCCGGGCCAAGCAGGTGCTGCCCGACCCGCGCCTGGCCATTATCGGCCCGGACGACACCGTCCACATGGCCCATCTGGACATCCATTACAGCTACTCGGTCAACGGCGTGGCCGCCCTGCATACCCAGATCCTGTGCCAGTCCGAGCTCAAGCCCTTTGCCGACGTCTATCCCTACAAGTTCAACAACAAGACCAACGGCATCACCCTGCGCCGCTGGCTGGAGGCGTGCAACCCCCAGCTGGCCGGGCTCATCGACCAATGCGCCGGCCCCCAATGGCGCACCGACCCGGCCCGGCTGGAGGCCCTGCTGAGCTTCACCGGGGACGGGCAGGTGCTGCGCCGGCTGCTGGAGATCAAGCGGGAGAACAAGCTAGCTCTGTGCCAGGCGGTGGAGCGGGAGCAGGGGGTGCGCCTGGACCCGGACTCCCTGTTCGACATCCAGGTCAAGCGGCTGCACGAGTACAAGCGCCAGCAGATGAACGCGCTGTACGTCATCCGCAAGTACCTGGAGATCAAGTCCGGCCAGCTGCCCCCACGGCCCATCACCGTGATCTTCGGGGCCAAGGCCGCCCCCGCCTACGTCATGGCCAAGCGGATCATCCACCTGATCCTATGCCTGAGCCAGCTCATCGAGGCCGACCCCCAGGTCCGCCCCTGGCTGCGGGTGGTCATGGTGGCCAACTACAACGTCACCTGGGCCCAGCAGCTCATCCCCGCCTGCGACCTGTCCGAGCAGATCTCCCTGGCCTCGAAGGAGGCCAGCGGCACCAGCAACATGAAGTTCATGGCCAACGGCGCGCTCACCCTGGGCACCCTGGACGGGGCCAACGTGGAGATCGCCCAGCTGGTGGGCGGGGAGAACATCTACACCTTCGGCGCCCACAGCGACCAGGTCATCGGCCTGTATGCCCACAACGGCTATCACCCCTGGGACTACTACCAGCGGGACGGGGTGCGGCCCCTGGTGGACTTCCTGGTCTCCCCCCAGCTGCTGGCCCTGGGCAATGAGGATGACCTGCGGGCCCTGTGGGAGGACATGAAGGGTAAGGACTACTTCATGGCCCTGCTGGATGTGGAGGACTATATCGCCACCCGGGATCGGGCGGTGCTGGACTACGGCAACCGCTCAGCCTGGGCCCGCAAGGCCCTGGTGAACATCGCCAAGAGCGGCTACTTCTCCAGCGACCGCACCATCCAGCAGTACAACCAGGACATCTGGCGCCTGGGGTGAGGGCCTGGCCCCACCCATTGGAGAAAAAACCAGCGACCCCATCGGGGCCGCTGGTTTTTTCTTCTGAAATTGGCCATCTTAAAAGTATATGTGTGGATAATTCTTGTCATTTTCGTTGGACTGATAGTTCCGATCCACGAAATAAGCTTTCTCGTCATCTTCGGTCAATACGTATTGATTCAGCCAGTTAACGAACGCATCCCCATTAAAGTTTACACCACGGCCGCCAAAGCCATCGTCCATCCACATACCATGGTCATTCTTTGGGTTATAGAGCCATTTATCGAATTTTCGCACATAGCGGTCCAAATCATCAACAATATACTGGGGACATTCAATTAAGTCACAGGGCGTTCGATAAAAATACAACAGTAACTTCGCCACGCTTATACAATCCTTTCA
>DVJZ01000032.1 GCA_018716385.1 Candidatus Enterenecus merdae
GGGCAAGACCCTGGTGGCCACCCTGCCGGCCTACCTCAATGCCCTGGCGGGCAAAGGGGTGCACATCGTCACCACCAACGACTACCTGGCCAAGCGGGACTCGGAGTGGATGGGCAAGGTGTACCGTTTCCTGGGCCTCACCGTGGGGCTGGCGGTGCACGGGGTGGACAAGGAGGGGAAGAAGGCGGCCTATGCCGCCGACATCACCTATGGCACCAACAATGAGATGGGCTTTGATTACCTGCGGGACAACATGGCCATCTACGCCAGCGAGCTGGTGCAGCGGGGCCACGCCTTCGCCATCGTGGACGAGGTGGACTCCATCCTTATCGACGAGGCCCGCACCCCCCTGATCATCTCCGGCCAGGGGGAGCAGTCCACCCAGCTCTACCAGATGGCGGACAACTTCGTGGCCCGGCTCAAGTGCCTGAAGGTGGCCTCGGTGGACGCCAAGCAGGAGGAGGACGGGACGCTGGACGCGGACTACATCGTGGACGAGAAGGCCCGCACCGCCACCCTCACCGCCCAGGGGGTGGCCAAGGCCGAGCAGCAGTTCAACGTGGCCAACCTGTCCGACCCGGAGAACGCAACCCTGTCCCACCACATCAACCAGGCCCTGAAGGCCCGGGGGGTGATGCGCCGGGACATCGACTATGTGGTCAAGGACGGCGAGGTCATCATCGTGGACGAGTTCACCGGCCGCCTGATGTACGGCCGGCGGTACAACGAGGGACTGCACCAGGCCATCGAGGCCAAGGAGCACGTCACCGTGGCCCGGGAGTCCAAGACCCTGGCCACCATCACCTTCCAGAACTACTTCCGCCTGTACGACAAGCTCTCCGGCATGACGGGCACCGCCATGACCGAGGAGGAGGAGTTCGGGCAGATCTATCACCTGGACATCGTGGAGATCCCCACCAACAAGCCCCTGGCCCGCAAGGACCAGTCCGACTATGTGTTCAAGACCAAGCAGGGCAAGTACCGGGCCATCGTCCGGCAGATCCAGGCCTGCCACGAGAAGGGGCAGCCGGTGCTGGTGGGCACGGTGTCCATCGAGGTGTCCGAGCTGGTCAGCCAGATGCTCACCCGGGCGGGCATCCGGCACAACGTGCTCAACGCCAAGTACCACGAGAAGGAAGCGGAGATCGTGGCCCAGGCGGGCAAGCTGGGGGCGGTCACCGTGGCCACCAACATGGCCGGGCGCGGCACCGACATCGTGCTGGGGGGCAACGCCGAGTTTCTGGCCAAGGCCCAGCTGCGCAAGGCGGGGATGAGCGATGAGCTGATCGCCGAGTGCGACGGCCACGCCGAGACGGACGACCCGGAGGTGCTGGAGGCCCGCCGGGCCTTTGCCCAGGCGCAGGCCAGCTTCCAGGAGCAGATCCGGGGGGAGGCCGAGCAGGTGCGGGCGGCCGGCGGGCTGTACATTCTGGGCACCGAGCGCCATGAGTCCCGCAGGATCGACAACCAGCTGCGGGGCCGGGACGGCCGCCAGGGCGACCCGGGGGAGAGCCGGTTCTTCCTGTCCCTGGAGGACGACATCCTGCGCCTGTTCGGCTCAGAGCGCATCCAGAGCATGATGGACACCCTGGGGGTGGACGAGGACACCCCATTGGATCAGAAGATGCTGTCCAACGCCATCGAGTCGGCCCAGAAGCGGGTGGAGTCCCGGAACTTCCAGACCCGTAAGACGGTGCTGGAGTACGACGACGTGATGAACACCCAGCGGGAGGTCATCTACAAGCAGCGCCGCCAGGTGCTGGATGGGGAGGACGTCCACGGGGCCGTCGAGAACATGCTGGAGAGCATGATTGTGGGGGCCATCACCGGCCACGCCGGGGAGCAGGGCAGCCTGGACGAAGAAGGGTTCCAGGCGGCCACCGCCCACCTGGCCGGCTCGGTGTTCACCCAGGAGCAGCTGGCCGACTTCCGGGGCCGGGCCCCCGGGATGGACGCCCAGGCCCTGGCCCAGGAGATGCTGGCTGCCGCCCGGGACAACTACGCCCGGCGGGAGGAGGAGATCAACACCCAGATGGCCCCTCTGATGGGCGCGTCCGGCAAGGCGCCCATGCGGGAGCTGGAGCGGGTGATCCTGCTGCGGGTGGTGGACGAGTACTGGATGGACCAGATCGACGCCATGCAGGAGCTGCGCCAGGGCATCGGCCTGCGGGCCTACGGCCAGTCCGACCCGGTGGTGGAGTATAAGCGGGAAGGGTTTGACATGTTCGAGCAGATGATCGCCGCCATCCAGGAGGAGACCATCCGCCGGCTGTTCACCGTCCGGCTGCGCACCAACGAAGAGATCCGCCGGGAGCGGGTGGCCAAGATCACCGGCCAGTCGGGCGCCGCCGACAGTACCGGGGGTAAGCGGCAGCCGGTGAAGAAGAGCGAGAAGATTGGCCGCAACGACCCCTGCCCCTGTGGCAGCGGGCTGAAGTGGAAGAAGTGCACCTGTAAGGAGTATCATCCTGAGCTGAACTGACCGTCCCGCCAGAGCTGAGGGGGCTGGCGGACGTGGGATGGGGCGGAAGGCCCCATGGGGAAAGGAGGGGCCATGGAGATCATCGAGGCGACCAAGCGGGGTCTCCCCGTCCTTCAGGCGGACGGCATCCTGGAAGCCGGTGGGGCGGCTCACGGCTTCTCCACCCGGTTGGGGGGTGTGTCCCAGGGGATGTGGGCGGCGCTGAACTTGGGGGTGAGCCGGGGGGACGACCCCGACCACGTCCGGGAGAACTACCGCCGCTTCTTTGCCGCCATCGGCGCGGACGGGGCACGGCTTGCGACCGCCAACCAGGTGCACGGGGATAAGGTACGGGTGGTGACGGCGGCGGACTGGAAGCAGGACCCCTATGAGCGGGCGGACTACGAGGCCGACGGGCTGATGACGGACGCGCCGGGGGTGGTGCTGCTGATCTATGCCGCGGACTGTATCCCTGTGCTGCTGTACGACCCGTCCCGCCGGGTGGCCGCCGCGGTCCACGCCGGGTGGCGGGGAACGGCGGCAGGGATTGCCGCCACCGCGGTGGAGCGGATGCGGGAGGTCTACGACTGCCGGCCGGAGGACATCCTGGCCGCCGTGGGGCCGGGCATTGGCCCGTGCTGCTTTGAAACCCACGAGGACGTGCCAAACGCTATGATGACCGGAGTGTCCGCCGCGGCCCTGTCCCATATCAAGGCGTTGGAAAGCGGGAAGTTCTCCCTGGACCTGAAGGGCATCAACGCCAGCTTGTTGGAGCGGGCGGGGCTGGATCCGAAGCACATTGCGGTGTGCGGGGAATGCACCGCCTGTCTGGGGGAGCGGTACTGGAGCCACCGGCGCATGGGTAACAACCGGGGCTCGATGGCCGCGGCCATCCAACTGCGATGAGGCGGCTGGCGGCCCTGCTGCTGGCCGGGGCAATGGCTCTGGGCTTGGTGGGCTGCGGGGCGGGGGAGGCCAACCCCTCGGCCAGCCCGGACCCGGAACCCACCCAGACGCCCCGGGAGCTGCCCTTCGCCCTGGCCTATGACCCCCAGTCCTCCCTGCACCCCATCACAGGCCAAAGCCAGGTGAACCTGGACCTGGCCGGCCTGGTGTACGAAGGGTTGTACGAGCTGGATCGGGACTTTGTCCCCCAGCCCGCACTGGCCCAGTCTGCCGCGGTCAGCGGGGACGGGCTGGTGTGGACGATCACGCTGCGCGCCGGCGTGCGCTTTTCCGACGGGACCGCCCTCACCGCCGCCCATGTGGCCAGCTCACTGGAGACGGCCCGGGCCAGTGATCTGTACGGGCAGCGGCTGGGGCAGGTGACTGGGGTGGAGGCGGCGGACGACGGGACGGTGCGCCTCACCCTGTCCAGCCCCAACGGGGCGCTGGATGCGCTGCTGGACATCCCCATCGTGCTGGAGCAGGCGGACGGCATCCCGCTGGGCACAGGGCGCTACCGCTTTGCCAGTGGTCAGGAGGGGCTGAGCCTCCAGGCCAACGAGCACTACGACAGGCAGGTGCCCTATGAGACCATCGCTCTGCGCCCGGCCGGCGGGGCGGACGAGCGCCTGGCCGCCTTTGACAGCGGGGATGTGACGGCGGTGGCCACCGACTTCTCCTCCTCCTACGCCCTGGGCTACTCGGGCAATTACGAAACCTATGACTTTCCCACCACTACGCTGCTATATGTGGGCTTTCGTACCACCGGGGGACTGTGCGCCAGCGCCCAGGTCCGCCAGGCCCTGTCCAAGGCCTTTGACCGGGAGGAACTGGTCAGCGCCCTGCTGGCCGGCCACGGGGACGCGGCCAGCCTGCCCATCTCTCCCCTGCACCAGGATTATAACGCCCAGGCCGCGCAGGGGCTGGACTACGACCTTCCGGGTGGCCGGACACTGCTGCTGGAGGCGGGCTACACCCAGGGGGAGGACGGGCGGTTCTATCGGGGAAGCCAGGCGGTGGAGGTCACCATTGTGGTGAACAACGACAGCGCGGCCAAGCAGGAACTGGCACAGTTTTTGGCCGACAGCCTGGATGCGCTTGGGGTGGCGGCCACGGTCAGCGCCCTGCCCTGGGAGGAGTATCTGGCCGCCCTGTCGAGGGGACAGTTCGACCTGTATGTGGGCGAGGTGCGCATGACCGGGGACTTGGATCCCACCGCCCTACTCACCGGGGCGCTGAACTACGGGGGATACGCCAGCTCCACGGTATCGGCCCTGCTGGCAGACTGGCGAGGGGCCCAGGGGGCGCAGCGCAGCCAGGCGGCGGCCCAGCTGTGGGACGCTTTTGCCCAGGACGCGCCCATCGCGCCGCTGTGCTTTAAGCGGGGCTCCCTGCTGGTCCGGTGGGGGATGGCCCGCAACATACAGCCAACCCAGGCCGATCTGTTCTGGAACCTGGAGCAATGGCAGGTGGGGGAATCGGGCGCCCCGGCATAGGCGGGGCAGATCAGGCAGAGACAGAGGAGAGAGCAGGCAATGAGCCAACTATTTCGATGCTATGTGGAGAAGCGGCCTGGATTTGACGTGGAGGCCCGGCAGACCCTGCGGGAGCTGCGGGATCAGCTGGGGGTGGCGGGGCTGACCGGCCTGCGCCTGTTTCACCGCTATGATGTGGAAGGGGTGGACGAGGGAGCCTACCGGCAGGCCAAGGACACGGTGCTCTCCGAGCCCCCGTGCGACACCCTCTACGAGGAGCGGCTGCCAGAGCTGGAAGGGGATACCACCCTGCTGGCGGTGGAGGCCCTGCCCGGACAGTACGACCAGCGGGCCGACTCCTGCGCCCAGTGCATGATGCTGCTGTCCGGCGGGGACAAGCCCACCGTGGCCAGCGCCCGGGTGTATGCCCTGTCCGGCAGCCTGAGCCAGGCCGACCTGGACCGCATCCGGGGCTATCTCATCAACCCGGTGGAGTGCCGGGAGGCGTCCATGGACAAGCCCGACCAGCTGGCCCAGCGCTATGATGCGCCCGACCGGGTGGCGGTGCTGGACGGCTTTACCGCCCTGGACGGGGCGGGACTGACAGGGCTGCTGGAGGAGTACGGCTTGGCCATGGACCTGGCGGACCTGAAGTTTCTCCAGGATTATTTCCGGGATGAGGAGGGCCGGGATCCCACCGTCACCGAGCTGCGGGTGGTGGACACCTATTGGTCGGACCACTGCCGGCACACCACCTTCTCCACCCACATCAACTCGGTGGAGATCCTGGATCAGAAGGTGGCCGAGGCCTATCGCCGCTATCTGGAGGCCCGGACAGAGGTGTACGGGAAGGAGCAGGCCAGTATGCGCCCCCAGACCCTGATGGATCTGGCCACCATCGGCGCCAAGATTTTGAAGAGGCGGGGCCTGCTCAAGGACCTGGACGAGAGCGAGGAGGTCAACGCCTGCTCCATCCGGGTCAAGGCGCTGGTAGACGGGGCGGAGCAGGACTGGCTGCTGTTGTTCAAGAACGAGACCCACAATCACCCCACCGAGATCGAGCCCTTCGGCGGGGCGGCCACCTGTATCGGCGGCTGTATCCGGGACCCCCTATCCGGCCGGGCCTATGTGTACCAGGCCATGCGCCTGACCGGCTGCGGCGACCCCCGGGCCCCCCTGGGCCAGACCCTGGAGGGCAAGCTGCCCCAGCGCAAGCTGGCCCAGACGGCGGCGGCGGGCTATTCGTCCTACGGCAACCAGATCGGCCTGGCCACCGGCCTGGTGGACGAAGTGTACCACGAGGGCTATCTGGCCAAGCACCTGGAGGTGGGGGCGGTGGTGGGCGCGGCGCCGGCGGCCAATGTGGTCCGGGAGCGCCCAGCCCCCGGCGATGTGGTCATTCTGCTGGGCGGCCGGACCGGGCGGGACGGGATCGGCGGCGCCACCGGATCCTCCAAGAGCCACAATCAGGCCTCCCTGACTACGATGGCCAGCGAGGTGCAAAAGGGCAACGCCCCGGAGGAGCGCAAGCTCCAGCGGCTGTTCCGGGACGGGGCGGTGACCCGGCTGATCAAGCGGTGCAACGACTTTGGGGCCGGCGGGGTGAGCGTGGCCATCGGCGAGCTGGCCGACGGGCTGGAGATAGAGCTGGACGCGGTGCGCAAGAAGTACGACGGGCTGGATGGCACGGAGCTGGCCATCTCTGAGTCCCAGGAGCGCATGGCCGTGGTGGTGGCCGCCCAGGATGAGGATGCCTTCCTGGCCGCCGCCCGGCGGGAGAACCTGGAGGCCTACCGGGTGGCGCGGGTCACCCAGAGCCCCAGGATGGTGATGCGCTGGAAGGGGCAGATCATCGTGGATCTGTCCCGGGCATTTCTCAACACCAACGGGGCGGCCAAATACACCGGCGTCTTTGTCCCTCGCCGCAAGCAGGGGATGCCCCCTGCCTTTGACGACCTGCGCGGGATGGCGGGCAGCCTGAAGTGCGGGGCGCGCCGGGGCCTGGCCCAGCGGTTTGACAGCTCCATCGGCGCGGCCAGCGTGCTCATACCCTACGGCGGAGCCACCCAGCGCACCCCAACCCAGGTGATGGCGGCCACCCTGCCGGTGGAGCCCGGCCAGGTGAGCGAAACCTGCTCGGTGATGAGCTGGGGCTTCGACCCGGACTGGATGTCCGCCGACCCCTATGAGGGGGCGGGGGTGTCGGTGGCGCTGTCCCTGGCCAAGCTGGTGGCCGCCGGGTGCGATCCGGAGGCGGCCTACCTCACCTTCCAGGAGTATTTTGAGAAACTGCGGGATGACCCGGAGCGCTGGGGCAAGCCCTTCCAGGCGCTGCTGGGCGCGCTGGAGGCCCAGCTGGAGCTGGGGGCTGCGGCCATCGGCGGCAAGGACTCCATGTCCGGCTCCTTCCTGGACCTGGACGTGCCCCCCACCCTCATCAGCTTTGCCGTGGCCCCTGCCTTGGCCGGCCAGGTGATCTCCCCGGAGTTCAAGGCCCCGGGCCGTCCGGTCTACCTGTTCCCCGTGGCCCGTCCGGATGACTATCAGGGTATGAAGCGGGCCTGGGCCTGCCTGCACGGGCTGGCCCGGGCGGGCAAGGTGGCCGCGGCTTGGGCGGTGGAGGCGGGCGGCGTGGCCGAGGGCGTGATGAAGATGGCCTTTGGCAACCAGATCGGTTTCTGCGCCGACGCGGGGGTTCAGGCCCCCTGGTACGGCCATATGCCGGGGGCCATTGTGGCGGAGCTGACCCAGGAGGTCTACGACTGCGCGGCGGTCCGCATCGGGATGACCACCCAGGAGCGGACGGTGGCCATCGGGGCGGACCGGGCCGGCCTGGACGAGCTGGCGCGGCTGTGGGAGGGGGTGCTGGAGGAGGTTTACCCCACCGACACCGGCGCCCCGCCCACCCCGGTGGAGCCCATCTGCCATGACCGGCGCTCCCCCGCGGTGTTCTGCGGGGAGATCGCCCGGCCCCGGGCGGTGATCCCCGTCTTCCCGGGCACCAACTGCGAGTATGATACCGCCGCTGCCTGCCGCAAGGCGGGCATCGAGCCGGAGATCCTGGTCATCCGCAATCTGACGGCCCAGGACCTGGCCGAGTCAGCCGACGCGCTGACCGCCGCCATCGGCCGCAGCCAGATCCTGGTGCTGCCCGGCGGCTTTTCCGGCGGAGACGAGCCGGACGGATCGGCCAAGTTCATCGTCTCCTTCCTGCGCAACCCCAAGCTGACCGATGGGGTGCACGACCTGCTCCACAACCGGGATGGGCTGATGCTGGGCATCTGTAACGGGTTCCAGGCCCTGGTGAAGCTGGGGCTGGTACCCTATGGAGAGATCCGGCCCGCCACCCCGGACAGCCCCACCCTGACCTTCAACCTCATCGGCCGTCACCAGAGCCGGTACGTCGCCACCCGGGTGGCCTCGGTGCGCTCCCCCTGGATGCTGCTCAGCCATGTGGGCGACCTGCATTCCATTGCCGTCTCCCACGGGGAGGGGCGGTTCGTGGCCCCTCAGGGCGTGGTGGACGATTTGATTGCGGGCGGCCAGGTGGCCACCCAGTATGTGGATCCGGCCACCGGCCTGCCCCACATGGGCATCGACTGTAATCCCAACGGCTCGGTGGCCTGTATCGAGGGCATCCTCTCCCCTGACGGGCGGGTGTTGGGCAAGATGGGCCACACCGAGCGCAGCGGCCCCCATGTGGCCCAAAACATTCCCGGGGACAAGTTCCAGCCCCTTTTTGAGTCCGGGGCGCTGTACTTCCGGTGAAAAATCCAAACCGATCAGACCTCACGGTTTCTCCTTGCGTGGAGCCGTGAGGTCTGATTGTCTTTCCTGCATGGAGCCGATGGGTCGGGACAGGGCCGGAGCCTGGCGGGGGTGGTTTGCTCTGGCCCGGGCATTGGGACGCTTGCTGGGGGAGAATTCTGCCCCCAGGCGGTTCAAAACATTCATCTTTCCCCAAATGATGCTTGCGGTGGGGGGGCATTTCCGCTATAATACGAACCAACGTGCCCAGGCACGGGATGCTTGCGCGTGGAAGGGAGGGCAGAGCTGGAGCGCGATCTCTTATGGAGCCTGTGATGGGCTTCGACTCTATCATGCGGGGGTCAAGGCCCCGCAAGCCCCGCGGGAGAGCGCTCCCGCCGGTACTTGTATAAAACAACATGAGAGTAGTAAAAGTAGACCGTTCGAACCAGCCTGGTGATCCAGCAGGAACAAATTACTATATAGACTCAACATAAAAGACGACCGGAAGATTGGATCGAGAGAGGGCGGGCGGCCTGGGGTGCCCAATCCATCAGACCAAACAAGGCGGGATTGTTTGAAGCAAGTACAATTACTTTTTTGGAGTGATGGACCATGAAAAAACAAATTGTATGTATCCTGGTGTTTTGCCTGTGCGCCACCGCCCTGGTCGGCTGCCGGCAGGAGCCGAGCGAAGGGGCCGAGGGGAATGGCACCGACGAGATGAAGATCGGCTATACCTGCGACCTGAGCCCGGAGGATGGCGCGGACAGCGTGGAGCGGGCGGGCGACCACGCGGACAGCCCCTATTTCAGCTCCTTGGACTTTTACAACCTGGAGTCCAGCGACACGCTGACCATCCTCACCCACTTCCAGACCCAGCAGCAGACCAGTGAATGGAGCTGCGGCGTGTCCAGCGCGCTGATGGTGCTCAACTGGTATGGCAGGCTGGGCGAGCACAATGAGGAGAGCCTGGCGGCCTACCGGAGCAACGGACTGGCGGCGGAGGCCACCAGCCTGCGGCAGCTCATGGAGATCTTTGAGGGTGTGGGCGGGTTTGACCTGTACTCCACCTATGACTGCGCAGATACGGTGTATGAGGTGTTCACCTTCGACTACATCCAGCAGACCCTGGCCGCCGGGGACCCCATTCTGATCGGCTGGAACGACTGGGGCGGGCACTGGCAGGTCCTCATCGGATATGACACCATGGGCACCGAGACCACCCAGGATGACGTGATCATCGTGGCCGATCCCTACGACACCACCGACCATAACCAGGACGGCTATGGCGTGTACAGTGCGGAGCGATTCCTGTACAATTTCACCTTCTATGATTTCTTCGACGAGTCCAACGGCGATTTGAACGACATGTGCTTCCTGGTGGCAACGCCCCAGTAAGCAGCATAGTGGCAATCCGGCTCAGCCACCGGACGCGCAGCAAAGGGAAGAGAGAAACGAACGCGAAAAAGAAGCACCCCCGCCGGGGGTGCTTCTTTTCCTGTTGGATTGCCGATGGGATCCTATTCCGCTGCCCGGGCTAGGGCGGCCAGCACCTGCTCCTGCTTAGGCAGGAGCAGCTTGCGCTTGGGATAGCGGGCGGTATAGCCGGCCAGCAGCCGCCTGGCGTCCGCTGGGGCCAGGACAGCCAACAGGGGCAGGCAGTAGGATTCCGCCGCCTGGAACATCAACTGGGAGTTGTAGTCAAAGCCCTCCGCCTCCAGAAGCATGAAGACCGCGGCCTGGGCGGCCAGTTCGGCCTCGCCCGTCTCAGCCAGCTGGGCCACGCACCCCTCCAGTTGGAGCAGGAAGCGCTGGGCCATCACCCGCTCCCCGGCGGGCGGGCCGGTGAAGAACCGGGAGACCCCCTGAAAGGCGCCCCCCGCCTGGAGCAGCATCCGCCGCTCGTCCAGGTACTCGGCATAGCATTGGCGCAGCGCCTCCAGCCGGTCAGCCCCCTCCATGCCCAGGCTCCTCCCGCTGCTTGCGCCGCTGGATCATCCGCCGGAATCCCCCGGCGCCAAAGGAGAAGATCCGGTTGACCCGGCTGATGGTGGCCGAGCTGGCCCCGGTCTTTTCCAGGATGTCGGTGTACACCATCCCCTCGTCCAGCAGGATGGCCACGTCATACCGCTGCTCCAGGGCCCGCAGCTCGCCCACGGTGCACAGATCGTCAAAAAAGGCACAGCACTCGTCCAGATCCCTCAGCTCCAGGATGCTCTGATACAGGGCCATGCTCCGCTGCTTGTTGGATACCTTTGGCATATTGTCCTCCTTATTGCGATGGACGGCGGGCAGGATGGGCCGCCCCCGCACAGACGGATGGGAATTGCTTATATTCTAACAGATTGAAGTGATAAAGTAAACAGCTTTCAAAGCGGCGTTCCTCTGCCCGTCCATCGGAGGGCCGGGCGAAATTGGCTTCTCAAGCGCGGAAGAATGTGGTATACTAAACTCTCATTCCGAAAAGAGGCGCCCTCGTTCCCTGCCGGAGCTGGGCGTTTGGATGGAAGAGGAGTGAAGCGAAGTTGAAGCAACTTGCCAAGGTGATTCGACCGGACATCCCGGCGGGCCGCCGGGTGATCGCCGTCAGCGACATCCATGGGAACCTGCCTTTCCTGAAAGGGGTGTTGGACAGGGCGGGCTTCTCCCCGGCGGACGTGCTGGTGCTGGTGGGGGATCTGTTTGAGAAGGGGGAGGACAGCCTGGGACTGCTGCGCTACCTGCTGGAGTTGGGGCAGACCCACACGGTGTACCCCCTGTGCGGCAACTGCGACCATGTGGACAAGATCTTTCTGGCCAAGATCCGCCCCAGCATCGACCAGGAGCTGTGGCCGGTGTTCCGCCGCTGGGGCAGGCGTTCGCTGATCCTGCAGCTGGCCGCCCAGCTGGGGATGGAGGCCAAGGGGCCGGAGGACCTGCCGGCCATCCGGCAGGCCATCCTGGAGCACTTTCCCCGGGAGGCCCGCTTCCTGCTGGAGCTGCCCCACATCCTGGAGGCGGGGCGTTACCTGTTCGTCCACGGCGGCTTGCCCCGGGAGGACAGGCTGGAGGAGCTGGAAGCATACGGATGCATGAAGAACGACGACTTTCTGGACCAGGGGCTGTCCTTCCGGAAGTGGGTGGTGGTGGGCCACTGGCCGGTGACCCTGTACAACCCCAGCATCCCCACCGCCCGGCCCCTGATCTGCCGGGAGCGGCACATCGCATCCATCGACGGCGGCTGCGTGCTCAAGCTGGACGGGCAGCTCAACGCGCTGGTGATCCCCGACGTGTACGGGGACGAGATGGACTATGTGGCCTATGATGGACTTCCGACGGTGGTGGCGGAGGAGGACCAGCAGGCCAGCCAGGATTCCCTGAATATCCGCTGGAGCGACAGCGCCGTCCAAGTGCTGCGGGAGGAAGGGGACTGCTGCTGGTGCCGGCACCTGTCCACCGGTCGGGAACTGTGGATCCTGAAGGAGTACCTTTACACCCGCCTGTCCGATGGAACAGTGCATTGCGAGGACACCACCGATTATCTGCTGCCGGTATCCGCGGGGGAACGATTGAAGCTGGTGCGGCGCAGCAGCCGGGGCTGTCTGGTGAAGAAACAGGGGATGACGGGCTGGTATCGGGGCCGGCTGCGGGAGTGAGCCGGGCTGGGGAGTTTCCAGGCCCTTCCAGGGGTGGGAATGGGTTGCGATAATTTCTTTGGCGGCAGATTTGGCCTCAAAAAGTTCCGAATTTTTCTTGGCTTTCCAAACAGGCTTGCCGGCAGCCCAACCCTGGGGCCAGAAGTTTCAACAACTTCCGCAGAGTTTTCCACATCCTGATCCGTTCTTCCAGGTTCGCGGAGAGTAGACATAAAAGATGTCAAGGGAAATTGCTGTGGGCAAATCTCCAAAAAAGACCGGCAGTCCGCCAGAGGCGGACTGCCGGTCTTTTTTGCCCGAGGATCAATCCCCTGTGAGGGATTCCATCTCGTCCAGCAGGGCCTGGAAGAGGTCCAGGGCGGCCTGGATAGGCTGGGGGGTGGACATATCCACCCCGGCCCCCCGCAGCAGATCCACCGGGTCCTTGGAGCAGCCGCCCCCCAGAAAACCCAGGTAGTCTTGCACCGCTCCCTGCCCCTCTTGCAGGATGCGGCGGGACAGGGCGATGGCGGCGGAGTAGCCTGTGGCATACTGATAGACATAGTAGTTGTAGTAGAAATGGGGGATACGGGCCCATTCCAGGGCGATCTCCTCATCGGAGACCAGGTCGGGCCCGTAGTACTTCTCGTTCAACGCCCGGTACTCCCGGGACAGCAGGTCGGCGGTGAGGGTTTCCCCCTGGGCGTTGAGTTGGCCCATGCGCAGCTCGAACTCGGCGAACATGGTCTGGCGGTAGAGGGTGCCCTTAAACTGCTCCAGGAAGTGGTTGATCAGCCAGGCCCGCTCCTTCCGGTCAGTGGTTCGGGCCAGCAGGTACTCCATGAGCAGGGCCTCGTTGCAGGTGGATGCCACCTCGGCCACGAAGATCACATAGTCCCGGTAGGGGGCGGGCTGGGTTTTGTTGGACAGGTAGGAGTGGATGGCATGGCCCATCTCGTGGGCCAGGGTGAACATCCCGTCCAGATTGTCCTTGTGGTTGAGCAGCACATAGGGGTGGCACAGCGCGCCGGCGGAGTAGGCTCCCGAGCGCTTGCCCAGGTTCTCCCGCACATCGATCCAGCGGTGGGTAAAGCCCTCCTGGATAATGGCCCGGTAGTCCTCGCCCAGGGGGGCCAGCGCCGCATAGACCGTTTCCCTGGCCTGGGAAAAGGAGATGGGCCGGTCCACGCCGGACACCATGGGGGCGTAAATGTCGTACATATGCAGCTGATCCACCCCCAACAGCTTCTTGCGCAGGCGGACATAGCGGTGGAGTTTGTCCAAGTTGGCATTGACCGTGTCAATGAGGTTGTGGTAGACCTGGGGAGGGACCCGGGTGCCGGCCACGGCGGCGGCCAGGGAGCTCTCATATTTCCGGGCGGTGGCGTAGAACTGCAGCTGCTTGACCTGGGCGGAGAGCACCGCCGCGGCGGTGTTGCGGATGGAGCCATAGGTCTTGTAGTAGGTGCGGAAGGCGTTCTCCCGCAGCACCCGGTCCTCGCTCATCTGGGTGGGGACAAAGGAGCCGTCGGACAGGGGGACCTGGTTGCCCTGCCCGTCCATGGCCTCGGGGAAGGTCAGGTCGGCGTTGGTGAGCTTGCCGTAGATATCCTCCGGCGCCTGGGCCATCTCGCCGGCGGCGGCCAGCAGCCGCTCCTCTGCGTCGGACAGCACATGGGCCCGCCGGTCTTGCAGCACCTGGAAGTACCGGCGGTAGAGCGTCAGGGCGGGCTGCTGGGCGTAGAAGCGCTCCAGGGTGTCCGGCGGGATGGCGATCAGCTCCGGGGTGGCGAAGGCGCTATCCCGGTTCAGCTCCACCAGGGTGCTGGTCAGCTTGCCCTGCATGGCCTGGTATTCGGACACGCGGGTGTCCTCGTCCCCCTTGCGGAAGGCGTAGTGGGCCAGGTTGCTGATGTGGGTGTCCAGGGTCTGATTCAGCTCCAGAAACTCATAGAGGGTGTCGGCCCGCTCGGCCAGGCGGCCGGCGTAGCCGGGGATGCGGGCGGCCAGGGCCCGGGTCTCGTCCAGGTCCCGCTGCCAGGCCGCGTCATTCGGATACAGGTCGGTGAGGTCCCAGGTTTCCTCCACGGGGATCTCGCTGCGCTGGGGGATCTTGTTGTGTTCTGCCATGCTGATACCTCCAAAGGCAAACAATAGGGATGGTTGCAGACCATCATAGCATCATAACACAACCCGGCTGTGGGCACAAGCCCCGGGCTCACTTTACCCGGAAGGTACGGGGTGCCCGGCGGTAGACCAGGGCGAGGATGAGCACGGAGTAGACCACCGTCACCGCCAGCACCAGCAGGGCGAACCAGGAGGGTGTGCTGCGGATCTGGATGCAGGCGTAGCAGACGGCGTACACCGCGAAGTTGATGCCGGAGAAGAAGGGGTTTTTCACCTGCAAATCAGAGGTGTAGGGCTGGAACAGGTAGTACATACCCAGGCAGTGGACGGCGAAGAACACCCCCAGGCACAGGATGGCGGCCAGAAAGATCAGGTAGCCCCCCAGGGCGGGCCGCCCACCGGCGCACAGGGTGAGCACGGTGAACATCACGCACACCGCCCCGGACAGGGCCAGGGTAGCCCCGCACAGCCGGGAGAAGCGCAGCAGGAAGTTTTTCAGCACCACATCCCCCTGGCGATACCAGGGATACTTGAGCATGGCCAGGTCGCAGTTGTAGAACATGGCCTTGCAGATGCGGGTGCCCACGGAGTTGTCCATGAAGTACAGGAAGAACACGCAGTAGGGCAGGGACAGGGGGACCAGGCTGAACAGCGCCTGCGTTTCCCCGTCCCGGAAAGCCAGCAGGGCGGCGCCCACCACCACGGTCACGCCGGCGATGATGAACAGCGCGATCTTCACCGGCTTGTAGAGCATCCGGCGGTGGCGGCGGAAGAACAGGGACTGGAAGTAGGGCCAGCCAGACAGCCGGGGGTCCCCCTGCGCGGTCAGGTCGCTGTCCTTCAGGCGCACGTTGGCAAACTGGGCGCCGGCCACCTTCTGCTTGGCCAGCGCGGGGGAGACAGACTCGGCCTTGCAGGTGTCCAGCACCAGGCGGTAGTAGTTGGGGAAGCGGACTGTGTAGACGGCCCCCGCCGCGCCCAAAACGGCCAGTACCAGCACGGTGACGGGGTGGAGCAGGACGTCTTGGGTCCGGGCCTCCGGCAGGAGCAGCAGGCAGACGGCGGATCCGGCCAACCCAACCACTACCATCAGGATGATGTACCACGTCCGATTGCCCACGCTTACCCCGGTACGGCTGTATAGGGCCAGGTGGAGGGCCTCGGCGGCCAGGCGGACGAAGGCCAGCTCCAGGCTGATGACCAGGCCAGCCCAGGCCCCAGCACCCAGCAGGGCGGTGACCAGCATGAGAAAGGGGGTGAAGCCGGCGAAGGCGGCCAGGTGGTGACCCAGGCCAGTGATCATCTGATAGCGCCAGGCGTCCATGGCCATCATGCGCACGCAGATGTACTTTAGCTGGGAGGGGGCCACCGCGTGGGGCTGGAGCATGGTGCCCACCAGGAAACTGAACCACAGGAAGGCCCAGCAAAAGGGCCCGAAGTTGTTCGGCGAGAGCCAGTCCTGAGGCCCGCTCAGGGCGAAGGAGGCGGACAGGAGCAGGCACGCCGCCAGATAGATCAGCTTGCCCCCCAGAGCCTTGAGCAGCCACCACAGGCATTGCAGAATGAATAGAGCGAACTTGCCCTCCTCAGCAGAATAGAGATGGTCGGTGAACAGCCGGCGCAGCAGGGGCAGGCGGCCCAGCCAATAGATGAGCCGGTTGCCCCGGATGCTGGCATTGATGCGGAAGATGGTCCAGGTGTTAGTCATGCTCGCCCTCCCCCTCCTCCCGGAGGATGTCCACGATGCGCTGCTCAAACTCAGGGGTGTGGATGAGGGCGGGGTCCACCCCCTCCAGCAGGCCATGGTTGAGCACCACGATCTCATCGCACAGGTCAGTGGCCAGCTGGAGGATGTGGGTGGAGAAGATGAGGATGTGATCTTCCCGCATCTCCCGCAGCAGGTTCTTCATCTCCAGGGCGGCCACCACGTCGAAGGAGGTCAGCGGCTCGTCCAGCAGGATCACCGGGGGCCGGCCGATGAGGAAGCACAGCATCTGCACCTTGTTCTTCATGCCGTGGGAGTAGCCCCGCATGAGCCGGTGGCGGTCATCGGGGTCGATGCCCACCAAAGCTAGCCAGTCGTCTGGGGTGCGGCCGGTCTGGCCGGGGTCGCCGGTGATCTCTAGAAAGAACTTGACAAACTCATACCCGGTGAGGAACTCCGGCACCACGGGGGTGGAGAGGACGTAGCCAATATCCCCTTGCGTCAGGGGCCGGGGCGGAGCGCCGTCCTGGACTAGTTCCACCCTGCCGCTGTCTGGCGGGTACTCGGCGGACAGGCAGTTGAACAGCGTGGTCTTGCCCGCCCCGTTGCGGCCAAGCAGGCCGTAGATCCCCTGCTTGGGGAAGGTGTAGCTGGCCCCTTTGAGCACCTGCTTGGTGCCGAAATGTTTGACCAGATCCTGTATGATGAGCTCCATAGATGATGCCTCCTCCCAGCCGGAATTTCTCCGGCAGATTCTCGCTTTTCAGGTGAACGGACGCCCGCCCGCTGGCAGCGGGAGAGGGATGGTGGGCCGACCTCTGCGGCCAATGTGTAGGGGGTCAGCGCTGGAACATGATCTTCTCGCTGGAGAACATCCGGGTCAGGCCCCAGGTCAACGCGGCGGTATAGGCCAGGTTGGACACCAGGGCGATGAGCAGGAAGGTCCAGTTGACCTCCAGGGCAAAGATGCCCGCCATGACCTGCACACTATTGTAGAAGGGGATAAGGTAGGCCCACGCCTGGGTACTGGCCCCGCCGCCGAACATGGCGGTAATCCCCACCACCATGGCCAGGATCATCAAGGGGGTGACATAGGTCTGGGCCTCCTTGATGGTCTTGGCAAAGGCGGAGATCAGGGAGATGCAGGTTACGATGAACAGCACTGTGGACAGGATGATCAGGCACAGGGCCAGGTAGTGGGCAGGGGTATAGGCCATGTGCATCTCCCCGTCCAGCTGCATCAGCGTGGGCATGGACAGCAGGGTGCCCACGGTGCTGGACAGCCCGGACAGCAGGGCGATGATGGACAGCGCGCAGATCTTTCCCAGGGCCAGGCCGCTGCGGCTCACAGGGGTGATGAGCAGGGTGGCGATGGTGCCCCGCTCCTTCTCCCCGGCGATGGACTCCGGGGCGGTGGCCATGCACCCGGAGAACAGGAAGATCACCAACAGCATGGGCATCATGGAGGACATCAGGGTGCCGGCGGTGTCCGCCTCGGAGGCCAGGTTGTATGTCCCCTCGCCGGGGTTGACGTCGAACTTGTTGGCCAGGCTGGTTTCATAGCCGGCCAGCAGGGCGTCCAGCATCTCGTAGGCGGTGGAGGAGTCCACGCTGGCCGAGTTGTAGTACAGCTCCACTACCGGGGCGGATTGGCCGGAGGCCACGTCATAGGCGGCCACCTGCGCGTCGAAACCGGAGGGGAAGACGGCCAGCAGGTCCAGCTCCTGCTCCCGAATGAGAGACTTGGCCTGGTCCATATCCGCGGCGGCCTGGATGTCCACCCCAGCCTGATCCGCCAGGGCGGCGATGGAGTCAGGAAGGTTGACCGCCTGAATCGTGGGCGCAAAGTCTTCGTCCACCGAGAACTGATTGGACAGGGCAGAGCCCATGAAGGTGTAGACTACGAAAATGAGCACGCCGGGCAGCAGGATGGTGCCAAGGACGGTGCGTTTGTCCCCGAAGAAGCGGGCAAGCTCCTTGCGGAAAATGGTGAGCATTCCGTTTTTCATGCGTCCTTCCCCATCCTTTCCACATACAGGTCAAAGAACCGATCTTCCAGATTTTTGCCCTGGCACACCTCGTCCAGGGTACCGCACAGGGCCATGGAGCCGTCGATGATGATCCCCACCCGGTCGCACAGCTTTTCCACCAGGGAGAAGATATGGGTGGATACCAGAACCGTCTTGCCCTGCTGGCGCAGCTCCTGGAGGAAGTCGGTGACCACCTTGGCAGTGATGACGTCCAGGCCATTGGTGGGCTCGTCAAAGATGATGATGTCCGGGTCGTGGACAATGGAGATGACCAGGGACACCTTCTGCTTCATGCCGGTGGACAGGTCGGCCACCTTCACCTGGGCGAAGCGATCGATGCCGAACCGCTGGAACAGCGCCTGCTTGCGGGCCTGGCGGGCCTGGTCAGGCACCCGGTGCAGGCGGGAGAAGAAGTCGTACAGATAGTCGGGGGTGAAGAAGTCCTCCAGCTTCAGCTCGCTGGTGAGAAAGCCGATGCGCTCGCGCACCCGCTCGGGCTCGGTGACGATGCTGGCCCCGTCCACCAGGGCGTCCCCCGCATCGGGTTTGATCAGGGTGGCCAGCAGGCGCAGGGTGGTGGTCTTGCCCGCCCCGTTGGGGCCCAACAGGCCGAAGATCTCCCCCCGGAGGGCGGAGAAGGACAGGCCGTCCACGGCCACCTTTACTTTTTGCTTGGTTTTCTCGATCTTCTGCTGTTTGGGGGACAGCCGGAAAGTCTTGCGCAGCCCCCGGACTTCCAGAATGGGATCAGACATGGGGATCAGCCTCCTTTTTATTTTCATTTGGTTGGGACGGCAGGAACAGCAGGGCCAGGCCGCGACGGGCCAGCAGGCACAGCGCCAGACCCGCCAGCAGCAGGACGGCCAGCACCACCAAGCCGTTGAGCTGGGCCAGCCCGGGCAGAACCAGCACCTGCCCGATGGCGTTGAAGACCACATGGGTGATCACGCTGGGCAGGATGGAGCCGGCGCGCCAGGCCATGATCCCCAGCACCAGGCCCAGCAGGAAGGCGTAGCCCATCCACACCGGCTGCCCATGGCAGAGGGCAAAGGCCAGGGCGGAGAGCAGCACCGCCGGCCAGCCGGGCAGCGCCCGGGCCAAGCGGGACTGGATCAGCCCCCGGAAGATCACCTCTTCCACCACCGGGGCCACCAAGGCCACGGACAGGAAGGGCAGCACCCCGGTATTGCTCAGGGGGGCGGAGGCCTGGGAATAGTCCTGCAGCCAGGTTGTGGGCAGCAGGGACAGGGCCAGGGTGATCACCGCGTAGAGCAGGGGAGCGGCCCCCGCCGCCCCCGCCGCCGCCTGGCCGGGGACGGGGCGCAGGCCCACCTCCTGGAGGGGGCGGCGCCTGCGGGCCAGGAAGAAGACCAGCAGGACGGCCAGGACCAGCAGGTTGGAGATCATGGAGATGTGGATGAGGTAGTCGTAGAGCTCCAGGGTGACTAGCAGGGGGTTGACCGCGCCGGTGCGGGCCCCAATGATCAGGGTGATGGCCATGGTGAAGGCGAAGGAGACCAGGACCTGGCTGCCCAGGAACAGCAGCAGGTAGGCCACCGACTTGCCCAGGGCGGTCAGGATCTGCCCGGCGCGGTTGGAATGTGTTTCATTCATGACAAGACCTCCTTAGAGAACTTTGGCCCCCGGCTGGGACAGCCGGAACGCCCAGTAGGAATAGGTGCATTGGGAAACGCCCCAGATGAGGCAGACGGCAAGCAAGGGTAGGAAGCCGGTGTTCAGGAACATGGCGGATAGGGTGAAGACCAACCATAGGGCTGAGCAGACCCCGGTGGTGGCGGAAAAGGCATTGTAGGCGCACTGGCCAATGAGAAGCTTTTCCGCCTCATCGCAGCTTTCAAACCATTTCTTCTGAAACTTCACATCATAGACAGAGGCCTTTTTTTCCGGGGCCATCCGCTTGGCCAGGTCCACCACCCGCTGATGAAGCAGAATATTTTCTACCATGAAAAGGACGAAGAAAATCGGGACGATCAGCAAGTTCAGGAAATGAGGGCCCTCCTCGTCCAGGATGGGGCCGGCATAGGACGCGCCCATGAGAAAGAGAGACACCAGAGAGAACATGCCCGAAATCCATAGGGTAATGGACAATCTTTGATCGATCTGGCCGGAAACGGCCTCGTCCTCCCCGTCCCAGCTGAGGAATGCCTTCTTGGCGGAACGGTAGAGGGGGATGCAGACAGCGGGCTGGAGCACCGCGCAGGCCACCAGCAGCCAGGGGGCGATATACAGGGAGAAAAACGTACCCGCCTGGGCCAGTACGTCCGCCAGCCCGTCCAGGCCAAAGTAGGCCGCACAGTAGCCAGCCGTCCCGCCCACCAGTGAAGCGCACACCAGGATCAGCAGAAATTTGGGCAAAGCCCGGCGGTTGGCCTGCCGGATGGCGTCGTCAGTCTGTTTCATGGGGATCCTCCTCCAGCATAAAGATGTCCTCCACCTGGGCGCGGCAGATCTTGGCCAGCGTCAGCGCCAGGGTGACGGAGGGAGAGTAATCCCCTCGCTCGATCAGGCTGATGGTTTGGCGGGATACTCCCGCCAGGTGACCCAGCTCCTGCTGGGTCACATTCAGTGCTGCCCGATATTCCTTTAACCGGTTTTTCAGGCGCATGGCTCCCTCCTGTCCGCTCCCCACCCATCCCCGCTGCTCCAGCCCGGCCTGGGATGGTCGGGCCGGTGCCCGATCTTTTGACAATCTCCCTTGTCATGATGACAAATATTATTGTCATCATGCAATATATCATTGTCACCCGCTGCTGTCAAGGGGGAAATAGGATGTTTGAGCCAATGGACTTGGAAAAAATCGAAAATGGGCAAAAAGGGGTTGCCAGGAGGGGGGAGATTCGATACAATAAAAATCAAATCCCCCGGATCCGGGCGAAAGAGGAGAGAGCAATGAAGAAACGAGTGATTGTGCTGCTGCTGGCGGTGGTGTTGTCCTGCGCCCTGGCGCTGCCGGGCATGGGGGCCCAGGAGGGGCGGGCGATGCGCTTTTCCGATGTGCCCGAGGACATCTGGTACTATGATAATGTGCGGGACCTGTATGAGGCGGGAATCATTGACGGGCTGAGCGACCAGATCTTCGGCGGGGATGACCCGGTGGCTTGGGGGCAGGCCTTCAAGCTGATCACCCTGGCCATCGGCTGCGCCGTACCCGCGCCGGTGGAGGGGGAGCGCTGGGACTATCCGTACATCGAACTGGCTCTGGACAACCGCCTGGTCTATGCCTTTGACGCGGCCTACCTGTCCGACGTGCCCACCCGCCTTCAGGTGGCCCATATGGTAGCCCGGGCGCTGGACCTGCTGAGCATTCCCCAGGGGGACAGCCCCTTTGCCGATTGCGACGACGGCTATGTGACCCACCTGTATGAGAAGGGCATCCTGGAGGGGGCCGGGCACGAGGACGGCCAGATGCTCTTCGTACCGGACGCCCCCATCACCCGGGCGGAGATGGCCGCCATCCTCTGGCGGGTGTACAACCTGGACGTGAGCCAGGGGATGTTCCGCCACAGCAACTACTGGGTGGAACCCTTCAGCGCCGAGGAAGTGGCCCCCTTTGGCTACGATCCGAGTCTGTTTGCCCTGGATGGGTCGTTCATGACCTATGGCGACGGGAGCGTGGCCTATGAGGTTGGGGTGGATGTGTCCGAGTTCCAGCTGGACATCGACTGGCAGGCGGTGGCGGATGCCGGGGTGGACTTCGCCATCCTGCGCATCGGCGGGCGGTTCATGCAGTCGGGCGGGCTGTATGAGGACCAGTATTTCCGGCGCAACTTGGAGGGGGCCAAGGCCGCGGGACTGAAGGTGGGCGTGTACTTCTTCTCCCAGGCCATCAATGCCCAAGAGGGGCTGGAAGAGGCGGAGTTTGTGCTGGATCTGCTGGGTGGCGCCCAGCTGGACTACCCGGTGGTGTGCGACTGGGAGTATCTGGGTGGCAGTTCCTCCCGTACCTATGGGGTGGAGCCTGCGGAGGTCACCGCCGGCATCGATGCCTTCTGTGCCCGGGTGGAACAGGCGGGCTATCAGGCGATGGTGTACTTCAACGCCTACTGCGGCTACATCAAGATGGATCTGCGGGCGCTGACAGACTATGACTTCTGGTATGCCCAATATGCCGCCCAGCCCAGCTACCGCTACCACTTCCAGATGTGGCAGTACAGCTCCAGCGGCAGGGTGCCCGGCATCAATGGAGACGTGGATATGAACATCAGCTTCGTGCCCTACGGGGTGTGAGCCAACCGGGTTCCCCTGCGCCTGGGGGTGGTTGGGCAGAATGCGTGCTCACCTCCTTGCCATCTGTTTATGAACAGTATATACAGAATGAACAGATGTGTCAAGGAGAATCTTGAGGGATAAAGGATGTTTTTGTCGTAAGGCATCCCAGACAGGAAAACACCCCCGGGCCTGATGGCCCTGGGGGTGTTTTCCGTTCCGGCTCATTTTTGGTATTCAAATTCCAGGTTGTACAGGCAAACCGCGTCACCATCCTGGACCCCTCGGTCCTCCATCTGCTGAAAGACCCCGGCCTCCCGCAGCCGCCGGTCAAACCAGTTGCGGCTTTCGTAGTCGGAGAAGTTGACGTTGGCCATCAGCTGGCGCAGCCAGGGCCCGTCCACCAGCCAGGTGCCGTCCTCATCCCGGGTGATCTCCAGGGGGGCGGAGGTATCCACCTCTGGGGGCCGCTCCACATAGGTGGGGGCGTACACCAGGATGGGGGGCAGCTGGGCCAGCCGGTCGGCGGCGGCGCGCATCAGCTCCCGGGTTCCCTGGTGGGTGGCGGCAGAGATCTCATAAAGAGGGCAACCTTTGGCTTCCACATGGGCCCTAAGCCGCGCCAGAAGCTCGGGGGCCTCCAGGATGTCCGCTTTGTTGGCGGCCACCAGCATGGGCCGGTTGGCCAGTGCGGGGGACCAGCGCTCCAGCTCGGCGCAGATGGCGTCAAAGTCGGCCAAGGGGTCGCGCCCTTCGCTGCCTGATACGTCCACCACATGGATGAGCAGGCGGCAGCGGTCGATATGCCGTAGGAAGTCGTGGCCCAGCCCAGCCCCCTGGGCGGCCCCTTCGATAAGGCCGGGGATGTCGGCCAGGACAAAGGAGCGCCCGTCCTCCAGGGGCACCACCCCCAGGTTGGGGGACAGGGTGGTGAAGTGATAGTTGGCGATCTTGGGCTGGGCCCGGGTGACCACGCTCAAGAGGGTGGACTTGCCCACGTTGGGAAAGCCCACCAGCCCCACGTCGGCCAGCAGTTTCAGCTCCAGCAGAACCTCCCGGCTCTGGCCGGGCAGGCCGGCCTTGGCAAAGCGGGGGGCTTGGCGGGTGGGGGTGGCGAAGTGCTTGTTGCCCCAGCCGCCGTTGCCCCCCTTGGCCAGGATGAAGTCGTCCGGGGTGGACAGGTCGCAGATGATTTCCCGGGTGGCCAGGTCCCGCACCAGCGTGCCCAGGGGCACCCGGATGATCAGGTCGGCTCCATCCTTGCCCGAGCAGCGCTTGCCTCTGCCGTCCTGGCCGTTCTCCGCAGCGTACTTGCGCTTATAGCGAAAGTCCAGCAGGGTGGACATATGGGGATCCACCCGCAGCACCACATTGCCGCCCCGGCCGCCATCGCCGCCGTCCGGGCCGCCGGCGGCCACGTACTTCTCCCGGTGGAAGGAGACGGCGCCGCCCCCTCCGTCGCCCGCTTTCACCACAATGCGGGCCGTGTCGATAAATTGATTGGCCATGGGCCACCTCCTTCTCGGGACCCGGCGGCAGCGCCGGGACGGCAGAAAATAAGGGCGCGCTGCGAGGTGGCAGCACGCCCTTGCCCTTACTGAGCGATCTCGTATACAGAGACCTTCTTGCGGTCCTTGCCCAGGCGCTCGAACTTCACCGTTCCGTCCACCTTGGCAAACAGAGTGTCGTCGCTGCCCTTGCCAACGTTGGAGCCGGGGTGGATGTGGGTGCCCCGCTGGCGCACCAGGATGTTGCCAGCCAGCACGAACTGCCCGTCAGCGCGCTTAACGCCCAGGCGCTTTGATTCAGAGTCGCGGCCGTTCTTGGTGGAGCCGCCGCCCTTTTTGTGGGCGAAGAACTGGATATTGATCTTCATCATGGTCCTTTTCGTCCTTTCTGTCAAAGGGAGTGGGAGGGCCGGGCCCCTGATTCATCGCTGTCGTCCAACCGGACGGCGAGGTGTTTGGGGTATTCCCCGGCCAGGGATTCCAGATAGACCATCAGGCCAGTCAAAAGGGCCTGACAAGTGGCCTCGTGGGCTGGCTCCAGCCCGCCGGGGAGACGAAGGGCGAGGCGCCCGTCCCGCTGGCAGGCCGTAATCGGGGCGGCCAGGCCCAGCACCTGATTGACGGTGCATTCCACCAGACCCACCGCCGCAGAGATGGCGGCGCAGACGATGTCGCCCCCAGCCGGGGCGTATCCGCTGTGCCCCTCCGCGGCAAAGCCGCACAGCTGGCCGTGGGTGCGGTGGAAGGTAACGGTGGTCATGGCCTGGCTCAGGCGTTGACCGCTGTGATCTCCACCTTGGTGTAGGGCTGACGATGGCCCTGACGGCGGCGGTAGTTCTTCTTGGGCTTGTACTTGAAGACCAGCACCTTCTTGCCCTTGCCGTTCTTCACCACGGTGGCGGTGACGGAGGCGCCGTTTACAGTGGGGGCGCCAAAGGTGGCGTTTTCGCCGTCCAAAACAGCCAGAACCTTGTCGAAGGTGATGGAGCTGCCGGCCTCGGCATCCAGCTTTTCGATGTAGAGCGTATCGCCCTGGGTCACCTTATACTGTTTGCCGCCGGTCTCGATGATTGCGTGCATAGCTTGCACCTGCCTTTCCTTTATAACGGGCTCGCTCTCGGGGGAGGGGCCGGGGAGGCCCACTTGCGGGGTTGCGCCGTGCTGCTCCTTGGCGCTTCCCCATTCCCATTCAAAGCGGCTCTGACAGTATATCAGCGAGGATTGTAAAAGTCAAGAGACTTTTCCTGTTTCCCGGGAAAAATCCCAGCCTGACGCCTCAACTGCCCTGGGCCAGCCGGCGCTGGAAGTCGGCGGCCTGGCGCAGATGGGCCTCCAGCCGATCTCCGCCGGCCAGGTATTCCTTGGGGTACTTGGGGTTGGACAGGCGGGTGATCCGGCCTGTGTCCGGGTTCACCAGTTTGGTGATACCCCCCGCTCCCAGGGCCAGGACGGTCTGCAGTTCCTCCATCATGAGCACGTTGTAGTCGCACCGGGTGCCGGGCAGGCACCAGCCCACATTTTCAAAGGATCCGGACATGTACTTCTGCCGGTAGAGGTAGTAGGGCTGATACCCGGCGGCGCTCAGGCGTTCCTGGGCGGCCAGCAGCATCTGGGCCACCGCCTCCGGGGCGCACAGGCCGCCGGAGGCCTCCCGCAGCCGGGCCCCCTTCTTTAAGGCCAGGGTGTGGACGGTGAGGTTGGCGGGGGACAGCGTCAGCACCTGCTCCAGGGTGTGGGCAAAGCCGTCCGGGCTGTCCCCGGGCAGGCCGGCGATCAGATCCATGTTTACCAGGCCGCCGAACTGATCTTCAGCCAGCGCCATAGCCTGCCGGATCTCATCGGCGGTGTGGCCTCGGTTCAGGGTGCACAGGATGCTGTCGTCCATGGTCTGGGGATTGATGGAGATGCGCTGGACGCCGTGGGCGCGCAGCACCCGCAGCTTGTCCCCGGTGATGGTGTCCGGCCGTCCGGCCTCCACGGTGAACTCCCGGCAGCGGTCCATGGGCAGGTGCCGCCGCGCCGCCGTCAGCACCCGGTCCAGCTGTCCGGCGGACAGGGTGGTGGGGGTGCCGCCACCCATGTAGACGGTGGACAGGCGCAGCCCAGCGCCGGACAGGAGGGAACCGGCCAGGGCGATTTCCCGGCACAGGGCGTCCACATAGGGCTCCACCAGGGCCAGCGTCCCCCGGACGTCGGAGGAGATGAAGGAGCAGTAGGCGCATCGGGTGGGGCAGAAGGGGATGCCCAGGTAGAGGGAGAGCTCGTCCCGGGGCAGGCTTTGCCGGATCTCCAGGGCGGCCTGGGCGCAGGCCAGGGCCAGCTGGGCCCGGTCGGGACGCACCCGGTACTGCTGGATGAGGGCGGACAGCGCCTCGTCCTGCCCCGCTCCGGCGGCCAGCATCCGGGTGGGCAGCTTGACCGGGCGCACCCCGGTGAGGGCGCCCCAGGGGGGCGCGGCCCCCAAGGCCTGCACCCCCGCGTCGTAAAAGGCCAGACGGACGACCCGCTGTTCCACCCGGCGGGTGGACAGCGGGTCGGTGCACTCCCTTGGGTCAGCTCGGCAGCTGGCAGTGTGCCGCCGGCCCTGCCACCAGAGGGTGGCCTGGGCCTCCAGGAGATCCAGCGTGCGCTCCAGGCGGACCAGTGCCCAAGGGACGTCCTCCTGGGACGGTTCCCCTTGGGGATACCGGGGAAGCTGGCCGGGGAAGAGGACCATCATGGTCTGCTCCACGGCGTAGCGGTAATCGTGGCCTTGCAGATACAGGTCCATGCTCAGCCTTCCATGGCCTGGACCAGGTAGTAGTTACCCCGGCGCTCCTCGTCCAGGGTGGACAGCTCCTCATGGCCGGGGCACACCTGATAGTTCCCGGGCAGGGCAGCCAGCTTGCGCAGGGAGGCCATGATCTGCTCATAGCTGCCCCCCTCCAAATCGGTGCGGCCGATGGAGCCCCGGAACAGGGTGTCGCCGGTGAACAGGACGCCATCCCCCTTCAGGGTGACGGAACCGGGGGTGTGGCCCGGGGTCTCCAGCACCTCCAGGGTGATGGGGCCCACCTCCACCCGGTCTCCCTCCCGATAGTGGCGCAGGTTGCCGAAGGAGGCCACGGCGGGGAAGGTGCTGCCGAACATCCGCACGGTCTTCCGGCTCTCATCGGCGTCGGCGGGGTGGCAGTAGATGGGCAGGCCTGGCCACTGCTCCCGCAGGCCGGGGATGCCCAGGATGTGGTCAAAGTGGCTGTGGGTGAGCAGGATGGCCTGGGGTTCCAGCCCTTGGCCCCGCAGGAAAGCGGCCACCTGTTCCCCGTCGGCGCCGGGGTCCACGATGCCGCAGCGGGGGTCGCCCTCCTGCCAGAAGACGAAGCAGTTGGTGCCGATCATGCCCAGGGGCATGACTTTGATCTTCATAGGGAATTCCTCCGATCCAAGAAGAGATGGGTTGTGTGCCCGGCCCGGGATTGGGATCAGGCCCCCGCCAGCGTGTCTGCCACCAGCCGGAAGAGCTCCAGCAGGGTGGGCAGATCCCGTCCGTCTGCGTCCAGGGTGGGATTGTACTCCACGCACTCAAAGCAGCGGGTGCGGCCGGTGGCCAGCACTGCCCGCAGGATGGCGTGGACCTGCTCCAAGGTCAGGCCGTTGGGGATGCGGTACCCGGTGGCGGAAAATTCGCTGGGGTCCAAACTGTCCACGTCAAAGCTGATGTGGACCTGCTTGTCGGCAAGTTGAGGGAGGATCTCGCCCAGCACACGGGCCAGCCCGTCCCCGGACAGCTGCTCGGGAGAATAGAGGTGGGCGCCCTGCCGGGCCAGAATATCGTATTCCGGCGGGTCGATGCTCCGCCCGCCCAGGATATACAGGTTCTCCCCCAGCAGGTTCACCCGCTGGCGGCCTACGGTGAGCTCCGGGCAGCACAGGCCGCAGGCCGCGGCCAGATCCATGCCGTGGATACAGCCGGTGACGGAGGTGCGCTCGGTGTTGATGTCGGCGTGGGCGTCGATGTACACCACCGCCAGCCGGTCCGCGCCATAGTATTCCCCCAAGGCGGCCAGCGAGCCCATGGCCACAGAGTGGTCCCCCCCGATGACCACCGGGAACTGCCCCCGCTCCAGGGCGGTGAGCAGGTTGGAGCGCAGCGTCCGGCTGACCGCCATGACCGTGTCCAGGTGCAGCAGGTGGGGGGGATAGTGGGGGCAGGGTTCCAGCTTCTCCATGGGATAGCAGGCCGCGCCCCCCAGCAGGGCGGGCAGGCCGGCCCGGACCAGGGCGTCATAGGCCAGTTGGGCCCCCCGGGTGGGAGAGCCGCAGGAGACGGCGGCCTCCAGCAGGGCAAAGGGTTGCTTCATGGCGGTCAAATCCTCTGACTGGAGCGGGGAATCAAGCCTGGTCCGACCCCTGGCTGAACAGCGGGGTGGACAGGTAGCGGCCCCCCGAGTCAGGCAGTACCACCACGATGGTCTTGCCCTGGAACTGACTGCGGCAGGCCAGGGACAGGGCGGCCCACAGGGCGGCTCCGGAGGAGATGCCCACCATCAGCCCCTCCCGGGCGCGCAGCAGCCGGGCGGCGGCATAGGCGTCCTGCTCTGTGACGGGGACGATCTCATCGGGCACGCCGGTGTCCAGTACGGAGGGCAGGAAGTTGGGGCCAATGCCCTGGATGCCGTGGGGGCCGGTGCGCCCAGCGCTCAGCAGGGGGGAGGCGGCTGGTTCCACCGCCGCAACGTGCAGGGCTGGATTGCGCTCCTTCAGGTAGCTGCCCGCGCCGGTGATGGTGCCGCCGGTGCCCACCCCGGCCACAAAGACGTCCACCTGCCCGTCGGTATCCCGCCAGATCTCGGGGCCGGTGGTGTCCCGATGGGCCTGAGGATTGGCGGGGTTGTCAAACTGGCCGGGCAGGAAACTGCCGGGGATCTCCTGGGCCAGCTGGCTGGCCCGGTCCACCGCCCCCTTCATCCCCAGGGCGCCGGGGGTGAGCACCACCTGGGCGCCATAGGCCGCAATGAGCTGCCGACGCTCCACGCTCATGGTCTCGGGCATGACGATGATGGCCCGGTAGCCCCGGATGGCGGCGGCCCAGGCCAAGCTGATGCCGGTGTTGCCCGAGGTGGGCTCGATGATGGTGCCGCCGGGCTGGAGCGCGCCCCGGCGCTCGGCGTCCCGCACCATGGCCAGGGCCGCCCGGTCCTTGACTGAGCCGGTGGGGTTATAGGACTCCAGCTTGGCCAGCAGCCGGGCAGAAAGGCCCTCTCCGGCCGCCAGGCGGCTGAGCTCCATCAGCGGCGTGTTGCCGACCAGCTGCTCAGCGCAGGTGAAGCGTGCTTCCATGGGATTCCCTCCTGTGTCCGCCGGGTTGATGGCGGGAGTTGTGTTTGCCATGATTATACTGGCAGGCGGCCGGCCCTGTCAAGGAGGGGGCGGGGCAAAAAGGAATGGCCCGCCTGCGTTTTGCAGGCGGGCCCACAGGCGCTCAGGCCAGTTTGTTCAGCTTCAGGGTCATGGCGCTCTTCTTATTGGCGGCGTTGTTGCGGTGCAGCAGCCCCTTGGCCGCCGCCCGGTCCACAGCCTTGACAGCCGACTGGTAGGCGGCGCCGGCCTGACTGCGATCCCCGCCGGCCACCGCAGCCTCAAACTTCTTCAGCTCGGTGCGCAGGGCAGAGCGCTGCGCCTTATTCTGCGCGGCCTTGGCGGCGTTGACCAGCACGCGCTTCTTGGCGGACTTGATATTGGGCAAACCAAACACCTCCCCCTGATGACTCAGCGTTGACTCAGATGGTTCCGGCAACAAGATCCGGCACGGATTTCCATAGCAGATATGTATTTTAACATTCAAGGGGGAAAAATGCAAGCCCAATTTTTCGTTTTTCGCATAGAAAATTTTCTTCCGCAAAAGATAGCAGGGAAGGATCAAACCTTACACAACATCTTGGGGAAGGGGAGTGCGGGCATGGCGCAGCGGCGGACAGACCTGGCCATGGAGGCCCATGCCTTGTGGCAGGAGCAGGCCGGTGAGGGGGAGCGGCTGCAAGGGGTGCGCGCCCGGGAGGACCAGGTTCAGGGCTTTGCCGCCCATGTGGTGGACGTGCTGGACGAGCGGGGGGCGGACGCCCTGGGCAAGCCCCAGGGGCGGTACGTCACCGTGGAGCTGGACGGGCTGCTGCGCCGGGAGGAGGACTCCTTCGCCCGGGCGGTGCAGGCGGTGGCCCAGCTGCTGCAACCCATGCTGCCCCCCACAGGGGAGGCACTGGTGGTGGGGCTGGGCAACCGGGCCATCACGCCGGACCTGGTGGGGCCGCTGGCGGTGGAGCACACCCTGGTGACCCGCCATCTGGTGGAGGGGCTGGCCCAGTTTGGCCACCTGCGGCCGGTGGCCGCCCTGGCCGCCGGGGTGCTGGCCACCACGGGGGTGGAGAGCGGCAGGCTGATCCAGGCCGTGGCGGCCCAGCTGCGCCCGGCGTGCATCGTGGCGGTGGACGCGCTGGCCTCCCGCTCGGTGGAGCGGCTGTGCCGGACGGTGCAGCTGTCCGACACGGGCATCGTGCCGGGCTCCGGGGTGGGCAACCACCGCATGGCCCTCAGCCGGGAGACCCTGGGGGTGCCGGTGCTGGCGGTGGGGGCGCCCACGGTGGTGGATGCGTCCACCCTGATGATGGACTTGCTGGGCAGGCAGGACGACGAAGGGCTGCCCGGCCGGGAGCTGTTTGTCACCCCCCGGGACGTGGACAGCCGGGTGGCGGACCTGGCCCGGGTGATCGGCTACGGGGTGAGCCTGGCCCTCAACCCAGAGCTGAGCGTGGAGGAGCTGACGCTGCTGGTGGAGTGAGGGGCCGGGGCGAAAGGCGACAAAACTTTCGGTTGTCCTTTCCGGGGGGCTCTGCTATACTGAAACCAACAAAATTTTGCCAGAGAGGGGGCGGGGGGATGAAGCGTGCCCTGGACAGAGCCAAGCGCCTGCCGGTGGTGGGTTGGGTGACGGAGATCGTCCAGCTCTACTTCAGCAAGCGGGTCAGCCGGGCTGCCGCCGAGCTGGCCTACTTCCTGATCCTGACCTTTTTCCCCATCCTCATCTGCCTATCCGCCTTCCTCAAACAGATGAATCTGGACCTGGCGTCCATGCTGGAGCAGGCGGACTATCTGCTGCCGGACAGCGTGATCGCCATCTTCCGGGACTACCTGAACTACCTCAACGGCAACCAGTCCACGGCCATGTTTCTCACGGGGATCTTCCTGGCGGTGCTGTTTGCCTCGGCGGCCATGCGGGGGCTGATGAATATCATGCACGAGATCTACGGCCGGGCCACCTTCCTGGGACTGTGGCAGATTGGAGCCAGTCTATTGTTCTCCGCGCTGCTGCTGGTCACGGTGTACCTGTCCCTGGCGGTGGTGGTCACGGGCAACTGGTTCTTCCACCTGCTGGGGAAGATCCTCCGCCTGGAGAACCTGGTGGAGCGGTTCGTGGCCTGGCAGTGGGGGAAGTACGCGCTGCTGATCTGCATTGTGTTTTTGTTCATCCTGCTGCTCTACCGCTTCACCGCGCCTTGGGACAAACCCAGGCCGCCGGTGGTGCCCGGGGCCGTGGGGGCGTCGTTGGCCCTGGCCGTGGCCTCCCTGATCTTCTCCGAGATCATGGGCAACTCCGCCCGCTATTCCCTGGTGTATGGGTCTCTGGCGTCGGTGATCATCCTGCTGGTCTGGCTGTACCTGTGCGGCAATGTGGTGATTTTGGGCAATGTGGTCAACTATGTCATCTACCGCCACCGCAAGCAAAAGGGCCAGCGGGGGCGGGAGGGGCAATAGGGCAAGGTATGTTGGCGCCTATTTTTTCTGCATGCATCCGTCAGCGCTTCTCAAGCCTTTCAACCCGGAGCCCATAGGGGCAGGCGGCCCTCCGCCGGGACGTCTCCCAGGCGGGCTCTCGTCCAACCAAGCGGCCCCCGGCCTGTGCCGGGGGCCGCTGCCTTGGCCCTCAGGGCCGGGCTGCGGTGCATAAACCGCTCCGGGCGATGGCAGACTATAAGGGATCAAGGGGGGCGGAAGCGATGTGGCAGATCGGGGTTTGGGAACAGAACGAGGGGTTGGCTGAGCGGGTGAGCACCCTGGCGCCGGGGGGCGCCGCCCTGGTGCGGGCCTGCCGCCATCCGGCCCTGCTGGCGGGGCTGAAGCTGGATCTGCTGGTGGTATCCCCGGGGGCGATGGGGTGGGCCGGCGCCCCGGCCCTGTCCTGCCACACCGCCCTGCTACCCGGGGGGCTGGCTGCCTTGACCCGAGCGCTGCCGGCCGAGACGGTGGTGAGCTACGGCGCGGCCAACCGCAACACTTTGACCCTGTCCAGCCTGGAGCAGCGCCGGGCGGCGGTGGCGGTACAGCGGGAGTTCATTGCCCTGGACGGGCGGGCGGTGGAGCGGCAGGAGCTGGTGCTGCCATACGATGGCACCTCCCCCGATCTGTTCCTGGTGCTGGCCGGGGCGGCCCTGCTGCTGGGCCAGCTGCCGGAGGGGACGGGGTGACGGCCGGGCCTGCGTCTTGTGTTGTCCCTCATTTCATGGTATAGTGGTGGAAAACGCGGCGGCCCGGAAGGCCGCCCGGTGCGGAGGGACTGTACATTGAATCGAACCACCCCTGTGATCCCCCAGGACGAGATCCAGCGCCAGCGGGACTACTGCAACGATCTACGGGCCCGCAACAGCCAGCTGGACGCGCCGCCCATGGCCTATGTGGATACCTACGGCTGCCAGCAGAATGAGGCGGACTCGGAACTGCTGCGGGGGATGTTGACGGAAATGGGATATGAGATGACGGACACGGATCGGGACGCCGACCTCATCGTGATCAACACCTGCGCCATCCGGGAGCACGCCGAGCAGCGGGTGCTGGGCAACGTGGGGGCGCTGGTGCACGGTAAGCGGCGCAATCCCAACCAGATCATCTGCCTGTGCGGCTGCATGGCCCAGGAGGAGCACATCGCGGAAAAGCTGCGCGTGTCCTACCGCCATGTGGACTTGGTGTTTGGCCCCCAGGTGCTGTGGAAGTTCCCGGAGCTGCTGCGCCGGGTCTACCTGCGCCGGGGCCGGGTGTTTGAAACCCAGCGGGCCGACGGGGCCATTGCCGAGGGATTGCCGGTACGCCGGTCAGGCAAGGTAAAGGCCTGGGTATCCATCATGTACGGGTGCGACAACTTCTGCACCTACTGCATCGTGCCCTATGTGAGGGGGCGGGAGCGCAGCCGGGAGCCGGAGCGCATCCTGGAGGAGATCCAGGCGTTGGTGGAGCAGGGATACAAGGACATCACCCTGCTGGGCCAGAACGTGAACTCCTACGGCAAGGACCTGGGCGGGGGGGTGGACTTTCCTGCCCTGCTGGAGCGGGCGGCAGCCATTCCGGGGGAGTTTTTGCTGCGCTTTATGACCAGCCATCCCAAGGACGCCACGCCCCGGCTGTTTGACGTGATGGCCCGGTGTGAAAAGGTGGCCCCGGTGATCCATCTGCCCTTCCAGTCGGGTAGCACCCGGGTGCTGCGGGCCATGAACCGGGGCTATACCCGGGAGGAATATCTGGACAAGGTGGCGGCACTGCGGGAGCGGCTGCCCCAGGTGGTGCTCACCAGCGATGTGATCGTGGGCTTCCCTGGGGAGAGCACCCAGGAGTTTGAGCAGACCCTGTCCCTGGTGGAGCAGGTGCGGTTTGACGCGCTGTTCACCTTTCTATTTTCCCCCCGGGAGGGCACGCCGGCGGCCAAGCTGCCCGATCCCATGGCCAAGGAGGAGAAGTCGGCCAACTTCAACCGCCTGGTGGCGCTGCAAAACCAGATCTCCCTGGAAAAGCACCAGGCATACATTGGCAGCGTGCAGCGCTGTCTGGTGGACGGGCTCAGCCAGGATCCCCGCAACAACCTCAACGCCCGCACCCCAGGGGGACGGCTGGTCCACCTGCAGGGGGACCGGGAGCTGGTGGGGCGGTTTGTGGACGTGGCCATCGAGGACTGCTCCACCTGGGCGCTGTTCGGGCGGCCGCTATGACCCGGCGGGACGCGGCGGCCCGGGTGGCCGCATACGGCGTGGCCCTGGCGGTGATCACGATTCTCAACTACGACGTGCTGGGGCCGTTGCCCATCCCTTTGCCTCTGCTGCCCCTGTGCGGCGCGGTGGCGGCGGGCACCCTGGAGGGGGCGCGGTTCGGGGCGGGCTTTGGCCTGGCCGCGGGGCTGGTGCTGTCTGCGGAGGGACACGTCAGCCTGGTGTGCGTGCCGGTGGTCTCTGCCCTGGGCTGGGGCGCCGGTCTGCTGACCCAGCGCGTGCTGCGCCGGGACCTGGTGGGGCACCTGCTGTGTTCCCTGGCGGCCCTGCTGGTGTGGGAGGGGTGGCAGGTGGGCAGCCGCCTGGCTTCCGGCGTGGCCGGGGCGGGGGCGTTGCTGCGAGTGGCTGGGCCGGAACTGCTGTGCTCCCTGGTGTTCACCGTCCCAGTCTACTGGATCGGCCGGTTCTGCTGCCGCAACTACGGGAGGGTCTATCATGAATAAGCGCTATGATCTCCACCGGGACAAAGAGCCTCGCACCGAGGAGGAGAGCCGGAAGCTGCAGGTGCGCACCGGGGTGCTGGTGGGCATCTTCGGGGTGATCCTGCTGGCCTTCCTGGTGGTGCTGTACCAGACCCAGATTGTCCACGGGCAGGACTACCTGGCCAGCGCCAATTACAGCCTGCAGGAGCTGGACACGGTGGACGGCGTGCGGGGGGAGATCCTGGACCGGTACGGCCGGGTGCTGGTGAGCAACAGCGTCAGCTATCAGGTCACCCTGGACACCACCTTGATGGGGGAGCAGCGCAACGCCATTTTGACCCAGCTGCTGGAGCTGTGCCGGGAGCAGGGGGTGGTGTGGAACGACTCGCTGCCTGTGAGCGACGGCCCTCCCTGGAGCTATACTCGGTCGGAGGGGGTGTTTTCCTACACCACCCAGGACGAGCAGGGCAATGAGACCGTCCGGATCACCAACCTGGGCCGCCTGGCCCAGGGCCGGGGCTGGATCGACGAGGCGGAGACGACGCAGGTGAGCGCGCAGGCGCTGCTGGAGGCCATGGCGGACACCTTTGGCCTGGAGCCGGGCGAGGATGGGTCGTTCAACCGGGAGGACCGGCAGCTCATGGGGGTGCTCTACGAGATCTACCTGCGGACCTATGAAGTGGTCAGCACCGAATATATCTTTGCCGAGGGGGTGGACATCACCTTCATCTCCGCGGCCAAAGAACAGGCTCTGACGGGGGTGCAGATTGAGACGGAGACCGCCCGGGCTTACCACACCGACAGCGCGGCCCATGTGCTGGGTTGGACCGGGTCCATCACCGGCGCCATGTGGCCCACCTATCAGGAGCTGGGATACGCGATGAATGCCACCGTGGGCCGGGATGGGGTGGAGGCCGCCTTTGAGGAGTACCTTCACGGGACCAGTGGCCGGCGGAGGGTGGAGACGGACGAGAACGGCAAGATCGTCACTCAGGAGTGGCTGGAGGAACCGGACCCCGGGGACAACGTGGTGCTCACCCTTGACGCCGGTTTGCAGGCGGTGACGGAGGAGTATCTGGCGGAGTTCATCGAGGGACTGGAAAACCCGGCGGGGGGTGCGGCGGTGGTGATGGACATGACCGGCGGGGTGCTGGCCATGGCCTCTTACCCCACCTATGACTTGGGAAATTTCAACTACTCCGAACTGGAGGCGGATACGCAGGGCCGCCCGCTGTTCAACCGGGCTACCAATGGCATCTATGCCCCCGGCTCCACCTTTAAGATGGTAACGGCGGTGGCGGGGCTGGCCAGCGGGGTGATCACGTCCACGTCCACGGTAAGGTGCACAGGAATCTATAGCTATTACGGGACAAATCAGGCATGCTGGATCTATCCCGGGAATCATGGCATAGAGAATGTGACTCAGGCCATCACCGACTCGTGCAATATCTTTTTCTATGACACCAGCGCCAACCTGGGCATCGCCACCCTCCAGGATTATGCCCGGCAGTTCGGTTTGGGGGAGTACACCGGCATTGAGATCTCGGAGTCCCCGGGAAGGATGGCGGGGCCGGAGGTGGCGGAAGCGTTGGGGCAGACCTGGTACGGAGGCGAGGTCCTCTCTGCCGCCATCGGACAGAGCCTCAGCCAGTTCACACCCCTCCAGCTGTGTAACTATATCGCCACCCTGGTCAACGGCGGCAACCACTACCAGGCCCATCTGCTCAAGCAGGTCAAGTCCAGCGATTACAGCCAGGTGGTGTACGAGTATGAACCGGAACTGCTCAATACCATCGACATTGACCAGAGCGCCCTGGACGCGGTGCTGGGAGGGATGTATGACCTGTCCCAGACGGCGTCCATGGCCCGGTACTTCGCCGGCCTGCCCGTGAGCGTGGGGTGTAAGACGGGCACCGCCGAGGTGGCCGGGCGGGAGGCCACCGCCACCTTCGTCTGCTTCGCCCCCTATGAGGATCCCCAGGTGGCCATCGCCCTGGTAGCCGAGCAGGGCGCCTCCGGCGGCAGCCTGGCCGAGGTGGCCGCGGGTATCCTGGCTCAGTATTTCTCCACAGAGAGTTCCCAGTCCGCCCCAGTGCGGGAGAATACCCTGATCCGATGAGAAGCGGAAAACCACACCCCCTGGCCTAAGGTCAGGGGGTGTGGCTTTCCATCTCGCCATCTGGGGCTGAGCACAAATAATTGAGTTTGATGAATTTGCCGGGGGGAAACTTGCACCAAATTTCAAACAAGATGGGATCCAGAAATTACCGAACCCTGATTTTGCAAAGTTTCCACAGCTTCCACGAAGTTTTCCACAGCCGACGGACAGACAACTTGCGATGAATCTTGCAAGAAAGAGTTTACATAAGCAATGTCAAGCATTTTTCTTCCGTGGATTGGCACAAAGTTTAAGCCCCGGGCGGCAAAGGGCCCGGGGCTGCTGGGTCACAGCACCTTGGAGAGAAACTCGATGGTGCGCGGCTGCTTGGGGTGGGCAAAGAAGGCATGGGGTTCATCCTGCTCCAGGATGCGCCCGCCGTCCATGAACAGCACCCGGGTGCCCACCTCCCGGGCAAAGCCCATCTCGTGGGTGACCACCACCATGGTCATGCCCTCCTGGGCCAGCTCCCGCATCACCTCCAGCACCTCGCCCACCATCTCAGGATCCAGGGCGGAGGTGGGCTCGTCAAAGAGCATCACCTTGGGACGCATGGCCATGGCCCGCACGATGGCGATGCGCTGCTTCTGCCCGCCGGACAGCTGGGCGGGATAGGCGTTGGCCTTGTCCAGCAGGCCCACCCGGCGCAGCAGCTTCTCCGCCTCGGCCTGGGCCTCGTTCCGGTCCATCAGACCGGTGCGGACGGGGGCCAAGGTGATGTTGCGCAGCACGGTCATGTTGGGGAACAGGTTGAAGTGCTGGAACACCATGCCCATCTTCCGGCGCACCTGGTCGATGTTGACCTTCGGGTCGGTGAGAACCGTCCCGTCAAAGGTGATGGAGCCGGAAGAGGGGGTCTCCAGCAGGTTCAGGCAGCGCAGAAAGGTGGACTTGCCCGAGCCGGAGGGGCCGATGATCACCACCTTCTCCCCGGGGGAGATGTGCTCGGACAGGTCGTCCAGCACCAGGTGGTCGCCAAAGGATTTGGACAGGTGCTTAACGTCGATCACTTTGCCGCAGCCTCCTTTCCAGCTTGCCCTGCAACCAGGTGAAGATGAGCACCAGCACCAGGTAGATGCAGGCCGAGCCCACCAGGGGGAACATGGCCTCAAAGGTGCGGTTGACGATGTTCTCCGCAAAGTAGACCAGCTCCTGTCCTCCAATGATGGAGATCAGGGAGGTGTCCTTGAGCAGGATGATGAACTCGTTGCCCAGGGAGGGGAGGATGGCCTTGAAGGCCTGGGGGATGACGATGAAGCGCATGGTGTCCAGGTAGCCCAGGCCCAGGGAGCGCCCCGCCTCCGACTGGCCCACGTCCAGGCTCATCAGCCCGCCCCGGATGATCTCGGCCACATAGGCCCCTGAGTTGATGCCCAGGGTGAGGGCGCCCACCATGGTGTAGTTGCGGCTGCTGGAGAAGATGACCATGCCCATGATCATGATCTGCACCATCATGGGGGTGCCCCGGATGACGGTGACGTAGATCTTACACAGCAGGTTGATCACCCCCAGCAGGGGGTTGCGGCGGCCGGGGCGCTGCTGATCGTGGGCGGTGCGCACCATGGCCACCACGATACCAAGGGCCACGCCGATGGCCAGGGCCATGGCGGTGACCAGCAGGGTGACGCCCACCCCCCGTAAGTACTGCTGCCAGCGGTCCCCCTCCAGAAAGGCCTGATAGAAGCGGACAAAGAACTCCTGCCACCAGGTGACGGAGTCGGCCACGCCGGGATCCCGGGAGAGCATCATCTCCCGCCACAGTTCAAAGTAATCGGACAGACCCATGGGCTGATCCTTCCCCCTCTCTCATGAAGATGCCAAAGAGGAGCGGCCCAAGCCGCTCCTCTTTGAGGTCATCCGGAACGCGGGCTTACTCCGCGGTGATGTACTTGTCCATGATGGACTGGACCGTGCCGTCCTCAATCAGCTCGTTCAGGGCGGTGTTGACCGCGTTGAGCAGGGCGGTGTTGCCCTCGTCCACGGCGGCGCAGTAGTCCTCGGTGACGTAGCTGCCCTCCAGGATCTCCAGGCCGGGGTTGGCGGCCACATACTCCCGGGCGGGGCCGTCGTCAATGACCACGCAGTCCACCTGGCCGTTGAGCAGGGCCTGCACCGCCAGCGAACCGTTGTCCAGGGACGTCACATGGTCGGTGCCGTGGGCGTCCTGGCAGTAGGTCTCGCCGGTGGTGCCCCGCTGCACGCCGATCTGGATGTCCTCCAGCACCGCGCCGTCGGCCCCCACCAGCTGCAGGTCCTCATTGGTGCCCTGGATGGTGGTGTCCCCCTCCCGGACGATAATGACCTGTACGCCGGTGGCGTAGCTGTCGGTGAAGTCCATCACCAGGTCCCGGTCCTCCCGGTAGGTCAGCCCGGCCAGCATCACATCGGCCCGGTTTTCCTGCACCGCCAACAGGGCGGCGTCAAAGTCGATGTTGTCGATGACCAGCTCCAGGCCCAGCTTGTCGGCGATGGCCTGGGCGATCTCCGGGTCGATGCCGATGACGTTGTTGTTGTCGTCGGTCATCTCATAGGGCGGGAAGGAGGCGTTGGTCACCATGATGAGCTTGCCTTCCTCCAGGGTGGTGAACTGGCCGTAGTCGCCGGTGCTGCCGCTGCCGGTGGGCTCGGGATCCAGAGAGGCGGAGCCGGTGGGGTCAGGGGACGGGCTGTTCTGGCTGTCCCCGCCGCAGGCGGCCAGGGCAAAGGTCATCGCCAGGGCCAGCAGCAGGGCAAGCAGGTTCTTTCTTGTTTTCATTTCCTCACATCTCCTATCCTGAGATCAGAATCAACCCCAGATTTTTGGGGCAGCTCCATGATACCCCAAAAATGAATAAAATGCAAGAGAAAATTGAAAATTCCGCCTTTTAAAGAGGGACGGGCTGCATATTATGAATGTATATTCAAAAAGGGAGGCTAGTCAAAGGCCAGGCCCAGGTATCCCCAGGGGGGCTGGGGCCACCGGTCGGGGCGGCCATACAGCCAGCGGATGGCTCCGAAGGGCTGTCCCACCTGGGGCTGGGGGGCCAGGCGCACCTGGGCGGGGCCGCCGCACAGGGCGGCGGCGGCGCCGGCACCCTGTGCCTCATCCCGGGGGTCGCACAGCAGCTCTTTGACCACAGGGGCGGAGGGCCAGCACTCCACCGCGGCACAGCCCGGGCCGTGGGCCAGCTCCAGCTGGTACAGGCCGCTGCCCGGGTAGGGGCAGAGGATCCGCTGCAGCTCCAGCTGCCCAGGGCTCTGGGTGACGTGGACCATGTTGGCCAGCAAAGTCTCCCGCAGGGCGGCATAGGCCTGAGGGGAGATAGGGGTGGCCGGTGCGGGGGCGGGGCGGGCGATCAGGCGGCGGTGGTAGAGGGCGGGGAGGAAGCCGTAGCGGGCGAAGAAGGAGAACAGGGAGGTCTGGGCGGGGACGGTGAGGATGCAGTCGGCCAGGCGGTCCTTCAGGGCCTGGCAGGCGTAGTCGAGCAGCTGGCCGGCATATCCCCGCCCCCGGGCCTCCGGCCGGGTGGCCAAGGCGTAGACATAACCGCCCTTGACGCTGCGCCCGTCGGGGAAGGTCAGGGTGACCTCGGGCAGGGCCAGCATGGACTGGATCTGCCCGTCCTCCAGAAGGACCAGGGGGCCGTCCAGGCCGGTGAGGGCGTAAAAATCCCGTTGGAAGGCGGCGTCGTCCTCAAATACCCGGGTCCAGAGCTGCTGGGCCTGGGTCAGATCTTCCAGCCGGGCAGGGTGTATTTCCACCATTGCCTCACACCTCCCGGGCGGTGTGCTTTTCCAGCAACAGGTCGGGGTAGTAGGAGAGCTTGGCCTTGCGCAGCCCCTCCAGGCCCAGGTCATCCTCCCGGTTGAGCCAGCGGACCTGGGGATGGCGGTCGCGCACCATGCGGGCCATCTCCCGGTTGATGACAGCGTAGGCGCCTTGGATGGCACCGTCGGCCTTCTCAAAGTGCACGTCGAAGCATTCTGGGGTGGTCAGGCTGCCCAGGGAGAAGGCCAGGGGTTTGCCGCCGGCCCGGATCAGCCCGCCCTCCAGGGCCAGGGGCTGCATCTGGTAGAGGGCCTCGATGACAGCTACGGTTTCCTCGGACAGGGACTCCTCCCCGGCCTCGGGCTCGTCCAGCCGCCGGCGGGCGGACCAGGCCCGTTCCAGCTCCAGGCACTCGGGGACGTTGTCCGGGGTGATGGGCTCAAAGCTCCAGTCAGGGAACTGCTCGTCAAAGCGGTGGATGTGGTTGCGCTTGGCGTGCAGCTTCTTGCCGCCCAGGTCGGCCAGGCGGTTGACGTCGTAGAGATAGTCCCAGCCGTCCCGGTCGCTCTGCCAGGAGAAGCGGCCGGGGAAGTCCTCCTCCAGCCGCTGGCGCTGCTGGGGGGTGAGGCAGACCAGGGTGAGGGGAACCCCGTGGGCGGCGGCGTCCTCCCCCAGGGCGGCCAGGGCGGGGGCCAGGGGGCCGGTTCCGGCGGGGTAGAGGTAGCTGGTGCCCAATTTGCCCTGGATCTGCACCAGCAGCCGGTCCCCCAGCCGGGCGATCTTCTGGGGATAGGCCCGGCTCCACAGGTAGATGTTGTCGAAGTTATACTCGCAGCCCAGGCAGCCCTCGGCAGCCAGCAGGGGCACGGCCCACTGCCGGTCTGAGAGCTCCGGGGATCGGAAGGTGTGCATATCGTCCATCCTTTTCTGTCATCGGCAGGGCGTGCCCGCAGCCGATTTTTTACCGGTTGTATTCACAATATCCCTTATCATAGCACAAGCATAGGAAAAGCGCAACCGGGGAAAAAGGTGGCCGCTGCCTGGGCAGCGGCCACCTTGGGGTCATCGGGCGTATTCAATCGCCTTGGTCTCCCGGATCAGGTTGACCTTGATCTGACCGGGGTACTCCAGCTCGTCTTCGATCTTCTTGGCGATCTCCCGGGCCAGCAGGACCATGCGGTCCTCGGATATGTCCTCCGGCCTGACCATGACGCGCACCTCGCGGCCGGCCTGGATGGCGTAGGATTTATCCACGCCGGGGAAGGAGGCGGTGAGCTGCTCCAGCTTCTCCAGGCGCTTGATATAGTACTCCACGTTCTCCTTGCGGGCGCCGGGGCGGGCGGCGGAGATGGCGTCGGCCGCCTTGACCAGGCAGGCCACGATGGTGTGGGGCTCCACATCGCCGTGATGGGCCTCAATGGCGTGGATGACGCCCTCGCTCTCCTTGTACTTCCGGGCCAGTTCCACGCCGATCTGGACGTGGGAGCCCTCCACCTCGTGGTCGATGGCCTTGCCCAGGTCATGGAGCAGGCCGCCCCGCTTGGCCTCGGCCACGTTGGCGCCGATCTCATTGGCCAGCAGCCCGGCCAGATGGGCCACCTCGATGGAGTGGTTGAGGACGTTCTGCCCGTAGCTGGTGCGGTAGTGCTGGCGGCCCAGCAGCTTGATCAGCTCGGGATTCAGGCCGTGGACATTGGTCTCAAAGACGGCCCGCTCTCCCTCGGCCTTGATGGTGGCGTCCACTTCCCGCTTGGCCTTCTCCACCATCTCCTCAATGCGGGTGGGGTGGATGCGCCCGTCCAGGATGAGCTTTTCCAGGGCCAGCCGGGCGATCTCCCGGCGGACCGGATCAAAGCAGGATACGGTGATGGCCTCCGGGGTGTCGTCGATGATCAGGTCCACGCCGGTGAGGGTTTCCAGGGTGCGGATGTTGCGCCCCTCCCGGCCGATGATACGCCCTTTCATCTCATCGTTGGGCAGGGGCACCACGGAAACGGTGGCCTCGGCCACGTGGTCGGCGGCGCAGCGCTGGATGGCCAGGGCGATCTGCTCCCGGGCGTAGGTGTCCGCCTCCTCCTTGAAGTGGGCCTGGATCTCCTTGATCTTGACGGCCTCCTCGTGGGTGACCTCCTCCTCCAGCTGCTCGATGAGGTAGCGCTTGGCCTCCTCGGTGGTCAGGCCGGAGATGCGCTCCAGGGCCTCCATCTGGCTGTGCTTGATTTGCTCCAGCTCCTCCTTGTCCCGCTCCAGCTCAGCGGTGCGGGCGGTGAGCAGCGCCTCCTTGTGCTCCATGTTCTCGGTCTTGCGGTCCAGGTTCTCCTCCTTCTGCCCCAGGCGGTTTTCCTGGCGCTGGAGTTCGCTGCGGCGGTCCTTGACCTCCTGCTCAAACTCATTCCTGGCTTTGAGGATCTCCTCCTTGGCCTCCACGGCGGCCTCCCGCTTCTTGTTCTCCGCGCTCTTGATGGCCTCGTTGATGATGCGCCGGGCCTCCTCTTCGGCGGAGCCGATCTCCCGCTCGGCAAAGGCCTTGCGGCGGCGATAGCCCAACAGAACGCCTACCCCCGCGCCCACCGCCAGACAGGCAGCCATGAGCAGGATTGCGAGATAGATCTGCATGGCGGGTTCCACACCTCCTAATACAAGTAGATTTTTTGCCGTATCGCATAAAGAAGACGCGATGCGCCGCCTGGGCACACCGCGATAATCGAAAAACCACCCGCTCTGGGCCTGGTATTTGAGTGTAATAGGGTTGCGCAGCGATGGAAGGGCTGTATGAAAAACGTGCCGGTGACGCCGCGGCCGCTCAAACAGGCAAAGATCGCCCGGTTTTTCAAAATTATCTGCCTTCTATTGTAAAGGGATGACGGTTTTCTGTCAAGCGAAAATATGAGGGGAAGGGAAAGGCCGGCCGCCCTAAGGGCGGCCGGCGGGGGCAGGGGGGCGGTCACCGCCCGCGCAGGGTCCTCAGGCCGGCCAGGCCGGCCAGCAAGGCCCCCGCCAAGGCGGAGATCAGCAGGGCGCGCCGCATCCGAATCCCTCCTTTCTATCTCGATTCGGGATCACGTCACGATTTTGTAGTAGGTGCGGGCGGTGAGCAGGTACACCGCGGCATAGGCCGCGCAGAACACCAGCAGGGTGCCCAGGGTGCACAGGGCGGTGGTGAGCACCCCCCGGATGGAGAACAGGGTGAGCAGCTGAACCACCAGGTTGAAGTTGAACAGGATGTGGACGGCGGCGGCCGCGATGGGCAGGAGGAAGACGGCCAGCACCTGGCTGCGGATGCAGGCGCGCACCTGCCCCTCGTCCAGGCCCACCTTGCGCATGATCTCAAAGCGTCCCCGGTCCTCATAACCCTCGGAGGCCTGCTTATAGTAGATGATGAGCACGGTGGCCATCAGGAACACGCCCCCCAGCAGGATGCCCAGGAACAGGAAGCCGCCGGACATGGCGTAGCCGTCCACCTCCATCCTGGCCCGGGTGGCTACGGCCAGGTAGTCCCAACTGCCCGTGCCGTCATAGGTGCTGCCGGCGACAAAGGTATACCAGGCTGGCTCCAGCTCCAGGGCCTGCTCCTGGGTGCAGTCCAGATCCAGCAGGTCCAGGAAGTAGTAGGTGTTCATCCCCACGTTCCCGGTGGCCAGCTGCAGCTGGGCAAAGGCGTCCACCGCCGCCTGGTCTGGGAGCACGATGGCCAGGGCGGCATAGGTGTCAAAGGTGTTGGAGAAGAGGGGGATGGGTTCCAGGGACGGGGCCAGCTCCAGGGTGAGGGGATTGCCTGCCTCCTCCAATCCGTGCTCCCCCACGGCCAGGGCCTGGACGGTGAGGGAGGCCTGGCCCAGCTCCTGGGGCAGCGTGCCGCACAGGGCGGCCTGGCCGCTGCCCAGCTGGGGGGCGGGCCGGCCGGTGAGGGCGGCATAGCTCTCCCCGGTGAGCAGATAGAGGGTGCGCCCCGTGCTCCGGTCGGCGTTTCCACCCACCTCCAGGCGGCGGGTGGCGGGGTTGACCGCCGCGGTCAGGCGCAAGTAGTGGGCCGTGCGCCCCTGCGTCACCTCCAGCCCCTGATGGGTTAGGAACTCGTGGGCCAAGGCGTCCATAGCCTGGCCGTCGAAGGGGTCTTCCTCATCGGGGGCGTAGCGGACGGTGATCTGGAAGTCGGCGGGGTATTGGGCGGCGATGAGCTCCCCGGTTCCCAGGTAGAGGGATAGGGTGCCCGAGATCATCACCATCACCATGGTGGACAGGATGCAGATGTTGGCCAGGCCCACGGCGTTGCGCTTCATGCGGTAGAGCATCCCCGACACGCCGATGAAGTGGCCGGTCTGATAGTAGAAGCGCTTGTTCTTCCGCAGCAGTTTGAGCACGGCGATGCTGCCGGCCAGGAACAGGCAGTAGGTGCCCACGATGACCAGCAGCACCGCCAGGAAGTAGAAGGCGATGGCGGCCATGGGGTCGGTGATGGAGACGGCCAGGGCGTAGCCCCCGCCCAGGCAGGCCACACCCACCAGGGCGGCGAGCCAGCGGGTCTTGGGCGGCCGCTCCCCCACCTGGCCGCCCCGCAGCAGCTGGATGGGGTTTGCCAGCCCTACCCGGCCCAGGTTGAGCAGCAGGGCCAGGGCCAGCAGCGCGCCGAAGACCGCGGCGGTGAGGGCCATGGCGGGCAGGGACGGGCCGGGGGAGAAGGGGATGGGAAAGCGCAGCAGCCGGGTGAGCCCGGCGGTGGCCAGGGCGTGGAGCAGCACGCCGCACAGCAGGCCGCCCGGGATGCCCACCAGGGCGGTGAACAGGCTTTCCCAGCACTGGAGCAAGGCCAGGTTGCCCTTGCCCATGCCCAGGATGTTGTACAGGCCCAGTTCCCGCTTGCGCTGCTTCATGAGGAAGCTGTTGCTGTACAGCAGCAGGACGGCGGAAAAGACCCCGGCGACGCCCATGCCAAAGCCCATCATGACCTGGACATAGTTGGCCCCCCGCAGCTGGCCCGCCCCGGGATCGAAGACCAGGGCGGCCATGACGTAGAACGCGGCGGCCAGCCCCACCAGGGCCAGCAGGTAGGGAAGGAAGAAGCGGCGGTTCTGCCGCAGGTTTTGGGCGGCCAGCCGGGGATAGAGTCCGTTACGCACCTGCCTCACCTCCGGCGGTCAGGCGGGTGAGGGTGTCGGAGATCAGGCGGTACAGCTCACTGTCCCCCCGGCCTTCCCGGTACAGCTGGTGGTATACCGCCCCGTCCCGGATAAACAGCACCCGGCCGGCCCGGCTGGCCGCGGCGGTGGAGTGGGTGACCATGAGCACCGTCTGGCCCGCCCGGTTGATCTGGCCGAACAGCTCCATCAGGCCGTCTGCAGCCCGGGAGTCCAGGGCGCCGGTGGGCTCGTCGGCCAGCACGAGCTGGGGCTGGGTGATGAGAGCCCGGGCCACGGCGCAGCGCTGCTTTTGGCCGCCGGACACCTCGTAGGGGTACTTGTCCAGCAGCGCCTCGATGCCCAGGGATTGGGCCAGGGGGGCCAGGCGGGTCTCCATCTCCGGATACCGCGTCCCCGACAGCACCAGGGGCAGCAGGATGTTGTCCCGCAGGGAGAAGGTGTCCAGCAGGTTGAAGTCCTGGAACACAAAGCCCAGGTTGTCCCGGCGGAAGGCGGCCAGGTCCTTTTCCCGCAGGCTGGCCAGATCCCTGCCGGCCAGCTTCACGCTGCCGGCGGTGGGGCGGTCCAGGGCGGCCAGGATGTTCAGCAGAGTGGTCTTGCCCGAACCGGACTCGCCCATGATGGCCACAAACTCCCCCTGCTCCACCCCGAAGGACACGTCGGCCAACGCCTCCACCTGCTGGGCCCCAAACCGGGTGGTGTACACTTTCTTGAGATGACTAACTTCCAGAATTGACATGGATCGGCTCCTCTCCGCCCGGTCCAGAGGCAGATAAGCGTATGGACCGTATTGGTACAATCAGAATATCATTGAACGGGGCAAAAAGGAAGGGAGAATCCATAAAGAAATTCATAAGATTTTATAAAGGGGGGAGCAGAGCATCCCCCAGGGGGCCAAGGGGCCGCCCTGGGGGATGAAGGGGATGTATGGGTTAGGCCAGGGAGGCGGTGATGATGGCCATGGAGTAGACCTCCAAGGCGTTGCAGCCCCGGGACAGGTCGTTGATGGGGGCGTTCAGGCCCAGCAGGATGGGGCCGTAGGCATCAAAGTGGCCCAGGCGCTGGGCGATCTTGTAGCCGATGTTGCCCGCGTTGATGTTGGGGAAAATGAAGGTGTTGGCGTAGCCGGCCACCTTGGAGCCGGGGAACTTCAGCTGGCCCACGGTGGGGGAGACGGCGGCGTCAAACTGCATCTCTCCGTCGATGTCCAGATCGGGGGCGGCGGCCTTGGCCTTCTCGCAGGCGTTGCGCATCTTATCCACCGATTCGCCCTTGCCCGAGCCCTGGGTGGAGTAGCTCAGGTAGGCCACCTTGGGCTCGATGCCGAAGGACTGGGCGCACTTGGCGCACTCCAGGCCGATCTCCACCAGCTCGTCCTCGGTGGGGTCGATGTTGATGGCGCAGTCGCCCATGGCCAGCGACTCGTTTCCGCCGGAAGAGCCGGGGCGCACCAGGATGAAGCAGGAGGAGACAATCTTGTTGCCCGGCTTGGTCTTGATCAGCTGGAGGGCGGGCCGCACCGTGTCGGCGGTGGAGTAGGTGGCCCCGCCCAGCAGGCAGTCAGCCACCCCCATCTTGACCAGCATGGTGCCGAAGTAGTTGCCCTTTTGCAGCAGCTTGCGGCACTCCTCGCCGGTCATCTTGCCCCGGCGCAGCTCCACCATGACCGAGACCATCTCCTCCATCTTGTCATAGGTGGCTGGGTTGATGATTTCCGCGCCCCGGATGTTGAAACCGGCCTTTTCCGCGGCGGCCTGTACTTCATTGGGGTCGCCCACCAGGATGGGGGTCAGAAAGGTGCCCGAGAGCAGCCGGGCCGAGGCCTCCAGAATGCGGGGATCGGTGCCCTCGGTGAACACGATGCGTTTGGGGCTTGCCTTGAGTTTCTCGATTAATCTGCCAAACATAACCGTCAATACCTCCGTGTGATGTGGTTGTGCGTGGAAAGGCTCATGTAGGGTAAATGTAACATTTTTTTCATGTCTTGGCAAGAGAGTTGTGTGAAAATGTTGGGGCGGCCCAAAGCCACCCAAAGGCGGCGAGACCTGGGCCGGGATCCCATGGGAACAGGGGCTTTACAATTCGTATTTCTAAGGGTATACTATACTCATTGTCATGCCGGAGGGGAGGAGACCGGCGAATCGGAATAGAACGAGAGGGAGGAATGGATCATAATGAACGCTGACTTTTCGCGCACACTGGCCCTGCTGCGCCAGGAACGGGGGATCTCCCAGCGGCAGGCGGCCCAGGTGCTGGGCATCTCCCAGGCCCTGCTCTCCCACTATGAGAACGGGGTGCGGGAGCCCGGGCTAAATTTTGTGGTCAAGGCCTGCGACTTCTACAATGTGTCCGCCGACTTCCTGCTGGGGCGCACCCTCAGCCGGGACGGCACCACCATCCTGGACGCGGAGACGCTCTACGACGTGTCTGCCGAGCGGGACAACGTGCTCAAAGGGTCGGTGATGGCCACGCTGAGCAAAAAGCTGATCGTCAACTCCGTCGGGGTGCTGTTCGACCTGCTGGGGCGGCTGGGGAACAAGCGGGCCATCAAGGCGGCGGCCAACTACCTGTCCACCGCGCTGTACACCCTGTACCGGCACTTGTTCCAGGCCAGCCCAGACGGGAACGAGGGGGTCTTTTCCATGCCCCGGGAGCACTTTTTGGCGGGGCTGCCCCGGGCGGATATGATCCTGAGCGAGACGGAGTATGTGGCCGCGCTATACGCGCAGCACAAGGAGGCCCAACAGTTCCCAGACCTGTCCCACGACGCGATGACCGCCGCCTATCCGGGCACCTATCAGTCCCTGCTCCAGATCGTCCACGTGTGCGGGGAACGGCTGAATAAGGAGATGGCAAACCACATTGAGCAGATTCAGTGAGGCGGGGCGGACCCGCCCTAAGCCGCCCCGGCGGGGGCAGGAAGCGACCACGGAGGGGAACAGCCCATGACCGAACAAGCAAACATCCGGAACTTTTCCATCATTGCTCACATCGACCACGGCAAATCCACGCTGTCCGACCGGATGATCGAGCTGTGCGGGGCGGTGGAGCAGCGGCAGATGGAGTCTCAGCTGCTGGATAACATGGACCTGGAGCGGGAGCGGGGCATCACCATTAAGGCCCGGGCGGTGCGCATGGATTATCGGGCCAAGGATGGGCGGACCTATTGCCTGAACCTCATCGACACCCCGGGCCATGTGGACTTCAACTATGAGGTGTCCCGATCCCTGGCGGCCTGCGAGGGGGCAGTGCTGGTGGTGGACGCCGCCCAGGGGGTGGAGGCCCAGACCCTGGCCAATACCTACCTGGCCCTGGAGCATGACCTGGAGATCCGTCCCGTCATCAACAAGATCGACCTGCCGGCGGCAGACCCGAAGCGGGTGAAACAGGAGATTGAGGATGTCATCGGCCTGCCCGCCGTGGACGCCCCGGAGATCTCGGCCAAGATGGGGCTCAATGTGGAGGCGGTGCTGGAGGACATCGTCCAAAACGTGCCCGCCCCCCAGGGGGACCCCGCCGCCCCCCTGAAGGCGCTGATCTTTGACAGCCAGTACGACCCCTACCTGGGGGTGATCGTCTACTTCCGGGTGATGGAGGGGAGCGTCCGGCCGGGGATGCAGGTGCGGCTGATGGCCTCCGGCGCGGTGCATACGGTGCTGGAGGTGGGCTACCTGCGGCCCCTGGGCATGGAACCGGCTCAGGCCCTGTCCGCCGGCGAGGTGGGCTATTTCACCGCCTCCATCAAGAACGTGAAGGACACCCGGGTGGGGGACACCATCACCGAGGCGGGCCGGCCCACCGCCGAGGCTCTGCCCGGATACCGCCCGGTGCAGCCCATGGTGTACTGCGGAGTGTACACCGAGGATGGCAGCAAGTACCCGGACCTGCGGGACGCGCTGGAGAAGCTCCAGCTCAACGACGCCTCCCTGTCCTTTGAGCCGGAATCCTCCGCGGCCCTGGGCTTTGGGTTCCGGTGCGGTTTTCTGGGGATGCTCCACATGGAGATCATCCAGGAGCGGCTGGAGCGGGAGTTTGACCTGGATCTGGTCACCACCCTGCCCTCCGTCATCTATGAGGTGGTCAAGACGGACGGCAGCACCGTCCAGGTAGACAATCCCCACAATTACCCCGATCCCGGCTCCATCGCCGAGGCCCGGGAGCCCTATGTGAACGTGTCCATCCTCTCCCCCCCGGACTATGTGGGCAACATCATGCCCCTGTGCCAGGACCGGCGAGGGGAATACCAGGATATGCAGTACCTGGACACCAACTTGGTGGAGATCCACTACCGGATGCCCCTCAATGAGATCATCTACGACTTCTTTGACACCCTGAAGGCCCGCACCCGTGGCTATGCCTCTCTGGACTATGAGCTGGAGGGCTACCGCCCCTCCGACCTGGTGAAGGTGGACGTGCTGCTCAATGGGGACCAGGTGGACGCGCTGTCCTTCATCGCCCACCGGGAGAAGGCCTACAAGCGGGCCAGGCGCATCTGTGAAAAGCTCAAGGAGAACATTCCCCGCCAGATGTTCGAGGTGCCCATCCAGGCGGCCATCGGCGGCAAGATCATCGCCCGGGAGACCATCAAGGCTTTGCGCAAGGACGTGCTGGCCAAGTGCTACGGCGGCGACATCACCCGGAAGAAGAAGCTGTTGGAGAAACAGAAAGAGGGCAAGAAGAAGATGCGGAGCTTGGGCACGGTGCAGATGCCGACGGAGGCGTTCATGGCGGTGCTGAAGCTGGACGAGGAGTAGGGAGCTTCTTCTTGCCCGATTGGGGCCCCGCAGCGGGGGGCGGCGCGGGTGCGCCGTCATGCGCGGCGCAGCGGCGCATGGCGCAGGCGGAATTCAGTTCCGCCGAGCATGGAAATCTAGGGGCCCCCGCGCGGCTTTAGACGCGTGGGGCGGGCAAGGAGAAGATGCGGAGCTTGGGCACGGTGCAGATGTCGACGGAGGCGTTCATGGCGGTGCTGAAGCTGGATGAGGAGTAAACGCTCGGTCAAACAAAGGTCCCACTGGGCTGCAAACGGCAGCACCCAGTGGGACCTTTTTCGTGATGGAATGGCTATTTTAGCGAGCCGGACCCTCCCATCAGGGCGGTCAGCTCCTCAATGCGCTCCAGCGGGAAGGGCGGGAGCGTCAGCGGCTTGAGGGCGATGGACATCAGCTTCATGGGGTTGTCGTCCGCGGCCACCCGGTTGGAATGGAGGGTGCCGCACCGGCGGCAGCGGTGGATGACAGCCCATTCGCCGCCCTTGCGCACCCAGACGCCCACAGGCTCCATCATGCCGCCGCAATCTGCCGCCCGGTCTCCCGGCTCATCGTCCAAATGGAGGCTGTGCAGACAGTTGGGACAGTGGTTGCGATGCTCCCCGCCGGTAGGGACGGGGGTGACCAGCCGGCCGCACGCCTTGCAGGTGAAGCTGTCTCGGCAGGGATGGTTCTTGTAATAGCCTTTCTCAAAGGTTTTGCGTTTATTTTCCCGGTTCATGGGATGGGACCTCCTAAAAGTGATGTGTCTCTTTTGGGAGGCTCTGTCGGAAACGTCCGCACAGACCTCCCGGTCAGCGGGCAATCACCGAATTACACCAGTGCTTCAAAAACACGACGTCCTTTCTTTTCTGCAATTTACCGCTGTTGGCGGCAAAAGCATGATAGCACGGATGGGCAGGACAGTCAACTTGCATTTTTCATGTTGGGGCTTTGCCAGACCGGCATAAAACCTCCTCCACCAGGCAGATGCGGTTTTGCGGCTTACCGGACGGAGGCGGGCACAAGATCTTGTGGGGCCGGGCGAAGGGGGAAAGAATCGGCCCGCCGGGCGGAAAAAAGTGCTTGACTTTCTGGGAAACTTTGTTGTACAATGGTCGAGCGCCTGTATAGGCGCACTGCGATGATGCGGGAGATTGCTCGCCCCAGGCGAGGTAACTTCCGCGGAGTATGTCCGTTGATCGGGCGGCTGAAGGACTCTTCCGCAGCGTATATCGCTGGGGATGGGTGAAACCGGCCAACTGACGTGCCGGTTTTATTCATGGCCTGGAATGATACGCACGATAACGTGGACGGAGTTTTTCACCGTACGGAGCAGCGCCCAGCCGCCGGAGGCGGCCCGGCGTGACAGGACAGCGGGCCGCGCTGCGCGGCCCGGCGAGCGTCAACTTCGTATGTATGTGAAGGAGGAACACCCAAACATGGCACAAAAAGAAATGATCCGCATCCGGCTGAAGGCCTATGACCATCAGCTCATCGACCAGGCCGCCGAGAAGATTGTGGACACGGCCAAGCGCAGCGGCGCGACGGTCTCCGGCCCCATCCCCCTGCCCACCAAGAAAGAGGTGGTCACCATCCTGCGGGCCGTCCATAAGTACAAGGACAGCCGGGAGCAGTTTGAGCGGCGCACCCACAAGCGCCTGGTGGACGTGGTGAAGCCCTCGGCCAAGACGGTGGAGTCCCTGATGAGCCTGGAGCTGCCCGCCGGCGTGGAGATCGAGATCAAGCTGTAAGTCTGAACTGCGCGGAAAAGCCGCGCTTCCAAGCCGGCGCTCAGCACAGCGGGCCCGGTTTGAAGAGGGAGAGCAAGGGAGCGAACGAAGTTTTCCACAAAGGCGGAAACGGCGTTGCGCGCACTTTGCTTTGACAGTGTCTGTACCGCAGTCCGCCGCGTTTTGAGGCGGACGGGTCATGTTGACGCCAAGCGCCCCCGTCGCCCGGATCGGAGCGGCGCGACCCCCCGCCTGGCAGGGCGAGGGCCCAGGGCCGGCGCCAACCAATAACCTTAAAGGAGGAACCTATATGGAAAAGGCCATCATCGGCAAGAAGGTGGGTATGACCCAGGTCTTCGACGAGACTGGCAAGGTCATCCCGGTCACCGTCATCCAGGCGGGGCCCTGCACCGTGGTGCAGAAGAAGACCGAGGAGAAGGACGGCTACACCGCCGTTCAGCTGGGATTTGACGAGGTGCCCGAGCGCAAGCTCAGCCGGCCCGAGGCGGGCCACAGCAAGAAGTCTGGAAAGCTCCTGCGGGTGCTCAAGGAGTTCAAGCTGGACAACGCCGCCGAGCTGAACGTGGGCGATGAGATCACCGCCACCACCTTCGCCCCCGGCGACCGGGTGGACGTGACCGGCATCAGCAAGGGCCACGGCTACCAGGGCGCCATCAAGCGCTGCGGGGCCCACCGCCTGAAGGAGACCCACGGCAGCGGCCCGGTGGCCCGCCACCCCGGCTCCCTGGGCTCCAGCACCGACCCCTCCCGGGTGTTCAAGGGACACATCGGGGCCGGCCAGATGGGCAACGAGCAGGTCACCGTGATGAACCTGGACGTGATCCAGGTGGACGAGGAGCTGGGCGTCATCGCTGTGCGGGGCGCCGTGCCCGGCCCCAAGGGCGGCGTGGTGGCGCTGCGCTCCAGCGTCAAGAGGATCGCGGAGAAGAAGGGGCCCGACGGGTCCGGCCGCGTCAACCCGCAGAAGGCTTCCGCCCGCGTCAACCCGCAGAAGGCCTCTGCGCGTAATAAGTGAGAGAGGAGAGAATGACAAATGCCTAAAGCGAACCTTTATGATATGGCCGGCAAGCAGATCGGCGAGGTCGAGCTCTCCGAGGCCGTATTCGGCATTGAGCCCAACCAGTATGTGGTCCACGACGTGGTCAAGAACCACCTGGCCAACTGCCGGCAGGGCACCCAGTCTGCCCTGACCCGGGCGGAGGTGTCCGGCGGCGGGCGCAAGCCCTGGCGGCAGAAGGGCACCGGCCACGCCCGTCAAGGCTCCACCCGGGCCCCTCAGTGGACCCACGGCGGCATCGTGTTCGCCCCCAAGCCCCGGTCCTACCGCTACACGCTCAACAAGAAGGTGCGCCGGCTGGCGCTGAAGTCGGTCCTGTCGGCCAAGGCGGCCGCGGGCAGCGTGCTGGTGGTGGACGATCTGCACATGGACGAGATCAAGACCAAGACCTTCCAGGGCTTCCTGAACAGCCTGGGGGCGGGCAAGGCCGTGGTGGTCACCGCCTGCCCCAACGTGGTCAAGTCCGCCCGGAACATCCCCGGTGTGGTCACCACCCCCGCCAAGCTCATCAACGTCTACGACATCGTCAACGCCAAGCAGCTGATCGTGGACAAGGCTGCCCTGGCCACCATCGAGGAGGTGTTCGCCTAATGAAGACCGCTTACGACATCATCAAGCGCCCCATCGTCACCGAACAGTCCATGGCGTTTGCCACCGACAAGAAGTACACCTTCGAGGTGGCCAAGGACGCCAACAAGATCGAGATCGCCAAGGCGGTGGAGGAGATCTTCGGGGTGAAGGTGGCCAAGGTGAACACGCTGAATATGTATGGCAAGGCCAAGCGGCTGGGCCGCTATCCTGTCGGCCGCCGGGCCAGTTGGAAGAAGGCCATGGTCACCCTGAGCGAGGACTCCAAGTCCATTGAGTTCTTCGAAGGCATGGTGTAAGGAGGTAACGAGAAATGGCGATCAAAACCTATAAGCCCACAACGCCCTCCCGCCGCCATATGACGGTGTCCGCCTTCGAGGGCATCGATAAGAAGGCCAAGCCGGAGCGCTCCCTGCTGGAGAAGCTGAAGAAGAGCGCCGGGCGCAACAGCTACGGGCGCATCACCGTCCGCCACCGGGGCGGCGGGAACAAGCGCAAGTACCGCATCATCGACTTCAAGCGGGACAAAGAGGGCAAGTCCACGGTGATCAACCTGCAGTACGACCCCAACCGCTCCGCCAACATCGCCCTGATCGAGTACGAGGACGGCGAGCGCCGCTATATCCTGGCTCCCGTTGGGCTGAAGGCGGGCCACATCATCATGACCGGCCCTGAGTCCGACATCCTGCCCGGCAACTGCCTGCCCATCTCCAAGATCCCGGTGGGCGAGATGATCCACTGCATTGAGCTGCACCCCGGCAAGGGGGGCCAGCTGGTGCGTTCCGCCGGCACCGCCGCGCAGCTGATGGCCAAGGAGAACGGCATGGCTCAGATCCGCCTGCCCTCCGGCGAGGTGCGCCTGGTGCACGAGCAGTGCCGGGCCACCATCGGCCAGGTGGGCAACACCGACTGGGCCAACATCCACATCGGCAAGGCCGGGCGCAAGCGCCATATGGGCTGGCGGCCCACGGTGCGCGGCTCGGTGATGAACCCCAACGACCACCCTCATGGCGGCGGCGAGGGCAAGAGCCCTGTGGGCCGGCCCGGCCCCGTCACCCCCTGGGGCAAACCCGCCATGGGGTACAAGACCCGCAAGCGCAAGAACCCCACGGACAAGTTCATTGTCAAGCGCCGCAACGCCAAGTAAGGAGGCAGTGAAAGATGAGCAGAAGTATCAAGAAAGGCCCCTTTTGCGCCCCCGAGCTGCTGAAGCGGGTCAATGAGATGAACCAGAAGAACGAGAAGAAGGTGCTGAAGACCTGGAGCCGTGCCTCCACCATCTTCCCCGCCTTCGTGGGCCACACCATCGCTGTGCACGACGGGCGCAAGCATGTGCCGGTGTATATCACCGAGGACATGGTGGGCCATAAGCTGGGCGAGTTCGCCCCCACCCGCACCTTCAAGGGCCATGCGGGCAGCAAGACCGGTAAGTAAGGAGGAGAGAGCAAATGGAAGCGAAGGCAACACTGAGATATATCCGCATCTCTCCCCGTAAGGTGAGCATTCTGTGCGACCTGATCCGCGGTAAGAGTGTGGCACAGGCCAGCGCCATCCTGGCCCTGACCCCCAAGGCCGCCGCCGAGCCCCTGTCCAAGCTGGTCAAGAGCGCGGCCGCCAACGCCGAGAACAACCACGGCATGGACCCTGAGAAGCTCTATGTGGCGGAGACCTACGCAGCCCCCGGCCCCATCATCAAGCGCTTTATGCCCCGGGCCCAGGGGCGGGCCTACCGCATCAACAAGAGAACTTCCCACGTGACCGTCGTGGTCAAAGAGCGCTGAGAAAAGGAGGTCAAACAGTATGGGACAGAAAGTGAATCCCCACGGACTGCGCGTGGGCGTCATCAAAGACTGGGACTCCCGTTGGTATGCCCGCAATGAGAAAGTGGGCGACCTCCTGGTGGAGGACTACAAGCTCCGCAAGGATCTGAAAAAGCGCCTGTATTCCGCCGGCGTGCCCAAGATCGAGATCGAGCGGGACAACGCCAAGATCCGCATCTATGTCCACTGCGCCCGGCCGGGCATCGTCATCGGCAAGGGGGGCGAGGAGATCGAGAAGCTGCGCGCTGAGCTGGAGGCCAAGCTGGGCAAGAGCGTGCTGCTCAACATCGTCGAGGTGAAAAACCCCGACACCAACGCCCAGCTGGTGGCGGAGAACATCGCCCAGCAGCTGGAAAAACGCATCGCCTTCCGCCGGGCCATGAAGAACGCCATGGGGCGGGCCATGCGCATGGGCGCGCTGGGCATCAAGGTGCAGGCCTCCGGCCGGCTCAACGGCGCGGAGATTGCCCGCACCGAACACTACCATGACGGCACCATCCCCCTGCAGACCCTGCGGGCGGACATCGAGTACGGCTTTGCCGAGGCGGCCACCACTTACGGGCGCATCGGCATCAAGGTGTGGATCTACAAGGGCGAGGTGCTCACCCAGACCCTGCGCACCACCCCCCGCACCATCGACACCAAGAACTACAAAGAGCGTGAGCAGCGGCCCCGCCGCCGGGACGACCGCCGGGGCGGCTTCAACCGGCAGGGGGGTGACCGCCGCCAGGGCGGCGGGTTCCACCGGCAGGGCGGCAGCCGCCCCGCAGGCGGCCGCGGCCCCGCTGGTAAGGAAGGAGGCGCTCAGTAATGCTTCTGCCCAAGAGAGTGAAGTACCGCCGCGTCCACCGCGGGCGCATGACCGGCGTCGCCACCCGGGGCAACACCGTGGCCTATGGCGAGTGGGGCCTGGCAACCACCGAGCCGGCCTGGATCACCGGCAACCAGATCGAGGCCGCCCGTGTGGCCATGACCCGTCACACCAAGCGCGGCGGCAAGGTCTGGATCAAGATCTTTCCCGACAAGCCCGTGACCAAGAAGGCCCTGGGCACCCGTATGGGTTCCGGTAAGGGCGCGCCCGAGTACTGGGTGGCCGTGGTCAAGCCCGGCCGGGTCATGTTTGAGATCGCCGGCGTCTCCGAAGAGGTGGCCCGGGAGGCGCTGCGCCTGGCCAGCCACAAGCTGCCGGTCAAGTGCAAGATCATCAAGCGAGAGACTGTTGAGAACGGTGGTGAATGAAGATGAAAGCTAACGAAGTCCGTAACCTGAGCTCCAACGAGCTGGAGAGCAAGCTGGTGGAGCTGAAGAAGGACCTGTTCAACCTCCGTCTTCAGCACGCCACCAACCAGCTGGATAACCCCATCCGCATCGCGCAGGTCAAGAAGGACATCGCCCGCGTGAAAACCATCCTGCGTGAGCAGCAGGGCCGATAAGGAGGCGTGAACGATGAGTGAAGTGAGAACCTCTTCTCGTAAGACCAGAGTCGGCCTGGTGGTTTCTGACAAGATGGATAAGACCATTGTGGTGGCCATCGCCGACCGGGTGGCCCACCCCCTGTACAAGAAGATCATCAAGCGGACCTATAAGTTGAAGGCCCATGATGAGCTCAACCAGTGCGGCGTGGGCGACCGCGTGCGCGTGATGGAGACCCGCCCCCTGTCCAAAGACAAGCGCTGGCGCGTGGTTGAGATCCTCGAGAAGGCGAAGTAAGAAGGAGGTGCCAGTATGATTCAGGAAGAAAGCTATCTGAAGGTTGCCGACAACACCGGCGCCAAGGAGATCAAGACCATCCGCGTACTGGGCGGCTCCAAGCGGAAGTTTGGCAACATCGGCGATGTGATCGTCGCCTCCGTGCGCAAGGCCGCCCCCGGCGGCCAGGTCAAGAAGGGCGATGTGGTCCGGGCCGTCATCGTCCGCTCCACCCGCGGCGTGCGCCGCACCGACGGCAGCTATGTCCGCTTTGACGACAACGCCGCCGTCCTCATCCGGGAGGACAAGAACCCCCGCGGCACCCGTATCTTTGGCCCGGTGGCCCGCGAGCTGCGGGACAAGGATTACATGAAGATCCTGTCCCTGGCTCCCGAGGTCCTGTAAGGGGGGAACGAGGTATGAGTATGAACGTGAAGAAGAACGACACCGTCGTCGTCCTGTCCGGCAAGGACAAGGGCAAGCGGGGCAAGGTCCTCTCGGTGGACCCCGAGGCCCGCAAGGTGGTGGTGGAGAAGGTCAACATGGCCTCCCGCCACCAGAAGCCCCGCCGCCAGGGCGAGGAGGGCGGCATCATCCAGAAGGAGATCCCCCTGTACGCCAGCAAGGTGATGGCCGTGTGCCCTAAGTGCGACAAGCCCACCCGCGTGGCCCACAAGGTGGAGGGGGGCAAGAAGGTGCGCGTGTGCAAGCATTGCGGCGCCGAAATCTGAAAAGGAGGAGGAGTTACCAATGGCAAATCCCAATTTGAAGGCAAAGTACACCGCCGAAGTTGCTCCTGCCCTGATGCAGAAGTTCGGCTACAAATCCGTGATGCAGATCCCCCGGGTGGACAAGATCGTGGTCAACTGCGGCTGCGGCGAGGCCCGGGACAACGCCAAGGTGCTGGAGTCCGTGGTGGGCGATCTGGCCGCCATTACCGGGCAGAAGCCCATCGTCACCAGGGCCAAGAAATCGGTGGCCAACTTCAAGCTCCGGGAGGGGATGCCCATCGGAGCCAAGGTCACCCTGCGTCAAGACAAGATGTGGGAGTTTTTGGACCGGCTGTTCAACGTGGCCCTGCCTCGGGTGCGGGACTTCCGGGGCATCAACCCCAACGCGTTTGACGGCCGGGGCAACTATGCCCTGGGGCTGAGGGAGCAACTGATCTTCCCCGAGATCGACTACGACAAGATCGACAAGATCCGCGGCATGGACGTGGTCATCTGCACCACCGCCAAGACCGACGAAGAGGCCAAGGAGCTGCTCGCACTCCTGGGGGCCCCGTTCACCACTGCCGGCTGATAGGAGGGAAGAAGCGTATGGCAAAGAAATCGATGATCCTCAAGGCGCAGCGGGAGCCCAAGTTCTCCAGCCGCCGCAACAACCGCTGCAAGATCTGTGGCCGTCCCCACGCCTATCTCCGGGACTACGGCATCTGCCGCATCTGCTTCCGGGAGCTGGCCTACAAGGGGCAGATCCCCGGCGTGCGCAAGGCGTCCTGGTAAGCGCCCCTTCGCGATGGGCGCCCTTCCCGCAGGGCGGTCAGCCCGACGCGGGGGGAAAGGCAGAAATCAGCTTCTGCCGGGGAAAGGTTCCGGCAGAAGCTGATTTACCGGCGTTTCCACCCACGTTTTCCGACCCGGCAGTCAAAAAAACCTTGCTTTTGACAGGGGGAAGGGGTATAATAAATTGCTTTTGCGCCAGGGCAACTGCCAAGACTTTCTCCCAACGCGCTCGGGAGTGTCCGACCCGTAAACCGCAGGGAAGTGCCTGAGGGTACGGGGGTTTGGCACGCCGGTGCCCGGCAGGGAAAGGGCTGGGCTCCCTTTGTGGGGGGTCCGGGTTTGGCCCGGGGAATGGGCCGCGAAGGCCCCGCGGCAGCGGGGCAAGACGGACAAAAGGTCGAAAGCCTTACCTGACTTTCGATACCTTTCCGCCTGTACCAAGAAGCGGCCGCGCCGCAGTGAGCCGGCCGCGCCTGACCTTGGTAAATCTGACACAGGAGGTAACCTCATCATGCAAATCACCGATCCCATTGCGGATATGCTCACCCGCATCCGCAACGCGAACAACGCCAAGCATGACACCGTGGACGTTCCGGCTTCCAACATGAAGAAGGCCATCGCCCAGATCCTACTGGACGAGGGCTATATCAAGAACTTCCAGATCGTCAACGATGGCACCCAGGGCGTGATCCGGATCACGCTGAAGTATCTGCAGCCCGGCAAGGAGAAGACCATCTCCGGCCTGCGCCGGGTGTCCAAGCCCGGCCTGCGGGTGTACGCCGGCGCGGAAGAGCTGCCCCGGGTCCTGCGCGGCCTGGGTATCGCGATTGTATCCACATCCAAGGGCGTCATGACCGACAAGAAGGCCCGCCAGGCCCATGTCGGCGGCGAAGTCCTTGCGTTTGTCTGGTAAGGAGGGTTATAGGAATGTCCAGAATTGGTAGAGCTCCTATCGCCGTCCCCGCCGGCGTAGAGATCAAGATTGAAGAGAACAACGTCGTGACTGTGAAGGGGCCCAAGGGCACGCTGAGCGAACGCTTCCACCCGGAGATGACCATCTCCATGCGGGGCAACGAGCTGCAGGTCTCCCGGCCCAACGACCTGAAGGAGAACCGTTCCCTCCACGGGTTGACCCGCAGCCTGCTCAATAACATGGTAGTGGGGGTCACCGAGGGCTACAAGAAGACCCTGGAGGTCAACGGCGTGGGTTACCGTGTGGCCTTGGAGGGGGGCAAGCTGGTGATGAACCTGGGCTTTTCCCACCAGGTGACCATGGAGGCTCCCGAGGGGATCGCCATCGAGGTGCCCAACCCCAACCAGATCGTCATCTCCGGTTACGACAAGCAGTTGGTGGGCCAGTTTGCCGCCAACGTCCGCGAGAAGCGCCCCCCCGAGCCTTATAAGGGCAAGGGGATTAAATACGCTGACGAGGTCATCCGCCGCAAGGTGGGCAAGACCGGCGTCAAGAAATAATGAGGAGGTGTGCCGATCATGATTAAAAGACCCAATACCAAGGCCCAGCGCCTGCACCGTCACAAGCGCGTTCGCAGCAAGGTGTCCGGCACCTCCGAGCGCCCCCGTCTGAACGTGTTCCGCAGCGGGACCAACATCTACGCCCAGGTCATCGACGACACCAAGGGCGTCACCCTGGTCTCTGCTTCTTCCCTGGAGAAGGGCTTTGAGGGCACCGGCAGCAACTGCGAGGCGGCCAAGAAGGTCGGCCAGGCGGTTGCCGAGCGGGCAAAGGCCAAGGGTATCGAGGCCGTCGTATTCGACCGCGGCGGCTACCTGTACCATGGCCGCGTGAAAGCTCTGGCCGAGGGCGCCCGCGAGGGCGGCCTGCAGTTCTAAGGGAGGAGGAAGGATCATGGCTCGTTTTGAAAGAGAACCCAAAGAGTACGTGGAGAAGGTTGTCTACCTCAACCGCGTTTCCAAGACCGTGAAGGGCGGCCGCGTGGCCAAGTTCTCCGCCCTGGTGGTAGTGGGCGACGAGAAGGGCAAGGTGGGCTACGGCCTGGGCAAGGCCGCCGAGGTGGCCGAGGCCATCCGCAAGGGCATTGAGGACGCCAAGAAGAACCTGGTGACCATCACTCTGTCCGGCAGCACCATCCCCCATGAGATCATCGGCGAATTTGGCGCCGGCCGGGTGCTGCTCAAGCCCGCCAGCAAGGGTACCGGCATCATTGCCGGCGGCCCGGTGCGCGCGGTGATGGAGGCGGCCGGCGTGTCCGACATCCGTGCCAAGTGCCTGCGCACCAACAACCCCCAGAACGTGGTGGCTGCCACCATGGCCGGGCTGAAGGCGCTGCGCAGCCCCGCCGAAGTGGCCCGCATCCGGGGCAAGAGCGTGGAAGAAATCATTGGTTAAGGAGGCTCACGACCATGGCTAAGACAATTGAGATCAAGCTCGTCAAGAGCCTGAACGGCCGCCTGGCCAAGCACAAGGCCACCGCCGAGGCCCTGGGCCTGCGCACCATCGGCGATGTGACCGTGCAGCCGGACAACGCGGCCACCCGGGGCAAGATCGCCCGCATCGGTTACCTGCTCCAGGTGACCGAGCAAGCCTGAGGAGGTGCCCAAGATGAATCTGCATGAACTTTCCCCCGCCCCCGGTTCCACCCAGGTGGGCAAGCGCAAGGGGCGCGGTCCTGCCACCGGAAACGGCAAGACTGCCGGCCGCGGGCACAAGGGCCAGAAGGCCCGCTCCGGCGGCGGCGTGCGCATTGGGTTTGAGGGCGGCCAGATGCCGCTGACCCGCCGCCTGCCCAAGCGGGGGTTCCGCAACATCTTCGCCAAGCGGCTGGAGGGTGTGAACGTGGCCGCGCTGAACAAGTTTGAGGACGGGGCCACTGTGGACACCCGCGACCTGCTGGAAAAGGGTATCCTCTCCAAGTGCGAGCATGGGGTGAAGATCCTGGGCAACGGCGAGCTGAAGCGGAAGCTCACGGTGCGCGCCCGGGCCTTCTCCGCCAGCGCCAAGGAGAAGATCGAAAAGGCGGGCGGGACGGCGGAGGTGATCTGAGATGATTCAGACCATCCGAAGCGCCTGGAAGGTGCAGGAGCTGCGCAATAAGCTGCTGTTTACCCTGTTTGTTCTGTTGATCTTCCGGGTGGGCGCCACCATCCCAGTGCCCTTTATTGACTCGGATATGCTCAGCCAGTATATGACTGAGCAGTCGGCCAGCATCTTCGGCCTGCTCAACGTGATGAGCGGCGACGCCTTTGCCTACGCCACGGTGTTCGCCCTGTCCATCCAGCCCTATATCAACAGCTCCATCATCGTGCAGCTGCTGACCATCGCCATCCCTGCCCTGGAGCGCCTGTCCCGGGACGGCGGGGAGGAGGGCAAGCGGAAGATCGCGGCCATCACCCGCTATGTCACCGTGGCCATCGCCCTGTTGCAGGCCTTTGGCTACTACACCCTGATCCGCTCGGTGGAGCCGTCCGTGCTGTCCACCGACGGGGTGTGGCCCGCCATCGTCATCATCGCCGCCTTCACCGCCGGCTCCGCCTTTGTCATGTGGCTGGGGGAGCAGGTCACTGAGTTCGGTGTGGGCAACGGCATCTCCATCATCCTGTTTGCCGGTATCGTGGCCCGTGGCCCCAGCATGGTCACCTCGGTCATCAGCGGGGTGAACAGCTGGACCAGCGGCCGGGAGCTGCCCGTGCCGGGCTGGCTGGTGCTGGTGGGCGTGGCCCTGCTGGTGGTGATCGCCATGTTGCTGCTGGTGCTGTTCGTGGTGTTCATCAGCAACGCGGAGCGGCGCATCCCCGTGCAGTATGCCAAGCGGGTGGTGGGCCGGAAGATGTACGGCGGCCAGTCCAGCCACATCCCCATCAAGGTGAATATGTCCGGGGTGATGCCCGTCATCTTCGCCCAGGCCATTGCCTCCATTCCCGCCACCATCGGCATGTTTGTGCCTTCCGCCCAGACGGAGGGCAGCGGCTGGTACACCTTCCTGCAGATCTTCGACTCCACGGGGCTGGTGTATTCCATCGTCTATTTCCTGCTGATCGTGATGTTCAGCTATTTCTACAACACCATCCAGTTCAACCCGGTGGAGGTGTCCAACAACCTGAAGAAGAACGGAGGGTTCATCCCCGGTTTCCGCCCGGGCAAGCCAACCGCCGACTTCCTGCAAAAGGTCATCTCCCGGTTGACCCTGTTTGGCGCGCTCTACCTGGCTGTGGTTGCCCTGCTGCCCGCCATCACGGGCAACATCATGATCGCCCTGGGCTTTAGCGCCGGCAGCAGCTTGGCCATCGGCGGCACCTCCATCATCATCGTGGTGGGCGTTGCCCTGGAGACGGCCAAAACTCTGGAGGCCCAGCTGATGATGCGTCACTACAAGGGCTTCTTGGAGTGATCCGGAGAGGGTGAAGGGCATGAAGCTGATCATACTTGGCGCCCCTGGCGCCGGCAAGGGGACCCAGGCGGCTATCCTCAGCCAGCGGCTGGGGATCCCCGCCGTCTCCACGGGCAATATCCTGCGCAGCGCGGTCAAGGATGGCACGGAAGTTGGGCGGAAGGCCAAGGAATATATGGACGCAGGCCATCTGGTCCCTGATGAGGTCATCATCGACATCGTGGCCCAGCGGCTGGCCCAGCCTGACTGCGCCGGCGGCTTTATCCTGGACGGGGTGCCCCGCACCATCGCCCAAGCGGAGGCGCTGGAGCAGGCGGGTGTGGCCTTTGACAATGTGCTGTCCCTGGAGATCACCGATCAGGAGATTGAGGCGCGCATGGCGGGGCGCCGGTTCTGCCATAGCTGCGGGGCCTCCTACCATGTGGAAAACGCCCCCCCCCGGGTGCCCGGCGTATGCGACCAATGCGGTGGCAAGCTGGAGCAGCGGGAGGACGACAAGCCGGAGACAGTCAAGCGCCGCCTGGAGGTCTACCACGCGGAGACCGAGCCCCTCAAGGACTTTTACGCCCGGCGGGGTGTGCTGTGCCCGGTAGAGAATCAGCCCACCATTGAGGCCACCACCCAAGCGGTGCTGGCTGCCCTGAAGTCGTGACGCCATGGAACTGATCACATTGAAATCGCCCAGAGAGGTGGCGTGTATGCGCCGGGCCGGCCGGCTGGCCGCCCAGGCCAGACGGCTGGCGGGATCGATGGTGCGCCCTGGGGTGAGCACCCTGGAGATTGACGAGGCGGTACGCTCCTACCTGGAGGGCCAGGGGGCGCGCCCCTCCTTCCTGGGATATGGGGGCTTCCCCGGCTCGGCGTGCATCTCGGTCAACGACGTGGTCATCCACGGCATCCCCTCCAAGCAGGTGGTATTGCGGGAGGGAGACCTGGTCAGCGTGGACGTGGGGGCCTTTGTAGACGGCTTTCACGGGGACTGCGCGGCCACCTTCGCCTGCGGCGAGATCTCCCCGGAGGCCCGGCGGCTGATGGAGGTGACCGAGCGCAGCTTCTGGCAGGGCATCCAGATGGCCCGGGCGGGGCAGCGGGTGTCCGATATCTCCCACGCGGTACAGCAGTATGTGGAGGCCAACGGCTACTCCGTGGTGCGGGATTTCGTGGGCCATGGGGTGGGCACCAAGCTCCACGAGGCGCCTGAGGTGCCAAACTACGGCCCTGCCGGCCACGGCGCCCGCCTGCAGCCGGGCATGACCCTGGCGGTGGAGCCTATGGTATGCCAGGGGGACTGGCATGTGCGGGTGCTGGAGGACCGGTGGACCACCGTGACCCAGGACGGTTCCCTGGCCGCCCACTATGAGAACACCATCCTGATCACCCAGGGAGAGCCCGAGGTGCTCACCGCCTGTGAGGACGAGTGATGGTGGTTCAGCAAGCCCAGATCGTCCGCGCCCGCCGGGGGCGGGACAGCGGCCGCCTATTCTGCGTGATGCATGCCCAGGCCGGTTGGCTGCTGCTGGCGGACGGGAAGCGGCGCCGGGTGGACCGGCCCAAGCGGAAGCGGGCCAAGCATGTGGACCCGGTGGGGGAATGGGACCATCCGGTGATGGAAAAAGTCCGAACCGGCCAGCCTGTCCGGGATAGGGAGCTTCGGGCGGCCCTGGCGGCCTTTCGGGCGGAAAGGGAGGTATGACGCTTTGGCAAAGGACGATATGATCGAGCTGGAAGGGGTCGTCACCGAGGCCCTGCCCAACACCACGTTCCACGTGGACATTGGGAACGGCCACACCATTCTGGCGCACATCTCCGGCAAGCTGCGCATGAACTTTATCCGCATCCTGCCCGGCGACAAGGTGACGGTGCAGATGTCGCCGTATGACCTGACCAAGGGCCGCATCACCTGGCGCACCAAATAAGCAAAGCAGACCTGCGGCAAGGCGCCGCATCGCAATACCCAGTCAGTATCCACGACCAAGCCGACAACGGCTGCTTCCCTTTGGGGCCTTGCCCCCGGGGGAACGCCCTGTCCAGCGGCTGGGCCCCAGCTTCCAAGGGGAGCGGGGCCGGGCCGGCGCACAGGGGCGGCGCGGCAGGGGGCCCGGCCAAGGGGCCGGACCTGGCGGCGCAAAGCCCGCGACGGCGAGGGGCCATCAGGCATTTACAGGAGGTTTCGTGATATGAAAGTCAGACCGTCTGTCAAGCCCATGTGCGAGAAGTGCAAGATCATCAAGCGCAAGGGCAAAGTTATGGTCATTTGTGAAAATCCTAAGCACAAACAAAAACAAGGTTAAAGGAGGGGCAGGAGGAATATGGCACGTATTGCCGGCATTGATCTGCCGAAGGAAAAGCGCGTAGAGATCGGGCTGACCTATATTTACGGGATTGGCCGTACCAGCGCCAATAAGATTCTGGACAAGGCGGGCATCAGCCCCGACACCAGGGTGAAGGACCTTACCGACGGGGAGGAGGCCAAGCTGCGGGAGATCATCGGCCGCGAATATGTGGTGGAGGGCGATCTGCGCCGCAACGTGGCGATGGACATCAAGCGGCTGACCGAGATCGGCTGCTACCGGGGCGTGCGCCACCGCAAGGGCCTGCCCGTCCGCGGCCAGCGCTCCAAGACCAACGCCCGCACCCGCAAGGGGCCCAAGCGCACCGTGGCCAACAAGAAGAAGTAAGGAGGGATTGACACATGCCTACCGGGAAGAAAGTTATCAAGCGCCGGCGTGAGCGCAAGAACGTGGAGAAGGGGCAGGTGCACATCCGCTCCTCCTTCAACAACACCATGATCACCGTCACCGATATGAAGGGCAACGCTCTTTCCTGGGCCTCTTCTGGGGAGATGGGCTTCCGGGGCTCCCGCAAGTCCACCCCCTTCGCCGCCCAGACCGCCGCGGAGACCGCCGCCAATGCTGCCATAGAGCAGTGCGGCCTCAAGAGCGTGGAGGTGTACGTCAAGGGCCCCGGCCAGGGCCGTGAGGCGGCCATCCGGGCCCTGCAGGCGGTGGGACTGGAGGTCACACTGATCAAGGATGTGACCCCCGTCCCTCACAACGGCTGCCGCCCGCCCAAGCGCCGCCGCGTATAACCAGGAAGGAGGAAAACCAAGATGGCTAAGAATATGCAGCCCTATCTGAAGCGTTGTGCCACACTGGGGATTTCTCCCGCGGTGCTGGGCATCAACAAGCGCACCAACCGGCACCCTGGCCCCCAGCGCCGCAGCAAGAAGAGCGAGTATGCCCTGCAGTTGACGGAGAAGCAGAAGGTCAAGTTCATCTATGGCGTGCTGGAGCGCCAGTTTCGCTCCTACTATCTGAAGGCTGCCCGGATGAAGGGCAATACCGGCGACGAGCTGATGACCCTGCTGGAGCGGCGGCTGGACAACGTAGTGTTCCGCCTGGGCCTGGCCGCCACCCGCCGGGAGGCCCGCCAGCTGGTCAACCATGGCCACTTCACCGTCAACGGCAAACGGGTGAACATCCCCTCCTATCTGGTGAAGGTGAATGATATGGTGGCCGTGGGGGAGAAGAGCCGATCCTCGGCCAAGTTCAAGAAGCTGGTGGAAGAGGAGCGGTTCGTGGCCCCGCCCAAGTGGCTGGAGAAGAGCAAGAACGCTCCACTGGAGGGCAAGGTGGTTGCCATGCCCAGCCGGGACGACCTGGACTTTGACGTGTCTGTCAACCTCATCGTGGAGCTGTATTCCAAGTAATGCAGCAGCCCTCGCGATACCGCAGCCAGTTTTGGCAGGCCATGCCACAGTAAAAGGAGGGTAAACACGATATGGTAGAAATCCAGAAGCCGCGCATCGAGTGCATGGAGAACGTGGGGGACGACACCTATGGGAAGTATGTGGTGGAACCCCTGGAGCGGGGCTACGGCACCACCATCGGCAACTCCCTGCGCCGGATTCTGTTGTCCTCGCTGCCCGGAACCGCCGTCACCAGCATCAAAATCGCGGGGGTGCAGCATGAATTTAGCACCATCCCTGGGGTGAAGGAGGACGTGACGGAGATCGTACTCAATGTGAAGGGCATCATCGCCAAGCTGTACAGCGAAGGGGTGAAGACGGTCTACATCGAGGCCTCCGGCGAGGGGACGGTTACCGCCGGCGACATCAAGGCGGACAGCGATGTGGAGGTGCTCAATCCCGGGCATCACATCGCCACCTTGGGCCCCGACGCTGCACTGAACATGGAGTTGACCCTATCCCAGGGGCGGGGCTATGTCACAGCTGACAAGAACAAGCCCGCCCAGACCATCATCGGGGTGATCCCCGTGGACTCCGTGTACACTCCAGTGCGCAAGGTCAACTACACCGTGGAGAACACCCGCGTGGGTGACGCTACCGACTACGACAAGCTCACCCTGGAGGTGTGGACCAACGGCACCATTTCCGCCCGGGACGCGGTGTCCCTGGGTGCGCGGATCCTGGTGGATCACTTTACCCTGTTCACCGACCTGTCCGAAACCATGGGCTCCAAGGCCACCGTGGTGGAGAAATCGGAGACCCAACGGGACAAGGTGCTGGAGATGACCATTGAGGAGCTGGACTTGTCCGTGCGATCCTTCAACTGTCTGAAGCGGGCCAACATCAACACCGTGGAAGATCTGATCTCCAAGACGGAGGAAGAGATGATGAAGGTGCGCAACCTGGGTCGCAAGAGCCTGGAGGAAGTCATCAACAAGCTGGCCATGATGGGCTTGGGCCTGGCCAGCGATGAGAATAGTTGAGAATAACTGAGTAGCGCGCAGGATAGACATGCAAGGGAGCTTGGAGCGGGGCGAGCTTTGCAGATCAAGAGCCGCGGAGCGATTCTGCTTGTGAAGTGAGCTGCAGCGAAAGCGATCCGAGCGCGTATCCAATCCGCAGCGTGACGACTGAAAAGCGCGGGGGCAAAGCCCCCCGCCGGGCAGGGCGGATGTATGTAACGTTCCATACCGCCCACGCAAGTCCCCATCGTGGGGTGCCGGAACGAATCTAAGAGGATCTCGCCATGCGAGGCCGAAGGAGAGTTTGAAATGGCAAGTCACCGCAAGCTGGGCAGACCCAGCGACCAGCGCCGCGCCATGCTGCGCGCCATGACCACCTATCTGCTGGAGAACGGGCAGATCAAGACCACCTACGCCCGGGCCAAAGAGGTTGGCCCCATGGCGGAGAAGATGATCACGCTGGCCAAGAAGAACACCCTGGCGGACTATCGCCGGGCGCTGTCCTACCTGACGAAGGAGGACGTGGCCAAGAAGCTGTTTGACCAGATCGGCCCGAAGTATGCCGACCGCAACGGCGGATATACCCGAGTGCTGAAGATGGGCCCCCGCCGCGGCGATGGGGCAGAGATGGCCATTGTGCAGTTGGTATAAGGAAGTAAGAGGATCCCCCGGCAGCTTGCCGGGGGATTTTCCGTCGCCGTGGCGGAAGGGCTGGCGAAGCCCAGCGGCAGCGGGCTCGCCGGGGAGAGAAAAGCTGAGGGCACATGAAGAAAAGGCCCACATCATGCCTGACACAAACTGTGCCTGGCATGATGTGGGCCGTTATCAGTATGTGGATGGGCGGTTGTGGGGCCCACAATCGGGATCCCGGTAGCACAGGGGATAGGAGGGCACTATGGGGGGAGGTGGCAATCAAATATTAAGCGGCCGCCATTTTGTGCTCTCTCCTCCGGTTGCGCAGCCAAAGCGCGGCATCTGTGGAAACCATGAGCACGTTCAGGATATACAGATAGACAACGGCGTCATAGTGATACAAGAGTTTGTTCAGGATCCCTGCAAGATACCCCAAGATCAGGACCAATAGGAATATGAAGCTTTTCCCATTCGTGGAGCTTGATTTTGCGGAGCGGTAGATGGAAAATGGCCAGGCAGCCCCAAAGCAAAGCAGCATCATGGCCTCCAAAAGGCTCAATTTCGGTACACCCCTTTCAGGGTGTCCTGGTCTAGGATGTGGCCCTCCATTGCGTGGAATAGGTCGGGGAGCATAAAACCGTTTTTCAGGGGTAGCAGGGAATCCAAGGCATATACATGCAGCTCATATGTATGCGGAGCGTCCGGAGGCGCCATGCCGCCGTAGAAAGAGGAGAGCTCCCGGCTTTGGCTACCACCCTGGATGCTGATCCAGCTGTTTACCCCCTGGACAAAGTCCGAAGCGGTTTGGCTCTCATTCTCCTCCACCTTGTTCCGGACGATGTTGGCGGCCAGCCAATGCACCCAGGAGAAGCCGCCGCTGACCGGGTAAGCGTCTTTGTCCTCCAGGAATACGGCAAAGCACTTGGCGTTTTCCGGCGCGTTCAGGACTTCAAAGGGGAGGGAATAGGTGGGCATACCATTTTCATTGTGATAGGGCCCATGCTTCCCATATTTGTCGTCAATGACGCCGTTTACAATCCCATGGCTGATCACTCTCATAAAGGATACCTCCATAACGTTTGATGAGTGGATTATACCGCGGGAGTACGGGGACGTAAATTACCTACTTTTTTGTGGGTATCTGGGCGATCAGCCCTTTCTGACATAGGCTGTTTTCCATGCCATGGGCCAACATGTATGCAATCCCCACCTCCTGCATGATTTCCAATGCGGACAACAGTTTTTTGCCCTGCGGCTCCGTCAGGAAATACGCAACCTTCAAGGGATAGCCCTCGTAGACTCTCTTCCCGATAAAGCCAAAATCGGTTAGTTCTTTCAGGTGCTGGAGGAGCATCTTCTGGCTGATCCCCTCAATATCGCGCTCCAGCTTGGACAGCGAGGTCGGCCCTAGCCGCAGGCGCCATAGAATGATCGGCTTCCACTTTCCCTTGATCATGTCGTGGGTCAGTTCCAGGGGACAAGTATAGACGTCTCTGATTTTCATCGGGGCAGTTCCCTCCCTCTTCCTTTGCCGATGCCGAAATGCGGGCTTTGCGACGCTGCGATGACTCCTTGATTGTATGGAATCTGGTTTCGACTGTCAACTATGGGATTGCCCACAGGATGCGGAAGAGGCAGAAAAGGCTTGACAGAAGGATAGGAACGGTACTATACTGGGCTGGCATCAAAGGAAAGGAGGCGCGGGAGATGGTTCGGATCTATGTGGCACAGGATTGGAAGATCAGATGCCGTTCTGGCGGAATCGCTGCGCGCCTGCGGACCATGTGACGGGTTCGGTCACAGATCGGGGCAACTGGACGCGCGCCTCTCCGGGACGGAGGGGCGTTTTTTGCTTGCCTGTGGACAAGGGGGCAGGCGTGCCAAAAGTGGGAAGGAGTGTTGTATGGAAACGCAGTTTCGGCTCCCAAAGCGGGAGAAGCTGGGTCTGGTGGCCCGGTATCTGCGGGGGAACGTGGGCTTTTTCGCCGCGGCCCTGCTGTGCGCCTGCCTGAGCATGGTGTGCAACGCCCTCACCCCTCAGATCATCCGCATCACCGTGGACTCGGTGCTGGGGCAGGAGGGGGTGGAGCTGCCCGGCCCGCTGGAGGGGCTGATCCGGCTGGACTGGCTCCGGGCAAACCCCATCCGGGCGCTGCTGATCGCCGCGGGAGCGGTGGTGGCCATCGCCGCCCTGCGGGGGGTGTGCACCTATGGTCAGCGGGTCAACTTGGCCAAGGGTTCGGAGGGCTTTGTCAAGCAGATCCGGGACGATCTGTACCGGCACATTCAGCACCTGGACTTCGCTTGGCACACCGCCCACGCTACAGGGGACATCATCCAGCGGTGCACCTCCGACGTGGACGTGATCCGGACCTTCGTGTGCACCCAGCTGGTGGAGGTGGTGCGCATCGTGTTCCTCATTGTGCTGTACCTGTCCATCATGATCTCCATGAGCCCGCGGCTGTCGCTGGTCTCCCTGGTGTTCATCCCCGTGGTGGGGCTGTCCTCCGGGGTGTTCTACCGCAAGATCTCCCGCCGCTTCCAGGCTGCCGACGAGGCGGAGGGCGAGGTGACCACCTGCGCCCAGGAGAACTTCACCGGGGTGCGGGTGGTGCGGGCCTTTGGCCGGGAGCGGTTTGAGGAGGAGCGGTTTGGCCGGCTCAACCAGCGCTTTTCCCAGCTGTGGATCCAGCTGGGGCGGCTGATGTCCGTTTACTGGGCCTCGGGCACCCTGCTGACCTGTTTGCAGGTGATGGCGGTGATCCTGGTGGGCACGATCGAGGCGGTGGAGGGACGGATGACCCTGGGGGAGTTCATCGCCTTTGTGGGCTATAATGAGACGCTGGCCTGGCCGGTGCGCTCCCTGGGCCGGGTGCTGTCCGACATGAGCAAGGCGGGGGTGTCCATGGACCGGGTGGGCTACATCCTAAAGGCCCCTGAAGAGGAGGATGGCCCGGAGGCCCAGGAGATCAAGTTGAACGGGGACATTGTCTTTGACCATGTGAGTTTTGGCTATGCCGGCCAGCCGGTGCTGCGGGACGTGAGCTTCACCATCCCCCAGGGCAGTACCTTTGCGGTGCTGGGGGGGACCGGGTCGGGCAAGAGCACCCTGATCCATCTGCTGGACCGGCTGTACGATCTGGGAGAGGGCCAGGGACGGATCACCATCGGCGGCCGGGATATCCGGCAGATCCGCCGGGACTGCCTGCGCCGGCAGGTGGGCCTGGTGCTGCAAGAGCCCTTCCTGTTCTCCCAGACCATCCGGGAGAACATCGCCGCCACCCGTCCCCATGCCCCGGAGGAGGAGCTGCGCCGGGCCGCGTCGGTGGCCTGTGTGGACGAGGCCATCACCGAATTCCCCGAAGGGTATGACACCATGGTGGGGGAGCGGGGGGTGACCTTGTCCGGCGGGCAGAAGCAGCGGGTGGCCATTGCCCGAATGCTGATGCAGAACGCGCCGGTGATGGTGTTTGACGACTCGCTGTCGGCGGTGGACGCGGAGACGGACGCCAAGATCCGGGCCGCCCTGCGGGAGCGGGGGAAGGGGGCTACGGTGATCCTGATCTCCCACCGGATCACCACCCTGATGCAGGCCGACCGCATCCTGGTGCTGGAGGACGGCCGGGTGGCCGACCTGGGCAGCCACGCCGAGCTCATCGCCCGACCGGGCATCTACCGGGAGATCTACGAGATCCAGATGAGCAGCGACGACCGGCGGCTCATTGAGGAAGGGGGGACGGGCTGATGGCGGCTTACGATGAGCAGGAGTATACCCAATCCTTCCAACTGGGGATCTGGCGGCGGCTGTTTCCCTTGCTGCGCCCCTTCCGGCGGCATTTGATCCTGCTGCTGTTGTTCAACCTGGCCTGTGCCGCGGTGGACGTATTGCTTCCCCTGTTCCAGCGGTACGCCATTGCCAGCTTCATCGAAGGGGATACCCTCCAGGGGCTGCTGCCCTATGGGCTGTGCTACCTGGCGGTGATTTTGTTCCAGGCCCTGGCGGTGCTGGTGTTTGCCCGCAAGGCCATGTTCATCGAGATGAGCCTGGGCCGGGATCTGCGCCGGACCCTGTTCCATCATCTGCAAACCCTGTCCCTGTCCTTCTACAATGTCACCCCGGTGGGCTATCTGATCGCCCGGTTGATGAGCGACACCAACCGCATCTCGGCTATGGTCTCCTGGAACCTGTCCGACCTGTTGTGGGCGCTGTTCTACGTGCTGGGCAGCTTTGGGGCCATGCTGGCGCTGAACTGGCGGCTGGCCATGGTGATCCTGCTCATCGTGCCCGCCATCGCCCTGCTCACCGGTTACTTCCAGGGACGTATCCTGCATTGGAACCGGCGGGTGCGCAAGCTCAATTCCCGGATCACCGGGGCCTTCAACGAGGGCATCTCGGGGGCCAAGACCACCAAGACCTTGAGCACCGAGGAGCAGAGCACCGATCAATTCCGGGCCATCACCGGCCAGATGCACACCGCCGGCGTCCAGGCAGCCCGGCTCAGCGCGATCTATGTCCCTCTGGTGCTGTTTTGCTCCTCCCTGGCGGTGGCCATCGTGGTGCTGCGGGGCGGCGTAATGGTCACCCAGCAGGTGCTGGAGATTGCCACCCTGTCCGCCTTTGCCACCTACGCCGTGGGGGTGTTCGAGCCCATCCAGACCATTGCGGCCAATCTGTCCGAGTTCATCTCCCTTCAGGCGTCCATCGAGCGGGCCACCGGCCTGCTGGACCAAAAGCCCCAGGTGGTGGACACCCCAGAAGTAGAGGCGGTGTACGGGGATGCGTTCCACCCCAAGCGGGAGAACTGGGAAGCGCTGCGGGGGGAGATCGAGTTCCGGGACGTGAGCTTCCGCTATCCCGATGGGGGGGAAGATGTGCTCAGCCACTTCAACCTGCACATCCCGGCGGGCACCACCGTGGCCATCGTGGGGGAGACGGGGGCGGGCAAGAGCACCCTGGTCAACCTGGCCTGCCGCTTCTTTGAGCCAACCTCCGGCCAGATCCTCATCGACGGGCGGGACTATCGGGAGCGCAGCCAGCTGTGGCTGCACTCCAACATCGGCTATGTGCTGCAAAACCCCCACCTGTTTTCCGGCACCGTGCGGGAAAACATCCGCTATGGCCGGCTGGAGGCCACCGACCAGGAGGTGGAGGCAGCCGCCCGGGCGGTGTCGGCGGACACGGTGGTGGCCAAGCTGGAGCAGGGCTGGGACAGTGACGTGGGCGAGGGGGGCGACCGCCTGTCCACGGGGGAGAAGCAGCTGATCTCCTTTGCCCGGGCGGTGCTGGCCGACCCCCGCATCTTCGTGCTGGACGAGGCCACCGCCTCCATCGACACCCAGACCGAGCAGCTCATCCAACAGGCCATTGACCACCTGCTGCAAGACCGCACCTCCTTTCTCATCGCCCACCGGCTGTCCACCATCCGCAAGGCGGACCTGATCCTGGTGGTGCGGGACGGCCAGATCGTGGAGCGGGGCACCCACCTGGAGCTGCTCCGGCGCAAAGGCTACTACCATGACCTGTACAGCAAGCAGTTTGCCCAGGAGCACGCGGCCAAGGTGCTGGGGTGAATGGAGAAGGGGCGCGGCATCCAGCGCGCGCAAAAAAGAAACCCGGCCCGCCGCCCAGAATGGGCGGCGGGCCGGGTTGCGTTAATCCACTAAGGTGAGGGGCGGGCCGTCAAAGCGGAGCACCCGGTCGCAGGCGGCCAGGATGGCCGGTTCGTGGGAGACCAGCAGGACGGGAGTGCCCCGCTGGCGCAGCCGGGAGAGGATGCGCAGCGCCCGGGCCTGGTCCACGCCGGAAAAGGGCTCGTCCAGCAGCAAGATTTCACCACCCAATGCCACGCACCGGGCCAGGGCCAGCCGCCGGGCCATCCCCCCGGACAGGGCGGCGGGGTGGACGGCCGCCTCCCCCTCCAGCTCGGCCAGGGCCAGATAGTCCCGGGCCTCGCTCCGCCGCTCCCGGGGGAGCACGTCCAGGATGTGCTGCTCCGCCGTCCGCCAGGGAAGCAGGCGGTTTTCCTGAAAGAGGAAGGCGGTGTGGGTAGGGTCAACCCCATCCACCCGGCCGGAAGCGGGGCGGGTCAATCCGGCCAGCATCCGCAGCAAGGTGGTCTTGCCGCACCCTGAGGGGCCGGTGAGAGCGGTGAGGCCGTCGCAGGCCAGCTCCAAGCAGAAGCGGTCCAGCACCGGCTTTGACCCATAGGAGAGGCACAGCTCTTGCAGGCACACGGTCATACACCCGCCCCCCATCTCTTCAGGGCCCGGCGGAGCAGGGCCTCCAGCGCCAGGGATAAAGCGAGGATGACCAGCGTCCAGGCGAACAGGTCGGCGGTCTCTAGGGCCAGGCGGGCCTGCTGGATGCGCGCGCCGATGGCCAGCCGGGGGGGACAGAGTACCTCCGCGGCCACCCCCGACTTCCAGGCCAGGCCGAAGGCGGTGAGGAAACCGGCGGTGAAGTGGGGGCGCAGGGAGGGCAGATAGATCAGGCGCAGGGTCTTCCAGGGGGAGAAGCGGTAGGCCCGGGCCAGCTCCAGCAGCTGGCCGTCCACGGCGGACAGGCCGCCGGAAACGCTGCCCCACATCACGGGCAGCACCATCAGACCGGCGATGACCCCAGGGATGTTGGCCCGGGCGACCCACAGGTAGACCAACAGGATGAAGGACACCACCGGCGTGGCCCGGACCACCCGGATGGCGGGGGCAAGCAACAGGCTGGCCCAGTTGGAAAAATGGGTGAGAAAGGCCAGCAGCACCCCCAGCAGGGAACCGCCCAGCAATCCCAGGGCTACCCGCAGCAGGGTGAACAGGGCGGAGAGCCAAAAGGTCTGGGTGACCGCCAGGGCGCGCAGGCTGTCCCACACCGTCAGAGGGGCGGGCAGCAGCAGTTCCAGATCCACCCACAGGGCCGCAAGCTGCCAAACCCCCAGCCAAAAGGCCAGGGGAATGACAATCCGGATCGATTTTTTCAGCCGGTCACGGGACATAATAGATGGCGTCGTCCGGCAGGGAGCCGCCCACCGAGGCGGGGTCAATGGAGTAGAGCACCATGAAGTAGTCGGAGATGGCCGAGATCATGTCGCTCCCATCGATATACACCAGGTGGCACTGGGGGATGGCCTGCTGGGCAATGGCGGCGGAGGGGGTGATGCCCAGATCGGCGATGGTCTGGGCCATCTCCTCCGGGTTGTCGTTGACGTATTGGATCGAGGCCTCATACTCGGACAGGAAGGCGGCCACCGCCTCGGGGTTGTCCTCCAGGAACTGGGTGCGGGCCACCACGGCGGTCATGATGAGCTGGCTGCCGCTGTCCATCTCCTCCCAGGCCTGGGTGACGTCGATGGCCTGGCGGATCTGCCCCTCCCCTTGGAGGATGGCGGCGGTGGCGGCGGGGACGGGGAGCATGGCTACCTCGGCCTCACCGGTGATCAGCCGCTGGGTGATCTCGGCGGGCTCGGCAAAGACCAGGTTCACGTCCGTGTCCGGGTCCAGGCCGTTGCGCTCCAGCAGGTAGCGCAGGATATACTCCGGGTTGGCCCCCTGGCCGGTGGCGTAGATGGTCTTGCCGGCCAGGTCGGCCACGGACTGGACGGTTTCATTCCCTCCGCTCTCCAGGATGTGGAGCACGCCTCGGGTACCCAGGGCGATGATCTTCACCTCCCCGTCCGTGCGGTTGTAGAGGTTGACCGCCACATTGGAGGCCACGGTGGCGATGTCAAAGCTGGGGCTGCTGCCGGTCAGACCGGCCACCAGCTCGTTGTTGTCGTTGGCGATGGTGTAGACGTAGTCGTTGGCGGTGGTCCCGGCCTGGCTGTCTGCGATCAGCTTGGCCGCCCCAACCCCGGTGGGGCCGGACAGGACGGCCAGGCGCACCGTGTCCCGGGCCTGGTCAGCGGTAGACTGGGCGCTGGGTGCTGGGCTGACGGAGGGGCTGGCGCTGGGGCCGGCCTCAGAAGGGGAACAGGCGGCCAGGGTGAAGCCCAGGGCCAGGGTCAGCAGGAGCCCGGTGAGATGGCGTGCTTTCATGGTGGATCTTCCTCTCTTCTTCAAAATTGTAGTTTTGCGCGGTCCAGGATGCGGATGGCCTTGCCTTCCCGGCGGATGGCCCCCGCCCGCTCCAGCGCGGCGAAGGCCCGGTACAGGGTGGCCCGGCCCACGCCGATCAGGGCGGACAGCCGGGTGGCGGAGACGCATACCTCCCCCCGGCCACCCTCTGCGCCCAACAGATACCGGGCCAGCTTCTCCTGGGCGCTGTCGGCGGACACTGCGCCCAGACGTGCGCTGAGAAACCGGATGCGTTGGGACAGGTAGCCCACGTAGTCCTCAGCAAAGGCAGGGCACTCCCGGAGCATCCGCCTCACCCCCTCCTGGGGAATGAGGAGCAGCTTGCAGGGGGAGAGGGCCGTCATGGTGGTGGGGAAATCCGGGCTGGCGTTGAACAGGGCGGCGGCGCCGAATACATCTCCCTCCAGCAGGGTGGATATCAGCAGGCTCTGCTTTCGCACTTGGATGCGGCCCTGGAGCACGATACCCAGGCAGCGGCGAAAGTGCCGCCGGTCATACACCGTCTCCCCCTTGGCCACCTCCAGCAGCTGGGCGGCAGCCAGCACCTGGGCGCGCAGCGGCTCTTCCACCCGGCACAGCAGCGGATGGTTCTTCACCTGTTGCGGGACCATGGCGACACCTCAAAACTGTATCATTTGGAACAGAAGACATTATAGAGAGGGAGGAAGGTTTTGTCAACCCCAGGGAAAAGTGCCCCAGAGCTATCCAGGGGAGGGGAAAATCATTAAGAAATTATGAAATCATGGGGGGGCCCTTGCATTTCTTCAGTAGATTGGGTATACTGAGGACAAAAGTTGACATAATCCGACTGGGTTCGACCCCCGCGCAATCTCCCGCCCGAAAGGAAGGTTCCTATGGCCTCAACTGCCAAACCCCGGCGGCGTAGGCGCTCCCCGCTGCTGCGCCTGGTGAAAGTGCTCTATCTCATGCTGGTTGTCCTGTCCATGCTGGTGGTGGTGTCCTACGCCGCCTTTCGGCTGCTGGTCCGGCCACCGGAGGTGGCCAATCAGGTGGTGTTCACCCCAGCTCCCGCCGCCAGCGGCCAGGGGGGCGATGGTGCGCCTGACTCTGAGACCGGCGGGGCGCAGGTGCTGACCCGGCGGGAGGGGGTGTATACCTGCCTGCTGGTGGGGGTGGCGGATATGGGTGGTTCAGACACCATCATGCTGGGCACCTTTGACACCCAGAACAAGACCGCATCGCTGGTGTCCATCCCCCGGGACACCCTGGTGCTGCGCAACGGGTACAACAGCAAGATCAACGCCACGTACAGTTCCGGCGGGGTGGAGCTGGTGCGCCAGACGGTGTCGGAGATGCTGGGGGTGCCCATCGACTTCTACGTCACCATCAACCTGAACGCCTTCCAGGCCATCGTGGACGAGATTGGTGGGGTGTGGTTCGATGTGCCGGTGGACATGAACTATGAGGATCCCTATCAGAACCTGTATATCCACATCCAAGCGGGCTATCAGAAACTCAACGGTCAGCAGGCGGTGGGGGTGGTGCGTTGCCGCAGCTGCTACCCCAGCGCGGACATCGGCCGGGTGCAGACCCAGCGGGACTTCCTGTCCGCCCTGGTCAGCCAGACCATCACCCTGTCCAATGTGACCAAGGCCACATCGCTGATCAATATCTTCAACACCTATGTGGAGAGTGATATGCCTCTGGACACTATGATCTACTTTGCCACCCAGGCGGTAGGTATGGACTTGGATACCAACTTGAGCTCGGCCACACTGCCGGGGGAGTGGATCTCCCCCTACTATGAGCTGGACGATGAGGCGGTGCTGGAGCTGGTGAACAGCTTGGGCATCTATGAGGAGCCGGTGTCCATAGAGGTACTCAACATTCGCCATCCATAAACGTGGGGAAGCCCCCGGCCAGGCAGGGAAGCGCCAGGCCGGGGGCTGATGCTCAAAATCTCGCCAGGGGGATCTGGCCGTCGTCCCGGCCGGGGATGATGTCCTGGATGATGAGTTCATAGCTGTACTGCTCGTTGACCTGGACGGTGACCCGATCCCCCTTTCGGCGGCCAAGCACCGCCTTGCCCACTGGGGACTCCTTGCTGATCAGGCCTTTCCGGGCGTCTTGGCGCATGGTGGTGACGATCTGGCATTGCAGATGCTCATCCTCGTCCACCAGGTAGAGGGTAACATGGTCGTACAGCCCCACCGTGCCAGCCTCCGACCGGTCGGAGATGAGCACGGCAGTGCGGATCATATTCTCCAGGTAACGGCACCGGCTGTCGTTGCGGTTTTTCTCCCGCTTGGCAGCCTTGTACTCGAAGTTCTCGCTCAGATCGCCAAAGCCCCGGGCAGTTTTGACCGCCTCCAGCAGCTGTGGGCGCAGGACGGTGCGGCGGTAGTCCAGTTCCTGGCGCATCAGGGCAAGGTCCTGCTGGGTCAACTCGTTGTGCATGGGGGTCCCTCCTATCCCGGATCGGCAGCTAGGAGGCCGCCGGCTAAGCATATTGTAGCATTCAGAATGGGGTCTGGCAATGGCGAAAAAGGGGGAAGGCTTTCCTCCGGCGGGGGGTTGACAGGGGGGGATGGGTATGCTATCATAAAAAAGTGCCAAACGAGCCGGAGTGGCGGAATTGGCAGACGCCCGGGACTTAAAATCCCGTGGGAGAAATCCCGTGCCGGTTCGACCCCGGTCTCCGGCACCAACCTTCCTATCGCGGGGTGGAGCAGTTTGGTAGCTCGTCGGGCTCATAACCCGAAGGTCGCAGGTTCAAATCCTGCCCCCGCAACCATATGGGATGAACACTTTAGATGTTCATCCCATTTTTTCGTATTCATGCGGGTTTGCGGGTTTTTTAGAGCCCAAAATCCAAAGTGATTTTCCACAGATGTCTTTTCCGCTAAATGGGAAAAATTAAGGCTTTGTACGAGATGGAGCGGGGTTTCCGTCTGATTTTTCAGGCCGGAGGCCCCGCTTTTCTGCGTTTTTGGTCTTTTCCCTCGTTGTCAGATATGTAAAAGCTTACACCGGATAAACAGATTGATTGACGAAAGCCCCAATGGGCCAAAATCAAGCCCTCAAAATATAAGGGGATGGTGCGCCCTTTTTTAGAAGCTCTCCGGCTGGCAGGCCGGGGAGTTTTTCAAGTTTCCGCCCCCCACACTCTCCTCACAAGCTGCTTACCAGATGGGAAAGAACGAGATATGCCTTAACAAGCAGGAAGACAAGTTTTCCGCAACAGCCAAAGAAAGCAGGCGCAAAAAGGCATGGACACTGGCATCGATTATGGCTACTACGCTGTCAAAACCCGGCACTTTTCTCTTCCAGCGGGTATCACTACCTATTCTTATGAACCCTATATCCTGTAAAATACGCTAGAGTTCGGTAGAAAGTTTATGAAAGCCTGTGTGCCCACTGCTTCGCCATCTGTGCCGTGACGGGATAGGAGGCCAAGCAGAGCAAGGTAATCGGCTATGTCGGCACCACCGAGAGCTCCACCGGCAACTATCTTCACTTTGAGGTCTGGCAAAGTGGGAGGCGTACTGATACTCTGGCTTTTTGAAGCAGAGAAGTGAAAATGTTCCCCACGGACTGATCCAGCAAACACTATTTCCAATCGGCGGACGTTATTCGACTGATACTATTTGTTCATAAAGGAAGCTACGAACACGAATTTCTGGCCTTCACAATGTATGGCAAAAACGCCACCAAATGATTTTATAATTGATGAAACATTTTGGAGGCCATACCCATGTTGCAGTTTGTCCCTTTTGCTCGTTGCGATCTTGCCATTTAAAATTTGAACTGGATTGCTCACTGAATTTTCAATATACAGTATGCTTTCGTTGACGTCTACTTTGGCCTTAACTAAGATGAACCGATCAGATGGATTGTTAATTTTTTCGCACGCTTCAAGTGCATTGCCGAGCAAATTTGAGAGGACTATGACCAACGCATCATCTGGCAAGGGAAAAGCAGATAAATCATCTAACTGTACTTGAAATTGAATTTCTTTTTCCTTGGCAGATGTGTACTTTTGATTTAGAAGTACGTCTGCGACAGGGCGGTGGGTAGACACGGCCAAGGCAAGTGTGTACTTGCGTTTCATGAGCTGATCAATATAGTTCTGAACGACTTCACTGGCTTGCTCCTGCTTAAGTAGTCCTTGGATGACCGCCAATTCATTTTGAAAATCATGCGAAAGCTTTCGTTCTTTGTGATAGGAAGCTAAGAGCTCAGCAACGTTATCGTGCGCCAATTTGAGCTCTCTTTGTAAAATCCTGCTGTCAAGAACGGCTTGTTGCTGTAACTCGAACTGAGTGAGAAGAAGAATACTGACTATGTATGAAATGAGTAATGCAATAATACAAAAAAGCAATTGTAGAGGACTCTGCGGGTATGCAGAAAATTTGCTGAGCAAAGTAACTGTACAGATAAGAGACAACGTGGGAAATAGCGTAAGTTTTACAAAGTTTAGTATGGAGGGCTGTCTCTTATAAAAGCGTTGCCGCCCCCATGCATGTATGAATGCAGCAATAGTTAATTCGATTGTTTTTGCTGAGTATGTCTGCAGATAGGATGATGAAAACGGATTGGTTATCATAGCGGAAAAATTCTGATGAAATAATGAGGAAAACAAAAAGGCCAAGAGACTGTCAAGAACATTGATTAGGGAAAAAAAGAGAACGGATAAAACAATACAGTGAAGAATAGGTGCTGAGTATAGGATTCCTGCAAGCAGCGAGAACAGAAAATAGCCCAGTACCAGCTTGAAAAGTATATCTTGGCTCAAATAAATCAATGCCCCACAATTCAGTAAATATGCGATCATGCAGACTGCAATTATTTTGGGGAGAGAAAGACGAAATTGGAAAAAAGTACAAGACAGGAGGAGGAATGCAAAGAATTCGATCATCAGCATTCCCATATGGAAAACAATTAAGAATTCATTCATAATTGCTGTCCCTTCCAAATTAAAAAATGCTCACATATCTTGGCATAATTTCGCTCTGCAGTTTTAAGTGTGGTTCCGTCTTTCATATAGGCTTTATAACTCTTAATTTGTAGCAAATGATGCATATTAACAATAAAACTGTTCTGAATTCGTAGAAAGCCTTTTGTACTGAGACTTTCTTCTATATCCAGCAGTTTTCCTCGAAACTCTATTATCCTGCCATCGATGGTGTGTAGTCGAACCATCCGATAAGAAGAACCTTCAAAATAGAGTATATCATTCAAATCA
>DVJZ01000033.1 GCA_018716385.1 Candidatus Enterenecus merdae
CCTGTCTCGGCCTGCCCCGCAGCCAGCCCGGCCCAAGATCAGGACGCCTGTCCCGTCCCAGCACCGGAGCAGCCGGGGCAGGAGGATGAGATCGCCCAGGCCATTGTGCGCTTTCAGACCGGCCTGTTCGCCCACATGGGGGTGCAGGCCACCCCCTTGGTCACCCGGGGGGAGGACAGCTATCAAGTGGTGCTGGAAGGGGAGAACCTGGGTGCGCTCATTGGCCACCGGGGAGAGACCCTGGACGCCATCCAGCAGCTCACCGGCTATGTGGTCAACCGGGGCAGGAACCGCCGCTTCCGCATCCATGTGGACGCGGAGGGCTATCGGGCCCGCCGGGCCGAGTCGCTGGAGCGGCTGGCCCGCAAGACCGCCCAGAAGGCGGTGAAGTTCCGCCGCAACATGACCCTGGAACCCATGAACGCCTATGAGCGGCACATCATCCACACCGCTCTCCAGGACTTTCCCGGCGTGAACACCTATTCCACCGGGGCAGAGCCCAACCGCCGCACGGTGGTGGCCTATGATCCCAGCCAAATGTGAGTGAACTGAGGCCGTCCCGCCGGCAGCGGCAGGGCGGCCTCTTCTTGTGGAATTTCAAGGCGGGGCGGCCTGCCCCAAGCTGACAGGAGGGATGCCCCATGGAACGGAAAGGTGGAAAAGGGATGGGAGGCCGTCCCGCTGCCCCGCTGTATGACAGCCTGAAGCGCCTGGCCGCCCGGCGGCCGCTGCGCTTTGACATGCCTGGCCACCACGGGGTGCTCTCCCCTGCACGCCTGGGAGAGGTGGCCCTGGACTTCACCGAGACCGGGTGCACCGGCGACCTGTTCGGCCCCGGCGGGGACGACATCGAGGCGGCGGAGATCATGTGGGCCCGGCGATTTGGCTTTGACAGCTGCCTATTCCTCACCGGGGGGTCCACCCAGGGGGTGCACACTGGCCTGGCCCTGCTGGCGGGGGCGGGCAGCGCCGTAGCCCTGGACCGGGGCAGCCACCGTTCCGCTTACCATGCCCTGGCCCTGCTGGATCTCAACCCCCACTACTTGCTCCGCCCCTGGCTGGAGCGGGAGGGAGTGGCTGGGCCCATTCAGCCGGAGGGGGTGGCGGAAACCCTCCAAAATCACCCGGAAATCAAGACCGTTTGTATTACATCCCCGACTTATTACGGTGTGTTGTCGGATTTGCCCGCCATCGCCAAGGTGTGCCATGCCCATGGCGCCCGCCTGATGGTGGACGGCGCCCACGGCGCCCACCTGCCTTTCCTAGGCTATGAGGGCTACCAGGCGGCGGATGTGGTGGTCATGTCCGCCCATAAGACCCTGCCCGCCCTGGGGCAGAGCGCCCTGCTGTTTGCCAACGGCCTGACCCTGGCGCAGCTGCGGGGGATGGGATCGGTGTACGGCTCCTCCTCGCCTTCTTACCTGCTTTTGGCGGGGCTGGACGCGGCCCGGGCCTACATGGAGCGGGAGGGGGCCCGCCGGTATGGGTACACCGCCCGGCGCACCGCCCGGCTGCGCAGCCGATTCCCCGCCTTGCGGCCCGAAAGCGTGGCGTTGGATCCAACCCGGTTGACCTTGGCCTGTGCCGATGGCTTTGCCCTGGCCCGGCGGCTGCGGGCGGCTGGGATCTTTCCCGAGATGGCCGACCGGGGCCATGTGGTGTTCCTGCTCACCTGCGCCGACGGGCCCCGGCGGTTGGCCCGGCTGGAACGGGTGCTGGAGAAGCTGGTGGACCAGGGGGCGGAGCCCTACCCCTGCCCTGCCCCGCCAGCCCCGCCCCAGCAGGTGCTCACCCCCCGGCAGGCCCTGTTTGCCCCCCGGAAGACCCTGCCCTTGAGCCAGGGGGAAGGACAGGTCAGCGCCGGGCAACTGGCCCCCTATCCCCCTGGGGTGCCGGTGGTGGCCCCTGGAGAGCTTCTGGAGAAAAAACATCTGGTCTATTTGAGGGAAATAGGATATAATAGAAGTGACACAATGGTAGAGGTTGTGTCATAGGTTGCCCAGAAGGCTGCGCAGAGTTCGCGCCCCCCGGCGCAGGGTGCGGAAGAGATGGAATCGGTTTTCGGCTGAGGCATGTACATGGACGAAAACACCACTCGGCCCGCAAACGTGCGAGCGGAGGGAGTGCGATGAAGCGGGCCGCAAGAATTCCGGAGGAAAAAGCGAAACCTTTTTCGCCGGCCTGACACAACGGTAGAGGTTGTGTCCAACTGAAACGCAAAAGGGGGATCAAGATGAAACTGCTCATTGCCATTGTCAATCATGACGACGCCAACGCGGTGGTGCAAAACCTGTCCAGAAACGGCTTCTCCTCCACCCGGCTGTCCACCACGGGGGGATTCCTGCTGGCGGGCAACGTGACGCTGCTGGTGGGGGTAGAGGAGGACAAGGTGCAAACGGCCATTGACGTGATCCGGGAGTATTCCCACAGCCGCAAGCAGATGATTCCCACCACCACAGAGATGAGTTACAGTTACATCCCCACCATGCCGGTGGAAGTGCGGGTGGGCGGGGCCACCATTTTCGTGGTGGACGTGGACCGGTTCGAGCGCCTGTGAACCCGCTGCCCCAGACCCTCTCCCACGCCTATCTGGTCACGGGGGGCAGCCAGGCCAGCCGCGGGGCCTATGCCCTGCGCCTGGCCCAGGCTTACCTGTGCCAAGGGGAGCGCCCTCCCTGCGGGGTGTGCCTGCCCTGCCGGAAGGCGGCGGCGGGCGTCCACCCCGACCTGATCCGGCTGACCCCGGAGGAGGGCAAGCGGGAGATCGGTGTGGACCAGGCCCGTGCCCTGCGGGCGGACCTATATGTACGCCCCAATGAGGGGCGGCGGAAGGTCTATCTCATCGACCCGGCCGACGCGCTCAACCCCCCGGCCCAGAGCGCCCTGCTCAAGAGCTTGGAGGAGGGGCCGGCCTACGCAGCTTTCCTGCTGCTGTCCGGCCAGCCAGGCCTGCTGTTGGACACCATCCGGTCCCGGTGCGAGCAGCTCACCCTGCCCCCAGAGGAAGAGCCGGCCGATCCCCAGCAGCTCCAGAAGGGGGCGCGGCTGGCCCAGCTGCTGCTGGAGGGGGACGAGCTGGCGGTGGCCGAGGGGCTGGCCGCCCTGGAGCAGGAGAAGCTCAGCGGCGGGCAGCTGCTGGACCTGCTGGCGGTGGCCGAGGGGCAGGCGGCCCAGGCCCTGGCGATCACCCCACGGCGGGCGGCGGCGGTGGTGCGCGCGCTCAAGCAGTGCCGGGACAGCGGGGTCTACCACCCTGGCGGCGGACACCTGCTGGGCGCCCTGGCAGCGCGGCTGTTTGGCTGATCCCCTTTTTCAAAGCGCGACCAGCGATCAGAATACGGAGGAAACCCTCACATGACAGAAATCATCGGCGTCCGCTTCAAGGCGGGCGGAAAACAGTACTATTTTGACCCCATGGGCCTGCGGGTGGGCAACGGTCAGAGCGTGATTGTGGAGACAGGTAAGGGCCTGGAGTACGGCACCTGCGTGCGGCCCAACGGCTTTGTCAACGACGAGGCGGTGATGCAGCCCCTGCGTCCGGTGGTGCGCCTGGCCACGCAACAGGACGAGCGGCAGATCGCCGAGAACCGGCGCAAGGAGAAGGAGGCACTGGGCATCTGCCAAAAGCTCATCGAGCGCCATGGCTTGGAGATGAAGTTGGTGCAGGCCGAGTACAGCTTTGACGGCTCCAAGATCATCTTTTTCTTCACCGCCGAAGGGCGGGTGGACTTCCGCGCCCTGGTGAAGGACCTGGCCGGGAGGTTCCGGACCCGCATTGAGCTGCGTCAGATCGGTGTGCGGGATGAGGCGAGGATGCTGGGCGGCCTGGGCATCTGCGGCAAGCCCTTCTGCTGCGCCCAGTTTTTGGACGAGTTCCAGCCGGTATCTATCAAGATGGCCAAGGTCCAAAACCTCTCCCTCAACCCCACTAAGATCTCGGGCACCTGCGGGCGGCTGATGTGCTGCTTAAAGTATGAGCAGAATGCCTATGAGGATGCGGTGAAGCGCTGTCCCAAGCAGGAGTCCTTTGTGGAGTGCCCTGATGGGGTGGGCAACGTGGTGTCGGTGGACCTGCTCAAGGAGCGGGTGAAGGTGCGCCTGGAGGACTCCTCCGAGCAGCCCAAGAGCTATCGGGTCAGCGAGATCCGGGTGGTGCGAAATGGCAAGGGCAAGCGGCCGGAGGATTATGTGGCCCCGCCCAAGGCGGAGCTGGAGAAGCTGCGGTACATCCCCCCGGAGGGTGAGGGCCAGGCTGCCCTGGGCGGGGCGCGCAACCTGTCTGAGCTGCTGGACCAGTACCTGGATCAGCAGGGCGGGCAGGGCGCTTCCTCCCAGGCCGGCGGAAGCCGTTCAGGCAGCCGCCGCCGGCGGGGCGGCAAGCGGGAGGGGCAGGGCCAGCAGCAGTCTGGAAACGCTACCCAGGCCCAGCCTAAGCAGCGGCAGGCCCCGTCCAAGACGGACAAGACCCAGGCCCAGGCAGCCCCGGCTGAAGGAGCCCCGTCGGGGGAGCGGAAGCGCCGCCGTCACCGCCCCCACCACCGCAAGCCCAAGCCCCCCGCCGGCGGGGAGCAGGGCAACAGCTGATTGCCCGATCTTCGGTAGACGAAAAACCGCCCCGGAAGCCACTGGGCTTCCGGGGCGGTTGCTTGATAAGCGCTTGCCGGCCGGCCCCTATTTGGCAAGGCTGGCCCAATGGTGATTAGCGGATCTCATAGTCCTTGCCGAACTGGAGATCCTCAAACCGGCGGGTGGCATCCGGATCCAGCTCGGATGGGGAGTCCAGATCCTCTGCGTCTTCGGCCTGTTCCGGCTCGGCTTGCTCCTCCCGATTGGGTTCGGCCTGCTGGGGCGGCTGGACGGCGGCGGATACCGACGCCTCGATCTCCGCGGCGGGGTCGGCTGCCTGCCCCCTGTCGTCCTGGGGCGGGACCAGCTGATCCAGCTTGGCCAGGAAGTCCAGCTCCTCATGGTGGGCTTTCTTCAGCTTCTGCACATAGGCGGCCGTGGACTCTTGGGCTTGCTTGAGCCGGTACTCCTGGGCGGCAATCTCCGCCTCCAGCTCGGCGATGCGGGCCTCGGCGTTCTCTTCGGCGTCCTTCACCAGCTGGGACTTGCGCTTTTCCGCCTCACTGACGATGGAGTCGGCCATCTGCTGGGCCGCCAGCAGGGTCTTGCGCATGGCGTTGTCGGTGGCCCGGTACTCCTCGATGGTTTCAGACAGCACTTTCAGCTTGTTCTTCAGGATGGCGTTGTCGTTGTAAAGGGCGGTGTAATCCTCAGTGAGCTGGTCGAGGAACTCGTCCACCATGGCCATGTGATAACCGCCCAGCGTCGCCTTGGGAAAGGCATGGCTGGCCACTTCCTGCGGTGTCAGCATCGTTCAAGCGCCCCCCTCACTCAAAAGTATAGACCGTTGTTTTCCAGCTCGTCGATGAGATCGCCCAGGATCTCCACGTTATAGGGGGTGATGATGTACGTGGCCAGGGCAACCTTCTTGATGGTCCCCTCGTTGGCATAGGCCACCCCGGACAGGAAGTCGATGAGGCGGCGGGCGATGGTCTTGTCCGTCTGCTCCAGGTTGAGCACCACGGTGCGCTTCTCCCGCAGGTGGTCGGCGATCTCCGAGGCATTCTCAAACCGCTCGGGCTTGACCAGCACCACCTGGAGCTGGGTGGTGGTGTGGATGTTGACCACCTTGTTGTTGCGCCGCTCGGAATCCCGATCCCTCTCCCGGTCTCGATCCCGATCCCGGACGGACTCCCTGGTATTCACAGGGGTAAAGTCCTCCTCATAGACATCCTCATCCTCGTCCTCATAGGGGCGGGCAAGGCGTTTGATTTCGTCCAAAAAGCTCATTGGTCAGTACTCCCTTCCTGAATTGGGGGGAACGGGCGGGCGCCGAACAAGGCGGTGCCCAGGCGCACATGGGTGGCTCCGGCGCACACGGCATCTTGGTAATCATCGCTCATCCCCATCGACAAGTACACCGTATCTGCTCCATTATCTCCTATTTCCTTTCTTATGTCAACAGCTAACCGGGCTAAATTTGTAAAATAGGGCAGATTTTTGCCGGGGGCGGCGGCGGGCGGGGGGATGCACATCAGCCCCCGCAGGCGCACGTTGGCCAGCTGGGCGGCCAGCCGGGCCATTGGAAGGGCCTGCTGAGGGGCCAGGCCGGCCTTGCTCTGCTCGCCAGCCAGGTTGACCTCCAGCAGGATCTGCTGCACCACGCCCAGCTTTTCCGCCTGGCGCTGGATGGCCAGCAGCAGCTTTTCCGAGCCCACAGAGTGGATCAGCTCCACCCGGCCCACCACAAACTTGACCTTGTTGGTCTGGAGCTGGCCGATGAAGTGGACCTGGGCGCCGTCGTAGGCTCCGGCGGCCAGATGGGCGGTGAACTCCTGCACCCGGTTTTCCCCGCACACGGTGATCCCCGCGGCGATGGCCTGCCGGATGGTGTCGTCCGTCTGAGTCTTGGTGGCGGCTACCAGGGTGATCTCCTCCGGATTTCGGCCGCAGCGCCGGGCGGCCTGGGCGATGCCGGCGCGGACGGCAGCCAGCCGCTGGGCAATCAGGTCCATCACCGCACCACCTTTCCGTCGTACAGCCCCGAGGAGCTCAGGATGATCTCGTCCCCCGGACGCAGCCGGTCGGCGGCCGTCTCGTCCACGGGCTGGACCAGGTAGAACGTGTCCCCGGTGTAGATCACCTCCACCTGCTTGCGCTCGGCCTGGCGGCCCACCACGGTATACACGAAGTAGAGGTTGCGCTGGCCCACGCTGCCGTCCTCCCGCTCCACCTCCTGGGTCTCCACCCGCAGGGCCCGGCGGGGGATGCGGATGCCCTCCACGGTGTCTGTGACCAGGCTCACGCGCTGCACCCGCAGCAGCGAGGTGTCGGACAGGTTGGAGCGGGCGGAGAAAATGGCCAGCGTCTGGCCCTGGTCGGCCTCCAGCCGCTCCAGCTCCATGGACACGCTGCCGTAGAAGTCCCCGGAGAAGGAGAGGATGTAGTCCGACCCCTCCACCAGGTGCAGCTGCTCGCTGTCGGGGAACAGGGCGGCAAAGTACCAGGTGGAGTCGGTGATCAGCTTGCCGATGGAGCCGGTGGCGGCCGCAGTGTCCAGCTCCAGCCACTCTGACAGCTGCTGGGCGGTCAGGCTGTCCAACCCCTGGGGGGTGACCAGGGCCTCGTACCCGTCCACCTGGCCGGAGAAGATGCCGGAGGCGGGCGCGTAGATGGTCTGGGCCACCTGGCTGAGGGAGCGGCTGAGCGCGTCCCGCTGGGCCTGCTTGTCCGCAATGAGCTGCTGGATCTCGCCGGAGCCGCCGTAGGCATAGTCCCGCTGGAGTACCGCGGTGCGCAGATTGAGCACCGAATCCTCCAGGTTGGACAGGTCGCCGGCGGCGGACAGCACCCGCAGGTTGAGGATGGAGCTGACCACCTGCCGGTCCAGCCGGGTCACGTCCACCAACTGGGTGCCGGTGGACTGGGCGTACTCCAGCTGTTCGATCTCGGCGTCCAGGGTCTGGATGGCCTGCTGGGTGCTCAGGGCGGAGGCGTCGGAGTAAACCAGGGCCACCGTGTCGCCAACGGCGGCCTTTTCCCCCTCGGAGAGCACCAGATCCACCTGCTCTCCCGCCGCGGACAGCACCCGTTCCTCCCGGATCAGGATACCGGTGGCTTCCACGCCGTGGTTGACCGCATCGGTGTAGGCCACGGTGGTGGTCAGCTCCTCCCGGAAGCCGCGCAGCAGGTAGATGCCCAGGTAGACCAGCACGCCAAGGCATAGGATCCCGATCATGATTTTGGTGGCAAGGGTGCTCTCTTTCATGGCGCAAACCTCGATTCCCGCCTCCCCGGCCCAGGGCCCTGGCAGGACCTTACGGCTGATCCATGTTCACCGGGTGCTCTGGGGCGATGGTGGAGATGGCGTGTTTGTAAATGACCTGCTGCCTGCCGTCTGACATCAGCACCACCACATAGGGGTCAAAGGCGGTGATGACGCCCCGCAGCTGATAGCCGTTCATCAGAAACAGGGTGACCCGGGCGGCCTGGCGGCGGGCGCAGGTGAGGAAGGTGTCCTGGACATTGGGCTGACGGCCCACGGCAACGGCGGTGAAACTCATAACTGTGCACTCCTTTTTCGTTGGCCGGGGGGAAAGGGCCCGGCGAAAATCTGCCGGAAACAGTTCCGGGAGTGCGGTTATTGTAAGCCAGAGTCCAGGATGAGTTCTGTCGAAAACGCGAGGGCAGAGGAAAAAACTGCCTCTTCCTCCCAGAGGAACCAATGGGCCTGTGGGGCCCGGCGAAACCAGGTGAGCTGCCGCTTGGCATACTGCCGGGAGCGGAGCTTGACCTCTTCCGCCCCTTCCTCCACCGGCCGCCCGTCCTGGATGGCGGCGGCCAGCTCCTTGTAGCCGATGGCCTGCATGGCGGTGCACCGGGGGGACACCCCGGCGGCCAGCAGCCCGCGCACCTCCCCCTCCAGCCCCCGGGCCATCATCTGGTCCACCCGGCGGTCGATGCGGGCCCACAGGGCGGGCCGCTCCCGAAAGCTCAGGGCGATGGTGAGGGGGGTGTAGCGGTTGGGCAGGGCCCGGCTCTCCCGGTTGTGCTGGGACAGGGGCTTGCCGGTGGCCAGGTAGACCTCCAGGGCCCGGATGATCCGCTTGGCGTCGTTGGGGTGCAGCCGTGCGGCCGTCTCCGGGTCGGCCTGGGTCAGCTGGGCCCACAGGGTGGGCAGCCCCTCCTCCTTGGCCCGGCGCTGAAGGTCCTGGCGCAGGCTGCCCTGCCCGGGGAAGGGGGCGAAGCGGCGCCCGGCGATCAGATGGTCGATGTACAGCCCCGTCCCACCCGCGATGATGGGCAGCCTGCCCCGGGCGAGGATGTCGTCCACGATGGGCACGGCCTGGGCCACATAGCGGGCCACGGAGTAGTCCTCCCCCGGGTCGGCCACGTCGATCATGTGGTGGGGGACGCCTCCCCGCTCCTGGGCGGTGGGCTTGGCGGTGCCGATGTCCATGCCCCGGTAGACCTGCATGGAGTCGGCGCTGACCACCTCCCCCTGAAACCGCTGGGCCAGGGCCACGGCCAGGGCGGTCTTGCCCGTGGCGGTGGGGCCGCACACCACCAGCACATTGGGGGTCATGGCAGCCCCTCCTCATACAGCTGGGCCAGGCTCTGGCTCCGGGGGCCGGGGGCCAGATAGCCCAGCCCGTCCCGGGCGGTGAGGGCCAGCGCGCCCAAGTCCAGCAGGAAATGGGTGAAAAGCCGGCAGTTGCGCTCGATCCGGACGGCCAGGATGGGGTCGCTGGAGCGCAGGGCGAAGTGGGTGCTGACCGCCTGCATCAGTTCCCCCCAGGTCATGGGCCGGGTGACCAGGGCGCGGATACCCTCGGCCCGCTCCAGCATCAGCGCCCGGGTGGCCCGGGCCGCATCGGCCAGCGCCGTGCCGGGGCCCGTCCCCCGGTGAGGGACGAGGTAGGCCCCGCAGCGGACCTGCTCCAGGCGGCGGGTGCTGTCCAGCATCCCCTTCAGGTCCAAGGCATAGGGTAGCTTGGAGCGCAAACCGGGGCCGCAGAACACCCCGTCGCCGGTGTAGCACACCCCGTCGGGGGTGAGCACGCTGATGTGGTCCAGGGAGTGGCCGGGGGTGTGCAGGATGGAGAAGTCCACCCCGCAGAAGGAAAAGGCGTCCGCCTGCTCCGGGACAGGGCAGTCCACGGGGCAGGCCATGTCCCCGTACTCCCGAGCGACGGTGCCGGGGGAGTAGCAGGACTGGTACTGGCGCAGGGCGTTGACGCCGCGGCACAGGTGAACCTCCCCGGCGGGGGCGGCCACACGGCAGCCGTAGGTATCCTGCAGCCAGCGGTTGTTGATGCTGTGGTCGATGTGGATGTGGCTGGACAGCACCCCCACCGGGGTGAGCCCCGCCTGCTCCAGGGCGGCGGCCAGGGCCTGCCGCTCATGGCGCTGCCCGCTGTCCAGCAGGATGCACCGCCCCCCGTCCAGCCGGTACAGGCCGATGAGCTCCTCCCCCTCCAGCACCCAGGTGCGGCCCAGCAGCTGCGTCAAGTTCAAAGGATCCACCCGCTTCCCAGCACAAGATCGTCCTCGTAGAACACCGCCAGCTGCCCTGGCGTGGGGGCCCGGGCGGGCCGGCCCATGCACAGCCGCACCCTGTCCCCCTCCAGGGGGATGAGCTGGGCGGCCTGGGCGGCGCGGGAGTGGCGCAGCCGGACGGACACCGGCCGCGGCCCATCCAGCGGGGTATCTCCCAGCCAGTTGAGCTGAGCGCACTCCACCACCTGGGCCTCCAGCCCCTCCCCGTGGGAGAGCACCACCTCGTTGCGCTCGGGCCGGATGGCGGTGACAAATAGCCGCCCGGTGGAGGGCACCCCCAGGCCCCGGCGCTGGCCTAGGGTATAGTGGTGGTAGCCCTTGTGGGTGCCCAGCACATTGCCTGCCCGGTCCACGAAGTTGCCCGGCGGCGGGGTACCCCCCCGGCGGTCCAGCCAGGCGGCATAGTCCTGGTCGGGGATGAAGCAGATCTCCATGGAGTCTGGGCGGTGGGCGCTGGGCAGCCCCGCCAGCTCCGCCTCCCGCCGGACGGCGGTCTTTGGGGTGCCCCCCAGGGGGAAGAGGGCGCGGGCCAGGGTGTCCCGCCCCAGGCGGGCCAGCATATAGGACTGGTCGTTGCCCTCCGGACCCCGCAGCAGCACGGCCCCTCCGTCCCGACCCTGTCCCACCCGGGCGTAGTGGCCGGTGGCCACATACTGGGCGCCCATCTGGTCGGCCAGGCGCAGCAGGGCGGGGAACTTCACCGTGGGGTTGCACTGGGCGCAGGGGATGGGGGTGCGCCCGGCCAGATACCCCTCGTAAAAGGGCTGGCAGACATGCCGCTCCAGTTCGTCGCCCACCTGGGCCACTTGGAATGCCAGGCCCAGGCGGCAGGCGTTTTCCGATGCGGCTTCCGCCCCGCCCAGTCCCACGTCCAGATAGAGGGCGGTGACCTCGTAACCGGCCTGGAGCAGGCGCAGGGCGGCCACGGCGGAGTCCACCCCGCCGGACAGCCCCAGCACCACCTTTTCCCCTGCCATGCCCTCACCTCCCCGGCCGGTTCTATTCTCGATTCACTTAACATAACACAAAATCAGGGAAAGCGCAAGAGCGGTGGCTGAAGTCTCCCATCGCGCATTGCGCTGGGGCCGGGCCGCCGGGCTGGGGATCCGCTCTCCGCCCCTGGCAGCCAGCCGGCCAGGGCCCGCGGAGCTGCCCTGGCAGCGGTTGGGAGCACTTGGGGCCCAGGGCCCGATAAATAAAATTGCCAAATGGGATCAGGCGTGGTATAATACTCTGTCATCTTATGGGCGTCATCCCAGAAAACCGCTGTGCGGTTGGGGTGAACCGCCGTGTATCGGGTGTGGAAATTGTGGACAATATCATTTTGATCGGTATGCCCGGCGCGGGCAAGAGCAGCGTGGGCGTGGTGCTGGCCAAAGCCATGGGTTATGACTTTTTGGACGTGGACCTGGTCATCCAGGAGCGGGAGGGCGCTCTGCTCCAGGAGGTCCTGGACCGGCTTGGGATGGAGGCGTTCCTGGACGCGGAGAGCCAGGCCATCCAGTCCCTGTCCTGCGGCCGCACCGTCATCGCTCCGGGGGGGAGCTGCGTGTGCCGGGAACAGGCCATGGTCCACCTGCGGCGCCTGGGCACGGTGGTCTACCTCGCCCTCTCCCAGAGGGAGGTGGAGGGGCGCATCCATAATCTGGCCACCCGGGGCATCGCCATGGCGCCGGGCCAGACCATCGCCGACGTCTACCGATACCGGGAACCGCTGTACCGGCGGTATGCCCATCTCACCGTGCCTGCCGACGGCCAGAGCCTGGAGGAGACGGTGGAAGCAGTTCAACAGGCTCTGGCAGCGCAGATGCGCGACCATCACTTATAAAAGAAGGACGTAATCAAGATCATGGATTTTCGATCATTAGGTCTCATCGACCCCATTGCCAAGGCCCTGGACGAGCAGGGCTACACCAACCCTACCCCCATTCAGCAGGGGGCCATCCCCCCCGCCCTGGCCGGGCGGGACGTGCTGGGCTGCGCCCAGACGGGCACCGGCAAGACCTGTGCCTTTGCCACCCCCATCCTCCAGCGCCTCAACGGCCCTGCCCCCACCCCCCGGGTCATCCGGGCGCTGATCCTCACCCCCACCCGGGAGCTGGCCATCCAGATCCAGGACAGTTTTGAGGCCTACGGCAGGCACCTGTCCCTGCGCAGCGCCGTCATCTTCGGCGGCGTGGGCCAGCAGCCCCAGGTGGACAAGATCAACCGGGGGCTGGACGTCCTGGTGGCCACCCCGGGCCGGCTGCTGGACCTGCACGGCCAGGGCCTGCTGGACCTGGGCCACATCGAGATCTTCGTGCTGGACGAGGCCGACCGGATGCTGGACATGGGCTTCATCCACGACGTGCGCCGGATCATCAAGCTGCTGCCCACCCGCAAGCAGACCCTCTTCTTCTCCGCCACCATGCCCCCCGAGGTCATGGACCTGGTCAACAGCCTGCTCCACGACTACGCCAAGGTGGAGGTGGATCCGGTGTCCTCCCCGGTGGAGGTCATCCGGCAGAGCCTGTACTATGTGGACAAGGCCAACAAGACCAAGCTGCTGGCCCACCTGCTAGACGAGCAGAACATCCCCTCCGCCCTGGTGTTCTCCCGCACCAAGCACGGGGCCAACCGGATCGCCCAGGATCTGAACAAGCAGGGCATCCGGGCCGCGGCCATCCACGGCAACAAGAGCCAGACCGCCCGGGTCCAGGCTCTGAACGACTTCAAGGCGGGCCGGGTGCGGGTGCTGGTGGCCACCGACATCGCCGCCCGGGGCATTGACATCGAGCAGCTGCCCTGCGTGTTCAACTACAACCTGCCCGACGTGCCCGAGACCTATGTCCACCGCATCGGCCGCACCGGCCGGGCGGGGCATGAGGGCATCGCCATCTCCTTCTGCCAGTTTGACGAGCGGGACGAGCTCAAAGGGGTTGAGAAGCTGTTGGGCCGGGCCATCCCGGTGGTGGAGGATCATCCCTGGCCCATGGCCAACTTCGCCCCGCCCCAGCGGGATAAGCGGGGCCGCCCGATCAACGCGGAGGACGCCGAGGCCCGGGCCGCCGCCAAGGAGCGCCGCCGCGCCCGGCAGGCCGGGCAGGACGCCATGCCTCAGCAGGAGGGGGAGGCCCCGGAGGGCGGGGCGAAGCGCAGCCGCCGCCGGAAGCGGAGCGGGGCCGCCGCGGCCCAGCCTGGGGCCCCGTCCGCCCGCCTGGATGAGACGACAGCCCAGCCCGAGCGGGAGCGCCCCTCGGGCCGGGGGGTGCGCCAGGGCAAGCTGTCCGATACCGTGCCCCGGGACCCGGCCATGCCTACCACCGACTTTTACAAGCCCAATCCCCTGGACTCCGACGTAATCATGGACGCCACCGCCCGGCTGCTGGCCTCCTCCCGCCGGCCGTCTGCCCAAGGGCAGAAGCAGCCGGGCCGGGCCGCCCGGAAGGAGCAGCCCGCCCGGCAGGAGGAAAAGACCAGGCAGTCCAAATCCGGCCGGTCCGGTGGAGGGAAGGCTGGGGCCCAGTCAGTGCTGCCCCCCTCCCTGTCCAGAAAGCGCAAGCGCCGGCGGGACGACCGGCCCCGTCCCATCGAGGCCCCCCTGCGCTCTAACCGCCAGAAGGACTCCACCCAGCACAAGAGTTTGATGCGGCCCTATTATATCGGCCATGACGAGGACTGACCCCAGTACAAGGGGCAGGGCGAACAAGCGCCGCCATCCCCTGCGATGGGTGGCGGCGCTGCTGGTATTGCTGGTGGCCGGCTGGTTCTGGCTGCAATGGCAGCTGTGGGGGATCCAGGTCACCGTGACCCAGGTGCCGGTATACGGCCTCCCCGTAGGGTTTGAGGGGCTGCGCATCGTGCAGATCTCCGACCTGCACGGCCATGAGTACGGGGCTGGCAGCCAGGATCTGTTGGAGCTGGTGGCCAGGCAGGAGCCCGACCTGATCGCCGTCACCGGCGACCTCATCGACCGGGAGAGCCAGTTGGAGATGGTGCCTGCCCTGGCCCGTGGGCTGGCGGCCATTGCCCCCACCTATTACGTCACCGGCAACCATGAGTGGGCGGTGGGGAGCGTGCCCCGGCTGAAGGGGGTGCTGGCCGAGTGCGGGGTCACGGTGCTGTCCAACCAATATACGGTGCTGGAGCGGAACGAGGCTAGCCTGGTGCTGGCAGGGGTGGACGACCCCAATGGCTATGCGGACCAGAAAACGCCGGAGGAGCTTTACGCCGAGATCCGGGCAGAGGGCCAAGCGTCCTGTGTCCTTCTGCTGGCCCACCGCAATGACCGCTTTGACCAATATGCCGCGGCGGGTTACGACCTGGTGATCTCCGGCCACGGCCACGGCGGCATCGTCCGGCTGCCCTTCACCGACGGCTTGCTGGGCACCAACCGGGAGTTCTTTCCCACCTGGACGGCGGGGGTGTACACCCTGGAGGACAGCACGCTGTTTGTCTCCCGGGGGCTGGGCAACAACACGGTGCCCATCCCCGGATTCCGGCTATTTAACCGGCCTGACCTGGCGGTGCTGGAGCTGACGGCGCGGGAGGCCGGGGCATGAACCGGCTGAACCGGTTCCGCGCGCCCCTGCCCGCCCCGCCCCTGGGGCGGCGATTCGGCTGTCTGCTGGGGATGCTACTGGCGGGAGCGGCTGTGGGCGTGCTGGCCAAATGGGCGGACTTTTCCGACCTCCAGCTGCTGGGGGATATGTTCTCTGAGCTGCCCGTCTGGATCCTGCTGGGTCTGCTCATCGCCCGATTCAGCGGCAGCCCCGGCCGGGCGGCTGCCTATGCCTTTGCCTTTTTCGTGGCTATGATCCCCGCCTATTACCTGGCGGCGGAGTGGATGGGCGGCGTCTGGGGCATGGCGTTTGTCTGCGGCTGGACAGCGGTGGCCTGCCTGTCTCCCCTTGCGGCCTATACGGTGTGGTATGCCTTTGGCCGGGGATGGTTGCCCAACCTGATGTCGACGCTGGCGGTGGCCGCCGCCCTGCTGTCCGATGTGGCGGTCTTTCGCAGCTTCAACTTCCGGGACATTGTGCTGGCGCTACTTTGCGCCTTGTTGGTGTTTGCCTGTAAAGCACCTAAACAGCTCAGGACAGTGAAGCAACGGCCTGAAATAGATACAAAAGGTAATAATAAGGAACAATATAACAAAATGGATTGAAGTATTCCGGTTTTGGGAGTGAAAAGCGCGAATGAGCGCCATGAACTATGATGCGGGACAATTTGACATCGCGGTGATCGGGGCCGGGCACGCGGGCATTGAGGCTGCTCTGGCCGCCGCTCGGATGGGCCTGCGCACGGTGTGCTTCACCATCAACCTGGACGCGGTGGGCAACATGCCCTGCAACCCGGCCATCGGGGGCACGGGCAAGGGCCACCTGGTGCGGGAGATCGACGCGCTGGGGGGTGAGATGGCCAAGGCCGCCGACCGGGCCTGCATCCAGTACCGGATGCTCAACCGGGGCAAGGGCCCCGCAGTGTGGTCCCTCCGGGCCCAGGCTGACCGTCGCCGCTACCAGCAGATCATGAAGCACACCCTGGAGCGTCAGGACAACCTGTGGGTCAAGCAGGGGGAGGTGGTGGACATCCTCACCGGCGCCCACGGCCAGGTGACGGCGGTGCGCACCGCCACGGGGGCCACCTATGCGGTGGGTGCGGCCATCGTGGCCACCGGCACCTATCTGGGCGGGCGCACCATCGTGGGCGAGGTGATCCGGGACTCCGGCCCCGACGGCATGGCCGCCTCCCTGCCCTTGACGGACTGCTTGAAGAAATTGGGGCTGGCCCTGCGCCGGTTCAAGACGGGCACGCCCCCCCGGATAAACCGCCGCAGCGTGGACTTCTCCCAGCTGGAGCTTCAGCCGGGGGATCAGGAGGCGGAGCCCTTCTCCTTCTCCACCGGGCAGCCTCCGGAAAACCAGGCGGTGTGCTACCTCACCTACACCAATGAGCGCACCCATGAGGTGATCCGGCGCAACCTGGACCGCGCCCCTCTGTACGACGGCACCATCGAGGGGGTTGGGCCCCGGTACTGCCCCTCCATTGAGACCAAGATCGTCCGCTTCCCGGACAAGCCCCGGCACCAGCTGTTTCTGGAACCCATGGGGCTGGACACCGAGGAGCTGTATCTCCAGGGGCTGTCCTCCTCCCTGCCCGAGCAGGTGCAGGTGGAGCTGCTCCACACCATTCCCGGGCTGGAGCGGGCGGAGATGACCCGGCCGGCCTATGCCATCGAGTACGACTGCGTGGATCCCACCCAGCTTCTGCCCACCCTGGAGTGCAAGGGTGTGCCCGGCCTGTATGGGGCGGGGCAGTTCAACGGTTCCTCCGGCTACGAGGAGGCGGCCGCCCAGGGGCTGATCGCCGGTATCAACGCGGCCTTGAAGCTCAAGGGGGAGCCTCCCCTGGTACTCACCCGGGGGGATGGGTACATCGGCGTGCTGCTGGATGACCTGGTGACCAAGGGCACCAACGAGCCCTACCGGATGATGACCTCCCGGACGGAGTACCGGCTGATCCACCGGCAGGACAACGCCGACCAGCGGCTGACCGCCCACGGCTGCCGGGTGGGGCTGGTGAGCCGGGAGCGGCTGACTCAGGTGGAGGCGAAGTACGCCGCCGTGGAACGGGAGGCGTACCGTTTGGACCATGCCGGAGCGCCCCCCTCCCCCGCCCTGGACGCCATGCTGGCGGAACGGGGGGAGCCCCCCTGCCCCCACGGCGCCCGCCTGGGCGACCTGTTGCGCCGTCCCCGGGTGGGCTATGACGACCTGGCTCCCTTTGACCCGGAGCGGCCCGACCTTTCCCGGGAAATGATCCGGCAGGTGGAAATCTCAGTGAAGTACCAGGGCTACATCCAACGGCAGAACCGGCAGGTGGAGGAGATGCGTAAACTGGAGGGCCGTCCCCTGCCCCCGGAGATGGATTACCAATCCATCCAGGGCCTGCGCCTGGAGGCCCGGCAGAAGCTTGACCAGATCAGGCCGCTGAACCTGGGCCAGGCCAGCCGGACCTCCGGCGTCAGCCCGGCGGATGTGGCGGCACTGATGATATATCTGGGCCGGGGCTGACGCCGGGGACCCCACGGAAGTGGGGCGGCGTGGAAGCGCCGAACCAGGGCTGGGCACAGCCCAGGCCTGGGCGCAGGGCCAATTCAGTTGGCCCGAGCAGGATGAAGAAAGGGGCGCCCCCACGGGCCGGAGGGCCGTGGGGAAACAGCCCGGCGGATGTGGCGGCGTTGGATGATATATCTGGGCCGGGGCTGACGCCAGGGGACTCTGTGCAAACCCTTCTGCCGGCATGGACCGGCAAAACCATAAGGAGAGGGAAGTATGCGCGTATTTCTTGCCATTGTGGCCTGTAAATTGTTGCGCCTGGCGGGCAAGCTGCTGGGCCGGGGCAGCTCCCTGCCCGGGCAGTTTGCCCTGAAGGTATGCCCCGACGTGCTGGGCCGGGTGAAACTGCCCGCCCGTATCATCGCCGTCACCGGCTCCAATGGCAAGACTTCCACGGTGGAGATGATTGCCGCCATCCTGGCCGCAGACGGCCGGCAGGTGGTGTACAACAAGGAGGGTTCCAACCAGATCGAGGGGGTGGCCACCCTGATCCTGTCCCGCTGTACTTTGGGGGGCCGGGTGCGGGGAGAGGTGCTGCTGCTGGAGAGCGATGAACGCTATGCCCGCCACATCTTCCGGTGGTTCCACCCCACTCATTTCGTGATCACCAATCTCTACCGGGATCAGCTCACCCGCAACGGCCATCCCCAGTGGGTATATGAGTCCATCCAGCCCGCCATCTATCCGGACGAGATCCTGGTGCTCAACGCCGACGATCCCCTGGTGTCCTGTTTCGCCCGGGGCCACGACCCGGCCAAGGTGAAGTGGTTCGGCCTGGAGGAGTGCTCGGTGAGCGCCCAGGAGCACCGGGGGACCTATCACGATGGGGCCCGCTGCCCGGTGTGCGGCGGCAAGCTGGCGTATACCTGCTACCACTACGCCCACATCGGGCACTACCGCTGCGAGGCCTGCGGCCATCACCGGCCCCAGCCGGACTTTGCCGTCACCCAGCTGGATCTGGCCCAGGGCCGGCTGACCATCAACGGCCAGGTGGAACTGGATCTGGCCTTTCGCAGCATCTACAATGTGTACAACATCCTGGCTGCCTGGTCGGTGTGCGCCCTGTGCGGGGTGGAGCAGGGGGTGATGGCAGGGGTCATCAACAACTACCTGCTGCAAAACGGCCGGATGGTCACCTTTGCGCTGGGCGACCACAAGGGCGTCCTGCTCACCTCCAAGCATGAGAACTCGGTGGCCTACGATACCAACTTGGCATACCTTGAGGGGCTGGGTCAGCCCTGTGAGGTGATGGTGATCGTGGACGCGGTCAGCCGCAAATACTTCACCGGCGAAACCAGCTGGCTGTGGGACATCGACTTTGACCGGCTGGCCTGCCCCCATGTGGAGCGGGTGTGGCTGTGCGGCCGATATGCCAGTGACCTGGCTCTGCGCCTGGACTACTCCCAGGTGCCCCGGGACAAGCTGGTGATCCAGCCGGACATCGCCGCGGCGGCGGAGGCACTCAAAAAAGAGGGGGGCCTGCCCTTGTATGTGGTCACCTGCTTCTCAGACCGGGACAAGCTGCTCCATCTGACCCAGCGGGATTGAGGGGGAGAGACTATGGAACTGATCATCCTGCATCTGTATCCGGACTGCATGTCCCTATATGGAGAATACGCCAATGTGGCAGTGCTCCGCCGGCATCTGGAGGCCGCGGGCGTGGCCGTCACGGTGTGCCAGGCCGGGCTGGACGACGTCCCGGATTTCTCCGGCGTGGGCTTTGTCTATATGGGGGCGGGCACCGAGCGGGGCCAGAAGTGGGCCCTCGCCGCCCTTGGGCCCCATGCCCCGGCCCTGAAGGAGCTGCTGGATCAGGGCGCGCCGGCGCTATTTACCGGCAACGCCATGGAGCTGCTGGGCCAGAGCGTGACCGACCGGGCGGGCAAGGTGTGGCCCTGCCTGGGCCTGGCGGAGTTTACCACCCAGGAGACGGACCGGCGGGTCCCCGGGGATGTGATTGCCTACACCTCCTTGTGGGACGAGCCGGTGGTGGGCTTTATGAACAAGTGCTCCCACACCGCCGGGGTGACCAGTCCTCTCTTTGACCGCCTCACCCTGGGGGAGGGCAACGAGGGGATGGGAGGCGGCGAGGGCTATGTGTCCGGCAACCTGTTTGCCACCCATCTCACCGGGCCGGTGCTGGTGAAGAACCCGGCCTTTACCCGGCTGCTGCTCACCCGGATCTTTGCCCACAACGGCTGGCCGCTGCCCGATTCCCTGCCGGTGCTGACCCATGAGCAGGAGGCCTATCAGATGACCCTTCGGGAGCTGTCCGCCCGGACGGGGGGCTGAACGGCAACCCAAACGTTACCTTGTGAAACCAAAACTGGCTGGTGGTTTGGGCCAAAGCTGATATGCTGAAGACATCCTGACAGGCGAGAGGAGAGGAATGTCTATGAGTATGGGGCGTAAATTGGCCCAGGCCAGACGGAAAAACAACCTGACCCAGGAGCAGCTGGCGGAACGGTTGGGGGTTAGCCGGCAGGCGGTGAGCCGCTGGGAGTCGGACGCCGCCTATCCGGAGACAGACAAGATTGTGCGCATGAGCAAGCTCTTGGGCGTGAGCTGCGACTGGCTGCTCCAGGACGGGGAGGAGGCCCCTGTCCCAGCCGCCGGAGCGTCCTCCCCCGCCCTGGTCACCCGGTTGCTGGAGCAGGCGGTGGGGCGCAAGGTGCGGCTGTCTTTTTACGGCAATGAAAACAGAGTGCCTGCCTGCGACTGGTGCGCCATCCGGGAGTTTGACGGGGCCTGGGCCAACGTGGAGTTCGTCAAGGAGAAAAAGGGCCAGCGGGAGAGCCTGCTCATTCCCGTGTCCTCCATCCACTCCATCACCTTTGTGAAGGAAAAGGAGGATGCGTGATGGACGGGATGGAATTCTTCGGCGTATTTGCCTTTCTCATGGTGATCTTCCTGTGGGGCAAGGTGGGGCGGCTGGAGCGGCTGCTCCGGGAGAACGGCATCCGGCCGGTGGGGGGCAAAGACCTGTCCCGCCGCCTGGGAGAGCTGACAGGCCAGACCGTCACCCTCACTTTGTACAGCGACGGCTGGGACATGAGCGGCCTGGTCTGCCGGGTACTGGACACCGATGAGGAGTGGGCTCTGGTGCGGGCGGACGAAGGGAAAAAGAAGGAGCGGGAACTGCTCATCCGGCTGGACAGTATCAAGAGCGTCAAGGAGGCGTGAGCGCGATGATTGGGAGCAAGGAGAGAGCGCAATGAGCGAACAGTGGCTGGAGGTCACATTGGCGGTCCCGGCCCGGGAGCTGGAGCGGGTGTGCGACGTGCTCACCGCCAACGGCATGGCCGGGCTGGCGGTGGAGGAGGAGGGGGAGTTCCTCCGCTTTCTGGAGCAGAACCGGCAGTACTGGGACTATGTGGACGAGGATCTGGCCCGCCATATGAAGGGGGCCAGCCGGGTGAAGTTCTATGTGCCGGACAGCGAGGAGGGCCGGCGGCAGATGGCGGCCTATCTGATTGGGCTGGAGGGGTACGAGCCTCACACCGTCTCCCTGCGGGAGGAGGACTGGGCCACCTCCTGGCAGAAGCACTACCAGCCCATCCCGGTGGGCCGCCGGCTCTACATCGTGCCCGAGTGGATGCGGGGCCAGCCGGTGCCCGATGGCCGGGCGCCGCTGTACCTCAACCCCGGCCTCACCTTCGGCACCGGCGCCCACGCCACCACCCAGCTGTGCCTGGAGCTGCTGGAGCAGGCGTTGATCCCTGGCGGCCAGGTGCTGGATCTGGGATGCGGATCGGGCGTGCTGGCCATCGCTGCCCTGGCCCTGGGGGCGGAGCACGCCATCGGGGTGGACATCGACCCCAAGGCGGTGGATGTGGCCTATGAGAACGCGGCCCTGAACGGCGTCGGCCCGGACCGGCTGACGGTGTACGCGGGGGACGTGCTGGGGGACGGGGCGCTGGCCCAGCGGCTGGAGCCCGGACGCAGCCAGGTGGTGCTGGCCAACATCGTGGCCGACGTCATCATCCCCCTGTCCGCCGTGGTGGAACGCTTCCTGGCCCCGGAGGGGGTGTTTTTGGCCTCGGGGATCATCGACACCCGGGCTGACGAGGTGGCCGCCGCCCTGGCGGACAACGGCCTTGCCGTCACCCGCCGGCTGGAGCGGGCTGGCTGGTGTGCCTTCCAGGCCCGCCGGGCTGGCGGGGAGACGACAGCGCGCCTCCATTGACCCGGACCCCCACAGCGGCGGTAAGGAGGGGGGCCTTCCTGCCCTTGGCCTTCTGCGCCATGCTGCCCAAGGGGGGCTTTTCCCGATGTGCACCAGGGCGGAGCTGAGGGCTGATCTTCCCGCGGCGAAGCGGTGATGGGAAAAGGGCTTTCCGCCGGAGGTTTTGCTCCGGGGTTGGCGACGGCCTGTGCCGGCGCAGTGCCGTGATGGCCTTAGGTGCGGCGGGGGTGGGTAGGGCCTGTCTCCGGCGGACTGACTTTCCCGGGAAATGGGTGCCAACCCGGATCAAGTGAAGGAGAGGTGGATTGCCATGGAGCGCAGACACAAAAGCGGGAAAAAGCGTATATGGGGGATCCTGTCCATGGTTTCCGGCGTAGTGCTGTGCGGTGCGCTGCTGGTGCCATGGGTCATGCGGCCGGAAAATTTCCGCGAGCAAAAGGATGCGCTCCGTGTCTTTCTATCCCAGATGGTGCAGGAAGAGCCCTATACCGAGGACTTCTATCATGCACAGTCCCTGCTGGTGGTGGACCGGGGGCGGGATGAGGTTTTTATCTCCAAAAAGGCGGAGGAGCCGCAGCTGCCCGCCAGTTTGGCCAAGCTGTTCGTGGTGGAGTATGCGTCGAGCGTTGCGGATCTGGACAGCATTGTTTCCGCGTGCCCAGGGGCAATCGCGCTGACAAAGCCCGGCTCTTCTGTTGCGGGGATTGAGCCGAGGGAGTATTTTCTGCGCAATCTGTTGGCGGCCATGCTGGTTCCCTCTGGGAATGACGCGGCCTATGTAGTGGCGGACTATTGCGGCGGCATCCTTTCCCCCCAGTCGGGGACGGTACAGGAGCGGGTCCATGCGTTTATGGATGGCCTGAACGCGCATCTGCAGGAAAACGGGTATCAGGGCACTGTTTTATACGACCCGAGTGGCTTTGACGCAGATGCCCGGACAACGGTTTCGGACCTGAGCGCCGTCGTGGACTGCCTGCTGGAGTACGAATGGTTCCGGGATATCGTGGCGCAGAGCACCTATACGGCGGTTTTGCCGGATGGAAGCACCCAGATGTGGAGGAATACCAACGCCTTTCTCAACGTGTCATCGGAACATTATAACCAACGGGTGACGGGGATTAAAACGGGATCTTTGGGCGATGATTATAACTTGGTGGTGCTCTATGAGCAGTATGGCCGGGAGTTCCTGATCTGCAGTTTGGGGTCCAGTTCCAACGGCTCGCGGTATGATGATGTAGCCTATATCATCCGGACCATCGAGGAATCCGACTATTTGGCGGGGTAGGGCGGCGGATCCGGAGCTGCCTTCCGGCGGGGCGTTTCCCGGCTTTCCCGGAAAAACGGTTGACAAATCCTCCCGCCGCGGATAAGATAAAAGGGTTCCAGCAATGAAATACGCCCCCCGCCCACCCCGGCGGGGAGCTGGCGTTGAGCAGGACGAGTACCCGGCACACCTCCCTCAGAGAGTTGCTCAAATGGTGGAAGAGCGGCGGGACGGTCCCGGGGAAGATCCCCTGTGAGCCGCGGACCCAACGGGCGTACGCCCCAGTAGGCTCCGCCGGGCGTTCCCGTTACAGGACAAGTGGAGGGGCCGCGCTTGGCGCGGCAACGAGAGTGGTACCGCAGAGGTCAGCGCGCCTTTGTCTCTCATTTGGGAGGCAAAGGCGCTTTGTATTTGCAGCAGAGAGCGGGAAAGGAGCGCATACGCATGGACGATCAAACCTGTCCCTTCTGCGGCGGGGCGCTGGAGGTAGGCTTTCTGGCCGCCGGCGGCCAGCCCATCAAGTGGACCCAGAAGGGGCGCAGCATGACCGGGGCCGCCCTGGGCGAGGGGGAGGTGGGCCTGCAGGAGGGCGTGCAGCTGCTGTATAAGAACACCGTGCGGGCCATGCTGTGCCGCAGCTGCCGGAAGGTGATTGCGGACACCCTCCAGGACTGACGGGCCGAGCTTGAAAGCCATGACGGCCGCCGTAAATGGGCCGGCTGTCCCATGAAAAGATCAAGGAAAAAGGAGAACCACCCATGGATTACAACCAGACCATTCACCTGCCCCAGACCGACTTTCCCATGCGGGCCGGGCTGCCCCGCCGGGAGCCCGAGCTGCTCAACGGCAAGTGGGAGGTGGAGACCTACCGCAAGCTGATGGAGCGCAACCAGGGCAAGCCCAAGTTCATCCTCCACGACGGCCCCCCCTACGCCAACGGCCACATCCACATTGGCACCGCCCTGAACAAGATCCTGAAGGACATCATCGTGCGCTATAAGAACATGACCGGCTTCCAGGCCCCCTATGTCCCCGGCTGGGACACCCACGGCCTGCCCATCGAGTCGGCCATCCTCAAGGACAAGAAGCTCAAGCGGGACGAGCTGACCGACGCCCAGTTCCGGGACAAGTGCAAGGAGTTTGCCCTGAACTTTGTGGACATCCAGCGCGCCGAGTTCCAGCGCCTGGGGGTCATCGGCGACTGGGACAATCCCTATCTCACCCTGAAGCCGGAGTTTGAGGCCAAGCAGATCGAGATCTTCGGCAAGATGGCGGAAAAGGGCTATATCTACAAGGGGATGAAGCCGGTGTACTGGTGCCCCCACGACCAGACCGCCCTGGCCGAGGCGGAGATCGAATACGCCGACGACCCCTGCACCACCCTGTTCGTCAAGTTCCCCATCCGGGACGACCTGGGCAAGCTGGGCGGCTATGCAGACCTGTCCAAGACCTTCTTCGTGATCTGGACTACCACCCCTTGGACCATCCCGGGCAATCTGGCCATCTGCGTCAACCCCGACTTTGACTATGTGCTGCTGCAAGCCCCCAACGGCGAGGCGTATATCCTGGCCCAGGGCCTGGCGGAAAAGGTGTGCAAGGCCGCGGGGCTGGACTACGCCGCCTGCACCGTGCTGGCCACCCTGAAGGGCAGCGAGTTTGAGCTGATGGCGGCCCGCCATCCCCTCTTTGACCGGGACTCGGTGATCCTGTGCGGCGAGCACGTCACTCTGGAGGCGGGCACCGGCTGCGTCCACACCGCCCCCGGATTCGGCGCGGACGACTTCAACATCTGCCGGGCCTATGACGAGGCGGGCAAGACCAAGCTGGGTGTGAGCGTGCCGGTCAACGCCAAGGGCGTGATGACCGACGAGCGCTACAACGGCCAGTTCTACGCCAAGGGCAACGACCAGGTGACGGCCGACCTGGAGGCCGGCGGTTTCCTGCTGGCCAAAGAGCACATCACCCACGCCTATCCCCACTGCTGGCGGTGCAAGCACCCCATCATCTACCGGGCCACCGAACAGTGGTTCTGCTCGGTGGACGCCATCAAGGCCGCGGCGGTGAAAAGCTGCGACCACATCGCCTGGCACCCGGCCTGGGGCAAGGAGCGCATGACCGCCATGATCTCCGAGCGCAACGACTGGTGCATTTCCCGCCAGCGCAAGTGGGGGGTGCCCATCCCCATCTTCTACTGCGAACAGTGCGGCTCGGACATCGTCACCCCCGAGACCATCCGTCGGGTGTCCGACCTGTTCCGGCAGCACGGCTCCAACATCTGGTTTGAAAAGACCGCCGACGAGCTGGTCCCGGAGGGGCTGGCCTGTCCCCACTGCGGCCACACCCACTTTTCCAAGGAAGGGGACATCATGGACGTGTGGTTCGACTCCGGCTCCACCCACGCCGCCGTGTTGGACGAGCGGGACGAGCTGGCCTTCCCCGCCGACGTGTACCTGGAGGGGGGCGACCAGTACCGGGGCTGGTTCCAGTCCTCTATGCTCACCGCCATCGCCGCCAAGGGGGCGGCCCCGTACCGGCAGATCATCACCCACGGCTGGACGGTAGATGGGGAGGGCAAGGCCATGCACAAATCCCTGGGCAACGCCGTCTCCCCGGACGAGGTCATCAAGGACTACGGCGCGGATATGCTCCGGCTGTGGGTGTCCTCCGCCGACTACACCCAGGATATGCGTATTTCCCCGGAAATCCTCAAGCAGCTCAGCCAGGCCTATCTGAAGATTCGCAATACCGCCCGGTATATGCTGGGCAACCTGGCGGGCTTTGACCCGGATCGTCCCGTGGCCGTGGCCGAGCTGGAGGCGCTGGACCGCTTTGCCCTGGCCAGCTTCAACGACCTGGTCAAGACCTGCCGGGAGGCCTATGAGCGCTACGAGTTCCACGCCGTCTACCGGGCTGTCTACAACTTCTGCGTCACCGACCTGTCCAATTTCTACCTGGACATCATCAAGGACCGGCTGTACTGCGGGGACGATGCGGGCCGGGCCAGCGCCCAGACCGCCCTGTTCCTCATTCTGGACGGCATGACCCGGCTGCTGGCTCCCATCCTGGCCTTCACCAGCCAGGAGATCTGGGCGGCCATGCCCCACGCCGCCGGGGACGATGGAGCGTGCGTGCTGTTCAACGACATCCCTGACTACCGCTCTGAGCTGGCCCTGTCCGACGAGGAGCTGTACCGTTGGGGTGTGCTGGTGTCCCTGCGAGACGCGGTGAACAAGGCCCTGGAGAACGCCCGGGCCGCCGGGGTGTTCAAGAAGGCCCAGGACACCGAGCTGACCATCTCCGTAGCCGAGGAGAAGGATGCCGATTTCCTGGCCGGGGCCGACCTGGCCACGCTGTGCATCGTGTCCAAGGTCACGGTCACCACCCAGGCCATTGAGGGGGAGCGGGCGGAGGACTGCCTGGTGCCCTGCATCATTGCCGTCAAGCCGTCCCAAGCGCCCAAGTGCCCCCGCTGCTGGAACCATGACGAGCACATTGGCGCTTCTGGGCACCACATGGAGCTATGCGACCGGTGCGCCGCGGTGCTGGGGGAGTAGGCCGTTTCGCATCGCTCGGCGGGGCCCCGCAGCGCGGGGCGCGCGAGAGCGCGTACAAGCATGTTTGCCGCAGGCAAAAATCTTGGCGCAGGCGCAATTCACTTGCGCCGAGCAGAGGAAAAAAGGGGTCCCCACGGGGCTTGCCCCGTGGGGCGCTATGCGACCGGTGCGCCGCGGTGCTGGGGGAATCGTCGAAAATGCCCTAAAAAGCATAAAAACCAGCGCCCTCCAGGGCGCTGGTTTTTTGAAAGCCTTGCAGAGTCACCGCCCGCAGGCGTGAAGAAAACGAAGCGTGTCTTCGGCGTTACACCTGGTTCACCACGCCCACGAACAAAAGCTGTCCCGTCTGGCTGGTGATGGCGAACAGGAAGGGCCGGTCCAGCACAAAGTCGATCTCATCCCCCAGAGGGGCTCCTTCGGCCGCATAGATTGTGGTGAAGGCTGCCGCCTGGCAGCCCTCCTCGTCCACCTTTACCCGGGCGGCCTGGGTGGCCTGACTGACATAGGCGTCCGCGCCTTCCCCCAACATGGGGGTGAAGTCGGCCCGGCCGGCGTCAAACACGTCGGTGACCCCCAGCTGTTTTAGCCCGGGGACCAGATCGGTTTGGGCGGACACGTCAAACTTGGGCATGGACAGGTTGACCTGGAAGGATTGCCGGTTCTCCCACTCCCAGCCTGCCATGAGAAACTCGGTGAGCTGGCTTCCCGCCAGCAGTTCCTCCGGGGCGGTTCCCTCGTCCGGGAGGATGAGCCACATCTCCCCGCCGTTCCGGAAGGGCTTGGCCACGGCGGAGAAGCCCTCCCCCCAGAAGTAGGAGCCAACCTCGCTCTGGTTCATGAAGTCTGTCTCCACGTCTCCGCCGGCGGCGGTGTGGAAGGTACGGGGGGCGGTGGCGCTCTTGTCAAACTCGTCAGACCAGCTGGCCTGAAAGTAAATGGTAGAGGCCAGGGCCAGCAGGGTTTCCGGCCTTGTCTTGACGTTTTGGGCGTACTCCTCCAGCAAGCCTCCGGTCTGCTCGTTGAGCCAGTCCTGGAGGGCCTGGTTCAGCGCATCCGAGCCCATCTCCCCCTGGTAGGAGGAGGCGTAGTAGATGTCCGCCAGGGTATTCAGGGCATCCTGGTTGTAGGAAAGCCCTTTATCCAGCCAGACGGAATTGGCCAGGAGACTGGTGGTCTGCCCGTCGTCCCGGTAGTTGGCGTTCCACAGGTTGGCGGCTTGGGCGCGCAGGGCCTCTATGCTGTCCACCCCCAGCAGGTTCAGCAGCTGCGCCCGGCTGTCCCCATCGGTGGTCTCCGCCAGCATGGCCAGGGCCAGGTAGAGGTTCAGGGGGGAATAGACCGCGTTTTCTCCCCCGTTGTCCCCCAAAAACTGGGCCATGGTGGCGGCGTAGTAGTCCGCCATGCTCTCGTTGCCCACCCTCAGCGCCTGACGGGCCTGGTTTTCCGCCCACCAGCTGTCATAGGCGGCCTGATCCACCTCCCCGGTGACGGGGTCGACATCAGGATAGGGCATCCGATGGGGATACTCCGCCTGGACGATGGCGCCCAGGGGCTGAGCCATCAGACCGCCCGGCTGCGCGGATGCGGCTGGGCTGGATTGTCCGGCCAGGGGGCTGCCCCCCGGCCAGAGCACTGCCCCAACGGCAATGGCCAGGACCAGCCCCGCGGCGACAGCGCCCCACCAGGCGGGATGCCGCCGGCGGGCCGGACGGGTGGCGCGGATTACTTGCCGCTTTAACGACTCCGGGACATGGATGCCCTCATTGGCTTTTTGGTAGCGATTCACAGTTGAATCTCCTCCTTTAACGCTTCCCGCAGGAGGGCCCGGCCCCGGGACAGCTGGGACTTGATGGTTCCCTCCGTGGCGTTCAGGTCGGCGGCGATCTCCGCCACGCTCAGGCCCTCGAAATAGAACAGATGGATCACCGTCCGGTACTTTTCCGGCAGGGCCAGCACCGCGCCGTACACCTCGCGGTACTCGTCCTCCACCCCGATCTGGGCGGCGGTCTCCAGGGGCACCGTCCGGCGCCGCCAGGGAGAGGTGAGCAAGCTCTTTGCCCGGTTGACCGTGCAGCGGATGAGCCATGCTTTGCGGTGCTCGTCCTGGAAAAAGGCAGCCCGATCCTCCTGACGGAAATAGCGCAGAAAGACCTCCTGGAACACGTCTTCCGCGTCGCTGACATTGGCCGTGCGCACCAGCGCCAGCCGCCACACCAGGTCGCCCCAGCGCTCCACCGCCTGTGTTTTCCGGTCCGGATCGCCCATAGTTCTCCCTCCCTTCTTTTGTAATACCCTGCAACAGGGGAAACGGTTGCGCCGCGGGCCTTAAAATTTGTCCAAGTCCGGGACATTGGGATGGCTGGGGGCCCGTCGGCGGTCAAGGAATGGCCTTGACAGAACCCCGTCCTGTCTGCTATGCTGAGACAGGACGAGCGGCCGGGCTGTGCCGGGCCGCGTCTGGATCGGGGCCCGGGGCCTGCCCTCGGGCCGAGGCAATCAAGCGGAAAGAAAAGGAGAAGAGAAGTATGAAAAAGGCAGTGGCATTGTTGTTGGCATTGGGAATGACCGTCGCGTTGTCCGCCTGCGGGGGTACGTCGCAGGACAACCGGGTGGTGACCGGCTATGACATCGACGCCCCCGAGGGCTTTGAGGAGATGGAGATGGAGGGGGTAGAGCTCTACTACATCAACGAGGACGGCTCGAACATCAACATGACGGTCGCAGAGAAGACGGGCATGGACGACGCCTCCTTTGAGGAGATCACGGTGGAGATGCTCCGGGAGACCCTGGAGGAGGGATTCCTGTCCGCCTATGATCTGGAGGTGACCATCGCGGAGGACTCCCTGACCCGGGATCCGGTGTGCGACTTCCCCGCCTACCAGTACACCTGCTCCTATGAGCTGAGCGGGGTGTCCCTGGAGCAGTTGATCGTGTGCATCAACGCCGACAAAGTCTATACCATCACCTACACCGACGCCAGCGGGAACTGGATGGAGACCTTCCGCACCAGCGCCCAGAACATCCAGCTGACGACCCAGGAGCAGTAAAGGCCCGCCTGGCGAGGAAAAATTTTTGCCCATCCCTTCACTTTCCCGGCGGGATGGGGTATACTGTACCCGTATGAAGCAAAGGAGACTCAGACGATTGAAGGAGGAAATTCCAATGAGTATCAAAGTGGGCATCAACGGGTTTGGCCGGATCGGCCGCATGGTTTTCCGCGCCAGCGTCAATCACCCCGACATTGAGATCGTTGGCATCAATGATCTGTGCCCCGCCGACTACCTGGCCTATATGCTGAAGTATGACACCATGCACGGCCAGTTCAAAGGGGAGGTCTCCTCCACCGACAGCGCCATTGTGGTCAACGGCAAGCAGATCCCTGTCTGCGCGGAGCGCAGCCCCTCTGACCTTCCCTGGGGGAAGTTGGGGGCGGAGTATGTGGTGGAGTCCACCGGCCTGTTCCTGACCCAGGAGAAGGCCCAGGGCCACATCGACGCGGGGGCCAAGAAGGTGGTCATGTCCGCCCCCTCCAAGGATGATACCCCCATGTTCGTGTGCGGCGTCAACCTGGATGCCTACACCCCTGACATGACCTTTGTGTCCAACGCCTCCTGCACCACCAACTGCCTGGCCCCCATCGCCAAGGTGCTCAACGACAAGTTTGGCATCACCGATGGGCTGATGACCACGGTGCACTCCACCACCGCTACCCAGAAGACGGTGGACGGCCCCTCCCTGAAGGACTGGCGGGGCGGCCGGGCGGCCTCGGGCAACATCATCCCCTCCTCCACCGGCGCGGCCAAGGCTGTGGGCAAGGTGATTCCCTCCCTGAACGGCAAGCTCACCGGCATGTCCATGCGGGTACCCACCCTGGACGTGTCCGTGGTGGACCTGACCGTCAACCTGGCCAAGCCCGCCAAGTATGAGGAGATCTGCCAGGCCATGAAGCAGGCCAGCGAGGGTGAGCTGAAGGGCATCCTGGGCTACACCGATGAGGCCGTGGTGTCCAGCGATTTCCTGGGCGATCCCCGCACCTCCATCTTTGACGCCAAGGCAGGCATTGCCCTGACCGACACCTTTGTGAAGGTCGTGAGCTGGTACGACAATGAGATGGGCTACTCCAGCAAGGTGCTGGATCTGATCGAGCACATGTACCGGGTGGACCACAAGTAAAACGCCGCCGCGTCAGGCGGAAAAGACGGGCGGGAAGCCATATGGCTTCCCGCCCGTCTGCGCTGTTTGTCAGTCGGCGGAATAGGCTTTGGTCATGGAGGTAAAGCCCCACAGCTCATTGAAGTGTTCATCGGCCCAGGAGCCCTCGGTGACATAGACGGTCATGCCATCGTCGTGGGTACAATTATAGAAGGGCAGGGTTTCGGGGTCGTATACCTCCAGCTCCATCCCTGCGGGGATGACCATCTGGGTGAGATTACAACCGGTAAAGGCTATGCTGCCAAGGGTTTTCAGGCCCTCCGGCAGGGTGATGGAGGTCAACGACTCACAATTTTGGAACGCCTGGGGCCCGATGAAGGTGATGGAGTCTGGCAGATTGATGCTGGTGAGGGAGGTGCAGCCGTTAAAGGCGCCCTCAGGAATGGCGGTGATATGATCCCCTAGGAAATTCACCTCTTCCAGGGCCTCGCAGAACTCAAAGCCATCCTCCTGGATCTCTGTCACCCCCGCGGGGATGTCGATGGATTTCAGGGCGGAACAGAGACTAAAGGTGCAGTCGGCCAGGCTGGTGAGCTGGGCGGGCAGCGTGATAGACTCTACGGTTGATACGCCCTGGAAAGCAGAGCCAAGCTGAATATCCTGATCGCTTTCAAAGCTTACCCGGCGCAGGCTCTGTGAGCGTGTAAAGGCATAATCTCCGATCTCTTCACACCGGGCAGGGACGACCAGCTCCTCTTGCTGCAGGCCGCTCTCACTCAAGCCGGTGATGGTGTTGCCCTGCCATATGAAGTAGTCCTCATTGGCGGTCACGGAGCCGCCTGCCTGGTTGCTGCTCTCTGGCCCGGGGGAAGCGCCTGCTCCGCCGCTGGAGCCGCAGCCTGCCATGGACAGGACCAGCGCCGCCAGAAGGGCGGCCCCCATCCAGTTGCGCCACAGTTTCATTCACAGATCAATCCTTTCCTTCTTTCTATCCGGCCCAAGGACCCGACCGGCCCCTGGAGCGGGAATGCATGGCCATTGTACCAGAAACGGCGGCGGATTGCAACTCTATTTTCCCATCTGGAGCTGTGTTTCCTCTTTACGTTTGGAGAACCGTGTGATAGTATAATAGAAACAAGATTGGGAGGGTAGCCCGGATGGAGCAGCTGCAAGAGCTCAAGCGCTGCCTGGAGCAGCACCGGCCGGACACTTGGGAGGAACTGCCCGACATTCCCCTATATATGGATCAGGTGGTGTCCTACCTGTCCCGGCAGATGATCTCCTTTGAGGAGGGGGACGGCCTCACCCCGGCCATGATCAACAACTATATCAAGGACGGCTTGCTCTCCCGGGCAAACGGCAAGAAATACGGCCAGGAGCACCTGGCCTACCTCACCGCTATCAGCGCCCTCAAGCAGGTGCTGTCGGTGCGGGAGATGCGGGCGCTGACCGCCATCGGCCGGGAGCGGCAAGACTCCAAGCGCCAGTACGAGTACTTCTGGGCCTATCTGGACGCGGCCCTGTCCGCCGCCGCCCAGCGGCTGGACGAGAACACCGCCGACCAGGACCTGCCCAAGCTGGTGCTGGACCTGGCCCTGCGCAGCTATGCAGACGGCCTGGCCTGCCGGCGGGTGCTGGCTATCATGGCCCAGCGGGCGGGCTACGAGGGGCTGCTGACCGGGGAGAAGGAGAAAAAGAAAGGGAAAAAAGAAAAGGCGACCCCAGGGGCGCCGGACCCCGTTGACCCAATTTGATCTGTATCGGGAGGTATGTGTATGCGCGACTATGTCATCGTGACCGATTCGTCCTGTGACCTGCCGGCCAAGCTGGTGGAGGAGCTGGAGCTGCAGGTGGTTCCCCTGGCCTTTACCCTGGGGGAGACGACCTACCGGAACTACCCGGACAACCGGGAGATGGAGCCTGAGGCGTTCTACGCCCGGCTGGCCGCCGGCGAGATGGCCACCACCACCGCCGTCAATGTGGGTCAGGCCATGGACATCCTGGAGCCCATCCTGCAAGGGGGGAAGGACGTGCTGGTGCTGGGCTTCTCCTCGGGGCTGTCGGCCACCTTCCACTCCTTCCAGATGGCCGCGGCTGAGCTGGCCGACCGCTATCGGCAGCGTCGGGCCTATGCCGTGGACACCCTGTGTGCTTCCCTGGGACAGGGGATGCTGGTGGCCCAAGCCGCCCGGCTGCGCCAGCAGGGCATGGATATGGATCAGGTGCGCTCCTGGGTGCTGGACAACCGGCTGCACCAGTGCCATTGGTTCACCGTCAATGACCTGAATTTCCTGAAGCGGGGGGGCCGGGTGTCCGCCGCCACCGCCCTGGTGGGCACCATGCTGCAGATCAAACCGGTGATGCACATGGATGACGCCGGGCACCTGATCAACATGGCAAAGGCCCGGGGGCGCAAGGCATCCCTGCTGGAGCTGGTGGACAAGGTGCGGGAGCTGGGGACGCAACCAGATCAGCAGACCATGTACGTCAGCCACAGCGCCTGCCTGGAGGACGCCCAGTTCGTAGCCGACGAGGTGAAGCGGCGCTACGGGGTGAAGGAGGTCGTCATCAACAGCATCGGCCCCGTCATCGGCGCCCACACCGGACCGGGGTGTGTGGCCCTGTTCTTCACCGGAAGCAAGCGATGAACGCTGTCTGCCCTATGGGGAGAGAAGGAAAGGAAGGGAGCGCCCTCTGGAGGGCGCTCCCTTTGTGATATGGTATGGTGGGGGCAAGGTCAGTCCACCAGTTTGTCCAGCTCCTTGATGTGCTCGGTATCGCTGGCCACCTGGTGGTTGGCCTGCTTGGCGTATAGGTTGACCGCTGTCTGGGACTTCTTGATGGGCTGCATAGTGCCCGCGCCGGCCACGCAGCCGCCAGGACAGGCCATCCCCTCCAGCAGATAACCGGGGTACTTGCCCGCCACCGCCGCCTGCATCATCTTGCGGCACTCCCGCAGCCCTTCTGCGGAGGCGACCTTCACTTCGGTGCCGGGATAGCGGGACTGGATCACCCCCAGCACTGCTTTGGCCACGCCGCCGGACACGGCGAAGTTGCGCCCGTCGGTAGAGGCGTCGTTGACGCCGTTGGGATCCTCCTCAATGGTCTCCAGATCCAGGTGCTTGGCGGCGAAGATGCCCGCCATCTCCTCAAAGGTGAGCACGAAATCCACCTCGCTGCGCACACTCTTGCGCATGGCTTCCAGCTTCTTGGCCGCGCAGGGGCCGATAAAGACCACCTTGGCGTTGGGGTGCTGGTGCTTGATCAGCCGGGCGGTCAATGTCATGGGGGTCAGGGCCATGGAGATGCAGTTGGCGTGATCGGGGAACAGCTTCTTGGCCATGACAGACCAGGCCGGGCAGCAGGAGGTGCCCATGAAGGGCAGCTCATCGGGGACCTCCCGGATGAAGTCCTCTGCCTCCTGGGTGGCGCACAGGTCGGCGCCGATGGCCACCTCGAATACGTCGGCAAAGCCCAGCTGCTTCATGGCGGCCCGGAGCTTGCCGGGGGTGACCTTGGGCCCAAACTGGCCCACAAAGGCGGGGGCCACGGCGGCGTACACCCGCTCGCCGGACTGGATGGCCCGGATGACCTGGAAGATCT
>DVJZ01000034.1 GCA_018716385.1 Candidatus Enterenecus merdae
GGGTATGACGTGACGGCCAGCGGCGACCTGTCCGGCTTTGCCGACGCGGGCAGCGTGTCCAGCTGGTCTGCCGGCGCCCTGTCCTGGGCCAACGGCGCGGGTCTGATCCAGGGGTCCAACAACCAGGTGAATCCCCAGGGCAGCGCCATCCGGGCCCAGCTGGCGGTCATCCTGATGCGCTTTGTGGACAACGTGGCGGTGTGAATTGAGCCGCTGCAAATCAATGCAGCAGCAGGGGAGTGCTGTGTAGCAACGAAAGCCCTCCGGCCGAAATGGCCGGGGGGCTTTTGCGGGGGGCTTGTCTTCCAGAGCAGGATGTGGTACACTCAAGAAAAACTGGCCGGCGGCCCTGCCGTGGGATGCCGGCCCAGGCGTTTAACGGGGGAGAGGGTATGGGAATAAAGGCATATCCGGAAGCCGCCAAGGGGCTGTATAAGGTGCTGCTGGGGCAGGCTTTTTCCGCCGCGGCCCAACTGATCTCGATCATGGTGGATGCCACACTGGGGGGTGTGGCATCCCTGGCGGGGCTGGTGCTCAATCTGATGGGGCTGTATCAGGCCCGGCGGGACGACCGGTATTATGGCGTGGCCTTCCTCCTGTCGGTGGCCACTTTGGTTGGGACTGTGGCCGTCAACCTGGCCATGGGCGCGATGGAGGAGGAACCCGCCCGCCTGGTCAGCACTGTGGCGTCCAACCTGCTCAACCTGCTCAACCTGGCCATCCTTCTGCTGGTGGTAGCGCGCTCGGTCAAGCTGGAGGGCCGGGGGACGCTGACTAGCTTTGGCCGAGGAACCGGCGGGGTGAACATCGCCTGCACCATCGTCACCGGGGCACTGACTGGGATGCTCCTGGTGGAGGGGCTGCCGGCCAGGACCATCCTGGCAGCGGCGGCCCTCACCCTGCTGACAGGGCTGCTGGGTATGGTGATGTACATGGTCTTTCTCCACCGGGCCAGCCAGGCCTTGGGCCAGGGGGCGACTGCCCTGGATGGCGGAGGAGGACAATCTGGACGGTTCTGATTGGGGAGGACTGAAGTCATGCGTGGATATCCTGAAGCGGCCCGGGGACTGGGCAAGCTGTTCCTGGCCCAGATCTTGATGATTGTGGGTGTGCTCACCACGCCGCTGTTGGTGGGAGTCATCCTGCTGCTGGTGGGCCAGGTGGTGTATCTGATCGGATTGTATCAAGCGAAGATGGATGATGAGGGCTATTCAGGTGCGTTTGCCCTGAGGATTATCAGCCTGATCGTCAGTTTCTTGGGCGGCTTCTGGGGAGAGTCATGGATGGGGGACCTGTTTGACCTCATTTCGAATATCCTGGGATTTGTCATTCTCTATCTGGTGTGCTCTACGACCGCTCTGCTGGTGGGAAGTCTGGGCTGGAACGATTTGGCGCGCCAGGGGCACACCGTGTGGATGATCAATCTGGTGTGCACCGTCATCAGTTTGGCCTGCAACCTTCTGATGTTTATCCCGGTGCTGAATCTGCTGGCGATCCCGGTCTTGCTTGTTACCTCGATCGCCTCTCTCGTAGGCGGAGTGCTGTTCCTGGTCTTTCTCTACCGATCCAGCAAGGCCCTGGCCTAAGTGGGGAAACACCTGCGGCCCCAGGCATGTGCCTGGGGCCGCTTTTCAGGCGGTGGGGCTGGCGGGCTGGCCGCTGGCCGGAGCGGGGGAGGCGCTGGGCAGGGCAGGACTGGCACTGGGCGTGCCAGACTGGAGGGCTGGGCTGGACTGGGGCATGGACAGGCCGTGGACAAAGCTGCCGCTGGCCGACTGCACCTGTCCGCCCACCACACGGTTGCGGTAGATCAGCAGGGCGGCCTGCACCCCCTGCTCCCCGCTGGGGTGGTTGGTGACTTGGTAGACATAGCGCTTCACCCGCTTGCCGCAGTACTGGGTGAGGTCGAAGCCCTGCTCGGTCTGCAAGGCCAGGTAGGAGGTATAGCTCTCGTCAAAGGTCTCGGGGATGAGCAGCTCCTCGGTGCTGATGGGCTGGGAGGAGACCTGCCAGCCCAGCCCGGTGAGATAGGCCACCCGGTCATCGTTGTCCCGAATGCCAGACACCTCTGCCATCGTGGTCACCGCCCGCTGTCCCAGGGTGAGGGCCAGGGCGAGGATGACCGCCAAGCAGCAGCATAGGGTCGTGATGGCGCCGGCCAGCAGGCGCTTTTTCGGGACCTTGGCCGTCAGGATGAACATGCCGCACCACTCCGTTTCGCAAATTGGTTGGGGTATAGTGATACCTATGTGGATGGGGCGGGAGATATGTTTACCGGGGAGGAAGAAACTTGGGGCGCCATGGGTTGTCCGGACGGAAGGAGGAGAGGGGATGCAGCGGCTGGACAAGCGGCTGGCCGACACCGGCCGGTGGAGCCGGAAGCAGGCCAGGCAGCTGATCCGCGCCGGCCGGGTGGAGGTGGCGGGCCAGGTGTGCCGGGCCCCAGAGCAAAAGGTGGATGGGCAGGCGCCAGTGCGGGTGGACGGGACGGACATCGGCGGGGCGGGCCCAGTCTACCTGATGCTGTACAAGCCTGCCGGCCTGATCTCAGCCACCCGGGACGCCGGGCAGGAGACGGTGCTCCACCTGCTGCCCCAGCGTTACCGGCGCATGGGGCTGTTCCCTGTGGGCCGGTTGGACAAGGATACGGAGGGGCTGCTCCTGCTGACCAACGACGGGCCGTTGGCCCACCGGCTGCTCTCCCCCCGCAGCCATGTGGACAAGGTCTACTATGTGGAGGTGGACGGGGTGCTGGATGAGGGGGACTGCCGGGCGGTGGCGGCAGGGCTGGCCCTGCCCGATGGCCTGGCATGCCTGCCCGGGCGGCTGGAACTGCTGGAGGGGGGCGGCCGGGGCTACCTCACCCTCCAAGAGGGCAAGTACCACCAGGTCAAGCGGATGATGTTGGCCCTGGGTAAGCCTGTGCGCTATCTCAAGCGGGTGGGCTTTGGCCCTCTCATCCTGGACGAGGAGCTTGGGAAAGGTGGTTGGAGAGCACTAACCCAGCTGGAAATCCAGGCTCTTTTTGGGCAATGAACCAAAAGTTCTGTCAAAATTCACAAAAAATTTGAAAGAAACTATTGAAATCGGCAAGACAAGCGGCTATAATGAACCTACCGGAACTTTGTCCACCCGCGTCGGAAGGGCGGGCCCTGCCCGTGCGGGAAGAAAGGGGAAATGGAACGATGTCCAGCCGGATTTTCCAGAGTATCGTGCTGCAGATGAAAGACTGCTCTGACCGGGCTGTGGGAGTTATCGACGAGCAGGGTACCGTGGTGGCCTGCAATGACCTGCCCTGCATCGGAGAGAAGTGGGGCAATGTGCCCGCGCTGCTGGCCGCTGAGCAGGACGCGCCTGTGGTGAGCAATGGTTACACGTTTAAGGCCATGCCGGGTTGGAACGGCCAGTTTGACTACGCTGCCTTTGCCAAGGGGCAGGATGAGCAGGCAACACTGATATGCTCCATGGCGGCCATTGCCCTAAATGGGGCTAAGACGTACTATGAAGAGAAGCACGACCGGGCTACCTTCGTCAAGAATATCCTGTGCGACAACATCCTGTTGGGGGATATTTATGTGCGGGCCAAGGAGTTGCACTTTGTCTCTGAGGCCCCCCGGGCAGTAATCCTGGTCCGCCAGCTGGGCACGCCAGATGTGGCCGCTGTGGACGTGATCTCCGCTCTGTTCCCCGACCGGCAAAGCGACTATGTGCTGTCCATCAGCGAGACGGATGTGGCGCTGGTCAAGCAGCTGGGGGAGGGGACGGACGCCCGGGAGGTGCAGAAGATTGCCCAGGCTGTTCAGGAGGCGCTGGACCGGGAGCTGGGGCTGAAGACGGTGGTGGGCGTGGGCACGGTGGTCAACCATGTCCGGGACCTGGCCCGGGCCTATAAGGAGGCCCAGGTGGCCATCGACGTGGGCAAGGTGTTTGACAGCGAGCGCTCTATCATCAACTATGAGAACCTGGGCATCGGCCGGCTGATCTATCAGCTGCCCACCACCCTGTGCGAGATGTTCCTCCAGGAGGTTTTTAAGAAAAACCCCATCGACGCCCTGGACCAGGAGACCCTGTTTACCATCAACAAATTTTTTGAAAACAACCTGAACGTGTCCGAGACGGCTCGGAAGCTGTTTGTCCACCGCAATACCCTGGTCTATCGGCTGGAGAAGATCAAGAAGCTCACCGGCCTGGATCTGCGGGAGTTTGACGATGCCATCACCTTCAACGTGGCTCTGATGGTCAAGAAGTATCTGGTGTCCCGGGGCATTGACTCCTGAGGTGACCGCCTGACGGCGCCGCCGCGCATTTGACGCGGCGGCGCCGGTTTGTAATCAGTTGTTTCTTTTTCGCCGGTGGAAGGGGATTGAGTTGACATAATGATGCTGGGGGATTTTCCAGATAAGGGGAGATTATGTTGACACGCGGGGAATCACCCGATATAATGTAGGATAACGGCGAAGGGCGGCATAAGTGACAAAACGGTTGCAAAGGGGGCCTTCCATGATCCGGCTCATGGATGTATGCAAGGAGTATGACAACGGCACCAAGGCGCTGAACGGCGTCAACCTGCGCATTGACGATGGGGAGTTTGCCTTTCTGGTGGGACCGTCCGGATCTGGGAAATCCACCATCATCAAACTGATCACGGCGGAGGTGGTCTCCACCTCAGGGCGGGTGATGGTCAACGGCTATAACCTGAACAACATCCGCCGCTGGCAGGTTCCCTATATGCGGCGCACCCTGGGGGTGATCTTCCAGGACTTCCGGCTGATTGAGAAGAAAACGGTGTGGGGGAACCTGGAGTTTGTCATGCGCATCATCGGCGCCACGCCCCGGGAGATGCGCCGGCGCATCCCCTATGTGCTGGACCTGGTGGGACTGGGGGACAAGGCGGAGACCTACCCCAATCAGATGAGCGGCGGTGAGCAGCAGCGAGTGGCCATCGCACGGGCGCTGATCAACAACCCCAAGATGATCATTGCCGACGAGCCAACCGGCAACCTGGACCCCCAGCGCTCCCTGGAGATCATGACGCTGCTGGAGCGTATCAACTCCATGGGCACCACCATGCTGGTGGTCACCCATGAGAAGGAGCTGGTCAACCGCTTCTCCAAACGGGTGGTGGCCATCCAGGACGGTGCGCTGATCAGCGACGAGCGGGGGGGCTACTATCAGTATGAAAAATCGGTTTAACCTGGGCTACTTCCTTCGGGAAGGGTTTGGCAGTATCTTCGCCCATGGACTGATGTCCTTTGCCGCGGTATGCATGATCGTGGCCTGTCTGCTCATCATGGGCTCCTTTGCCCTGCTGGCCATCAACGCCGAGCAGATGCTCAGCCAGGCTGAGGACGACAACGAGTTTCTGGCCATCATCGAAGAGACCTATACCCATCAGCAGATTGCCCAGCTCCAGGCCCAAGTGAGCCAGGTGGACAACGTGCTCTCTGTGGAGTTCATCACCCGGGAACAGGCCAAGGAGGAGTACCTGGGGGAGTACGCGAACGAGGGGCTGTATGCCCAGATCCCGGACGAGGTGTTCCGGGACCGGCTGTCCATCCACGTGGAGGACTTGGAGCAGTTTGACCAGACGGTGGCGGAGGTGGAGGCCCTGCCTGGGGTGGTGAACATCCGGGCCATGGGTGAGCTGGCCGCGGGCTTTGTCACCGTGCGCAACGTGGCCGCCGCCCTGGCCACCGTCCTGGTGATCATCCTGGCGGCGGTGTCCCTGTTCATCATCTCCAACACCATCCGGCTGGCCACCTTTGCCCGCCGGGAGGAGATCGGCATCATGAAGATGTGCGGGGCCACCAACAGCTTTGTCCGTTGGCCCTTTATCTTTGAGGGGCTGATGCTTGGCCTTGCCGGGGCGCTGGTGGCCTTCCTGGTCCAATGGCTCATCTACACCGCCGTCTACCGGATGGTGGAGGTCAACGGGGCCATGGGGATGTTTCCCCTGCTGCGCTTTGGCGCCATCGGATGGCCGGTGCTGGGGATCTTCCTGATGTCCGGGGCGCTCATTGGAGGGTGCGGTTCAGGACTGGCCATCCGCAGGTTCCTGCAGGTTTGAAAAGGAGGCGTCATATGAACAAGAGAACGCAGCGTGTGATCGTGATCGTGCTGGCTCTGGCTATGCTGGCCTCGGTGCTGGTCCCCGCCTTGGGGGTACTGGCGTCGGCGTCTATCACTCAGAGCGACATTGACGATCTGGAAAACCAGCTCAATAGCATCAGCCAGCAGAAGGAGAACGTGGAGGCCGAGCTGGAGGCCATCCAGGACGACCTGACCCAGGCGGAGGAGCAGGTGAACCTGATCCAGAGCCAGATCCTGCTCACCGAGGAGCAGATCGCCGCCAGTCAGCTGCTGCTGGATGAGTATGACGCTCAGATTGCGGAAAAGGAGGGCGAAATCGCCCAACTTGAGGAGCAGGAAGCGGAGCAGTATCAGGAGTTTTATGCCCAGGTGCGCTGGCTGGAGGAGACAGGGCCCGTTTCCTATCTGGCCGTCTTTTTCGAGGCGTCCAGCTTCTCTGAGATGCTGGACTGCGCCATGTTGATCCTGGATATCATGGATTACAGCGAGCGGATCATCACTCAGCTGGAGCAAACCCAGGCGGCGCTGGCCGAGGCCTGGAGTGAGCTTCAGGCCTCCCGGGACGCCCAGGCGTTGGTGCAGGCGGGGCTGGAGGAGCAGCAGGCGGAGCTCACCGTCCAGCGGCAGCAGGCCCAGGCGCTGTACGCCAGTATCGCCGAGACGCAGGCGGAGTTGGCGGCCAAGGCTCAGCGGCTGGCGGCAGCCGAGGAGGAGATCGCTGCGGCGCTGGAAGAGGCAGAGAAGAAGTACGCCGAACAGATCGCCCAGGCCAACCAGAGCAACGACGGGGTGTATGCCTGGCCCCTGCCCGGTTACTACAGCATCTCCTCTCGCTTTGGCTACCGCATCCATCCCATCTACGGCTATTCGGACAACCACCGAGGCAATGACATCCCTGCCCCCGGCGGTACGCCCATCCTGGCCGCCCAGAGCGGTGTGGTCACTGTGTCCCGATACAACGCCTCCTACGGCAACTACTGCATCATCAACCACGGCAACGGCTATTCCACCCTGTACGCCCACATGAACAGCCTTCCCACCGTGTCCGAGGGGGAGATGGTGAGCAAGGGCCAGGTGATCGGCTATGTGGGCACCACCGGGGACTCCAGCGGCAACCATCTGCACTTTGAGCTGCGCATCGGCAGCGGCCTGGGGGATTCCCTGTCCCTCTACCCCGGCATGACCTTCTATTGGGGCGGCTACCCCATCCAGGGCGGTTGAGTCCTGGAGTGGGTGTCTGAGCCTAAAGGGCGCGGACACCACGAGAGGCGCAGGCCGCGGCCTGCGCCTCTCAGCTATCCCGGAGGATGCCGGGACATCATCCAACCCAAGGAGGCCAAGGATATGGACGAGCAACTGGTGAAGAAGCGGCAGGGCCGGCGGCTGCGGCTGCCCGGCTGGGGAAAAATCCTCATTGCGGTGATACTTACTTTGGTGCTGTCCACCGCCGGCTGGTGCCTGCTGCTGGGGCGGAATGGGGTCGCCCTGGTGGAGGGCTGGCTGCTGGCCCGCTTTGCCTTTGTAGACCCTCAGGCCGACCTGGACGAGGCGGCCCACCAGGCCCTGAACGGCCTGGTGGAGGGGCTGGGGGACCGCTGGTCCTACTATCTGGATGGGGAGGACTATGCCCAGACTCAGCAGCGCCGGGCCAACAACTATGTAGGCATCGGTGTGACGGTGGACGCGCAGCAGCGGGAGGAGGGCCTGCTGGTGGTGTCCATCACCCCGAATGGCCCCGCCCAGCAGGCGGGCGTGGTAGTTGGGGACGTGATCACCGCGGTGGACGGGGAATCCATCGCCGGCGAGGCCCGGGAGCAAGGCAGCCAGCGGATCACCGGGGAGGCGGGCACCCAGGTGGAGCTCACCCTGCTGGGGCAGGACGGGGCCCATCGCGTGGTGACCTGCACCCGAGCGACGATACAAACCCCCTCCGCCGCAGGGGAGCTGCTGGATGGGGATATCGGCTACCTTCAGCTGGCCAACTTCTATTCCGGCGCGGCGGACAGCTTCCGGGAGGAGGTGGAGGCGCTGATGGAGCAGGGGGCGCGGGGGCTGATCCTTGACCTGCGGGACAACCCCGGCGGGTATATCAACGAATTGACGGCCATCCTGGACTATTTGCTGCCCGAGGGGCCGGTGTTCCAGCACAACCCCCGCTGGGGGGCGGCAACGGTGTATCAGTCGGACGCGGACTGGGTGGAGCTGCCCGTGGTCACCCTGGTCAATGCCAACACCTATTCCGCGGCAGAACTGCTGGCCGCAGAACTAAAGGAATTTCAGGGATCCCCGGTGGTGGGCGCGCGTACCTCGGGCAAGGGGTATTCCCAGATTACCTTCTCTTTGAGCAACGGGGGCGGACTGGGGCTGTCCACCGCCACCTATTGCACCGGGCAGGGCAACTCCCTGATCGGAGTGGGCATCGTCCCAGATGTGGAGCTGGAGCAGTCAGAGGCGCAGGATAACCAGCTCCAGGCGGCCATAGAGCTGCTGCTGGAGGAAGTGGAATAGGGAGGCGAAACGGCCCGCCGCAAAAATTGCGGCGGGCCGTTTCCTGTGGTGGCAGGGTCACTGGCGCAGGAACAGCACCCCCAGGGTGTTGGGGCCGCAGTGAGCGGAGATGGTGCAGCCGGCCTGGCTCTCCAGGATCTCCCCGAAGCCATACCCCTCCACCAGGGCCCGCACCGCCGCCACTGTCTCCGGCCGGCAGGCGGCGCTGACGATGACGCACCGGTCAGGGCGGTAGTCCCGTGGCTCCAACTGGTCCCGGACGTAGTCCAGCAAAACCTTGTCAAAGCTGCCCCGGTACTTTTTGCCCACGCTCATCTGGCCGTCGGATAGGACGATGCAGGGCTTGAGCTTAAGCAGGTTGGCTCCCAGGGCCACCACCGAGGAGCAGCGCCCCCCTTTGGCCAGGTAGTCCAGCCGGTCCACCACAAAGGTGGTGGACACCTTGTCCAGCAGGCCCTCCACCATGGCCACGATGTCCGGGGCAGCCATTCCACGCTGGGCGGCCTGGGCCGCCTCCAGGACCAGCAGGCCCTGGCCCATGGTCAGGTTGCGGCTGTCCACCACATGGACGTTGTCAAAGTCCTGGGCGGCCAGCACCGCGTTCTGGTGGCAGGCGGAGAAGTTCTGGCCGATATTGAAGTGGATCACCGCCTCGTGGCTCCTGGCATACTGGGAAAATAGGGTTTGGTAGTCGTCGATGTTCACCGCTGATGTGGTGGGCAGCCCTCCCCCGGCAGCTACGTGGTCGAAAATGTCCTGGGGATGGATGTCCACCCCGTCGCGATGGGTGGCCTCGTCCTGGGTGATGTACAGGGGAGCCAGGGTGATGTCATAGCGCTCCAGCAGCGCTTGGGACAGGTCGCAGGTGCTGTCAGACGTGATTTTAATGGCCATCAGAACCTCCATGTGCCGAATGTGGCGGCGGGGGGTAGTCAACTGGGGAAAGGGCGTGTTATCCCCGCATAGTAGCCCCTATTATACCAGTTTCCCTGGGAAATGCAACGGAATCTTTGCCAAGTCCTCCTCATAGCCTGGAGGGAGGTGGGACAATGGTAGGGCGGATCATAACCAGGGGGGAAAAGGGGCGGGGCAGGGTGCAGGTGGAGTACCTGGCCGGGCTGAGCCTGATGACGGGGGTGCTGTATCTGCCCCCTGGTCTGTCCCAGCGGCGGACCGGCCGACGGCTGGCCCGGCTGGAGCGGCAGCTGCGGGGACTTGGCGTGGGCCGGGTGGTGGTGCCGGAGGGGTTTTCCGGGCTGACCCGGCTGCGCCCGGTGGACACCCTCCCCTTTTACCGGGCGGTGGCCGACGTGCTGGTGCTGGAGGGACTGCGCCTGGACGGGGTAGCCCATCCTCAGGGGGGAGTGACCCTGCACGCGCCCTGGCTGTGTCCTGAACTGCGCCGGGCCGCCCAGCGGCTGTGCCCCCTGGTGCGTACCCTGCGCATCGATGTGCCTGGGGAAGGGGAGGACTATGCCCGCTGGCTCCACCGGCAGTATGGTCTGCCGGTAGCCCCACCGGAGGGACCGGCGGACGTGACGGCATCCTTCGGTCCGGGGGAGCGGGCTCAGGGCCGGGTACTGCGTCTGTATGGCCGGCCGGAGCTGGGTGGGCTGCGCCTGGCCACCCGGGGCCGGACGCTGCCTCAGGAGTGCGACCAGCAGCTGCTGACCCTACTCTGGGAGCAGGGGGCAGCCCGGCGGGAGGAGCTGTATGTCCCTGTGGCGCAGGTGCAGGGGTGAGCCGCCCCCCTTGCAAGGAAAGTAGTGATTTCAAGGGAGATTGAAAAATACCCTCTTGCTATTTGCTTTGAAATTTTGCTCCGGACAATCCTCTCGAACTTTTCAATTTGAAAGGAAATGGGCACACACCAAGATATATCTGGCTGTTTTTTATCTGGAAAGACATAAAAACAAGGACGATTATGCCCACCTTCTTTATTTTTCGTCAAGGTTCCATTTGGATCATGCTTTGTGAAAAAGTCATCTTTGAATGAATAAAAAAGTTCCTTGATCCATTTGATGCTGCACCGCTGTCGCTAAAAAGTTAAGGCTCTGCCAAAAGGCAGAGCCTTAACAAATCATTTGAACCCGATTATTTGTTTCAGCTCCGCTATCGGTAAGCGGAGATACATTTGAGATATTTCTACTTTTCGCTATTATATTATATGCACTTGCATAGAATATGTCAAGTAAAACGTAGCTCCTGTGTATTGCTCGGTTTACACTTCTTCCCCTGCAAATTTATCTTCCTTTCTTATCTGATCTTCTCTTTCTTTCCGAAGAAAATTATACAAGCTGTTATACAAGCTGGCTTTTCCCATCTTGAAAAGGGACGGTGATCCATCCCCCTTGCAATGGGCCGGGGGCTATGGTATAATCGTTCCCGCAGATTCTGCCCCATCTGAGAGAACACCAGAAACGAAGGGAACGATCAGGCAATGTCAGGACATTCCAAGTGGCATAACATCCAAAAGACCAAAGGGGCGGCGGACGCCAAGCGCTCGCAGATATTCACCAAGCTGGCCCGGGAGCTCATCGTAGCGGTCAAGGCCGGCGGCAGTGGGGACCCCAATAACAACGCCCGCCTGGCCACCGTGGTGGCCAAGGCCCGGGCGGCCAATATGCCCAACGACAACATCAAGCGCACCATTGAGAAGGCGTTGGGTTCGGGCAACTCCAGCGACTACGAGGCCATCACCTACGAGGGGTACGGCCCCAGTGGGGTGGCCGTCATCGTGGAGGCCCTCACCGACAACCGCAATCGCACCGCATCCGAAGTACGCCATCTTTTTGATAAGTACGGCGGTAACCTGGGGGCCACCGGCTGTGTCTCCTGGTCCTTTGACCAGAAGGGGGTGCTGGTCATTGAGCGGGAGGACCTGGAGGAAGACACGGTGATGATGGATGCGCTGGACTGCGGTGCGGCCGACTTCCAGGCCCAGGCCGAGTGTTTCACCGTCTACACCGCGCCGGAGGACTTTGCCAAGGTGCTGGCCGCCATGGAGGAGAAGGGCTACACTTTCCTATCGGCCAAGGTGGAGATGGTTCCCCAGAACGACGTGACCCTCACCGACCCAAAGGATGTGCAGAATATGGAAAAGCTCATCGACTTGCTGGAGGAGAACGATGACGTACAGAACGTCTGGCACAACTGGGAGCAGGAGTGAGCTGCCCCACAGCAGAGGGGAGGGCGCCTGGTGGGGCGCCCTCTCCCTTTTTCCATTCCATAAAAATGGGGCAAAGCTTGCATTATGAGAAGAAATATGATATGATAACAATCAAATCCATATGCTCCAGTTCCGGCGGGGGTGACGTGATCCCAGCTGAAAGGAGGGGTGTCCCTCCTTGGCATGGATGTCTCAGCATCCATGCAGACCATCTCATCCGAGGATGCCCTGCCGGGACGCTGGATGAAAGGAGGGAGGTTCCACTGGCCTGTCCCGACCTTACCCGACCCGGCTGTAAGACAGGCAACTACAATCAGAGGAAAAAGCATACACAATGACAAGTGAAGCCGCTTAACAGGAGCTGAGTGGCTTCCGGGGTGTGGGAAAGCAGGCCGCAGAGCATGGATCAATGCTGGAATCGTAGTCCCCCGGTTTCCAGAGACTTTACCTATGCTGACATGGCGGACAACGTCGCCAGGGGGGCTTGACCTCCACTACAAGGCCGCCGTCAACGAGTCCGTTCAGGTGGTGGTAGCGGCGACAGATGGTATGTCCATGACGGAGACCACGATCGTCTCCAATGGGACTGTTTCCGCCGGCGAGCTGGACGAGGCCGCGGCCCAGCACTGGCGGGGGAGATGCCATCCCCATCGACCGGATCTGGATAGCGGACGGTTACCGCTATGTCACCATCAGTCTGATCACAGTGGATCAGGCGGCCTTAATCCCTCCGTCTGGAACGTGTGCCTGGTGTACGAGGATGCCGTGGAGGTGACGTTGAACTTTCAACTGACTGGTACGGCGGGCGATCAGAATACGATTGACAGTGTCCCTGTCACAGACTTGTGGGATAGTAGTAACCAAGGAAACGTTATCGATCAGGTTCCCCAGGGCGGATTCCGGCAGGTGTACTTCGACATCACCTCGTCGGGCATCGATCCTGATCCCGGTCCCAGCAACCCCGATAAGGACGAGGACGGCGACGGCAACATTGAGGACAGCGACGGCGATGGCGTGATCACGGTGGGCAACGTCACCATCACCATGGCACCCACCAGTGGCGAGGACACCGGCCAGCCCCACAACCCGACGGTAACCGTCGTGGCCGACGGCCAGACACTTATGGCGGGGACAGACTACACTGTGACCTACTGGGATGAGCAGGCCGGAGTACAGACCACAATGGTGGATCCGGGCAGCTATACCGTCCGCGTGACGATCCTAGGTTCCTACGCCGGCACTTATGATTTGACCTATACCATTACCGCTGCCAGTGGTCCGGTGACTCCTCCGGGCGGCGGTACGGTATCCCCTCCGGGGGGCGATCCCGGCAGCGACCCCAGCGATCCCGGTGAGGAGGATCCTGGTGAGGACAATCCGGGCGAGGATACTCCCGGGCTGGCTGATCCAGACGAGACAGGCGTGTCCGACTGGCTCATCACCGACGCGCACATTGCCTATCTGCAGGGTTATGGAGACCTCTTCGTCCCCGGGGCCAACATGACCCGGGCGGAGGTGGCCCAGATGTTCTATAACCTGCTGCGGGACAAGGACGTGCCCATCACCGTCACCTTCAGCGATGTGAGCGCAGGCCAATGGTATGCGGAAGCGGTGCAGACCTTGGCCTCCCTGGGTATGATCCAGGGCTATGGCAATGGCATTTTTGAGCCGAATGCCCCCATCACCCGGGCTGAGTTCATCGCCATCGCTATGCCTTTCACCAACGGCTCGGCTCAGGGGGAGGACATCTTCACCGATGTGAGCGCCAACGACTGGTTCTATGAGGCGGTGCTGGGCGCGGTGGCGTACGGCTGGGTGGAGGGCTACGGCGACGGAACCTTCCATCCGGAAGCGTCCATCACCCGGGCAGAGGTGACGGCCATTGCCAACCGGATGTTGGGCCGGGTGGCGGACCGGAACTACATCGACAGCCAGGAGCTCACCGTGCGTTTCACGGACAACGATCCCAGCAACTGGGCCTATTACGACATTGTAGAGGCTACCAATGCACACAGCTTTACCCACACAGATGGGCAGGAGAGCTGGACCGGGTTGACCGGTTCGGACAGCTAAATCCCCTCTGCGCGCGGGGCCGGGTACCTGGACGGGGGCCCGGCCCCGTTCCCTGATTCGGGCTTTCCCGGGGGGAACGCACTGTGCCGGCAGGGCTGTTGGCAGGCTCCCGGATCGACGACCTGCCAGAAAAGGGGCGGCCCTGGCCGCCCCTTTTCGCTGCCTTGCGCTGAGGAAATGGAAAGAGGACTCACTGTTTTTGCCGTCATGAGGTATAATCTGCTCATCAAATGATTCAGATCGCGGCGAGAGCAGCGGCGCGGCCACGCAGGGCGGCCGCCGCCCGCCGTGGCCAGGGCGAGGCCATGATAGAGCGCCAGCACAGGCGGCGAGAGGGGGAAGGACACGCCAGGCTGGGCGAACAAGCTTGGCCGGCGCGGCAGCCAAGCGGGCGCGGGGTTAGGGGTCTCAAGGGGAAGCGGCTGGAGGCAGCGGATCCGTCCCGCAACACGCGCTCTTTGAGACCCCATTCGTTCCTTCCCCTCCCGCCCAGGCCTGCACGGCGGGCCGACAAGGAGGTTGCTTTTCCCGATGAAAGCGGCTATAATAGAAAGGCTGCATGGGCAGCGGGCAGCGGCGGAAAAGGCAAATCCGCACAGGCGGTTGCGAATCCCGGGCCGCGGAGGTAACGACAATGGTAACAGCAATCGTGGGCGCCAACTGGGGCGACGAGGGGAAGGGGAAGATCACAGACCTGTTGGCAGAGCGGTCAGACGTGGTGGTCCGCTTTCAGGGGGGGGCCAACGCGGGGCACACCATCCTCAACGAGCATGGCCGCTTTGCCCTGCATATCCTGCCCTCGGGAATCTTTTATCCCCATGTGACAAACATCATCGGAAACGGCGTGGCCCTGGACATCGCCCGGCTGGCCCAGGAGCTGAGCGACCTGGCTGAGCAGGGTATTCCGGCCCCCAACCTGATCGTATCCCAGCGGGCCCAGATCCTCATGCCCTACCACAGCCTGCAAGACGCTTATGAGGAGCAACGGCTGGGAGGCCGGGCCTTTGGATCCACCAAGAGCGGCATCGCCCCTTTCTATTCCGATAAGTACGCCAAGATGGGGATCCAGGTGTGCGATCTGTACCACGAGGCGCGCTTGCGGGACCGGCTGGAGCGGGCGGTGGAGGTGAAGAACGTGCTGTTCCAGCACCTGTATCACCAGCCCCCGCTGGACGTGGAGCAGCTGTACGGGCAGCTGCTGGAGTACCGGGAGCTGATCCGTCCCTATGTGGGAGATGCGGTGGGCTTTCTCCACCAGGCTCTGGGGCAGGGCAAGCGGGTGCTGTTGGAGGGGCAGCTGGGGGCTATGAAGGACCCGGATCTGGGTATCTTCCCTATGACCACCTCGTCCCACACCTTGGCTGGATTTGGCTGCGTGGGCGCCCCGGTGCCTCCCACCTCCATTCAGGAGGTGCTGTGCGTGACCAAGGCGTACTCCTCCAGCGTAGGCTCTAATACAGAGCCCTTCCTGAGCGAACTGACCGGACCAGAGGGAGAGGAGCTGCGCCGCCGGGGGGGAGACAAGGGGGAGTATGGCGCCACCACCGGGCGGCCCCGGCGGGTGGGCTGGTTTGACACGGTGGCCACCAAGTACGGCTGCATGGTGCAGGGGGCAACCCAGGTGGCCCTGACGTGTTTGGACGTGCTGGGCTACCTGGATGAGATCCCAGTGTGCGTGGGCTATGAGCTCGACGGGGTGGTCACCGACCGCTTTCCCACCACCCCGGAGCTGCTGCGGGCCAAGCCGGTCTTTGAGACCCTGCCCGGTTGGAAGCAGGATGTGCGGGGGATGACGGACTACGCTGCCCTGCCCGCCCAGGCCAAGGCCTATGTGGATTTCTTAGAGGAGCGCATTGGGGTGCCCATCACCTTAGTGTCCACCGGGCCGGGCCGGCACGAGGTGGCGCAGCGCAAGTAAAAACGCCTGACAGGTGGCGGCAGTCTTGCCGCCACCTTTTGAGCGGTATTGGAGTATAGGCAGGAGGCATATGGACATGGGATATGAAGAGATTGAGGCGCGGGCCAGGCAGCTTGGGATGCCCGTCTACCAGTACCTACGGCAGGAGAGCCAGCGGGCGCTCCGGTTGACGGCCCAGCTGAACCGGGACTACCACGAGCCGGAGGAGGTGACGGCGCTATTTTCCCAGCTCATCGGCCGGCCGGTGGGGGAGGGGTTTTGCCTGTTCCCGCCCTTCCACACCGACTATGGGCGGAATATCCAGGTGGGGCGGAACGTGTTTCTCAACTCAGGCTGCCACTTCCAGGATCAAGGGGGCATCACCATCGGAGACGGGGCCCAGATTGGCCACAATGTGGTGCTGGCCACCTTGAACCATGACCCGGACCCGGCCAACCGCAGCCAGGTCATCCCGGGGCCCATCGCGATTGGCCGGAACGTGTGGATTGGGGCCAACGCCACCGTCCTGCCCGGCGTCACCATTGGGGACAACGCCATCGTGGCCGCCGGCGCCGTGGTGAGCCGGGATGTGCCGGCCAATACGGTGGTGGGCGGCGTGCCCGCCCGGGTGCTCAAGCAGATCTGAGGGAGCGGCCGAAGGATTGCCGATGGACGATGGGAGGATGGCGCGCGCACCAAAGCCCAGGGCGCACATACAATGGGATTGGAAGAAAAGCGCGTTTGCCTTTTCCATTCCCCCATCAACCATCGGGAGGTACGATTATGGCTGAATACATCGAGCCGGGCCCCATTTCCGATACCGCCGGTATCCGTGAGGCCGTATGCATCCACACCCGAAAAATCTATGATAGCTGCCGCGACAAGGACTGTGTGGAGGATCTGCGCCTGTACCCCACCGCCAGTTCCCAGGTGGTGATCGACCGGGCCATCAGCCTGAAGGCTGGGCGTGCCGAGCTGCTGTATGCTTACATTGACGTGGAGCCGGTGAGCTTCAACCGCGGGTACTACACCGTGGATGTGCGCTACTTCTACCGGGTCACCGCAGACGCTTTTGTGGGCGGGGCGCGCCCGGTGTCCATCAGCGGGCTGGTGGTGTTTGACAAGCGGGCCATCCTGTTTGGCAGCGAGGGATCGGCCAAGGTGTTCTCCTCCAACCTGTCCTGCAACGAGTTGGACACCCAGAACCTGGCCCGCACCAACCTGCCTGTGGCCGTGGTGGACGCGGTGGATCCGCTGATCCTGGGCATCAAGCTGGTGGACGCCTGCGATCCCCCCATCCGGGACTGCTGTGACGCCTCCGACATCCCTGCGGCCATCACCGGGTGCTTCCCCGGCGAGCTGACCATGAGCGGGGAGGGGAAGCGGGTGTACGTCACCTTGGGGCAGTTCTCCATCATCCGCCTGGAGCGGGAGAGCCAGCTGCTCATCCCCGCCTACGACTACTGCATGCCCAGCAAAGAGTGCCCGGGCAGCGGGGAGGAGGAGGATCCCTGCGCCGTCTTCCGGAAGGTGCAGTTCCCCGTGGATGAGTTCTTTCCGCCCAACACCACCCCACAGTCGGACAGCTATCAGGATACCAAAAGCTTTGACATCTGCTGCTGATCGAACAGAGATGGCAGACTGAAAGCGACCCAGTGAGTACGCCATCAGGCCCCGGCGGGCATAGGCCCGCCGGGGCCTGAAATTTTGGAAACCTATTCTCTTTCCCACCCGATTCTGGTATAATAACTGGGAAGACATCGGGGCGAGTGTGCCCAGGAGGAGCGAGATGAGGAAGCTGGATGCGATGGAGGCGCGCCTGCGCCGGGCGGTGCCCGGGCTGGAGCTGCGCCGGGACGAGCCCATGAGCAGGCACACCACCTTCCGGGTAGGGGGGCCGGCCGCCCTGATGGCCCTGCCCCGGGACGAGGGGGAGCTGCTGGCTGTGGCCCGGGCAGCCCGCCGGGCGGGGCTGGACCCGCTGGTGGTGGGCAACGGCTCCAACCTGCTGGTGGACGATGGAGGGTTGGACGCCTTGGTGCTCAAGACCGCCCCCCGGGTGGGCCGGGTGAAGGAGATGGGGGAGAACACCCTGGAGGCCGGCGCCGGAATCCCCCTGGCCCAGCTGGCCATGGAGGCGGCGGCCCGGGCCCTCACCGGCCTGGAGTTTGCCCATGGTATCCCAGGCAGCCTGGGCGGGGCGGCGGTGATGAACGCGGGAGCCTACGGCGGGGAGATGTGCCAGGTGATCGACCAGGTTCGGGCCCTGGACGAAGCGGGCCAGATGCGCACGCTGACAGGGCAGGAGTGCTGCTTCTCCTATCGGCACTCCATCTTCTCCCAGGGGGAGTGGCTCATTCTGTCCGCATCGGTGCGCCTAGCTCCGGGGGACCCGGCGGCCATCCGGGGCCAGATGGAGCAGCTGATGGCCCGGCGCCGGCAGAAGCAGCCGCTGGATTACCCCAGCGCGGGCTCCACCTTCAAGCGCCCGGCAGGGCACTTTGCCGCGGCCCTCATCGAGGGGTGCGGGCTGAAGGGGCTGCGGGTGGGCGGGGCCCAGGTGTCGGAAAAGCATGCGGGCTTTGTGATCAACGCCGGCGGGGCCACCTGCCGGGACATCCTGACGCTGATGGATCAGGTGCGGGAGCGGGTGTTCCGGGAGACCGGGGTGGAGCTGGAGCCGGAAGTGAAGTATGTAAAAAGTATATGAAATAAGGGGGGCGGGGCAGGGATGGAATTTCTGATCGTATCGGGGCTGTCCGGCGCGGGCAAGTCCACGGTGATGTCCGTACTGGAAGACAGCGGCTTTTTCTGCGTGGACAATCTGCCGCCACAGCTCATCCCCAAGTTCGCCGAGCTGTGCCTGGCTGGGACGGGGGCCTATGAGCGGGTGGCCATGGCCTGCGACATCCGGGGCGGAGAGACCTTTGAGGGCCTGTTCCAGGCCCTGGAGGCCCTGCGGGAGATGCAGTTTGACTACCGCATCCTCTTCCTGGAGGCGGACACTAAGACCATCATCAAGCGCTACCAGGAGACCCGGCGGGGCCATCCCCTCCTGGCGGAGGAGGGCGGGCTGATCCAGGCGGTGGAACGGGAGCGCCAGGCTATGGAGGCGGTGCGGCAGCGGGCGGACTACGTCATCGACACCACCGCCCTGTCGGCCCGGAAGCTGCGTGACCGGGTGCTGGAGACGTGTATGCCGGGGCAGCAGCGGCGCTATGAGATGAGCATTGCCGTGACCTCCTTCGGCTTCAAGTACGGCATCCCCCTGGAGGCCGACCTGGTTTTTGACGTACGCTTTCTGCCCAACCCCTTCTATGTGGAGCAGCTGAGGGGACAGACCGGCCTGGACGATGGGGTGCGGGACTATGTGTTCAGCTATCCCCAGGCCCGGCAGTTCCTGGAGCGGCTGACGGGGATGATCGACTTCCTGCTGCCACAGTTCCTGGAGGAGGGGAAGAGCGCGCTGGTCATCGCCATCGGCTGCACCGGCGGCCGGCACCGCTCCGTGGCGGTCACCCACGCCTTGGCCCAGCACATCCGCGCCCAGGGCTACGCCGCCGGCGAGAACCACCGGGACATGACGAGGGGCTGAGCCATGGTGGAGCAAGCAAAGCGGGGCCCGGCCATCGTGGCCCTGGGAGGGGGCAACGGCCTGTCCGCCATCCTGCGGGGACTGAAGCTGTACACCCAGGACCTGACGGCCATCGTCACCGTGGCCGACGACGGGGGCGGGTCGGGGATGCTGCGGGAGGACCTGGGCATGCCCCCTCCGGGGGACATCCGCAACTGCATGGAAGCCCTGGCGGATACCGAGTCGCTGATGCAAAACCTGCTGGCCTACCGGTTCGCCGAAGGACGGCTTGCCGGACAGGCCTTTGGCAACCTGTTGCTGGCCGCGCTGACGGGCATCTCAGACTCCTTTGACCAGGCGGTGGAGCGCATGAGCCAGGTGCTGGCCATCACCGGCTGCATCCTGCCGGTGACCAACGCCAACGTGCGCTTGGAGGCCGCCTTTGAGAACGGGGCCAGCGTGTGCGGGGAGTCCAAGATCTTCGCCTTCAAGAAGCAGCAGAACTGCCGCATCCACCATGTTCGCCTGGTGCCGGACAACCCGCCCGCCCTGCCCGCTGCGCTGGCGGCCATTGACCGGGCGGATGTGATCCTGCTGGGGCCGGGCAGCCTGTACACCAGCGTGATCCCAAACCTGCTGGTGGACGGTATCTCTGAGGCCATTCGGGACAGCCGGGCGCTGAAGATCTACGTATGCAACATCATGACCCAGGACGGGGAGACCGAGGGGATGAGCGCGGCCGACCACCTGGCTGCCCTGCTGGAGCATGGGGGGCCAGGGTTGGTCAAGCTGTGCCTGTGCAACAGTACGCCGGTGCGCGGCGCGCTGCTGGAGCGCTATTCCCAGGAAGACGCCGAGCCCATGCGGGTGGACCGCCGAGCGGTGGAGCTGCTGGGGGCGGAGGTGGTGCTGCGCCCGCTCACCGACGAGGGCTCCCACTATGCCCGCCACTCCGGGGTGAAGGTGGCCCAGGCGGTGATGGAGCTATACCATCAGACGGCGGACACCAAGATATTTTGAGGCAGAGGGGGAAGGGGCATGAGTTTTTCCGCACAGGTTAAGCAGGAGCTGTGCCGGCAGGGGCTGGCGCGGCGCTGCTGCGCCCAGGCGGAGGCCTACGGTGTGCTGCTGTACTGCAACAGCTTTCACAGCCGCCAGGTGCGCATCATCACCGAGTCGCCCCAGTTAAAGCGGCGCCTGCCCGCCCTGTTCCGGAAGGCCTTCCGCCTGGAGTTTGACCAGGCCCCGGCGGAGGGGGAGGGCAAGGGCACCTTCCTGATCGAAGCGCCGGACAAGCTGGGGGTCATCTTTGACACCTTCGGGCTGGAGGCAGACAGCGCGGTGTCCATCCACGTCAATTTCGCCCACCTGGAGGAGGAACACTGCCAGGTGGCCTTCCTTCGGGGGGCCTTTCTGGCCGGCGGCTCGGTGACCGACCCGGAAAAGGGCTATCACCTGGAGCTGGCCACCTCCCACTATCATGTGGGCCGGGAGGTACCCGCCCTGCTGCGGGAGGTGGGCTTCTCCCCCAAGGACGCCACCCGGAAGGGCAACTATATCACCTACTTCAAGCAGTCCGACCACATTGAGGATTTCCTCACCAAGATCGGGGCCCCTGTGTCCGCCATGGCGGTGATGACGGCCAAGCTGGAGCGGAATTTGCGCAGCAGCGTCAACCGCCGGGTGAACTGTGACGCGGCCAACTTGGACAAGGCGGTGGCCGCGGCCCAGAGCCAGATCGAGGCCATCCGTCGCCTGGAGCAGGCGGGGGCGCTGGCGGCTCAGCCCGCCCGGCTGCGGGAGACGGCCCGGCTGCGGCTGGACCACCCTGAGCTCACCCTGAGTGAGTTGGCCGGGCTGTGTGACCCGCCGGTGAGCAAGTCGGCCCTGAACCATCGGCTCAGGCGGTTGGTGGAACTGTCCCGAAGCGGGCAGGGGGACGGGGCGGCGCCCTGAGATTGGGGCTGCAAAACCAGGATGGAGCCGCTTCGCCGGACGGCTGGGCAGGCGCTATCCCAGATACAGAGAAAGAAGAGACGCGACATGAGCTTTACCCACCTTCATCTACACACAGAGTACTCCCTGCTGGACGGAGCCTGCCGCATCGAGGGGCTGGTCAAGCGGGTGAAGGAGCTGGGCCAGCAGGCGGTGGCCATCACCGACCACGGGGTGATGTACGGGGCCATCGAGTTCTACAAGGCCTGCAAAGCGGAGGGGATCAAACCCATCATCGGTTGCGAGGTCTACGTGGCTCCTCGCACCCGGTTTGACCGGGTGCATGAATTGGACAGCTCCCCCCGGCACCTGGTGCTGCTGTGCCGGGATGAGACGGGCTACCGGAACCTGTCCTACCTGGTGTCCATGGCCTTTACCCAGGGCTTCTATATCAAGCCCCGCATCGACCTGGACCTGCTGCGGAAGCACAGCCAGGGGCTCATCGCCCTGTCGGCCTGCCTGGGCGGGGAGATCCCCCGGCGGCTGCTGAACGGAGACTTTGAAGGGGCCAAGGCCCATGCCCTGGAGATGCAGGGGATTTTTGGCCCGGAGGGGTACTACCTGGAGGTGCAAAACCACGGCCTGCCCCAGCAGCGGCAGGTGCTGGAGGGGATGCTGCGCCTGCACGAGCAGACCGGCATCCCGCTGGTGTGCACCAACGACGCCCACTACCTCACCCGGCAGGACGCGGAGATGCAGGATGTGCTGTTGTGCGTGCAGACGGGCAAGCTGCTGGAGGAGCCCAACCGGATGCGCTATGAGCCCCAGGAGTTCTATGTCAAGAGCGAGCAGGAGATGCGCGCGCTCTTCCCCCAGTGCCCTGAGGCGGTGGACAACACCCAGAAGATCGCGGACGCATGCAACCTGGAGTTCGAGTTTGGCGTGCGCAAGCTGCCCGAGTTCAAGCTGCCCGAGGGGGAGCAGGACGGGGACGCCTACTTTGAGCGGCTGTGCCGGCAGGGCTTTGCCCGGCGCTATCCCAACGCGGGCCAGGAGCACCTGGATCGGCTGGAGATGGAGATGGGGGTCATCCGCCAGATGGGCTTTGTGGACTACTTCCTCATCGTGTCCGACTTCATCGGCTACGCCAAGGCCCAGGGCATTCCTGTGGGGCCTGGGCGGGGCTCGGCGGCGGGTTCCATGGTGTCCTACTGCCTGGACATCACCGACATCGACCCCATGAAGTACAGCCTGTACTTTGAGCGCTTCCTCAACCCGGAGCGGGTGACCATGCCCGACATTGACATCGACTTTTGCATCCGCCGCCGGCAGGAGGTCATCGACTATGTGGCCCAGAAGTATGGCCAGGACCATGTGGCCCAGATCGTCACCTTCGGCACCATGAAGGCCAAGGCGGCCATCCGGGATGTGGGCCGGGTGCTCAACCTGCCCTATTCTGAGGTGGACGCCATCGCCAAGCTGGTGCCCTTTGACCTGAAGATGACCCTGGACAAGGCGCTGGCGCTGTCCAAGGAGCTGTCCGATCGGTATCAGCAGGACGAGAAGGTCCGGCGGCTGGTGGACCTGGCCCGGGAGATCGAGGGGATGCCCCGCAACGCCTCCACCCATGCCGCCGGCGTGGTCATCACCCGCCGGCCGGCGTACGAGTATGTGCCTCTGGCCACCAATGACGAGGTGACCGTCACCCAGTACACCATGACCACCCTGGAGGAGCTGGGCCTTTTGAAGATGGACTTTCTGGGCCTGCGCAACCTGACCATCCTGGACGATGCGGTGAAGCTGGTGCAGCGGGAGCAGCCGGGCTTCACCCTGGCCGACATCCCGGAGGACGACCCTCAGGTGTTCCAGATGCTCTCGGAGGGGCGCACCAGCGGGGTGTTCCAGATGGAGTCGGCGGGGATGACGGGGGTGTGCGTGGGGCTCAAGCCTAAGAGCATTGAGGACATCACCGCCATCATTGCCCTGTACCGTCCCGGACCCATGGACTCCATCCCCAAGTTCCTGGCCTGCGCCCAGAACCCCCACCTGGTCACCTACAAGCATCCCCTGCTGGAGCCCATTCTGTCGGTGACCTATGGGTGCATCGTCTACCAGGAGCAGGTCATCGAGATCTTCCGCCGCCTGGCGGGCTATTCCTTGGGACAAGCGGACCTGGTGCGCCGGGCCATGTCCAAAAAGAAGGTCAAGGACATTGAACGGGAGCGGGAGACTTTCCTCCACGGAGATCCTGAGCGGGGCATCTCCGGATGCATGGCAAACGGCATTCCCGAGCCGGTGGCCCAGTCCATTTACGACGAGATCTACGACTTCGCCAACTACGCGTTCAACAAGGCCCACGCCATGAGCTACGCCATCGTGGCCTACCAGACGGCCTGGTTCAAGTGTCACCACACCCGGGCGTATATGGCGGCCCTGCTCACCTCAGTGCTGGACTCCCAGGACAAGGTGGCCGAGTATATCGCCGAGTGCCGGGACAACGGCATCGCCCTGCTGCCGCCGGACATCAATGAGTCGGGCCCGGCCTTCACCGTGTCCGGGGGGGACATCCGATTCGGCCTGGCCGCCCTGAAAGGGGTGGGCCGGGGTTTTGTCAACGCCCTGCTGGCCGAGCGGAAGGCGGGGGGGAACTTCACCTCCTTCCCTGAGTTTTGCAGCCGGATGTACGATGGGGCGGAGCTGAACAAGCGGGTGCTGGACAGCCTGATCCGCGCCGGCTGCTTTGACCGCATGGGTTACCGGAGAAGCCAACTGCTGGCGGTCTATGAGCAGGTGCTGGACGCCATCGCCCGGGACCGGAAGCAGCGCCTGGAGGGACAGTTTGACCTGTTTGGCGGCCAGGAGGGCGGTGGGATGATTCCGGAGATGTCCCTGCCCAATCTGGACGAGTTCTCGCCGGTGGAGCTATTGCGCATGGAAAAGGAGGTGACCGGGCTGTATCTATCCGGCCACCCCATGGATGAATACCGCGGTCAGGTGAAACAATACAACCCAGTCCCCATCGCCGCCATTCTCAGCTCCGGTGGGGAGGAGGGTGAGGGCCGCTACGGGGACGGCAGCCGGTTAAACGTGGCGGGGGTGGTGTCCGCTGCCCGGACCAAGACCACCCGGAACAATTCCCTGATGGCCTATGTGACGCTGGAGGACGCCAGCGCCGCCATGGAGCTGTTGGTCTTTTCCAAGGTATTGGCCGAGTGCGGATCCTACCTGAGGGCGGGCCAGCCCCTGGTGGTGAGCGGCCGGGTGTCCGTCCGGGATGAGAAGGCGCCCCAATTGATGGTGGATCAGGTGATCCCCCTGGGCGCAGCGGCCCGGGCGGGGCAGGAAGAGGAGCAAGTGCTGTGGATCCGCCTGGGCGGCGAGGGGGAGACCTTCGCCTGGCTAAAGAAGCTGCTGCACATGTTCCCGGGGGAGGACACCGCCATCGTCTACCTGGAGGACAGCCGCCGGAAGCTGCGCACCCAGTGCCTGATCCACGACGCGCTGCTGGCCGAGTTGAACGAGGTGCTGGGCCAGGACAACGTGGTGCTCCGGGGCGCGTGAGGACGGGAGGATGGCCATGTATCAACTGATGAGCAAAGTGGGAAAGCTGCTCTTCCACCGGCTGGGGATTATGCTGACGCTGATTGCAGCTCAGATCGCGGTGTACGTCCTGGCCCTGCTCTGGCTGCGGGACACCCAGTACTACGGGGTCTACTGGGGGATCGCGGTGGCGCTGTCGGTGCTGTCGGTGCTGTGGATTGTGGGCAACCCCAGCAACCCAGGCTATCAGATCGGCTGGATCATCATCGTGCTGGCGCTGATCCCCTTTGGTTCGCTGGCCTATCTGCTACTGGGGGGCAACCACCTGTCCATCTTCAACCAGCGCCGGTTGCGCAACATGGAGCTGCGGATGCAGCAGCAGTTGGGGGAGGAGTGTGCCAAGTCGGCCAGCCTGGCCCTGCTGGAGGGGCAGGATGCGGGCCGGATGGCGGCCTATCTGGAGCGGACGGTGAACTGCCCGGTGTACGGCAACACCCAGACCAAGTACTATCCCCTGGGGGATGTGTGCTATGACGACATCCTGGAGGCGCTGGAGGGGGCGCGGCGCTACATCTTCATCGAGTACTTCATCATCGAGGAGGGCAAGCTGTGGAACTCTGTGCTGGAGATCCTGGCGCGTAAGGCCGCCCAGGGGGTGGAGGTGCGGGTGATCTACGACGATGTGGGCTCCATCCTTACCCTGCCGGCCAACTATCCGGCCAAGCTGGAGAAGATGGGCATCCACTGCCGGGTGTTCAACCGGCTGGTGCCCCTGCTCTCCCTGCGCCAGAACAACCGGGATCACCGGAAGTATATGATCATCGACGGCCAGGTAGCCTTCACCGGTGGCATCAACATGGCCGACGAGTATATCAACGTCAAGCCCCGCTTCGGCCATTGGAAGGACACCGCCATCCGGCTGGAGGGGGACGCGGTGTGGTCCATGACGGTGTCCTTCCTGTCCATGTGGGACTTCACCCGCAGTCAGCAAGAACGTTTTGAGCCCTACTGCCCGCCCCCGGCTCCCGGCGGGGTGCGGGGCTATGTGCAGCCCTATCACGACTGCCCCTGGGACAACGAGCCGGTGGGGCTGACGGTGTACCTCAATCTCATCAACCGGGCCACCCGATATGTCTATATCACCACCCCTTACCTGGTCATCGACTACTCGCTGACCATGGCGCTGACTGCGGCGGCAAAAGCGGGAGTGGATGTGCGCATCATCACCCCCCATATTCCGGACAAAAAGACGGTGTTTGAAGTGACCCGGGCCTATTATGAGCAGTTGCTGCGCGCCGGGGTACGCATCTTTGAGTACACCCCCGGCTTCATTCACGGAAAGAACTTTGTGGTGGACGGGAAGTACGCCACTGTGGGGACGGTAAACTTAGATTACCGCAGCATGTTTCTCCACTTTGAAAACGGCGTGCTGCTCTATGACACCCCAACTGTGGCGGAGATCCACGCGGACTTCCTGGATACCCAGGACAAGAGCGTGGAGATCACCCTGGAGGCGTGCCGCCAGGTGCCTCTGCCCCGGCGGCTGCTGCGGGACGCGCTTCGGCTGATGGCGCCGCTGCTCTGATCCCCACGGGATAAGAAAAACCGGACCCTTCCCCAATCGGGGAAGGGTCCGGTTTTGTATCAGTGCAGCGCCGGACTTAGGCGTTGAGCGGCAGCTCGCTCTCCAGGTCCTGGAGCATCAGGTCCAGCGCGGTGATGCCGCCCTCGGCGGTGTACCACACGGCGGGGTGGGCCAGATAGACGATGTTGCCGTCCTGGTAGGCCCGGGTGTCCATGACCAGCTCATTCTCCATGATCTCCTGGGCCAGCTGGGCGCCCTCGGTCTGGATGGCGGCGTCCCGGTCCAGCACGAAGATGTAGTCGGGATCCTTCTCCACGATGAACTCGAAGGAGGCCTCATTGCCATGGGTGGAGGTGTCCACATTGGCGTCCACACCCACGTTCTCAAAGCCAATCTCCCGGCCGATGATGGAGCAGCGCCCGTCGTTACCCAGCACGTTGAAGCTGCCGCTGGTAACCAGGCCTACGATGGCGTTGTAGTCGGCGGCGAAGGTAGCCAGGGCCTCGACGCGGCTGTCAAAGCCGGCCATGAGGGTGTCCACCTCGTCCTCCAGACCGAAGATAGAGGCGATGGTGGTGGCGTTCTGGCGCACGCTCTCCACCACGCCCAGCTCGGTGTCGGTGGACAGGTAGATCACCGGGGCGATCTCACTGAGCGCGTCGTAGGAGCTGGACAGACGGCCGCCGATGAAGATCACGTCGGGCTCGCAGGCCATAACGGCCTCCAGATCGGCCTCCTTGATGGTGCCCAGGTTGGCGATCTCATCGCTGATGTAGTCCTGGAGGTAGTCCAGGCTGGTGGAGGCGGTGCCTACCACCCGGTCGCCCACGCCCAGCGCGTCCAGAATGTCCAGGCTGGCCATGTCCAGAATGGCGATGCGCTGGGGGTCATAGGGGACGGTGAGCTCCACTTTTTCCCCACTGCCGTTCAGGCTGGTGATGGTCACCTCGGTGGCGGAGGGGGAGGCGGAGCTGGCGGCATCCGCGCTGGCGGAAGGGGAGGAAGAGGGATCGCCGCCGCTGGAGCCGCAGGCGGCCAAGGCCATCAGCATGGCCAGGGCTAGGATCAGGGAAACGATCTTTTTCATGATAAAAACACTCCTTCTTTCTGATTGAAAAAATCACGATGATGCAATGCCAGGGGTTAATAGTAGATGGACAGGGGCTTGCCCTCGATCTCCATGATTTCAAAATCCACCTGGTAGATCTGGGAGAGCACTTCCCGGGTCATCACCTCCTTCACAGTACCAAATTTGGCGATCTTTCCATCCAGGAAGGCGCAGATGTAATCGGAGTAGAAGGCGGCGTAGTTGATCTCGTGGAGCACCAGGATCACCGTCTTGCCCAGCTCGTCGCACAGCCTGCGCACGATCTTCATCATGTTGGTGGCGTGGTAGATGTCCAGGTTGTTGGTGGGCTCATCCAGCAGGACGTATTCCGTGTCCTGGGCGATGACCATGGCAATCATGGCCCGCTGGCGCTGTCCGCCGGACAGCTCATCGATGAACCGGTCCTGGAAGGATTCCAGCTCCATATAGGCGATGGCCTGGTCGATGATGGCCTCGTCCTCCTGGGTGTTGCGCCCGGCGGAGTAGGGGAAGCGGCCGAAGGCCACCAGCTCCCGCACGGTGAGCTTCATCTGGATCTGGTTGCTCTGGGTGAGGATGGCCAGGCGCTTGGACAGCTCTTTGCTCTTCCACTTGGCGATGTCCCGGCCGTCAAAATCCACCAGCCCCGCGTCCCGGGCGATGAGCCGGGAGATCATGCCCATGACGGTGGACTTGCCCGCCCCGTTGGGGCCGATGAGGGAGAGGACCTTGCCCTTTGGGATTTCAAAGGTGACGCCGTCCACCACCGCCTTGCCGTCATACTGCTTGGTCAATTGCTGCACTTTCATAGATCAAATCCTCCGTCTGGTGAGCAGCAGGTACAGGAAGTAGATCCCGCCGCCCACGGTGATGAATACGCTGATGGGGATGGCATAGGTGTACACATGCTCCACAATGAGCTGGCCAGCCACCAGGATGATCATGCCGAAGAAGACCGAGCCCAGGATGAGCTGGCTGTGCCGGTAGGTTTTGAGCAGCTGCCGGGACAGGTTGGCGATGATCAGCCCCATGAAGGAGATGGGTCCCACCATGGCGGTGGCCACGGCGATGGCCAGAGTCACCCCCAGCAGCAGCCGGCGGATACTCCGGTCGTAGTCCACCCCCAGGTTGATGGCCTGGGCCTTGCCCAGGGTGAGCACGTCCAGCAGGGCCAGGTCCCGGCGCAGCACAAAGATGAGGATGGCCAGTACCACCAGGGAAAAGAGGATGATCTCCGAGTTGACGTTGCTGAAACTGGCCACCAGGGTGGACAGCAGCGAGTCGTACTCATTGGGATCCATCACCCGGGTGAGGGTGGACTGGATGCTGCTGAAGAAAGAGGTGAGCACCGTGCCGATGAGCAGCACGTACAGCACGTTGTGGTTGGTCTTTTTGAACAGGTAACCGTAGATCAAGGTGGCCGCGATGCCCATGATGACCAGGTCCACGGCGAAAGAGACGTTGGCGTTGGCGGCCAGGATGCTGCCCGAGCCGGCCACAAAGACCACCGCGGTGTGGATCAGGGTGTACAGGGAGTTCATCCCCAGCAGGCAGGGGGTGACGATGGTGTTGTTGATGACGGACTGGAACACGATGGACGCCCCGCCGATGGCAAAGGCCGCGATGAGCATGACGATGAGCTTGGGTACGCGCAGGCTCATGGCGTAAGAGAAGTACCGGGGGTTGACCTCCACCAACAGGTAGGCTGCGGCGGCCATCAGCACCAGCACAGCCATGATGGCCAGCTTGCGGGCGTTGGCGCGCCGGGCGGCGGTGGAAGAGGCCCTGGTATGGGTGCTTGCGCTCACGCCCCATTCCCCCCTTCCACCTGGGAGACGGCTGCGGCGCAGCCACCGCTGTGGGCAGAGCCTAACCGAATGGCCTTGTTGCCTCGGCGCAGCCTGTAGAGCAGCAGTCCCACGAACAGGATGCTGCCCACAATGCCCACGATGAGCTCAATGGGCAGCTCGTAAGGGGCAATGACCACCCGGGCAAGCATGTCGCACGCCAGCACGAAGATGGCGCCGAACAGGGCGGTATCCACCAGGGTGCCCCGGATGCGGTCGCCCTTGAACATGGCCACCAGGTTGGGTACGATCAGGCCGATGTAGGAGATGGAACCCACGATGACCACCACTGAGGCGGTGATCATGGCGGCGATGGACAGCCCGGCGAACAGCACCAGGTTATAGGGCACCCCCAGGTTCTTGGAGAAGTCCTTGCCCATGCCCACGATGTTGAAGTGGTTGGCGAACAGGAAGGCCAGGATGACCAGCGGGACGATGAGATAGACCAGCTCGAACCGCCCGCGCACCACCAGGGAAAAGTGCCCCACCAGCCAGGTGGACAGGGCCTGGGTCATCTCATACTGATAGGCCAGGTAGTTGGTGATGCCGCCGATGACGTTACCGAACATGATGCCCACCAGGGGGACCATCACCACATCCTTGAACTGGATGCGCTGGATAAACCACACGAAGATCCAGGTGCCCAGGATAGCGGCGGCAAAGGCGAATAGGGCCCGCCCCCACAAGGTGGAGTTGGGCATGAACAGCAGGGCCAGCAGGATGCCGAACTGGGCAGAGGAAATGGTGGCCCCGGTGGTGGGAGAGACGAACTTGTTCCGGCACAGCTGCTGCATGATCAGCCCCGCCACGCTCATGCCCACGCCAGTGCACAGGATGGCCAGCAGCCGGGGCAGGCGGGAGACGAGAAAAACCTTGAGCTGCTCAAGATTGCCACTGAGCAGGGTGGACAGCTCCAGGTCGATGACACCGATGAACAGGGACCAGCCGGATAGGATCAGCAGGAACAGGGACAGCAGGATGGTGGTCAGATACCGTTTGATTGTGGACTCCTCCTTTGATATAGAGCACAGACGGGATTAGCGATAACTAACTGTTGGATAGAAAAGATATGCGGCAAGGGTTGCTCACAGCCTCTCGCGCATATGAGCCATTATAGCATCTGAGGTTAGCGCCAAGTAACTGGCGAAATAGATGAAAATAGAAGAAGAAATCTGGATATATTTGAACAAAAAGGAAAAACAAGGAGCGAAAAAAGGGGGAGCCAGCCAAGGGAGTGGCTGCCCCCACAGGAGAGTATGGTTTTGCTATGGGGATTGCTTGGGCACGCGCTGTTGCGGATGTTGGTCCGGTCAAAGGGTCTGGGCAAAAAAACACAGCAGGTCTGCCAGCCATCTGGGGGCGCCCTCACAGGCGGCCCGGATGGCGGCCAGGGCGGACTCCAGCTGGACGGGGTCCATCCCCTCCGGAGGGATGAGGAAGGCCTGGGCCCCCCGCACCGCGTGCCCAACGGCCACCGGGGCAGAGGCCGCCCCTCCAATGGCCACCTGGGAAGCGGAAGCCACCCCGCCCATAGCGAACATGCCGTGGGCCACCCCGCCCATGCTTACAAGACCCAGGGAAATGCCCCCCAGAGCCAGCAGCCCAAGGGCAAAGCCACCCAGCGCGACGCCACCCACGGCCGCCCCGCCCAAGGCCAGCAGCAACCCCAGGGAGACCCCACCCAAGGAGAGCAGCCCCGCGGATAGGCCGCCAAGGGCAATCAATCCGGTGGAGATGTTGCCGATGGCGATGATACCCCGGGCCCAGCACAGGCCGAAGCCGTAGTTGATGTGGAACAGGGGCAGGCCGAAAAGGGTGCGCTTGCTCTTGTATTCAAAATAGTGGCGGCCGTAGTAGTGGTTGATGACGGTGGGGTTGGAAGCTGGGGCAGGCTGTTGAGGCTCCTTGCCGGACACCAGGTAGTCCAAACTGACCTGAAAGTAGTCGGCCAGGATGGCGATGTTGTCCAGGTCGGGCTTGGACGCGCCAGATTCCCACTTCTGAACCGCCTGGCGGGTGACCCCCACCAGATTGGCCAGCTCCTCCTGGGACAGCCCGGCTTTCCGCCGGAGCTGATAGAGCCGCTGCTGAAATTCCATGTCGTTGACCTCCCGGGATGGATTGGGCCCGGGAAGCGAGCCGTAGTCAGGATAGCAAAAAGCAGTTGACCTGGCAAGCAACAAAAGGCTGCAATGTGACAACTGACGGTTGCACAGGGTGAAAAACAGGGGGAATGCCGGATAGAGGCGGTAGGGTGCCTCTTTACAGTCTGTGAAAAATCTGATACACTAAAAAACAAAATTCCCGCGGGATGCGGCACACGAAACCTGAACGCCGGCCCGGCAGAAGGGCGCAGCGGGGGAGGAGATTAGGCATGGGCGAGATCATCACCGTTTCCGGTCTGAAAAAATCCTTTGGAGCGGTCCAGGCGGTCAAGGGCATTGACTTCTCCGTGGAGGAGGGGACGCTGTTCGCCTTTCTGGGACCCAATGGAGCGGGCAAGTCCACCACGATTGACATTTTGTGCACCCTGTGCGGATATGACGCGGGCCAGGTCGCCATCGCCGGCTTTGACTTGGACCGACAGGCGGACGAGATCCGGGAACGCATCGGGGTGGTCTTTCAGGACAACCTGCTGGATAAACGGCTGAGTGTGGGGGAAAATCTTTGGCTCCGGTCGGGCTTCTATCACCGGGCCAGGGAGGACCGTCGGCGGGCGGTGGAGCGGGCCGCGGGTTACGCTCAGGTGGATGGCTTCCTGGACCGGGCCTATGGCAGATTGTCGGGTGGCCAGCGAAGGCGGGCCGACATCGCGCGGGCACTTTTGAACACGCCCCAGATCCTGTTTCTGGATGAACCCACCACCGGGCTGGACCCACAGACCCGCGCCCATATCTGGGAGACGGTGGAGGAGCTGCGGGCCGAGAGCCGGATGACCATCTTCCTGACCACCCACTACATGGAGGAGGCGGCCAAGGCGGACTATGTGGTGGTGATGGACGATGGGCAGGTGGTGGCCCGGGGGACGCCCTACCAGCTGAAGGAAACCTACAGCTTTGATCACATCAGGATCAAGGCTCAGGCGGACAGTGCGGGGGCGTTGAAGGCGCACCTGGAGGAACGGGGGCTGACGTGGACGGAGGGGGCCGGCCTGATCGATGTGCGCCTCCAGTCGACGCTGGAGGCCGTCGCCATTCTCCAGCCAGTCCTCCAGATGGTGGAGAGCTTTGAGGTGCTGCACGGTACGATGGACGACGTGTTTCTCAACATCACGGGAAGGGAGCTGAGGGAATGAGACAGATGACGGTAAGGGGGCTGAAGATTTTCTTCAAGGATGCCGGCGGGGTGCTCTTCTCCCTGCTGGGTGTAATCGTGATTTTCTGCCTATTCCTGTTCTTTATCGGGGACACCGTCACACAGGGGCTGGATTTCCTCAGCCACGCCGGCCAGATCATGGACGCATGGGTAGTGTCGGGGATGCTGGCCTCGTGCGCGATCACCACCAGCATGGGCGCCTACGCGGTGATGGTGTCGGACCGGGAGCAGAAGTGTGTCAAGGACTTCTACGCCTCTCCCCTGAAGCGGAGCGGTATCGCGGGAGGCTACCTGTGTACCGGATTTTTGGTTAGTGTGGCGATGTCTCTGCTTACCCTCCTATTTGGGCAGGTCTATATCGTGGCCCGGGGCGGGACGTGGATCAGCCCCGCCACCCTGCTTCAAGTGCTGGGGGTGATTCTGCTATCCTGCTTTGCCTCCAGCGCTATGGTGTGCTTTCTCATTTCCTTCCTCAAAACAGGGGGCGCCTACACCACGGCCAGTATCCTGCTGGGCACGCTGATCGGTTTTTTGGTGGGGGCCTATATCAGCGTCGGCGCCCTGCCAGCCGGCGTCCAATGGGTGATCAAATGCTTCCCCTGCGCCCACGCCGCAGTGCTGTTCCGGCAGCTTCTGATGGGGCCGGGGCTCCAGGTGGACTTTGCCCAGTTGCCCGAGCAGGCCCTGCAGGAGTTTGAGGAGCAGGTAGGTGTGACGTTCCGGTACGGACAGTATGAGGCGGCGTGGTGGGTACACGCGCTGGTACTGCTGGCCACCGGGGTGGTGTTTTACCTGCTGGCCATCCTCAAGATGTCCCGGCGGCTCCGGCAGTACTGAGCTGCGTCCTGAGCAGGGCAGAGAGGGAGAGCGGACAGGGCAAGGGCCGGGGGAGTCCCCGGCCCTTGCCCTGTCTTGTAGATGGTCTTGCGCGGATCAAAAAGCGCGGCCGATGTCGGTGCGCAGGTGCATGTCTTGAAAGTGAATGGACTTTGCAGCAGCGTAAGCGGCGTCGATGGCCCCGTCCAAGGTGGGGGCGGTGGCGGTGACCCCCAGCACCCGGCCGCCGTTGGTGAGACATTCCCCATGGGAGCCCAGCTTGGTGCCGGCATGGAACACGGTGGCAGTCCTGCCCGCCTCCTCCAGGCCGGAGATGGGATAGCCCTTTTGATAGTCCAGAGGGTAGCCGCCGCTGGCCAACACCACCACGCAGCCCGCCTCCTGCTTCCACCGGATGTCCAGCCGGTCCAGCGTGCCGTCCACGCAGGCTTGGAAGATGTCCATCAGGTCGCTTTCCAGCAGGGAGAGCACCACCTGGCACTCCGGGTCGCCAAAGCGGGCGTTGTACTCCACCACTTTGGGGCCCTCCGGGGTGAGCATCAGGCCGAAGTAGAGCACCCCCTGGAAGGGGCGTCCCTCTGTCCGGAGGGCGTCGATGGTGGGCCGAAAGATTTCCTCCATGCACCGCTGGGCAATCTCTGGGGTGTACTGGGGTGGCGGAGAAATGGCACCCATGCCGCCGGTGTTGGGACCCCGGTTGCCGTCGTAGGCCCGTTTATGGTCCTGGCTGGCCGGCATGGGCACCACGGTTTTCCCATCGGTGAAGACCAGCACGGTCACCTCGGGGCCGGTCATGCACGCTTCGATGACCACGGTGGAACCGGATGGGCCGAACTTCTTGTCCTCCATCATCTCCCGGGCGGCCTGCTTGGCCTCGTCCACCGTGGCGGCCACCACCACCCCCTTGCCCAGGGCCAGGCCGTCGGCCTTGACCACGATGGGAGCGCCTTGGGCCTCAATGTAGGCCAGCGCCTTGTCCAACTCTGTAAAGGTCTGATACTTGGCGGTAGGGATGTGGTATTTCTGCATCAATTCCTTGGAGAAGGCTTTGCTGGCTTCGATGATCGCGGCGTTGGCCCGGGGGCCGAAGGCGGGGATGCCGGCGGCCTCCAGGGCGTCTACCATGCCCAGGGCCAGGGGGTCGTCAGGGGCCACCACGACGAAATCCATGGCGTTTTCCTTGGCCCAAGACACCATGCCGTCCACATCGGTGGCCTTGATGTCTATGCACTGAGCCACCTGGGCGATACCGGCGTTGCCGGGCGCGCAGTACAGCTGGGTCACCTTGGGGGACTGGGCCAGCTTCCAGCAGATGGCGTGCTCCCGTCCGCCGCCCCCCACAACCAAAACCTTCATGGCAAGCACCTCTTTCTCTCAGGGTCCCGCTCTGGGCGGAACAATCAATCTTCTCACCCCCTCGGGAGAGGGGGGCTGGGCCCTGGCCCTGCGGTAGACGCGGGAAGCGCCTATGCGTTCCGCGGAAAATGCCGGCTTAGTGGTGGAACAGCCGCATCCCGGTGAAGGCCATGGCGATGCCATACTGATCGCAGGTTTCAATGACATGGTCATCCCGGATGGAGCCGCCGGGCTGGGCGATATACCGCACTCCAGACCGATGGGCCCGCTCCACGTTGTCGCCAAAGGGGAAGAAGGCGTCGGAACCCAGGCTGACGTCCTGCATGGTGGCAATCCAGGCCCGCTTCTCCTCGGGCGTGAGGGGCTCGGGACGCACCTGGAAGGTCTGCTGCCAGACCCCGTCGGCCAGCACGTCCTCGTATTCATCGGAGAGATACACATCGATGGCGTTGTCCCGGTTGGGCCGGCGGATGCCGTCCACGAACCGCAGGCCTAGCACCTTGGGATGCTGGCGGAGCATCCAGTTGTCCGCCTTGTTGCCGGCCAGGCGAGTGCAGTGGATGCGGCTTTGCTGACCCGCGCCCACGCCGATGGTCTGGCCGTTCTTCACATAGCACACCGAGTTGGATTGGGTGTATTTCAGGGTGATGAGGGCCAGCAGCAGGTCGTGCTTGGCCTGGGGGGGCAGGTCCTTGTTCTGGGTCACCAGGTTGTCCAGCAGCCCCTCATGGATCTCAAAGCTGTTGTAGCCCTGTTGGAAGGTGACGCCGTAGATGTGGCGCAGCTCAATGGGGGCGGGCTCATAGGTGGGGTCGATCTGCACCACGTTGTAGGCCCCCTTCTTTTTGGCCTTGAGGATGGCCAGGGCCGCGTCGGTATAGCCGGGGGCGATGACCCCGTCGGACACCTCCAGGGCCAGGAAGCGGGCGGTGGGCTCGTCGCAGATCTCGCTCAGGGCGGCCCAGTCGCCGTAGGAGCACAGCCGGTCGGCCCCCCGGGCCTTGATGTAGGCCCGGGCGATGGGGGAGGTGTCCCAGCCATCGGCAAAGTAGATCTGCCGCTCCACCTCGGTCAGTTCGGTGCCCAGGGCGGCGCCGGCGGGGGAGACGTGCTTGAAGGAGGCGGCGCAGGCTAGACCGGTGGCCTTCTTCAACGACTTGACCAGCTGCCAGGAGTTGAGCGCGTCCATAAAGTTGATATAGCCCGGCTTGCCGTTGAGCACCGTGAGGGGCAGTTCCCCCTGCTGCATGAAGATCCGGGCGGGTTTCTGATTGGGGTTGCAGCCATACTTCAGTTCCAGCTCTTGCATGAAAGCTTCACTCCTTTTTGGAAGGGGGCGGGCAGCCCCTCACTGGTGTTTGTTGAGGATGACCGTATCCATCTGCCCGGAGGACAGGTCCCGGTAGCAGACATACAGGGAGATCTTGTTTTCCTGGTGCAGGCTGTCCCAGATCTGGTCGGCCAGGCTCTGGGCGTCAGGGGCGGTGAAGGCCACCCGGCGGGGTTCTCCCTCAAAGGAAGGCAGAGGGTCGGCATTGTCCTGATAGGTGTGGATGAGCCGGCCTTCCCCGGCCAGGGGCGCGTCGTACTCGTAGAAGAAGCGCAGGTTGCAGTCAGGGTTGCCGTCTGCAGACTTGAGGATGGACAGCTTGAAGCTGCCGTCAGGGGCGAGCAGGCCGGAGATGCGGGGAGTATAGTTGGGAGGATCGGGCTCGAAGCAGCGGGTGCGCAGGGCCTCGTGGAAGGTGCCCCCCCGCAGCAGGCAGTCCCGGATGGTGTCGGTCTGGTCGCCGTTGGTGACCACTATTCCCCGGCCGGCCATGCGCACCGGATGATAGAGGATGAGGGACGGGTCAGTCAGCTTAGATTCGTCATAGGCTCGGGTGCGGATGCCATCCTGGGTGGGTTCGAAGATCCGGTTGCGGCTGTTCTCGCTGCGGCCCATGATGAAGTAGGCGATGACGGCGTTGGTGTTGCGGGCGCAGCGACCCAGCAGGATGCCGCGGCCGGGATAGGGCCGCTGGGACAGGTAATCGCGCAGGTCGATGGGGTTCATGGGGGTTCCTCCTATATAGTTTGAAAATAAAACAGGGCGCGCCAAGGCTGGAATCATGGCGCGCCCAGAGGACTGGCAGAGGACGCAGGCGGCACGCCCTGCGGTTGCTTCCGCTTCCGCCCGTCCTGCCGCTTGTTTCCAGATGGGACCGGGGCGTTCAACCGGCCCCGCCGCCAGGGGGAAGGACGTGGACTGCGCGCCCATCCACTGACAGCCGCCCCTGGCAGAACAGGGACACGGCCTGGGGCAGGATGACCCATTCGGCCTGTTCCATCACCCGGCGCTGGAGGGTCTCCGGCGTGTCGTCCTCCCGGACCTCCACCGCCTGTTGCAGCACGATGGGGCCGCCATCGCACTCCCGGCTGACAAAGTGCACCGTGGCCCCCGTCACCTTCACGCCGTAGGCCAGGGCCTGTTCGTGAACGTGGAGGCCGTAGCAGCCCGGCCCGGAGAAGGCGGGGATGAGGGAGGGATGGACGTTGAGGATGGCGTTGGGAAAGGCCTGCACCATCTCCTCGGTGAGGATGACCATGAAGCCGGCCAGCACCACCAGATCCACGCGCAGCGCCCGCAGCTTGTCCACCAGGGCGACGGTCATGGCCTGGCTGGAAGGGTAGTCCTTCCGGGATACCACATAGCCGGGGATCCCGGCCTTGTCCGCCCGTTCCAGGGCAAAGACCCCCGGCTTGGAGGCGATGACGGCGCAGAGCTCCCCGCCCCCCAGCTTGCCCTGGGACTGGGCGTCGATGAGGGCTTGCAGGTTGGTGCCGCCGCCGGACACCAGCACGGCGATGCGCTTGCTCATACCAGCTCCACGCCTCCGTCCCCAGTTACTATCTCGCCCACCTGCCAGGCGGGCTGGCCGGCGGCGGACAGCAGCTCCAGGGCCTTGCCTGCCTGGTCGGCGGGTAGGGCCAGTACCATGCCCAGGCCCATGTTGAAGGTATTGTACATATCCCGCTGGGGGATGCCGCCCGCCTTCTGGATCAGGTCGAAGATGGCCGGGCGGGGGAAGGCGTCCAGCCGGATGCGGGCGGTGAGGCCGTCGCGCATCATCCGGGGCACGTTCTCATAGAATCCGCCCCCGGTGATGTGGCTGATGGCGTGGACGTCCACCCCACCTTCCAGCAGGGCCCGCACCGCCGGGACATAGATGCGGGTGGGGGTGAGCAGGCTCTGGCCCAGGCTGGCCCCACCCAGCTCTGCCCGGGGGGCGTCCAGGTCGGCGTGCTCCACATCCAGCACCTTGCGCACCAGGGAGAAGCCATTGGAGTGCACGCCGGTGGAGGCCAGGCCGATGAGCGCGTCCCCCTGGGACAGATGACTGCCGTCGAGGATCTTCTCCTCGTCCACGATGCCCACGGCAAAGCCGGCCAGGTCATAGTCGTCGTCGGCCATCATGCCCGGGTGCTCGGCGGTTTCCCCACCCACCAGGGCGCAGCCGGCCTGGCGGCAGCCCTCGGCCACCCCAGACACGATGCTGGCGATCCGCTCCGGGACGTTTTTGCCGCAGGCGATGTAGTCCAGGAAAAACAGGGGGGTGGCCCCGCCACAGATAATGTCGTTGACGCACATGGCCACACAGTCGATGCCGATGGTGTCGTGCCGGCCCAGCAGCATGGCCAGCTTCAGCTTGGTGCCCACCCCGTCGGTACCGCTGACCAGCACCGGCCGCTTCATCCCGGCCAGGTTGGGGGCGAATAGGCCGCCAAAGCCGCCCAGCGATCCCAGCACGCCTGGGATATAGGTGGAGGCCACCATGGGTTTGATGCGCTCCACCGCCTCGTATCCGGCGGTGACGTCCACCCCGGCGGCGGCGTAGGATTCCGAGTGGGAGTTCTTCATGGGTTCAAAACCTCCAGCGTGAGATGGGGGATGCAGGGCCTACTCCCGTCCGTTCCAGCAGTAGGTGCACACCCGGTCGGGGTCGATGCCGATGGACTCCAGCAGTCCGTCCAGGGACTGGTAGCCCAGGGAGCTGAAGTGCAGGCCGTCGCAGATGGACCGGAGCAGGCACTGGCCCCGTTGGGTGGAGGCGTCGGCGTATTCCTCCAGGTGGTTTTGGCCCTCGTCCCCCTCCAGCTCCTGCACGGTGCGCCGGGCCAGCAGCTCCAGGTCGGAGTTGCTCCGGGAGAAGTTGAGGTACTTGCAGCCGTACATGATGGGCGGGCAGGCTGAGCGGATGTGCACCTCTTTCGCGCCCCGCTCATAGAGGAAGTCCACCGTCTCCCGCAGCTGGGTGCCCCGCACGATGGAGTCGTCCACGAACAAAAGCCGCTTGCCCTCGATGAGATCGGGCACCGGGATCTGCTTCATCTTGGCCACCTGGTTGCGCACCTCCTGGTTGGCGGGCATGAAGGAGCGGGGCCAGGTGGGGGTGTACTTGACGAAGGGGCGGGCGAAGGGGCGGCCGCTCTGGTTGGCATAGCCGATGGCGTGGGGCACCCCCGAGTCGGGGACGCCGGCCACAAAGTCCACCTGGGGCAGTTCCCCCCGGGCGGCCTCCTGACGGGCCATGATGGCGCCGTTGCGGTAGCGCATGACCTCCACGTTCACCCCCTCGTAGTTGGAGTTGGGGTAGCCGTAGTAGGTCCAAAGGAAGGCGCAGATGCGCATCTGGCGGCCGGGGGGAGAGAGGGTTTCCACCCCGTCAGGGGTGAGGCGGACGATCTCCCGGGGGCCCAGTTCGTAGCTGTCCTGATAGCCCAGCTTGTGGTAGGCAAAGGATTCAAAGGACACGCAGCGCCCGCCCGCCTTCTGTCCCACCAGAACGGGCAGGCGGCCCAGCTTGTCCCGGGCGGCAATGATCTCGCCCTGCTGGGTGAGGATGAGCAGGGTGAGCGAGCCGTCAATCAGCTCCTGGGCCCGGAGGATGCCCGAAACCAGGTCGCCCTCCCGGTTGATGAGGGCGGCGGCCAGCTCGGTGGAGTTGACCTTGCCCGAGCTCATGGCCATGAACTGATGGCCCTGCCGGGAGAAGTACTGGGCGATGAGCGCCTCGGCGTTGTTGATGATGCCCACCGTGGTGATGGCATACAGCCCCAGGTGGGAGCGCACCAGCAGAGGCTGGGGATCGGTGTCGCTGATGCAGCCGATGCCGCTGGTGCCGTGAAAGGAGGGCAGATCCCCTTCGAACTTGGTGCGGAAGGGGGTGTTTTCAATGTTGTGGATCTGCCGCTGGAAGCCGTCCTGGGCGTCATGGAGGATCATGCCGCCCCGGCGGGTGCCCAGGTGGGAGTGGTAGTCCACGCCGAAAAAGAGGTCTAAGGTCACATCTTGCTGGGAAACCGCGCCGAAAAAGCCGCCCATAGTTCCTCCTGATTCTGCTCTGTCAGAGCTGTGTGGGTGTGTGGGGAAGGGGCTGGGTGAGCACTTCCCGAAGGGGGATCACGCCCCGGGCCGCGTCATTTCCCCAGCAGGCGCCGGCTCATCTCCCGGTAGGCGCCCTCCACGTTGCCCAGATCCCGGCGGAAGCGGTCCTTGTCCAGCTTCTCGCCCGTCTTGGCGTCCCAGAAGCGGCAGGTGTCCGGGGAGATCTCGTCAGCCAGTACGATGGTCCCGTCGGCGGTCTTGCCAAACTCCAGCTTGAAGTCCACCAGGGTGACGCCGCACTCGGCCAAAGTCTGCTTGAGAAAGTCGTTGACCTGGAAGGCATAGCGCTGGATGAGCTCGATCTCCTCCCAGCTGGCCAGCTTCAGGGCAACGGCGTGGTAGTCGTTGATGAGCGGGTCGTGGAGATCGTCGTTCTTGTAGGAGAACTCCACGGTGGGCGCGTCGAAGATGATGCCCTCCTCCACGCCGTACCGCTTGGCGAAGGAGCCGGCGGAGCGGTTGCGGACGATGACCTCCAGGGGGATGATGCTGACCTTTTTCACCGCGGTCTCCCGCTCGCTGAGCTCCTGGATGAGGTGGGTGGGAATCCCCGCCTGCTCCAGCTGGCCCATCAGGAAGTTTGTCATCTGGTTGTTGATGGCCCCCTTGCCGGCGATGGTGCCCTTTTTGGTGCCGTCAAAGGCGGTGGCGTCGTCCTTGTAGGAGACGATGACCACATTGGGGTCGTCGGTGGCATAGACCTTCTTGGCCTTGCCCTCGTAGAGCTGCTCACGCTTGTCCATAGTAGCCTTTCCTTTCTGTTTCTCTCATACTCACAAATGGGGATGGGGGACAAAGCGCCCAGCAGAGCGGGCCTCAACCCAGCTCCTGCTGGAGCTTGGCCTCCTTCTGGGCGATCTGCCCGGCCATCTGGACCCGGGCCTGATCCAGCTTGGCGGCCAGGCTTTCATCGGCCACGGCAAGGATCTGGACGGCCAGTACAGCGGCGTTCTTGGCCCCGTTGATGGCCACGGTGGCCACGGGGATGCCGCTGGGCATCTGGACGGTGGCCAGCAGCGCGTCCAGCCCGTCCATGGCCCCGCCCTTCAGGGGGATGCCGATGACGGGCAGGGTGGAGTTGCCCGCGAAGGCGCCGGCCAGGTGGGCGGCCATACCGGCCGCGCAGATGAGCACCCCAAAACCGTTGGCCCGGGCGTTCTGGGCAAATTCGGCCGCGGCGGCGGGGGTGCGGTGGGCGCTGAGGATATGGGCCTCATAGGGCACGCCAAACTCGTCCAGCTGGGCGCAGGCGGCCTGGACCACCGGCCAGTCAGAGTCGGAGCCCATGATGACGGCGACTTTCTTCATATGCAGATCTCCCTTTCCTGTTCCCGGCGGAGGGGGCCGGACCGGACCAAAGAAAAAACAGGCCAACGGGGGACGTCAGCCTGTTGTCACTTATCCGGGCATGAAATTGGGCGCAAGAATCCCCCGGGCAGCCGCGCGGGCAAGGGCAGGACACCGGTGGAAATCCATGTAACACCCCTCCACTCAAAATTAGTTCTATCATATCGAAAAATCCCGATCAAATCAAGACGGAAGTCAGAATTTCGTATGCTTATACAACGCAATCCAGGCTCTGGCCCGGGGGGGTGTTCAAAATAGCCCCGTACTGTCCAGGATTCGGCTGACCTCCTCGGCTCGGTTGGCCCAGGCGGCCTGGCTGGCATAGGCCTGCCGCCGGGGGCCGGCCAGGCGGGGGTCCTCCTCCAGGGCCTTGCGGCAGCGGCGCAGGAAACCTGCGCTGTCATAGGCGGTGTAGACCACATCGGGGAAGGGCTCCACCTGCTCGGGCTCCTGCATCATCACGATGGGCTTGCCGGTGGCCAGGTATTCGTAGAGGTGGGAGGGGATGATGTCGCTGCCCCGCCGGTCGGCGCGGATCAGATCGAAGAGCACCGTGCACGCGCACAGGTAATCGGGCAGCTCCACAGACGGAAAGGGTCCATGGAGCAGGATATTGGGGAAGGGGCGCAGCCGGGCAGCCACCGGCTTAGTGACCCGGCCCAGCATCAGGAAGGTCCAGTCGGGCTGGGCCTGGGCGGCGTGGAGCAGGGGCTCCAGATCCGCCTGCCCGGTCAGATCCCCCACCCGACCCAGCACCGGCCGGCCGGCCAGGTGGGCCAGATGGGGCGGTGGGGCCAGCTCATTCCGCTGGAACATCCGGTAGTTGACGCCGTTGGGAAGCAGGGCGATGTTGTCGTTGCAGGGGGACAAGCGCTGGACCAGGCCGGGGGAGGCGGCAAAGATCACCTCGGCATGCAGGGCCAGGTCGCTCTCCGCGTCCAGGTACTGCTCCCCCCACTCCCGGTCGCAGTCGTAGACCAGGCCTCGGTAGGCCAGCCGGTCCAGGTAGGTGGCCTGATCGGGGGCGGTACACCACAGCACGGGCTCCCGGAAGTGATGGCGGTCCATGACCTTCTGGATGAAATCGGCGGCCTTGAGCTGGATGCGGCGCTGCAACGCTTCCCGGTCCAGCCCGGGCAGCAGAGAGGTAGGCAGGGTGTATACCGTGATGTGGGCGCGCACCCGGCGGCCCTGTTCGGGATGGGGAGCCCTCTTGGGGGGCGGTGGCTCAAAAAAGAGGATCCTGGCTTGGTTCAACCGGGCCAGAAGCTGCTGGGTGCGGTTGGGGCGGGCCTGCCAGGGGCTGTGGGAGAGGCAGAGGATCTGCTTCAAGGGGATCACCTCCAAAAACCGGGGAATGGGGGCGGCGGAAAGGGGCTTGCCAGCTCCGGAGAAATCCGATACAATGGCAATCGAACCCCGGCCCTTTCCCCAGGACGCGCAGCCCGGGCGGGGCAGGGGGCGATGAACACAGGGTTTTCCGACTTTGCTTTGATTATACATAGCTTTGGCCTCACGGTCAAGGAGAGGAGGCGGCCATGGCAGAGCTGATCCAGCGGGTGGACGAGCAGATGCTGCTGTGGATCACCCAGCATCTGCGCCTACCCGTGCTCAATGAGCTGCTGAGCTTTTATACCAGCCTGGGTAACGCCGGGCTGTTGTTCATCCTGGCGGCTGTTGTTTTGCTGTGCTTCCGGGCCACCCGGCGGGCGGGGGCTGGAGCGGGGGTTGGGATGATGCTGGGCTTTGCCCTGACCAACCTGACCATCAAGCCGCTGCTCAGCAGACCCCGGCCCTGGGTGGTGGTGGAGGGGTTGGAGGCGTTGGTCACCAGCAGCGACCCCAATTCCTTCCCCTCGGGGCACACCTGCGCGGCCTTTGCCTTTGGCGTGGCGGTGGCCGT
>DVJZ01000035.1 GCA_018716385.1 Candidatus Enterenecus merdae
CAGGCCAGGTTGGCCTTGGTGCTGGCCTTCATGTTGGCCTCCAGATCCTCGCCCAGCAGCTCGGCGAACTTGGAGGCGTGCTCGGCCTCCTCATAGGCGGCCTTCTCCCAGTACAGGCCGATCTCGGGATAGCCCTCCCGGTGCGCGATGCGGGCCATGCACAGGTACATGCCCACCTCGGAGCACTCGCCGTTGAAGTTGGCCATGAGCTGGTCAAAGATGTACTTCTTATCCTCGTCGCTGATGTCGGGGTTGTTCTTAACGGTCTTGGCGTAGATGCCGTACTCGTGCTCGGCGGCCAGCTTCATCTCGCCGGTCTGCTCCACGAACTTGGAGCCGGGGACGTGGCAGGCGGGGCACTCGGCGGGGGGATTCTCGCCCTCATAGACGTAGCCGCAGACAGGACAAACCCATTTTTTCATGATGCAGATTCCTCCAATGTAATGTGATGTTTGCAGTCTTGGCAAAGACCGCGCAGGTTGAATTCATGTCCTTCCACCATGAATCCATATTGCTTCCCCAGGGCCTGGATATCCTGCTCGGATGGGGCACAGTCGGGCAGGTCCATCACAGTACCACAGCGGTTGCAAACAAAATGAGCATGAGGGTAGGTGTCCGCGTCAAAGCGCTCTTGGCCCTGGATGACGCCTACCCGGCGGATGATGTGCTGTTCTGAGAGTTGGTTCAGGTTGCGGTAGACGGTGCCCAGGCTCAGGTTAGGATATTGCTCCTTGAGCTGCTGGTAGATCCAGTCTGCCGATGGGTGGCACTTGGTGCTGCGCATCAGACGCAGGATCGCATCCCGTTTTTGACTGCGTCGAACGATAGCCATGTCGTCACCTCAATAATAAGAACGGTTTCTATTTAGGAATATAACATACTCTCCTGACTTTGTAAAGAGGAATTTTTCTTGTTTACGAAAAGTTCATGTTTTCCTGTTCCAGGCAACAAAACACCCCCGCCCGGCGGGGCCGGAGCGGGGGATTAAAAGGTAAGGGATCAGAAGTATTTACGGATGCCGTCGCTGGCCTTGGCCGCGTCCTCGCTGATGGAGACGGTGTATTTGATGCCGCTCTTCTGGGAGAAGCCCTCCAGCCAGTCCAGGAAGGGTTCCACATCCGAGCTGCCCACGGTGGGCACCAGCTTGTTCAGGCTCTCGATGAACACATGGGTGATGTCATAGTTGCTGGCGTATAGGCCGTACAGAAAGCCCTTCAGGGTATCGTAGTTGGGCAGGTCATACTCCGAGGTATCCACCAGGCGGATCTTGTAGCTAATATCGTAAGTCAGCTTGGAATCGTGGGCGATGGCGACCACGTTACCATGCTCGGTGTCCACAGCGGTATTGATGAGGTCGATCATCTGCTTGGTCTTGCCGGTGCCCTTCAGGCCCATAATTACCTTGACCATCACAATCACTCCTTGATTCATTTTGGGGCGGCCCCTATCGGTACCACCATGTTACCATTTTTGTAAAAAGATTTCAATACTCTCCGGGAAGTTTCCCGCAACCGGGGACGGGCAGTTACTCCAGCGCCAGGGCGAAGTGGGCGGCCATCTGCCCCTGTCCGGTGGCCTTGGCCAGCTGGAGGGGCTGCCCGGTGCAGTCGCCCGCGGCGAACAGGCGGGGCAGGTTGGTGGCCATGTGCTGATCCACCTTGATATAGCCGCCCTCCAGCTCCAGACCGGGGGCCAGCTGGGTGGGAGCGATGGAGGCGCGCAGCAGGAATACTCCCTGGCAGGGGATCTCCGTCCCGTCCGGGGTGCGCACGCCGGTGACCTGGTCCTGGCCCAGGATCTCCAGCCCAGGCAGCCGGACGGAGGTGACCTGGCAGCCGATGGAGCGCAGATACTCGGTCTCCTCCTCCAGGTCGGGGGCGTCCCCGGCCACCACGATGGGCTTGCCCTGGTAGAACATCCCGTCGCAGGTGGTGCAGTAACTCACGCCCCGGCCCAGCAGCCGCTCCTCCCCCCGCAGCGGGGTGGCACGGGCCACACCCACGGCCAGGATGGCGGCGCTGGCCTGCTCCACCTGGTCGCCGATGGAGGCCATCACGCAGTCGTCCAGGCAGGCCAGGCTGAGCACCCGGCCCACCCGGAGCTGGGCGCCCAGCTGGGTGGCCTGGTCTAACAGGCGCTCCACCAGCTCCCGCCCGGGTACATGGGGGATGCCGGGGTAATTGTCCATTTGAGGGGCGCGGCAGAGGGGACTGGCGGTGGGCTGGTTGGACACCACCAGCACGGACTTGTTCCGGGCCCTGGCCTGGATGGCGGCGGTGAGGCCGGCGGGGCCGGCGCCTACCACCAGCAGATCATATTGCATGGAGACACCTCGTTTCAACGTTTCAAAGCCGGGCAGGGAAAGGGCTGGCCGGCGGGGCTGGGCCGGCAGGTTGCAAACCTCTGCGGGGTCTGCTATACTGCTGGCCAGACAGGATAGAGGCCGCTGGATTGGGCGGCAGAGCGGGGAAGGAGGATCCAAAGATGGATCATATGGATCGGGATCGGCAACCAATGGATCAGCGGGCGCGGATGTTGGCGGGGCTGCCCTACCTGCCCTGGCTGGATGGGTTGCCCCAGGCGCGGGAGCGGGCCCGCAGGCTGTGCCACACCTATAACCACCTGCCGCCGGAGCGGTGGGGAGAGCGGGAGGACCTGCTGCGTCAGCTGCTGGGCGGGGCCGGACGCCGGCTGACGGTGGAGCCTGACTTCCACTGCGACTACGGCACGAACATCACTGTGGGAGAGGATTTTTACGCCAATTTCAACCTGGTGATCCTGGACGTGGCCCCGGTGCGCATCGGCGACCGGGTGATGATCGCCCCCAACGTGGGCCTGTACACCGCGGGGCACCCCCTCCACCCGGGCAGCCGGAACTCAGGCTACGAGTACGGCCAGCCCATCACGCTGGAGGACGACGTCTGGCTGGGGGGCGGGGTGAGCGTGCTGCCGGGGGTGCGCATTGGCCGGGGTGCGGTGATCGGCGCGGGCAGCGTGGTGACGGGGGACATCCCGCCCATGGTGCTGGCGGCGGGCAACCCCTGCCGGGTGATCCGGCCCATCCAGGAGGAGGCCCGGCGTTTCTATTACAGGGACCGGCCCTTCACCCCCGGTGAGCTGGAGCGGATCGACCGCTCCGCCAACGGGGCGGAGCCATAGCGGCCCGGGACAGGGCAGGTTCCTACGTGGTTACTTGGGCGGGTTCTCATCGGCCCATTGGCTGTGGCGCTTCAGGGCCTCAAAGGTCTCCTCGCTCAGGTCGTGCTCGATCTTGCACGCGTCCTCCGCGGCCACCTTGGGGTCCACCCCCAGCCGGATGAGCCATTGGGTGAGCATCCGGTGCCGCTCGTAGATGCGGGCGGCCACCTCCATGCCGGCGGGGGTCAGGGTGAGCAGGCCGATGTCGTCCATGACCACATAGCCGTTCTCCCGCAGCAGGCTCATGGCCCGGCTGACGCTGGGCTTGGAAAAGCCCAGGTGCTGGGCCACGTCGATGGAGCGCACCGGGCCCTTTTCGCTCAGGGCCAGGATAGCCTCCAGATAGTTTTCACCTGATTCATGAATCTGCATACAATCACCTGAGGGCATGATACCATATTTCCCGGTGATTGACAATCCCAAAAAAGCGAGGAGTTAGCTATTGACAACCAATGAGGATGGTGATACACTCCAAATGTTAGAAGATGCTAACCGGCAGAGCGGAACGGAGGGATGACCATTATGCCGCTGACGATGCTGACCAACGGTCAGGAGGGCACGGTGAAGCGGATCACCGGCAAGGATGAGGTGCGGGCCTTCCTCAAGAGCCTGGGCTTTGTGGAGGGCGGCAAGGTGTGCGTGGTCAACCAGATCGGGGGCAATCTGATCGTCAAGGTGCAGGAGGCCCGGGTGGCGCTGAGCCGGAACATGGCCGGCCGGATCCTGGTCTGACCGCCGGGAGACCCGGCGTGTGAAGGATGTGTTGGAGAGGAGGCGAGGCAGGATGAGAACGCTGCGTGACGTCAAAGTAGGGGAGACGGTGTCCGTGGTCAAGCTGCACGGCGAGGGCGCGCTGCGCCGGCGTATCATGGACATGGGCATCACCCGGGGGACCAGCGTGTATGTGCGCAAGGTGGCCCCTTTGGGCGACCCGGTGGAGATCACCATCCGGGGTTATGAGCTGTCCATCCGAAAAGGGGATGCGGACTGCATCGAGGTGAGCTGACAGCCCCGCCGTCCAGCGTGACCTGGCGCCTGGAGCGCCTGCCATTTTCGAGAAGAAGTTAGCGTGAGCTAACCGATTTGGAGGAGGAAGCGAGACATGTCGATCAGACTGGCCCTTGCCGGCAACCCCAACTCCGGCAAGACGACAATGTTCAACGCGCTGACCGGTTCCAACCAGCGGGTGGGCAACTGGCCTGGCGTGACGGTGGAGAAAAAGGAGGGGCGGCTGAAGGGGGAGCGGGAGGTCATCCTCACCGACCTGCCGGGCATCTATTCCCTGTCCCCCTATACCTTGGAAGAGGTGGTGGCCCGGGAGTACCTGGTGGAGGAGCAGCCCGATGGGGTGATCAACATCGTGGACGCCACCAACATCGAGCGCAACCTGTACCTGACCACCCAGCTGATGGAGATGGGCATCCCCGTGGTGGCGGCCCTGAACATGATGGACCTGGTGCGTAAGAGCGGCGCGGCCATCGACGCGGGCAAGCTGTCCAAGGCCCTGGGCTGCCCGGTGGTGGAGGTGTCCGCCCTGAAGGGGGAGGGGCTGGACCGGCTGGTGGCCGAGGCCCGGGCATTGCCCGACGCCCCCGCTCCCGCTCCCATGGGCTATACGCAGCCGGTGGAGCAGGCGCTGGCCGCCATCCAGGCCGCTGTGGGTGAGGTCTTCCCCAAGGGGATGGAGCGCTGGTATGCGGTCAAGGTCTTTGAGCGGGACGAGCGGGTGATGGGCAAGCTGACCATGTCCGAGGATGTGAAGGAGCGGGTGGAGCAGGCCATTGCCGGCTGCGAGCAGGCCCTGGACGACGACGCGGAGTCCATCATCACCAATGAGCGCTATACCTACATCGCAAAGTTAATCGACGCCTGTGTCAAGCGCAAGCGGGCGGGGCTATCCCGCTCTGACAAGATCGACCGGGTGGTCACCAACCGCATCGCCGCCCTGCCCATCTTCGTGCTGGTCATGGCCCTGGTGTACTCCATCGCCATGGGCAGCTGGACCATCTCCATCGGCACCCATCTGACCGACTGGGCCAACGACGGGCTGTTTGGCGACGGGTGGTTTGTCCCCTTCACCGCCGATACCGACGCCTGGGAGGAGGACTCCGGCGCCTTTGAGGAGGCCGCCGCCATCATCGAGGCCTACGAGGCCGGGGAGACGGAGGCGTACCTCTATGACGACGAAGCCGGGCAGACCAATGTCCTGGAGGTGGATGAGGCGGCCTATCAGGCGGCCCTGACCGTACCGGAACCCGACCCGACAGACTACGGCGCGTGGGTGCCCGGCATCCCTGTGCTCATTGAGGACGGGCTGAATGCAATTGGCTGCAACGAGGTGGTGGCCTCCCTGGTCCTGGACGGCATCGTGGGCGGCGTGGGCGCCGTGCTGGGCTTTGTGCCCCAGATGCTGGTGCTGTTCCTGCTGCTGGCCATCCTGGAGGACATCGGCTACATGTCCCGCATCGCCTTCATCATGGACCGGATCTTCCGCCGCTTCGGGCTGAGCGGCAAGTCCTTCATCCCCATGCTGGTGGCCACCGGCTGCGGCGTGCCCGGCATCATGGCCTCCCGCACCATCGAGCAGGACCGGGACCGGAAGATGACCATCATCACCACCGGCTTCATCCCCTGCGGGGCCAAGATGCCCATCATCGCGCTGTTTGCCGGGGCGCTGTTTGGCGGCTCGGCTCTGGTGGCCACCTCGGCCTACTTCATCGGGGTGGCGGCGGTGGTGATCTCGGGCATCATCCTGAAGAAGTTCAAGTCCTTTGCCGGCGAGCCAGCCCCGTTCGTCATGGAGTTGCCCGCCTACCACGCCCCCAGCGCCGGCAACGTGCTGCGCTCTATGTGGGAGCGGGGGTGGTCGTTCATCAAGCGGGCGGGGACGGTTATACTGCTGAGCACCATCGTGCTGTGGTTCCTCCAGGGCTTCGGCTTTACCGAGGGAGGCTTTGGCATGGTGGAGGACAACAACGACTCCCTGCTGGGGGTGGTGAGCAGCGCCATCGCCTGGATCTTCGCTCCCTTGGGCTTTGGGGAGTGGCAGCCCACGGTGGCCACCCTCACCGGCCTGATCGCCAAGGAGGAAGTGGTGTCCACCATGGGTGTGCTGTATCCGGGCAACCTGAGCATGGCCATGGGGGCGGCCTTCACCGGTATCTCCGCTTACTCCTTCATGATTTTCAACCTGCTGTGCGCGCCCTGCTTTGCCGCCATGGGCGCCATCAAGCGGGAGATGAACAACGCCAAGTGGACCCTTGCGGCCATCGGGTATATGTGCGCGTTTGCCTATGTGATCTCCCTGATCGTCTACCAGCTGGGCGGGCTGATCACCGGTGATGTGAGCTTCAACGTGTTCACGGTGGTGGCCATCGCGCTGGCGGCGGGGCTGCTCTACCTGCTGTTCCGGAAGGGCTATCGGGGCCAGACCGACAGCCTGCGGGCGGTGGACGCGGCCAGGGTATAAGCAAGGGTCTGGAAAGGAAAGACCATGGGAACTGTGATTGTTGTGGCAGTGCTGGTGGGCATCGCGGCGCTGGCCGCCCGGGCGCTGATCAAGCAGCGCAAGCGGGGCGGCGGATGCGACGGCGACTGCGGACATTGCGGCGGCTGCCACTGAGCCCCGGTGGGGCGAGCTGAAAACGGGGGACGGGTCTGCCGGAGGGCGGGGCCGTCCCCCGTTGCCGTGTGAGGGAAGGGCCAGATTTCCCCTTGTGCTTTTCGGGAAAGTGGGTATAATGGGGGAAAGAGCGGACGCGGCGGAGGATGGACCGGCCCGCCGGGCGCTCCGGAGAGGTGGATGGCCATGCGCGGCGCAGGCGTTTTGATGCCGGTGTTCTCCCTGCCCGCCCCCTATGGGATTGGCACCCTGGGGCAGGCGGCCCGGGCGTTCATCCTGTTTTTGGAGGCGGCGGGGCAGAGCTGCTGGCAGGTTCTGCCCCTGGGGCCTACGGGGTACGGGGACTCCCCCTATCAGGTTTTTTCCTCCCAGGCGGGCAACCACTACTTCATCGACCTGGAACTGCTGGAGCAGGAGGGGCTTTTGAAGGGAGAGGAGTACCGGGGGCTGGACTGGGGGCGGGATCCAGGACGGGTGGACTACGCCCGGATGTATCGGCTGCGCCGCCCGGTGTTGCGCCTGGCCTGCCGGCGGCTGCCGGCCCAGGCGGGGGCGGAGTTTGAGCGTTTCTGCCAAGAGCACCAGGCCTGGCTGGAGGACTACGCGCTGTTCATGGCCCTGAAGGACAGCCAGGGGGGCGCGGCCTGGAGCGACTGGCCGGAGCCGCTGCGCCGGCGCCAGCCGGAGGCTCTGGCCCAGGCAGGGCAGGCGCTGGCCGACGAGGTGGCCTTTTGGAAGGGGACGCAGTACCTGTTCTTCCGGCAGTGGGAGGAACTGCGGGCCTTTGCCCGGGCGCACCGGGTGCGCCTGATCGGAGACCTGCCTATCTATGCCCCTCTGGACTCGGCGGACGTGTGGGCGCATCCGGAGCAGTTCCAGCTGGATGGGTCGCTGCGGCCCACCGAGGTGGCCGGCTGCCCGCCGGATGGCTTTTCCCAGGATGGGCAGCTGTGGGGCAATCCCCTGTTCCGCTGGGAGCGGATGGGGGAGGAGGGATATGGCTGGTGGGTGGACCGGGTGGCCTTCCAGCTGCGCCTGTACGACGCGGTGCGCATCGACCACTTCCGGGGCTTTGAGGCCTACTACGCCATCCCCTATGGGGCGGCCAACGCCCGGCAGGGGCGGTGGCGGCCTGGCCCGGGGGCGGCGCTGTTCCAGGCGATGGAGTCCCGGCTGGGCCGGGTTCCCATCCTCGCGGAAAACCTGGGCTTTCTCACCGACGGGGTGGAGCGCCTGCTGGAGCAGACGGGCTTTCCGGGGATGAAAGTGCTGCAATTTGCCTTTGACAGCGTGGATGGCGGGGGCTACCTGCCCCACAGCTATCCCCGGCGCTGCGTGGCCTATACCGGCACCCACGACAACGACACCGCCCGGGGCTGGCTGGCCTCCTCCCAAGCCCCGGCGGCGGCCCGGGCCAGGGACTATCTGCGCCTGTCCCGGCGGGAGGGACTCCACTGGGGCATGATGCGAGGGGTGTGGTCCAGCGTGGCCGAGCTGGCGATGGTCCAGGCCCAGGACCTTCTGGGGCTGGGCAGCCGGGGACGGATCAATACCCCCGGGACGGTGGGAGGCAACTGGCTGTGGCGGGCCCGGCCGGGCAGCTTCTCCCAGCGGCTGGCCCGAAAGGTGCGCCATGAGATGGAGCTATATGGGCGGCTGGACTGCCCGGACTTATGACAGAGCGGCATGACAAAGTTTTTACACCACCATACCAAAGGTATGGTGGTGTTTTTTTCGGCGTATCCTTAAGATAGACGATGGAACGCACCCCCGCTGCGGCCGGGGGAGAGACCGCCCGGATCCGGGCGCAAAGGAGATGGATCTTGTGTACGCAGTCATCGATATCGGCTCCAATACCATCCGCCTGGTGCTCTATGAGATGGTGGACGGAGAGCCCCAGCAGATGCTCAACAGCAAGCGGTCGGCAGGGCTGGCCGGCTATGTGGACCGGGAACAGCGCCTGACCCCCAAGGGGATTGAGAAGGCCGTCGAGGTGTTGCAGGGCTTCCGGCAGATCTTGGACAGCGTCCAGCCCAGGCAGACCTTCGCCTTTGCCACCGCCTCCCTGCGCAACGTGGTCAACACCCAGCAGGTGGTTCAGGCCATCCGGAAGGCCTGCGGGCTGGAGGTGCGGGTGATCACCGGGAAGGAGGAGGCCCTGCTGGACTACGCGGGGGCGATGGGGGCACTGCCCACCCAGAGCGGGCTGCTGGTGGACATCGGCGGGGGCAGCACCGAGCTGGTGCGCTTCCGGGACGGACAGGCTCAGGGGGCCTGCTCCCTGCCCATGGGGTCGCTGAACCTGTACACCCGGTACGTCCGGGACGTGGTGCCCACCCCCAAGGAGCTCAAGGCCATCTCCCATCACGCCTGCGCCCTGCTGCAAGAGGCGGACTTCCCCTTGGAGGAGTCGGCCCTCCTGTATGGGGTGGGGGGCACCTGTCGGGCCAGCTGCGGGCTGAGCGACGAGCTGTTTGACGAGCAGTCGGGCTACGCGGGCTACCCATGCAAGCGGCTCAAACAGATGCGCCGGCTGCTCAAGCAGGACCGCCGGCGGCTGATCTCGGCCATGATCCGGACCGAGCCGGACCGGCTGCACACGCTGCTGCCCGGACTGGCCATCCTGGAGGCGGTAGCCCGCCGGTATGGCTGCGTCCGCTTCGCGGCCAGCCCCTACGGAGTGCGGGAGGGCTACCTGCTGCGGATGCTGGCAGAGCAAGCTGGGGAACAAGAGAGGGCAGAGGGGGCGGAGCATGGCTGAGCGGGCCCCCCGGGTCACCCAGAACCGGGAACTGTCCTGGCTGCGGTTTAATCAGCGGGTGCTGGAGGAGGCCATGGACGAGTCGGTCCCCCTGCTGGAGCGGCTGAAGTTCGTGGCCATCTTCACCAGCAACCTGGATGAGTTCTTCATGATCCGGGTGGGCAGCCTGCACGACCTGGCCGCGGTGGATCCCGGAGCGGTGGACAAAAAGTCGGGGATGAGCTACCGCCAGCAGCTATCCGCCATCTACGCCGCCGTAGGCCCCCTCATCGCCTGCAAGGACAGGGTGTGGGCGGGGTTACGGGAGCAGCTGGCCCAGCGGGGGGTATGGGAGCTGTCCATGGGGGAGGTGGAAAAGCGGGAGCAGAAATACCTCAAGCAGTACTTTGCCCGGGAGGTGGACCCCATCCTCTCCCCCCAAATCGTGGACAGCCACCATCCATTCCCCCATTTTGCCAACAAGCTGCCCCATGTGGGGGCGCTGCTGCGGGACAAGCGGGGGGAGGTGTTCGGGGTGATTCCGTTGCCCGCCGCTCTGCCCCAGGTGTTGTTCTTGCCCGGGGAGCGGATGCGGTATGTGCGCTTGCCCGAGCTGCTGCTGGCCCAGATGGGGAAGGTCTTCCGCAACTATGAGGTGGTGGAGAAGACCTTGTTCTGCGTCACCCGCAACGCGGACATCACCCCCAATGACGAGGCCTTTGCGATGGATGGAGATTTTCGCGCCCGAATGCGCAAATTGCTGCGCTCGCGCACCAAGCTGGCCCCCGTGCGCCTGGAGCTGGGCAGCCCGGTGAGCGGCCGCTTCCGGGATTATTTTTGCCGGCATCTGGGCCTGACCCGGGAACAGGTATACACCACCGCCTCCCCCATGCGGATGGACTATGTGTTCTCCCTGGCCGACAAGCTGCCCCCGGCGCTGCGCGCGCCGCTGACCTATCCCCCCTTCACCCCCCAGCCCCCCGCCCAGCTGACGCCGGGGGAGAGCGTGCTGCGGCAGGTGCTGCGCCGGGACGTGCTGCTCTCCTACCCCTATGAGAGCATGGAGCCCTTCCTGCGGCTGATCCGGGAGGCGGCGGGCGACCCGGAGGTCATCTCCATCAAGATTGCCATCTACCGGCTGGCCCGGCGGGCCAAGCTGGTGGATTACCTGTGCGCCGCGGCGGAGAACGGCAAGGACGTCACGGTGATGATCGAGCTGCGGGCCCGTTTTGACGAACAGAACAACATCGACTGGTCCCAGCGGCTGGAGGAGGCGGGCTGCCGTATCCTCTACGGGTTTGACGGCTACAAGGTGCACGCCAAGGTGTGCCTGATTACCCGCCGGGACCGCAACGGTGTGACCTGCATCACGCAGGTGGGCACCGGCAACTACAACGAGAAGACCGCCGCCCAATATACCGACCTGGCCTACCTCACCGCCCATCCGGGCATCGGCGCGGACGCCACCGCCTTTTTCAAAAATCTGGCCATCGGCAATCTGGAGGGGACGTACCGGCACCTGCTTGTGGCGCCCCACGCGTTGAAGCGGCGCCTGCTGGGGCTGATCGACCGGGAGATGGCCAAGGGCAGCCAGGGCTACATCTTCCTGAAGCTGAACGCGCTCACCGATCTGGAGCTGATCCAGAAGCTGTGCCAGGCCTCCCAGGCCGGGGTGCGGGTGGAGCTGATCGTGCGAGGCATTTGCTGCCTGCTGCCCGGCGTGGAAGGGGAGAGCGAGCACATCCAGGTGACCAGCATCGTGGGCCGTTATCTGGAGCACGCGCGTATCTATCTCTTCGGCCGGGGGCAGGAGGAGCTGCTCTACCTCTCGTCGGCAGATTTCATGACCCGGAATATGGAGCGGCGGGTGGAGGTGGCCTGCCCCATCCGCAGCCGGGCCGCCCGGGAGGCGGTCCATCGGATCATCCAGGCCCAGCGCATGGACAACACCAAGGCCCGCCGCCTGGGGACGGACGGGCAGTACCGGCCGGTGTCCGACCGCACGGGGGTGGTCAACTGCCACGACGTGCTCATGCGGGAGGCGGAGGAGGCCGCCGCCAAGCTCCGGACGCCGGTCCAGGGCGAGGGATTGAGGCGGCTGCTGCGCCGGCTGCTGGGCCGGGGAAAGGCGGAGGGATGAGGGCGGTGGCCCAAAGGGAATGCCAGATAGATTGGGCCGGGGGCCTGCCCATGGGCAGGCCCCCGGCCGTTTCGATGGAAGGGAGGGAAGGGCTGACACTGGAGCGGATTACTTGCCAGTGCTCACGCAGAAGCGCTGCAGCATGGCGGCCAGCTCCGCGCGCATGGCCTGCTGGGTGGGGGCCAGGTTGTCGCCCCGACCCTGGATCAGGCCGATGGACACAGCCCAGTTCATGGCGTCACGGGCCCAGCCGGACACCTCGGCCTGATCGGGGAAGGAGGCCAGGTGATCCTCGCTGACGGCGGGCGAGCCGGCATACCGGTAGAGCATGGCGACGATCTGCTCCCGGATGACGATCCCCTCAGGGTTGGTGCCGTCGGACACGCCGTTCTCCATGGCCCAGGCCTGCCCCTTCTCATACCAGGGATTGCCGCCGTCGGTGTCCACCCCGTCCAGGCGGGCCAGGATGGTCATGAGCATGGCCCGGGTGGAGGTGGACTCGGGGGCGAACTCAGATTCGCTCACGCCCTGCATCAGGTCGCGCTGCCAGATGTAGTAGATGGACTCAAAGTACCACTGATCCTGGAGCACGTCCGCAAAGGGCAGCTCCTGATCCACGGGAGCGAAGAGCACTTCCACGCCGACGGAGATGCCGGGCATGGTGAAGGTGTAGGTCCCATCCTGGTGGTCGGTGACCTCCAGCCGGCCGCCGCCCTCGCGGGCAACGATGATGGAGGACACCGCATAGCCCTCGTTGGGGATGGTGGTGATGGTCACCAGCTGGCCCTGGGGAGCGTTGGCGCGGTCAACGATCACCTGGCCGTTCTGGGCAGGGCTGACGGTGATGGGATAGGTGGGCTCCGCCGGGGGAGTGGTGGTCCACTGGGCCAGGAAGGTGTAGCTCTTCTCGGCACCCACGGTGAGGGTGACGGTGCCGTCGGCCACGTTCACGTTCTCCCCGTAGTCCCAGCCGTCAAAGGTGTAGCCCTCCTTGGCCGGATCGGCGGGCTGGGGGAAGGTGAGCACACCGCCGGACTGGGTGAGCACCGCAGTATACCAAACCTGATCGTCGGACAGATAGGTGACCCGGTACTGGTCAGCCTGCTCCGGCTCGGAGACGGTCACCTGGCCGTCGATAGCGCCCTGGTTGATGATCTCGCCCTGGCTGTCCAGTTGGTCGTTGGTGGTGAGGGTGACGCCGGGGTCCACCGCCAGGGTGGCGCCGGCAGGGACGGTGGCGGCGCTGTCCAGGGCGGCGCTGCGCACCACCCGCAGGCGCTGCCCGCCGGCCACGGCGCCCAGGGCGGCGTCCAGGTCCTCGTAGACGGTCTGGGTGGTCTCGTTATAGCCCTCGCCCAGCTCGGCCACGTTGTCGGTGTAATAGGTATAGCCCTTCAGGGTGGTGCCCTCGCCCCGGACGGGCTGCAGGTTGGACTGGCTGACGTCGATGGTGACGGCGCCCTCGCCCTGGGGCTTCTCGGTCCAGAGCTTGACGGACTCCTCCATCTGATTTTCCGTGCCGGACAGGGTGAACTGGCCGTTGTTGTCCACGTTCACCGCACCCCAGGCGTTGCCGGAGGTGGACAGGCCGGAAGCGGTCACCTGGCTGTTGTTGATCACCATGCCGGCGGTGCCGCAGCCATGGATGGCCACGTTGTCCAGGGTGAGAGTGACGGCGCTGGCCAGGTCAGGAGCCCAGACGTTGATGCCGTGCTTGGTGCTGGTGCTGCCCTGGATGGTCAGATCCTGAATGGTGACCTGGGCGCCGTTCTGCACGGAGATGATGTGGGTCTGGGGGTTGCTGGAAGCGTCCAGCTCAAAGCCGTCGGTGGTGATGGTGTAGCCGGCGCCGTCCAGCACGATGTCGCTGGTGATCAGGACGGCGGCGCCGTTCTTGCCCTTGCCCGCGCCGGACACGGTCTCATTCCGGAGCAGCTGGATGGTCTGGCCGTCCTGGGCAGTCTCCACGGCCTCGGCCAGGGTGGCATACTGGACGGAGGTGGTCTGGTTGACCGCCGCGTTCCCCGTCTGAGCGCCGTCATCGGCAAGTGCGGTGAGCGCTGCGGCGGGCAGGACCGTCACTGCCATGCAGATGCTGAGGATGGCTGAGAGTAGTTTGTTCTTCACGGTTGAGATTCACTCCTTATCAAGATGGGGAAAGGGGCTTTCCCAGAGGGCCGTGTCGGTGGGATTCACGGCCCTTCCAAGTCACAGATTGTAGCAGGAGCGCAAGAGGAAATCAAGAGCTTTTTCAAACTTTTTTCATAGAAATATTTCCAAAATGATATAAAATAAACATTTTATTGAACAATTTAAGGATAAAATGTGTGGAAGAATCCACCAGGGTGGCGGCCGGAATAAGTTGCAGGCAATTGCGGATAATATTGGTGTGAAATCAAGCATTGCGCCATCGGGCCAAGAGGCCCGGGGAGGGAGACAGGCAACTGTCAGACAGAAAAAAGGAAGGTTTGAGACTATGAAAGCAACGGGAATTGTCAGGAGGATTGACGACCTGGGCCGGGTAGTCATCCCCAAGGAGATCCGCCGGACCATGCGCATCCGGGAGGGGGATCCGCTGGAAATTTATACCGATCGAGAAGGCGGCGTAATCTTTAAAAAGTACTCCCAGCTGGGGGATGTGACCGACTTTGCGGTGCAGCTGTGCGACACCCTCAGCCGAGTGGCCGGCTCGCCGGCGGTGATCACCGACCGGGACAACTGTATCGCCGCCGGGGGCATCCCCCGTCGTGAGGTGGTGGACAAGCGGGTGTCGCCCCGGGTGGAGCAGATCATGGAGGGGCGGCAGAGCTTCCGGGCCTCGGGCCAGCCGGTCTACCTGTGCGACGGCAGCGAGAAGTACCGGGTGCTGGTGGCGGTGCCCATCCTGTCGGAGGGGGATGTGCTGGGCTGCGTGCTGTTCATCAGTGAGGGGGACGGTTCCCAGCTGGGGGACGTGGAGGTCAAGCTGGCCCAGACGGCGGCGGGCTTCCTGGGCAAGCACATGGAGAGCTGAGCCCAGCCCGCCAGCCAAGACGGGGCACCGCCCCCAGGGACCTTCCTGGGGGCGGTGCTTCTTTGCCCGCCGGCAGCGGCGGCGGGCAGCAGGGAGCCCCGGGCCGCCGGCGCTGTGCCGGCGGGCCCGGGGCCTTGTTCGCGTTTACTTCTCGGGCAGATAGTTTTCCGGGTTGACGGCCTGCCCGTCCTGATACATGGCAAAGTGCAGGTGGTCGGCCCGGCCGCTCTCTGCCGGGGCGGTATTCCCCACCGCGCCGATGATAGTGCCGGTGTAGACCGGGTCACCCACCTGGACCGCGGGGGTGTCGGTGAGGTTGGCGTAGAGACTGGTCAGGCCGTTGCCGTGCTCAATGACCAGGGTGGTGCCCATGAGGGGATCGTCGTAGATGGCGCTCACCGTGCCCTCGGCGGTGGCCAGCACCCGGGTGTCCAGCTCGGCGGCGATGTCCAGCCCGTTGTGGGTACGCCAGTCGCCCATGGTCTCGTCATAGGCCAGCACGTCCAGGGAGAAGGGGACGATGACCGCCCCGCTCACCGGCCATGTAAACACCAGGTTGGCGGGTTGGGCGGACGGGCTGGGCTGGACCGAGGGGGACGGGGTGGGTTGGGCGCTCTCCGCCGGGGCGGACGGGCTGACCTCAGGAGAGGCGGACGCCGGCGCCTGGCTGGCCAGGCCGGGGGTGGGGGTCACCACGATGTGGGCCGAGCCGCCCACAGGCTGGTCCTGCTGCGCGTCGGCCAGCCCCCGCCGCACGCCCCGCACCAGGAAATATCCGGACAGGCCGATGGCGGCCACACAGGCCAGCACGATGAAGTAGAATCCTTTCCCTGTGACGAAATCGGCGATTCGCTCGAAGATACTTGGTTTTCGATTCATAACAACACCTCCGCCCCTATTGTGGACAGGGGGGAGGAAGATTATACCTGAAAAAAGCGCGCCCCCGCCAAATCGCGCGCCGGCGTTTAGCGGGGGCTGGATGGCGGGGAATCACCCCTTGGGGGTGGGATCTTCGGTATCGAAGATGCCCTTGGCGGTGGCGCACAGGCCGGCCAGGCCCTGAAGCTCGCTGGGGATGATGATCTTGGTGGCTTTGCCGTCGGCCACCTTCTGCATGGTCTCCAGGGCGCGGATGGTCAAAACCCCCTTGCTGGGGTCGGCCTCATTGAGCAGGCGGATGGCGTCGGCGGTGGCCTGCTGGACCTTGGCGATGGCCTCCGCCTCGGCCTCGGCGGCCATGATGCGGGCGGCCTTGTTGGCCTCGGCCTCCATGATCTTGGCCTGCTTGGCCGCGTCGGCCCGGAGGATGGCCGACTGCTTCTCCCCTTCGGCCACCAGGATCTGGGACTGCTTTTGTCCCTCGGCCTGGAGGATGGCCTCCCGCCGCTCCCGCTCGGCCCGCATCTGCTTCTCCATGGAGTCCTGGATGTCCTTGGGAGGCATGATGTTCTTCAGCTCCACACGGTTGACCTTGATGCCCCAGGGATCGGTGGCCTCGTCCAGGATGGCCCGCATCTGGCTGTTGATGTGGTCCCGGCTGGTGAGAGACTGGTCCAGCTCCAGGTCTCCGATGATGTTGCGCAGGGTGGTGGCAGTGAGGTTCTCAATGGCGCTCATGGGCTGCTCCACCCCATAGGTGTACAGCTTGGGATCGGTGATCTGGAAGTAGATCACGGTGTCGATCTGCATGGTGACGTTGTCCTTGGTGATGACGGGCTGGGGGGCGAAGTCCACCACCTGCTCCTTGAGGGAGACGGTCTTGGCCACGCGCTCGATAAAGGGGATCTTCAGGTGCAGGCCTACGCCCCAAACGGTGCGAAACGCGCCCAGGCGCTCCACCACGGATGCCTTGGACTGCTGCACCACCTTGACGTTGGCCGCCAGGATGAGCAGGGCCAGCACGAGGATGAGCACCACCACGGCGATGGCGGCAAACTGGGTGGGGTTGGCGGACAGGGACACAACGGACATGGGAATACCTCCTCTTTTTTCTTGTTATGGCTGGCCGGACGCCTGGGGGGCGGAGGCGGCGGCCTGCCGAGGCACAGGCTGCACATACACCTTGGCCCCCTCGATGCGCAGGATCTGGACCAGCTGGCCGGCGGGGATCGGCTGGCCGTCCTGGCTGCGGGCCGACCAGGTGATGCCGCCCACCAGGACCGCTCCGACGCCCTGGATGTTGTCCACCGCCTCTATGACCCGGGCCTGCTGGCCGATGAGCCGGTCGGCGTTGGTGGGCTGCACCTGGGTGTTCAGGCACTTCTTGGCCAGGGGGCGCACAGCCAGCAGGCACAGGATGCTCAGGATGATAAACAGGGTGATCTGGAGCCATAGCTGGCCGCCCAGCAGCGCGCAGATCAGGGCGGCCAGGGCGCCGACGGCAAACCAGATGGAGGTCAGGCCAACCGACACTGCCTCGCCCACGGCGAAGAGGATCAGCAGCCCCAGCCAGACGAGCATGGGGATCATGGATGCAACGCTCCTTTCTGAAATATGTGGGGCCGAAGGGGCGGCCCTGATCCCGCCGGGCCCTTGGGGCGCCGCCGCTCCAGAGCGGCGGCGGGAACCGCGCCCGGCCAGTTAGATGCGGGATGGGATGAAGATAGTATAGCACAGATCAGGCGGGAAAGCCACCGGCAAAGGCAGACAAAATCCGGGAAAATGATTGCGTGCCGGTCCCGTTTCCGGTATACTGGGGGAAATCCGTCTGCGTGCTAGATGCAGGCGGGCGGTTTGCGAACGGGCGATGGGACGGTCAATTCGTCCAGATTTGGAGCGTTTTTCCGCAGGAGGCACGATCTGGGCCGCAGGAGCAAGGAGGGGATGGCATGAAGCACCTGTTCATCATCAACCCCGCGGCGGGCAAGGGGGAGGAGGCGCGCTGGTTGGATGGGGCCATCCGGGCCCTGGCGTGGGACTGGGAGGTGGTGCGCACCCAGCGGCCGGGAGATGCCTGCCGCCTCGCCCGGGCGGCGGCAGAGACGGAGGAGGCGGTGCGCATCTATGCCTGCGGTGGCGATGGGACCCTCAACGAGGTGGTCAACGGCGCGGCGGGCTTCCCCAATGCGGCGGTGACCAATGTGCCCGTGGGGACGGGCAACGACTTTTTGCGCATCTTCGGGCCGGACAGCAAGGCGCTGTTCTCCGACCTGCGGACCCTGGGGGAGGGGCCCCAGGCCGCCTTTGACCTGATCGACTGCAACGGCAAGCTGGGCATCGGCACGGTGTGCGCCGGAGTGGACGCGCGCATCGCCGCCGACGTACATAAGTATACCTCGCTGCCTCTGGTGCGGGGGCTGGGGGGCTATGTGCTCTCCCTGGTGGCCAACGTGCTGTTTAAGGGGATTGCCCGGCCCATGGCGGTGCGGATGGGGGAGCTGGACTATCGGGGGGAGACGGCCATCATCTGCGTCTGCAACGGCCGGTACTACGGCGGGGGCTTCATGCCGGTGGGGGAGGCCATGCCGGATGACGGGGTGCTGGATATGCTGGTGGCGCCCAAGGTGAGCCGGCTGACCTTTTTCCGGCTGGTCAAGCGGTATGCTTCCGGGCGCTATCGGGAGTACCCGGAGCTGATCTGGGACCATCACGGGCAGAAGCTGACCTATGCCTCGCTGGACGGGCGGGACGTGGTCACGGTGGTGGACGGGGAGGTCATGCGGGCTCCGGCATTCACCGTCACCCTGGCCAGGCAGCAGGTGAATTTCTTTTACCCGGCGGGGGCCAGCTACCAGCCCCAGAGCCGGGCAGTCCAGGCGGAGGCGGTTCTATGACCGGATGTCAGAATGGGCAGATTTTAGCACTCTGCCCGTGGGGTTATGAATAAAAAATGAATTTTTTAAAATTGGCCTCTATTTTTTGAAAATAGGGGTTGATTTTTTTGCCAGGAGAGGGTATGATCATTCTTGAGCTTAGCACTCACAACATTTGAGTGCTAAACCACGAGGGCGGGGATCCGCTGGCGGCGGCCCACGTCTGGAAGCGTGAACAGACCAATTTTGCATACGAGGAGGAACTTATTATGACGCTCAAACCCCTATCCGATCGTGTGATCCTGAAAGCCGTGGAAGCGGAGGAGACCACCAAAGGCGGCATCATCCTCACCTCCAGCGCCAAGGAGAAGCCCGAGATGGCCGAGGTGGTGGCGGTTGGCCCCGGCGGGATGGTGGACGGCAAGGAGATCACCATGACGGTGAAGCCGGGCGACAAGGTACTGACCAGCAAGTACTCGGGCACCGAGGTCAAAGTGGACGGCGAGGAGTACACCATCGTCCGCCAGGGCGATATTCTGGCGGTGGTGGAGTAAGACGGCGGAAGCGCCCAAGCCCGCCGTCCACTTTGGGGCCCCATCTTCAGATGGGGCGGCGTGAAAGCGCCGAAGGCTGACGGGATTCACTTCCGTCAGCCGCAAGAAAAAATCTGGGGCCCCCGGGGGGCGAAGCGCCCCGGGGAGGGACGGCGAGGAGTACACCATCGTCCGCCAGGGCGACATTCTGGCGGTGGTGGAGTAAGGCGGCGGAAGCGCCCAAGCCCGCCGAAAATTGGAAACCGGGTACGGATGGTGCACGGTGCGTTGGGGCTTGCCCGGCGCAACCCTCATTCCCCCGATTTTCCCATGTCTCACGCAATCTGTAAACTCACTCTAACTTAATTGGAGGTAATGCGATCATGTCCAAACTTATTTGCTACGGGGAGGAAGCCCGCCACGCGCTGGAGCGGGGCGTCAATCAGCTGGCCGACACCGTCAAGATCACCATGGGCCCCAAGGGGCGCAACGTGGTGCTGGACAAGAAGTTCGGCACGCCCCTGATCACCAACGACGGCGTGACCATCGCCAAGGAGATCGAGCTGGAGGATCCCTTTGAGAACATGGGGGCTCAGGTGGTCAAGGAGGTGTCCACCAAGACCAACGATGTGGCTGGCGACGGAACCACCACGGCCACCCTGCTGGCCCAGGCCATCGTCCGGGAGGGGCTGAAGAACCTGGCCGCGGGGGCCAACCCCATGGTGATGAAAAAGGGCATCGCCAAGGCCACCGAGGTGGCCATCGAGGAGATCAAGAAGAACTCCAAGCCTGTGTCCGGCACTTCTGACATCGCCCGGGTGGGAGCCATCTCCTCCGGCGACGACGCCATCGGCACCCTGATCGCCGAGGCCATGGAGAAGGTCAGCCACGACGGGGTCATCACCGTGGAGGAGTCCAAGACCGCCGAGACCTATTCCGAGGTGGTGGAGGGGATGCAGCTGGACCGGGGCTACATCACCCCCTATATGGTCACCGACACGGAGAAGATGGAGGCCGTTCTGGACGATCCCCTCATCCTGCTCACCGACAAGAAGATCTCCTCCATTCAGGAGCTGCTGCCCATCCTGGAGCAGGTGGTGCAGAGCGGGAAGAAGCTGCTCATCGTGGCCGAGGACGTGGAAGGGGATGCGTTGTCCACCCTGCTGGTCAACAAGCTGCGGGGCACGCTGAACGCTTGCTGCATTAAGGCCCCCGGCTTCGGCGACCGGCGCAAGGAGATGCTGGAGGACATCGCCATCCTCACTGGCGGCACCGTGATCTCCTCTGACATGGGCATGGAGCTGAAGGAGACCACCATGGATATGCTGGGCTCTGCCCGCCAGGTGAAGGTGCAAAAGGAGAACACCATCATCGTGGACGGCGCGGGCTCCTCGGAGAACATTGCCGCCCGGGTGGCCCAGATCCGGCACATGATTGAGGACACCACCTCCGAGTACGACAAGGAGAAGCTCCAGGAGCGGCTGGCTAAGCTGGCCGGCGGCGTGGCCATCATCCGGGTGGGCGCTGCCACCGAGGCGGAGATGAAGGAGAAGAAGCTGCGCATTGAGGACGCGCTCAACGCTACCCGCGCCGCGGTGGAGGAGGGCATTGTGGCCGGCGGCGGCACCGCCTATGTCAACGCCGTGGCCGCGGTGGAGGCCCTGCTGCCCGGCGTGGAGGGAGATGAGAAGACCGGCGTGTCCATCATCGCCAAGGCCCTGACTGAGCCCATGAAGCAGATCGCGGCCAACGCCGGCATCGACGGCTCCGTGGTGCTGGAAAAGGTGAAGGGCTCGGGCAAGGTAGGCTACGGGTTTGACGCGTACAAGGAGGAATACTGCGACATGATCTCCTCGGGTATCGTGGATCCCACCAAGGTGACCCGCTCCGCCCTGGAGAACGCCGCCTCCGTGTCCGCCATCCTGCTGACCACCGAGGCGCTGGTGGCCGACAAGCCCCAGCCCCCGGCACCCGCTCCCGCCGCCCCCGATATGGGCGGGATGTATTAAGAAACGTACCAAGATGGAACAAGACCCCGCGGCGTATGCCGCGGGGTCTTTCCCTTAGACTGGGACCCTTGCTGGATTTGGTCGATAGAATAACCAACTATGAGCTCAGGGCAATGGGGCGTAGCTGGAGCAGACGGGCAAGGGAGCGGGGCGGGGTGTTCCTCAAAGAGGCGGAGTGGACTTTGCCCTGACGGGCTTCCTGCCCCGGCTTCCCCCGACCCGGACATGGGCGGGATGTGCGAAGGAAGAAGCGAGACAGAGCAAGGCCCCGCAGCGCAGGCTGCGGGGCCTTTGTCTTGGGATAGGCTTGTTGGGCCTGGGCCGCCCCTGGTCAGGCGGCAAACAGCTGGGGATAGAAGGCGGCGGCCATCTGCTCCACGGCGTAGGCCATGCGGTTGCCAGGCAGGACGCTCTCCAGGGTGATGGTGGCAAAGCGACCCTCCTGGACGCAGGCCAGCTGGGACAGGGTGGGGTTGCTCTGGATTTCCGCAATCTTCTCCTCCAGGGAAGGGGCGTCGTAGTCGTGGATGAGGATCACGTCCGGGTTCCGGGCCAGGACCTCTTCATAGCTGACGGTGACCCATTGCTGGCCGGTGAGGTCGTCAAAGAGGTTGCGCCCGCCGGCCAGCCCGATGAGCAAGGACTCAAAGTTGCTGCCCGAGCAGGTGAACACGCCGGAGCTGCCGCTGTCGTAGACCAGCACGTCCAGGGGCTGCTGGCCAGCCACGGCGTCCTGCACCGCCTGGATGCGGGCGCGCTGATCGTCCACGAACTGCTGGGCGGCCTGCTCCACACCGAAGATGGCCCCCAGGTCCAGGATCTCCTGGTACTGTTCCTCCAGCGTCGTGGCGGAGTTGACGTAGACTGCCATCCCGTACTGCTCCGCCTCCTGGATGTTGCAGCCCGCATCGCTGATCTCCCAGTCCAGGGCGTAGATGAAGTCCGCGCCGCTGGACAGGATGGCCTCCCGGGTGGCGGAGGTGTGATTGAGCACCGGAATGGCGTTCACCGCGTCGGCATAGGCCTCCAGGGGGCCCCGGCTGTGGTTGACCAGGGAGCGGCCCACTACCAGATCCCCCAGGCCCAGGGCCACGAACAGCTCGGTGCAGTTGGGCCCCAGGGTGAGTACCCGCTTTGGCCGCTGCGTCACCGTGAGGGTGCGGCCATAGTTGTCGAAGCGCATGGGATAGCCGCTGTCCCCGCCTTGCCCTGCCCCGGTGGCAGAGGGTGTGGCCGCCGCCCCGGTGGAGCCGGGCACGTTTTGCCCCCCGCAGGCGGCCAGGGCGGATAGGAGCGTGAGCATGGACAGCAGAATACAAACGGATCGTTTCATTCAGATTCCCTCCAAGTCTCTGTTTGGACGCCCGCAGGCAGGAAGGTGATGGACGGCCTACCGGTCATCGGATGGAGCGCCACCCAGCTGCGCACGCCGTATACCCGGTAGATATTTTCCGGGGTGAGTACCTGTTCCGGGGGGCCCTCCAGGACCACCCGGCCGTGGCTGAGCACATAGAGGCGGTCGCAGTAGAGCGCGGCCATGTTGAGGTCGTGGATGGCGGAGAGCACCGTGACGTTCAAGCGTTTGATGAAGTCAAAGATCTGCATCTGATAGCTGATGTCCAGGTGATTGGTGGGCTCATCCAGGATGAAGAAGTCGCTCTCCTGGGCGATGGCCCGGGCAAGGAGCACCCGCTGCTTTTCCCCGCCGGACAGCTGCCGGTAGTTGCGCCCGGCCAGACGCTCCATGCCCAGGTGCTCCAGGGCGTGGTGGACGATCTGCCGGTCCCGGGGGGTGTCAACGTCAAACAGTCGCTTGTGGGGGGTACGGCCCATGGCCACCATTTCCTCCACGGTGAAGTCGAAGGGGACCTCGTTCTCCTGCCCCACCACCGCCAGCTTCAAGGCCGATTTACGGTAGGGCATGGACAGCAGGTCCTCCCCGTCTAAGAAGATCCGGCCCCTGTCCGGGGTCAACCCCCGGTAGATGCTCTTCAAGACCGTGGACTTCCCGCTGCCGTTGGGGCCGATGAGGCCGACAAACTCCCCCGCATCCACCTGCAAACAGACCTGGGCGGCCGCTTCCTGATCCCCGTAGGAATAGGTCAGATCCTCCACTTGTAGGCGCATTCTGCTCACCCCCTCACGTTTTGCCCCGATGGGACTTTTTCAGCATCCAAAGGAAGATGGGCCCGCCGATGACCGCGGTCAGCACCCCCACAGGCAGCTCCTCCGGCGCGATCACCAGCCTGGCCGCCACGTCCACCCATACCACCAGGATGCCCCCCAGCAGGGCCGCGATGGGGAGCACCTTTTTGTGGTCGCCGCCCACCAACAGGCGGGTGAAGTGGGGGACCATCAGCCCCACAAACCCGATGGAGCCGCTGACGGAAATGGTGACCCCGGCCATCAGGGAGGCCACCAGCACCAGCAGCTTCTGGAGCCTGCGCACATGCACGCCCAGGGCGCCGGCGCTCTCGTCGCCTAAAAGCAGCAGGTTCAGGCCGCGGTGATTGACCATCAAGACCACCATGCATACCACCAGGACGGCCAGAGGGAGCGTCAGGTAGGCCCACCGCGCCCCCGCCAGGCTGCCGGCCATCCAGGACTCGGCGTTGTGAAGCCCCAAGGCGTTGGGTGCGCTGAGCGTGATGATGCGGGTGACCCCGTCCATCATCATGGACACGGCCACGCCGGACAGCAGCAGCTGGGGGATGTGGATCCGGCCCCGGATCCGGGAGATGGCGTATACGAAGAGGATGGTGACGGCAGAGCCCAGGAAGGCGCTGATGGCCAGGGAGTAGGTCCCCAGGAACGAGAAGGCGCCAAACAGCATCCCAAGGGTGGCAAAGGCCGCCGCACCGTTGGAGACGCCCAGGATAAAGGGATCGGCCAGATGATTGCGCACCAGGGCTTGCATGGTGACGCCGCAGACAGACAAGGACGCGCCCACGATCAGCCCCAGGCACACCCGGGGCAGGCGCAGGCCCAACACGATGTTCTGCTCCAGTGCCTCCCAGGTCTGGGCAATCCCGCTGCCCAGCACGGGGATCTGATGCAGCAGGATCTTGGCGGTGGTCACCGGGGAGACGGCCACCGGGCCCAGCCCGGTGGCCACGATCAAGGTGATCCCCGCAGCGACGGCCAGCAGGGAGAGGATCAAGGGCATATTGGGGGATTGGCGGGGGAAGGGACGTTTCAGACGCATCTCATGGGCACCTCACCTGGCGAAATCAAAAGCGGCGCACAGCCCTCCTTCAGAAGGGGCTGTACGCCGCTTGGCATACGATGGGAAACATCTGGGGTCAGGGTGGGGGAAGCTTCGACTTCCGGACGCCGCTTCTGACAGCGCCGCACCCGAGTATATCGTAAGGGCCCGGATTTGTCAAGGCAGGGGCGGTCAACTTCCCTGGGGGCAATACTCCTGAAGGAAGGCGTCCACCGTGTCCCAATACAGCTCTGGGTTGACGCCCACGCTCAGCGCGTGGCCGGCGTTGGGCACCCACAACAGACGCTTGGGGCAGCGGGCGGCCTGGTACAGGCGGTCCATCATGGGGGCGGGCACGAAGTCGTCCCCCGAACCGTGGATAAACAGGGTGGGAGTCTTGGACAGGGGAACGGCACGGATGGGCGCGGCGTGCTTGAGATCATAGCCCGCCCGGCGCAGGACAGTTTTGCGCAGGGTAGGGAACAGCAGGCCCCCAGGCGCGGGCAGCGGGCGGGAGAACTGCTGGCGGGCGCTGGAGTGGAGCACGTGGCGCATCTCCTCCTCAATAGAGGTGTAGGCGCAGTCGGACACGGCGGCCCGCACCTGCCGGGGCAGCACGCCGCCGGTGGCCATCAGCACGGTGGCCGCTCCCATGGATACCCCGTGGAGCACGATGTCCGCCGTCGGATCCCGGCGGGTGATGCGGTTGATCCATCCCAGCAGGTCCAGCCGCTCGTCATAGCCCCAACCCACATAGCTGCCCTGGCTGTTGCCATAGCCCCGCTGGTCGGGCAGGAGCACATTCCAACCCTGATCGTGGTAGTGCCGGGCGATGGCTCCCATGGACTCGTGGGTATCATGATAGCCATGCAGGCAGATGGCCCAGCGGTGGCTCGTCCCGGTGGCCGGGATCAGGGCGGCCCACAGGAGCAACCCATCCACCGAGCGGATGGTGACTGGGCAGAACCCCGTCCCCGCCCGCGCCCAGAGCCGCCCCTGGGACAGGATGGGGTTGTCCTCCAGTAGTTGCGGGTCCCGGGGTTTTGGCACCATGACCTGATTGTAGAGATAGTTGCCCAGGGCGGTCACGCCGCCGGTGACGCCTGCCCCCGCCATGACCAGGCCCAGCAGGCCCACCTTTGTCCGATGCTTCATCACAGCCTCCCATCCACTTTTTTTCAATATACCCCGCAGGAAAAGGACAGTCAACCCTCAAATTGTAAAGGGATTGTGAATCTTAGCGGTTGGCGGCCGGGCAGTGCAACTGCCGCGGGACGCAGTCCGTTATTTGGGTCTGTCGTGGGCAGATGGCGGTGCCGGAGGGCTTGACAGGAAGGGGCGGAGGTGGTATCCTTTGTCAAGGAAATAGAACTAATGTTCTATTTCGGCGGGTGGGAGTGGCCCGTCCACCAGAGCGGAGACGGGCAGGGGGGCCTCAGGGCGACAGGGAGCGGACAGACCGTCTCAGGCGGATGCGTTTTCAAATTCTGGAGATGGCCATTTCTCTGACAATATCTTGACAACAAATGATGGATTTATTCAACTATGCGTTGAAAAGACAAAAGAATCAAGCCCGGAACCTCTGAGCTGTTGAAGCTCTGACGATTCCGGGCTTGGTGGAGGAGGATGGATTCGAACCATCGAAGGCAAAGCCAGCAGATTTACAGTCTGTCCCCTTTGGCCACTTGGGTACTCCTCCCTATGAATTTGTCAGGTGAAGTTGGAGCTGGTGGACGGATTCGAACCCCCGACCTGCTGATTACAAATCAGCTGCTCTACCAGCTGAGCTACACCAGCACACAGCAGCCTTCACGTTTGCAGCGAAAATTATTATACCAGGAGGGCATGGGCTTGTCAACACTTTTGTGGAGGGGAAAGGAAAAAGGGGGCTGGGGTTCCACGGGGGCGGCGTGGGCGCCGGGCGGGGTGCGCTGCGGGCTGTGTCGGAGCGCACTGCACCGGGGGGAGCCCTATTTCCTGCTGGAGGGGCAGAAAGTCTGTGAGGCTTGCCTGGAGCGGTATGCCCGACGGCGGTTCGCCCACCGGCTGCGCCGGGTGGGCGATGGGAAGGAGGAGAGGGAAGATGACCATCTATGAGCTGGGGCTGGAGTATGGGGCGGCGGCCACGGTGCTGCGCGGACGCATCGTGGAACTGGAGCAGGCGCTGGGACAGACGAGGGACGAGCTGGCCCGGCAGCAGCTCCAGGGCAGGATCCGCCCGCTGCGGCTGATGTACCGGGAAACCCGGGCGGTCGCCCGGCACTTGCAGCGCTACTACCGACATTACCGATGCACCGGGGCTGGGACGGGGCAAGCACGGGGTGACAGGAGGCAAAAGGGATGAAAAAGATTTCCTATGACAATACCTTTGGCATGGTGGATCTGGCGGCGTACAGCACCATGATGGCCCAGGACAATCGGGAGCAGATCGGGCGGCTGAAGCGCAACCTGACCCATGCCCTGCGCCAGGACATCACCCCACGGCAGCGGGAGTACATGATGCTCTACTACGGGCAGAACCTGAGCATGGAGGCCATCGCCCAAAAGCTGGGGGTAAACAAGTCCACCGTTTCCAGAACGCTCAAGCGGGGCAGGCAGCGGCTATACCGCTGCCTGCGGTATGGGGCGGCCAACCTGCTGGAACAGGCTGATAGTTGAAAAGGCAGGCAGTTTGTGATACGCTACAAGAAACGGCGATCCATTACCGGCAGCGCTTTGGAGGAGGTCACAATGGAACTGTCTTTGCAGATGAAGCAGACGCAGAAGCTGTCTCCTCAAATCATTCAGGCCATGGAGATCCTCCAGATGGGCAGCCAGGAACTGCAGGAGTATGTGGATGAGCTTCTGCTGGAAAACCCGGTGCTGGAACGGAAGGAAGCGGAGGACCGCGCCGGGGCGGATGAGCTGCTGCGTAAGATGGAATGGCTGGTGGGCGACAGCCGGCACCACGCCGGGAGATCGGGCGCGGACAGCACGGCCATGCTCCCCGTGGCAGTCCAGCCCCGGACAGAGGGGCTGTATGAGCATCTGCGGGACCAGATTGAGTTTCAGAAGATGCCTGTGCCTCTCCGGCGGGCGGTGGAGAGCGTACTGACAGGCCTGGACGCCAACGGGTATCTGGAGGAGAGCGTGGAGGAACTGGCCCATCGGTGCGGACAATCCAAGCAGAGGGTGGAGCAGGCCCTGGAACTGGTTCAGAGTCTGGAACCGGCTGGAGTGGGCGCCAGCAACCTGGCCCAGTGCCTGGAGCTGCAGCTGAAACGCTGCGGAGAGCAGGGGTTGGCCTTGGCCATTGTCCGCGGCCACTTGGAGGACATGGCCAAAAACCGCTATCATAAAATTATGCAAAAGATGGGGGCCAGCCGGGAGTCGGTCCATCGAGCCTGTCAGTTGATCCGCACGCTCTCGCCCAAACCCGGCGCGGCCTTTGCTCCTATGGAACTGCCTGGAACGCTGCTGCCCGATTTGATGGTAAGCGAGGAAGGGGGCAAACTCTTGGTGTCGGTGAACGACGCCCCGGGGCCCCTGTTGCGGGTGAACGCTTACTATCGGCGGCTGTTGGCGGAGAGCGACGATCCCCAGGTGCGGGATTATCTGGCGGCCAAGATGCGGCAGGCGGACTGGGTGGTCAAGGGGATCGAGCAGCGCAGGACCACCCTGCTCCGGTGCGGGCAGAGGATTGCCGTGGCCCAGGAGGCGTTTTTCCGAAAGGGGCCAGGGCATCTGAAACCGATGACCATGTCGGATCTGGCTGTTGAGTTGGGGGTCCACGCATCCACTGTGAGCCGGACCGTCCGGGACAAATATCTCCAGTGCAGCTTCGGTGTGTTCCCCCTCAGCTACTTTTTCAGCCGGGCACTGTCCGGCCCTGAGGGAGAGGAGGCTACCGCGGAGCAGGCCAAAGCGGCGATCCATGCCCTGATTCAAGGGGAGGACAAGTGCCGCCCCTTGTCAGATCAGAAGCTGTGTGACCTGCTGGCGCAGCAGGAACTGTTCCTGGCCCGGAGGACGGTGGCCAAATACCGGGAGGCTATGGGTATCGCGCCGGCGGCGGGCCGCAGAGCGTACTGAGAAAAGGGCGGCCCAGGCTGGAAAGGCGGACCAACCGATGAGAGATCAAGGCGTGTTCTTTGGCCTTGATTTAACAGGGGGTTAAACTATGGTTGACTTGGTTATTTGGGTTAGCATTGGTGCTTTCCTGCTTTTTCCTTCCTATCTGTGTGTGCTTACCTTCAACAAAACGTTATTCCAGCATCATATTTTGGTTTGGGCTTGCTTCCACTCTATTTTTGCTGTAATTTTTTATATTGTGCAGCGATCCCTGTGGATGCCGCCAACAATCGTTTTGGTCGCTTATGTGCTGTATCATTTGTTTACATATCTGTTCCATGTTCGCGATATGTTCAAAGAACCAGAGCAAAGTAATATTAGCCAGATTGTAAAAACAAAGGCATTTCAACGCATCTTGTTTGTGTTGATGGTTGGGCTTGCCATCTTGTGTGTTGTTGATTCAATTTTGATCATAAAAAGGTTACCGACCGGCAGCGTATTAGAAATGGCATATTTTATCGCTACTGTTTCAATTTCCTATGTGCAGATCCTGCTTTATTATTTCAAATATTATAGGCGAGCGCAACATATGGAATCAGAGTAGAAGTGGGTATGATCCGTTGCGAGTTTCGATGGTAAGCTTGGACATTTCAACCTGACGTTGGAGATCAAATGCTGCTATGTGCAGAAGCGGAGATATGATATCGACAGGCTTCCAGGCCCGCAGCTGGAGGTTGAAAGAAAACAAAGGAGGAGATAAACCGGCTGCTTATGGAGCCGGTACACTCCAATTGCCCACCAAATTATGTCGTGATGGATGTTGAGGAAAGGGAGTGCCTGGAAAGTGGGTGTGCTCCATCCGGCGATCTGCATATAAAGAATCCCTGCGGGCCACATGCCGCAGGGATTCTTTCGATTTGTTTCAGCCCAGCTCCTCATTCCCGCAGGCGCCGATGAGCTGCTTGGCGTAGGGGAGGGTGAGGATGGTATCGCATAGGGTGTGCCACTCGGCCAGCTTGTGGTTGCGGCGGGCGAAGTAGATGGTGGCCAGCACCTCGTAGTTGAGGGAGACGGTTCGCATCTGGTTGTAGCTGGCGGGCAGCAGCTGGATCAGGTCATACCAGTGCGCCCGGTCCTTGCCGTCCAGGTAACGCAGGCGGACCTGCTCCAGGTAGGCGATGAACTCCTCAAACCGTTCCAGGGAGGCGGGTGTCATGTGGTCGGTGCTGAAGTCGGCCAGGGTGAAGGGGGCGGCGTGGATCTTGTGCATGGTGGAGGTGGAGTTGGCCACGGTGCCCACCTTGTAGGTGTCAAACTCCTTCCACCAGTACAGGGGGGCGGTGATGTCCATGGACACCAGGATCTGCCGGATGAACTTCCGGTGGTCGCTGCCCGCCCGGCACAGCCGGACGGCCAGGTCCAGATCGTTCTTCCCCAGTACATATTCCCCTGCGGCATTGTAGTCGCTGTCGCACCTGGCCCAGCTGTTCAGGGGGTTGCGGGCCCCCCGCATGGCGTTCTCCAGGTTCATGACACAGATGTGATCGGTGATAAGCATGGGCTGCCACCTCCCGAAAGCGTGATGGGGCCTGGGTCAGGCCGGGGAGAGATACTCCCCCAGCACATAGCCGGTGGTGGTCTCCCCACCGGGGCCAGAGAAGGTGATCTCATACCAGCCGCCCCCTGCGTCGGCGGACACGGTAACGCGGTTGCCGTTGAGCAGGCTGGCCAGGATATCATAGGTGGTGCCCGGGCCGGAGCGCACCCGCAGGCCGCTGTCGGCGTTGACCACCACGGCGGCAGAACCGGGGGTTAGCCCGCTGGGGGCGGGTGTGGTGATGACGGGGGGCTGGGTGACCGCTGGGGGCTGGGTGACTACCGGGGTAGTGGCCGCAGGGGGATCGCTGGCTACGACAACGGTCCCCTGGCAGATGACGACGCACTGGGTCGTCAGCCCGCCGGCCTCCACGGTGATGACGGCCTGGCCGCTGGAGGCGGACTGGTTGACGTTGGTCACCCGGCCGGTGGAGTCCACGATGGCCAGCTGGTCATTGGAGGAGGACCAGACGGCCACCCCTGCCCAGTCTGTGGGCAGGACGGAGAGGATGAGCTGATAGCTGCCGCCGGAGGACAGGGTGAGCTGGGCGGTGTTGAGCGACAGGCTGGCCAGCCCGGAGCTGGGCTGCTGGCTGCTGCCGGGCTCGGAGGAGGCCGCCGTCCCGGAATTCTGGCGCAGCTGGGGATAGATCACGGTAAAGACGATGACCAGCGCAGCGGCGATGATGACCAGGGAACACAGGAAGGTGATCAGCCGGGGCCAGTTAATGGGCTCGGGGGCGCGGCGCTCAGGCGGCTCATCCGGGCTGGACGAGGGGGCCGGGGCGGCTGCCCGCCGGCCGGGAGCAGAACGAGACGGCGCCCCAGCGCGGTGGGCGCCGCCGGAGGCCAGGCGCTTGCCCCCCTTGGGCCGGGGAGGACGGACGGGGAATGGCTCTTCGTCAAAGGCGCCCTGACCGTCAAAGACATACCCGTCGTCCTCGCTGTCCATGTCCAGCACGTCGTGGGGCGGTTCCTGGGCAGGATAGGCGGCCTGGGGCGGCTGCCCGCAAAAGGGGCAGCGCTTGTAGGTGGCGCTGTAATCCTCCCCACAGGCGTCGCAGTGGAGCAGACCGTCCAGGTTGCTTCTTCGGGGCATATGGGATCCCTCCATTGTCGATCGAATCGTACCCTTAATACTACACGGTTCGAGCCAATCCGTCAATCCTTTTTTATTATGTCTACCGATGGGACGGGCGCGTCCCGCGGCGTAGGCGGGGCTTGCACACCGCCCCGGAAAGGGATATAATAAAGAACTATCATGAAGCGCAAAGAGGCTGCCGCCGGGCGGCCCGGGAAAGGATGTGCGGCCATGGCTCAGCCGATGACCCCAGCCGTTGTGCACAAACAGTATGACGAGGCGATGACCGCTTTCCGCCGCCAGCTGCGGGACCCTGCCGCCCGGGTGGCCTTTGGCCGGGAGTCGGACGGGTTTTTGCGGGACTGCGCCTGCGGGGTGTGGCAGGCCGGCCAGGAGGGGATTACGCCGCTATATGTGGAGTGCTACAACGCCATCTACGCCAAGGGCAACCCGGTGCCCACAGCCTTGTTCTGGGAGCTGGCCACGGCGGTGAGCGAATACTCCGGCTTTGTCCTGCCCGGCTTCTTCCGCAGGATGGTGCGGGCGGATCTGGAGCTGGGCAGCGGGCACAGCCGCCGCTTTGTGGATACGTTCACCCTGATGATGTTGCTGTTTGCGGCGGTGGACGGCAAGGTGAGCGAGGGGGAGGCGGGGTTTGTCAACGCCTGCGCCGACTCGCTGAGCGCCTACTGCGACCAGGCGGGCCTGCCCGGCGGGAGGGGTGAGCTGGACGCGCAGGACTTTGTGGCCCGCCCCGCCCCGGGAGCGTCCGGCCCTGCCGGGCGGCCCCAGGCGGAGGGGCCGGACCAGCCGGCGGACAAAGAGGAGGACCCGCCCCCCAAGGAAACGGTGGAGGCGCTGCTGGCCGAGCTGGACGAGCTGTGCGGCTTGGAGAAGGTCAAGGCGGATGTGAGGAGCCTGATCAACCTGGTCAAGGTGCGTAAACTGCGACAGCAGGAGGATCTGCCCGTCCCGCCGCTGTCCCTGCACCTGGTGTTTCTGGGCAACCCGGGCACGGGCAAGACCACGGTGGCTCGGCTGCTGGCCCGGATCTATCACGCCATCGGGGTGCTCAGCAAGGGGCAGCTGGTGGAGGTGGACCGGTCGGGCCTGGTGGCCGGCTTTGTGGGCCAGACCGCGCTGAAGACCCAGGAGGTGATCCAGCGGGCCCTGGGCGGGGTGCTGTTCATCGATGAGGCCTATTCCCTGGCCAATCAGGATGCTCCCAACGACTTTGGCCGGGAGGCCATCGAGGTGTTGCTCAAGGGAATGGAGGACCATCGAGACGATCTGATTGTTATCGTGGCCGGCTACACCCAGCTGATGCAGAACTTCATCCATGCCAACCCCGGCCTGGAGAGCCGGTTCAACAAGTACTTTTACTTTGAGGACTATCGGGGGGAGCAGTTGATGGAGATCTTCTGCGGCCTGTGTGAGCGCAACGGCTACACCTTGGATGAGGACGCGGCCCAGGCCGCCCGGCGGGCCTTTCAGGAGATGTATGATAACCGGGACGAGCACTTTGGCAACGCCCGGGACGTGCGCAACGTATTTGAGACGGCAGTGGCCCGGCAGGCCAACCGGCTTGCGGGGATGGCGGCGCCGGGGAAGCAAGCGCTGATGACGCTCTCACGGGAGGACCTGGACCTGCCCGGGGAGGAGGGGTGAGACTTTTTCTCTTGCCTTTTTTTCAGTTTTGCGGTATAATTCTCCTCGCATCTGCCGGTGTGTTGAAATTGGTAGACGAGGTGGATTCAAAATCCATTGCCAGCGATGGCGTGCGGGTTCGAGTCCCGCCACCGGCACCAAACCAATATAATCCGAACTTATTTCCGATAGGAGATGGGTTCGGATTATTTGTTTTCTTTGACCGTTACGAAACCACCTACTTCCGCAATGGGGTGCGGCGTAAGTCCAACTCCAAGCCGAGGGGCCCACGAAAGGAGAAGCAGACCATATAAACGCAAAAAGGGCGGGCGCACCATATAAATGGTCACACCCGCTCTTTTCGTTTATCCTTTAGGAGGATACGGATCATTTCCGTAAGAATTCTTCTCACGGATTCGTCCGTCGGTACCGTGAACAATAAGCTCAGATCTGTTATTTATTGCGATGTTTCTTGCAATTGCTCTGGCTTCTGCCTGTGTACCGGTTCGCACAGTTGCTCTCTGGTTACCGGCTCCTTTAACTTGCCAACCGCCTTGAGGATGCGGTGTAACGTGTTGATTTTTACCCATTTTCACCATCCATTATCGCATCGAAATTTTTCTGCCAGTTTTCAGAATGCACAATGCGTGCTTTATGAAGATTCTGAGAAAGAATTTCAGCTTTTGACATCTGAGAAATCGTTTCCCAATCGTTTTGCAGCACATAAGTTGCGTTATTCGGGAAGGCGCTTTCGAGAACATACAAGTTCTTACTTGTAAATCCGAAAACGGCATATCCTCTAAACCCTGCTCTACCATATGCCACAAAATCAGGTTTTCTCGCGTAAATCGACTCGCAGTTTCTGAGCATCAATTCTGTTTGGGTCTTTGTGTGCTCTTTTGTCAAGCTACTAAGAGTTTCTTTTATAGAGCTCCAAGGATGTTCACCTCTGGGAAGAATATCCCAATTCACAACAATTCGTTTCGGTTTGTTCTTTTGTCCAGCAAAATCTACCGTGCACTCCCCGAATGTTGCCAGTACCATATTAACGGTATTCATTAGCTTTTTATGGTTATCAGGCACATACGGTATCCCGTCCGATACGATATATTTCTTATCGCCGTCTGAAACAAGCGTGAAGTAAA
>DVJZ01000036.1 GCA_018716385.1 Candidatus Enterenecus merdae
CCAGTGGGGCAACAAGAAATACATGAATATGAAGCACCTGGAAGCAGCCTTTGAGGATGCCTCCATTGCTGGCTAACTTCATTCATGCCAGGGGCTGTAAACCAATTTGCGCAAAACTCTTGACACTACCAAAATTACAGACATAGAACCAAAATTGCAGATGAAATTACATATGGAAATGGCCGCCCGGATGGGCGGCCCTGATGAGTTTACATCCATTCCATCTGCTCTATGCACTTACGGATACCTTCCTTGTCCATTCCGCTTGTGCTGTGCATCATGCCCTCCATCTCCTTGCCCCCTTATGCCCTGGGGAGATTGAGCATCCAAGAGAAGTCCTCGCTCTCCTCTGAATTGAGGGCATTGTACACCTGACGGCCAATGGCCGTGTTGTAGGGGTTGTTCCTCCACGACCAGTTCTTCCCTTGTAGCTGCCATAGCACAGCCTTCTGGTTGTTGGTCAGGGCAGAAGAACCTGGGAGGATCAGCCACCCGCCCAGGGCGTCCAGCGCCGCCTCTGTTTCTGCTTGAGTGAGAGAGCCGTTCCCATTGGAATCAAAGGATGGAAGGGTCTCCCGGAAGGTCACATAAGCATCTGGGGTTACGCCATACCCATATCCCGTGGATAGCTTTTCGTAATCCGAATCGCTCATGTACTGAGACAGGGCCGCCAGTTGATCCTCCTGGGAGACCCCAGAATCCACAATGGCCCGGTATCTTTGAAGAGACGTTACACTGTCCGCCCCTTCTGCAGGGGTCAGAGAATCCACCGTGTCCAGCACTGTCGAGGCAGACTCAGCGTCAAGCCCAGCCCCCATCAAATCGGAATACCGCTTTATCCCGCTGCTGCCGTACTTCTCGTAGAGTAGCAGGTACTCTGCGGCGTTGTCCGCGCTCTGGGCCGCCGCCACATATGGGTCGCTTTCATGCTCTGGGGAAATCGCCTGGGCCGCCACATGGCCGGCATACTGATAGGCCCGCTTGATAGCGTCGGCTTTTTGCTCATCTGTCATGGCCCGGTACAGGTCGCTTTCGATCATGTCCGACACAATGTCATAGGCGGTCTGTCCACGGGTGGTGGCATACTCCACATACTGCTCTGCAGTGAGGTACTCTCCATCCACCTTCTGGCTTTGGGATACACGATCCGGGACAACCCCTGTTTGCCCTGCATCCAACAGCCGCTGGATTTCCTTGTCCGCCGCCGTCACGTTCAACGCAGAAGTATAGGCCGGGTTCAGGAAGTTGTTGAACGCCCGCGCCAGGATGTTCCCATTGCTTTCCGTCCTGCCCCAGGCGTCAATGTAGGGGATCTGCTGGAAGTCCCAGGCTGGTACCCGCGCCGAGGATCGGCTGATCGCATATTGCAGGTCCCGGGGGATGGAAGAATCCCGGTCTGTAAAGGAACTCATCCGGTTTTCTTCCGTGGTGCGCTCAATCTGTCCGCCCAATGTAGGGATTGCCTGAGTGAGATAGCTGATCAGCGCAGACCCAGCCATGGAGACCAGTTTCCCGGAACTCTTCGCATAGCTCACGCTGTCAATCAGGTCATTCAGGGATTGCAGCATGGACAGTTCCAACATGGGTTCCGAGATCGACCCTAAGGCGGACAAAATATCGTTCACCCCGGAAAATCCGCCGTTCCCGATGGCGTCCATCAACTCCACCCCCATGAAAAAGGGCAACGCTTCCGGGGCCAGCCAGTCAAGGGTCACGCTGCTGCCGCCAGGGAGGTTCAAGGCGTAGTTCTGCAGTCCGGTCAACTCGTTCAGATCGTTCTGTTCCTCATCGTCGCTGCCACTGCTGGTGACGATCCCCTCGGACAGGAGATAGGCCCCCAACGCAAACAAAGCGCTGCCAGTAAGCCCGGAGGCAATGTGGTCAATGGCCTCCGCGCCGCTCATCTTCCCTCTGGCAACCTGCACCATGTCGGAGGTCAGCGCCTTTGCCAGCCCTGCTGGGCTATATTCAAAGCCTCGCACCAGGATGTTGGCCGGGGTTCGGCGAAATGGCAGAACGGCATCCATCGCGGCGTTGGCCACTTTGGCCATGGTACCATCCTCTCGGAATCTCCTGGACAACAAGTCAGAAAATTGGTTGCGATCCTGATAGGTCGCCCGCAGCGCTTCCTGTCCAGCGTAGTCCCTTGCCCGGGAAAGCAGGTCGTTGTTCACCTCCCCATTGGAAAGCTGCTGAGCGGTTATCCCATTCGCTTGCAAATACCCGGAAAGGGCGTCCGCATAGGTAACCTATCGTCAAGGAATTATTAGGGCTGTAATATAGCTTTACAAAACAAGCAGGCCCTGCGGGAAACCGCAGAACCTGTTTATCATTCACGATCTAAAATCCATTGCAGAAGTCCCTGCCGACCGGTTTGACCGGTAGCGATGGAAAGAACCGTATCAATCAATTCCTGTTGTTCATAGCAGAGTTCAATCCCGTTGACAGCCAGAAAGACCAGCATGGTATGAGCACCGATCCGCTTACTCCCATCCACAAAGGGGTAGTTGCGTATCAGGCCAAAGCCAAGTTGTGCCGCTTTTTCCTGTATGGATGGATATACCGGCTCCCCGCCGAAGGTCTGGAACGGCGCTGCCAATGCGGATTCCAACAGTCCATCGTCACAAATCCCGTCGATACCTCCGAATTCCTGGATTAGTGCGGAATGCAAGGCAAGTACCTGATTTTTGGATCAGGTTTTCACTTTGCCAATTCCTCATAGGCGCGGCGGTTCTTGGCAATCAGCCGCTTGGATACGGTCAGAATATATCCTCGTCTTCCGCAAGTTGCTCCTGCTCTGCTTGGCTGAATTCCAACAGCACATACCGTGGGATGTTATTCTTTAAGATTACGGCTGCGCCATTTTCGTCTACCAAATGCGCGACGCGAAAGAAGTTCTGATTGGCTTCTGTAATGGAAACAAGATTTTTTGTGTTTACAATCATCTACGCCACATCCTATTTTTATTATGCTCAATAATAGGATAAATACAACTTATTTTTGAAAGGAGTTGATTCTTCATCGAAGTAAAAGTGCCAAAAGAAATCCTGGATTACCAGGAGTCCATCTTTTTCGGCCTCTCCACCAGGCAGTTTCTTTGCTCCCTTCTGGCGGTGGGCATCTACTTCGGCTTGCGCCCCTTTGTCGGAAGCGAAAAGTGGGCTGGATGTGTGTCCTTGGAGCCGTCCCCTTTGCCGCCTGCGGCTTTTTCAAGTAGCATGGCATGACTGCGGAAAAGCTGGCCTGGGCCTGGTTCAAGTCGGAATTCCTATACCCGAAAAAGCTGGTGTTCAAATCCGACAACCTCTACTACAAGGCAATGGAGGAAGCCATTGCGGAGGGTGTGAAACCTCCCCGCAAGCGTAAAAGCCGCAATCCTCAGCCACCGGCTGGGAAAGAACACTAACCCCTCAACTCTCTCAGAAAAGAACGGATGCCTATCATCAAAACGCTTACCAAAGCAAGGAAGTTAGAAAAAGAGAAATTTACGATCCCTGAGTCCGTACAGGATGCCATCCTCATCCGGCGCATCTGGCCAGATGGGGTTTTTAGGTGGGGAGCCGGTTTTCCAAGACCTTCTCCTTTACCGATATCAATTACAGCATTGCCAGTAAGGATGATAAGACCGCCATGTTCCTGGATTATTCGGAGCTCCTCAATGCTCTGAATTCCGGGGCCAGCGCCGAAATCATCATCCACAACCGGCGGATCTATAAGGCGCAGTTCGAGAAAACCCTGCTGCTGCCCATGTGGGAGGATGGCATGGACCATTTCCGCAGGGAGTTGGTTTCTTTAGACAAACCACATAAAGCATCAGAGAGAGCGGTTTTCGGTGAAACCGCTCTCCCTGATCAATTCTCTAACACATCGCAGATTACTCCAGCTGCATGCACCAGGATCTCAAGTGCAAAGTTTTAAGTCCCCTCTATTTTACCATGGACCTGAAATAGAAAAACAGTGCCGCGCCCAAAACCAAGGCGAGGGAAAGCAAAGACCAAACATTGGGCAACATGACAGACTCTATGGGGAACGGGGAAAAGCATCCATAGAACGGATTGTACTGGCCAAACAACTTCCACAGCGGGCCGGCTACCAGCACGCAGAACACAAACAGCAGCATCGTCGTCAAGGCCCGGTGCCTGGTCAGCGCAAACAGCGCCTGGGTGGCAAAGACCAGAAACACGATGGACCCCAGGCAGTTGAGCAGGATGGGGTAGGGGCTGAACGGGTCGGGATCAATGGGCGAATCAAAGCCCTGGAGGAACTCCTGGATGCCGTCGTTCACCTGCGCCGTGCCGATGAGGATGGCAGGCACCATCACAGCATAGAGCGCCGCGCACAGCTTGAGGGTGCGTCCGCCCCAAATCTGATACACGCTGAGCGGGAAGGTGCGGATCAGGGCGTTGGAGATGGGGCGATAGGTCTCCGCGAAAACACTGGTTGTCAGGAAGATGACAAAGAAGCTGACAATAAATTGAAAATAGTAGAGGATGTCACTGCTGACAAAGATGATGCCCTCTATTTCCCTCAGGGAGCCTATGTAAACGGTTTTTTTCGTCGCCACGACCCAAACCAAAAACAGGACATAGCAGCAAAATGGGAGCCATGCCATTTTGACGTCTATCCTGAGGTCCCACTTCCCTCTACCCATTTCTACCCATCTCCTGATAGTACAGCCAAATGTCTTCCAAGGTAGGCTTGACGCTGGTAAAACGGTCGGCGGCGTCGGGGGATGTCTCCCGGTTGGCTACCCGATAGAGCCGCCCCTCGTCACCTTCATAATTCCCCAGCAGCACGCTGCGCTTCACATAGTCCGACTCAGACTGGGTCAAAGCCTCGGTAGGGATCTCATACACATGGCCGTCCAGGGAGTGCCGGAAATCACGGTACGCCCCGCTATAGGCCATCCTGCCCTGGGAGATCATGATCACATCATCCGCCAGCACATCCATGTCGTCCAGGATATGGGTGGCCAGCAGCACCGTTTTCCCGGCAAAGGCCTCCTTCACCAGCTGATAAAAATGAATCCGCTCCTTGGGATCCACCCCGGCGGTGGGCTCATCCAAAATGATGATCTCCGGGTTCCCGATCAAGGCGGTGGCAATGCCGATCCGCCGCTGCGTCCCAATGGAGCATTCCTTGAACTTTTGGTCCAGGAAGGACTCCACGTGGACGCTGCACGCGATTTCCCGGATCCGATCCGAGGCCATATCTGCCTTGGCTCCCTTGGCCTTTGCCACAAAGCGCAGGATCTCCCGCACTTTCATGGTCGGATAGATCTCAAACCCCTGGGGCAGGTAGGCCATCTTCTGTTTGAGGGCCACGCCGCGCAGCGTTTGGCCGTCCACTTCCACTTCAACATCCTGCTTTGCCGGCAGCGCGGACACCAGCAGCTTGATCAGGGTGGACTTCCCGCTCCCATTCTCCCCCACCAGCAGCGTCATGCCGGGGCGGAGGGAAAAGGAAAGGTCGTGCAGCACCTGTTTGTTTTTTCTGTACCCGTAGGACAAATTTTTTACTGTAACCATAACCTCACCTCACCTCAGGAAGATGGATCCCCGTAGTTCACCAACACGTAGTCGTCATATACGATGGGGAACCCCAAGATCCCATATCTGGAATAGATCAGGAAGACTTTCTCCGGCTGCTGGTAGGGGCCTTCTACATATTCCTGGGAAAACGCGTCAAAGTAGCGATAGGTCAGCGACCGCGCATAGGTCTCCGGATAGTCCGTTATCTGGTTGTACTTCGCCCGGTAAAACGTGATCCCGTTCTCTTCGTATTCCGAAAAATACCCGGAAAAGATGCAGCAGGTCCTCGCCTCCCCGGTCAGCTCATACCGGTGCCGGCCGGTCTCCCGCACGTCCAGATTGGAGACCACCGTGTTGTGGGCCTGGACGTCCAGCTGGTAGGATTTCTCCGTGTCGTCCCCGTCGATCACCGGCAGGAACGCCAAGAGGGGGGGCAGGGCGGCGCCGTTGAGGCTGGAATAGATATTCACCGAAGAAATATTGCTGACATAGTAGATGCGCCCGGCATACCGGAAGGAGAGGCGCACCGGATCGCTGGCCCCTTGGGGCAGCTCCACCGTCACATACTCCCCCTCCCGGGTATAGGGCAGCGCCTGCCCGTCTCCGGTGACCTCGGTGACGTCCAAGCCCGCGTCCAGCCGGAAGGTGACGGTTTGCGCCCCCGCGGGCAGCAGCTCCACCTCACACGCAAATTGGCTGAACTCAGACAGCTTCAGGCTGCCCCGGTAGGAGCGGATGGAGGCGGCCTGCTCCGCGGCGGCCGTGGGAAAGAGCTTCTCCTCATAGGCGTAATGGCGCGGATAGAGCATGAACCAGGCGGAAATACTCCCCGCCTGCGCCAGCAGGAGCGCCGCCAGGAGGGCGGCGGGCAGTTTCTTGTGCCGGCCGCACAGCAGCCAGATCAGGGCGAAGACGACGGCGGCAAACAGGGCCACATAGAGCACCTTGCTCCACAGGAAAAGGTCCAGCCTGGCGCCCACATACTCCACGTCTACGCCTGTCATGAATGGCTGCTGCATGCTGAAAAAGTTCGACAGCTTCTCACCGGTCTCATCAAAATCGAATAACCAGGTGAGGATCGTATCATTTAAGTACGTGAACAGGACGCAGGCGGCCAGGGACAGGGCGTAAACCGCCGGGCTCCTGATCAGGTACGCGGCGAGAAAGGCGGTGCTTTGCGCCGCAAGGATGATCAGCGCCCACCGGATCACCGCGTACAGGAGGGCCGCCACCGTGAAGCTGAGCTCCGTCTGTTCCATGGCCGCATGGATCAGGACAAAGGCCGCCGGGATCACGCACAGGGACAGGGAGCCGCCCAAGGTGGCCAGCATTTTCCCCCACAGGACCTTTACCTTCGGGTAAAAGCAGATGACCTCCAGCATGGATTCCTGCCGGAAGAAGTATACGGCGGTGCAGAAGGCAATCACGGTCAACACGACTTCAAAATAGGCATAATAATCAAATTTGATGATGTATGAGACAAATGTGACGCCCACACTCTCGATCCCAATCAAAGAAAAGCCTAGGAAACAGCCCAGCGTCAGCAAAACAACGGCCAGAAAAAAAACTGACCGGAACATGCGATTGAGATGCAGTTGAACGATGTTCCTCATGTGTCCCTCCCAAAAGAGTGTTCAGGCAATCGCCGGAACGATTACAACACATAGCGTGCCACATCTTTGCTATGTGGCACGCTATGTTGAAAACTCACATGACAGAAACCCAGCCCTGGGCGCCTCTGGAGTCCTTGGAGGTAACCGTGGCATAGTAGGCGGAAGAGGTATCCGTCACATAAAAGGGCGCCGTCCTGGTCCAGTCGCCGGGGCCGCCAGTGAAGTTATTAATACCATCAATCCAATCATCCGGCGCCCAAACAACGACTTTATACAGATCTGCGGAAACCGTCTTGATGCTGCTCGATGTGACCGAAACGTTGAACACGGTTTCGTCGGTCGTCAGCCCCCACAGATGGCCCACGTCCTTCCCGTTCCACGTGCCTCCGCCCACAGGAACCGTATACTTAGCACGCTGATACGCAGTCCTGGGCGTCACGGATGCCGCAATAACGGTGGGCGACACGATTGCAATGGTTAGGGCAATCGCAAAGATGGAACCCAATCTTCTTTTTAAGAACTGTCTCATTTGCCATTCTCCTTTGCACGCTTAATGATGTAATTTGCGATCCCTGCGCAGGGCAATTTGGTAACCCCTGGCAAGTCGACAACTTTATTCTACCACCTCTCATCGGAAAACACAACCCATAACTGGGAATCCGCAACAAAATTTGTCAATCTGCTGAATTTTGTTTTCAAGGTGGATGGTTCTGGAAAACTCTCATTCACGCGGAAGCCATGGCCGCCCTGAAAGAGAGGGATCGCACACAAAAAGCCGCCCCTTGTGGGACGGCTGGATGGGCCAGGCAGTTTATTGATCCTGTGAAGCGGAAGGTTTATGGTGGTAGACCTTTGTATCTGGGCCGCTGGTACCAGGAATGATGGGTTTGGCTTTTTCCTTGCTGTGCTTTGCCTTGCCTTGGATTTCCGGCACCGGTGGGGCGTCGTTCTTCGGCGCTTTTGTCCAGTCAGGCCGGGCCATCCCCTGTTTTGCCATACAAATCACCTCGTCCATAGTGTGCCCGATGAAAGGGGATGCATTCTGCCCAGAACGGAGATAAAACGAGGCATAACAACTGTGTACAAAATGTGAGCATCGTCGACAGCAGGAACTTGCGTAGATGCAAAGCCCTTAATAAACCCCGCATAACAGGGTCTCCCCCTGATTTTTCGGTCCCCATCTTTCCTCCATTGAAAATCGCGGCATGTCCCATTTGTCCAGGTTTGCTATGATAGAATGATGATGGAACAAGATATCATGTTCCCCTTCTGAAATTTTCCTGGCTTTCGATCTTGAATCGCAAACAGTAAAAGTGGTGGTACGGCGATTTTTTGCGAGTTTCCTACCGTTGAGTTCCAGTTGCATATTAGGTTATAATCAAAAGGAACTCTTGCGCGGACGCCTATGACTATAAAAAGATGGTGCCTCCCGTTCTAACGCTCAATATGTAGTTATTGTGTTCGGCAAGGAAATACTATATCGCGTCTGGGGCCGCGATCCTATGGTGATAACCACACTGCTGTCGTCCATACCATCGTCTATGTAAAAAATCGGAAATCACTTTTCCCTACCCTACCACATTCAAACCGTTTTGGGTGTTGGATACTGGTTGCAGCCTTGAGGAGAAGGAGGGAGTAAACCATGTTCTGGTTGCTGTTTGCTGTAGGGTCTGCGTTTTTCGCGGGGATCACAGCAGTGTTGGCGAAAATCGGGATAGGGAATATCAATTCCATCTTGGCCACCGCGGTCCGCACCATTGTAGTCCTGGTGTTCTCATGGTTGATGGTGTTTGTAGTGGGATCTCAAAACGCCATTGGGCAGGTTTCTTGGACTACCCTGCTGTTCCTGATCCTGTCGGGACTGTCCACAGGGGCCTCCTGGCTGTGTTATTTTAAGGCGCTCCAGCTTGGTGATGTGAACAAAGTGGTCCCCATCGATAAATCCAGCACGGTGCTCACCATTTTGCTGGCCTTCCTCTTTTTAGGGGAACCCCTGTCCATCCCCCAGGTCCTTGGCGTGCTTGGAATTGGCATTGGCACCCTTTTGATGATTACAAAAAAAGAGGTGGACAGCGAAAATCCCCAGGGCAAGGGATGGCTGCTTTTCGCCTTCCTCTCCGCGATCTTTGCCAGCCTGACCTCCATCTTTGGGAAAATAGGCGTGGAAAATGTGGAATCCAATCTGGGCACGGCCATTCGCACCATCGTGGTTTTGGTCATGGCATGGTTCATGGTCTTTGTTACGGGAGCACAAAAAGATTTAAAAAAGATTGATCGGAAAAGCGGAATTTTCCTGTTCCTGTCCGGCATAACCACCGGCTTGTCCTGGCTGTGCTATTACCGCGCTTTGCAAGACGGGCTGGCCAGCGTGGTGGTCCCCATTGATAAATTGAGCATTCTGGTGACGATCCTGTTTTCCAGCTTGGTGCTCAAAGAAAGACTGACCCGCAAAGCCGTTGTGGGGCTGATGCTGATCCTCGCTGGCACGGGGGCGATGCTGCTATAAAACGCAAGATGTCATCCTGGCGGGCGGCATCTTCCACTTTGAAAAAGCTCGGTCCTGTGCCGGTACGAGATTGCTCACATACGGGCGCTTTCCCAAAAGGACCTCATCATAAAAATTTTATCCCCAGCCGATATAGGCCACGCTATCCTCTAGCTCCTGGATGGAATCACGAAGCTCCTCCTGCTTTTGCGCCAGCATTTCTTTCCATTTGGAATGCTGGGCTGTCCCTCAAGGCACAAATCCAAATACACCCTCATTTCCTGAACCCTCATGCGCACTTCTCCAAGCACACAAGGTCTTTGATCCCCTTCAAATCTCTTTTCTCAAAGATACGCCGACTGCTTCAGAACATTGACGATATGCAGGCCCGCAGCAACCTGATGTGGGACTCCACCATGGCGGAGAACGGCATCCTCAAGGTAGGCCGCCTTACCAACTTCGTTATAAAGGGGAGGAGCATCCGTACGGATGCCCCTCCCCTTTTGTTCTGCGCCTCTGGGGCACTCCCATTCCGGTCGGTTGCCAAACGGCAATTACCCCTCCTTCCTGGCAGACGCTGTTGCCAGGTTCAGCCCGATGATGCAGCCGGCGGGGCACACCTCCACGCATTTACCGCAGCCCACGCACTTCTCATAGGTCACGCTGGCCAGGTTGTCGGTGACGGTGATGGCCTCAGTGGGGCAGTTGCGCTCACACAGCTTGCAGCCGATACAGCCGGCGGTGCAGATCTTGCGGACATCCGCGCCCTTTTGCGGGCTGTTGCAGTCCACCACCACCTTGGCGTCCGCCGGACGGATGGCGATAACGTCGTTGGGGCAGGCCTTGGCGCACAGGCCGCAGCCAGTACATAGCTGGGGCTCCACCCGGGCGATGCCGCCCACCAGGTAGATGGCCTGCTCAGGGCACACCCGGACGCAGTCTCCCAGGCCGGCGCAGCCATAGACACAGCTCCCACTGCCGCCGAAAAGCAACTTGGCTGCGGTGCAGCTCTCGATGCCCTCATAGTCCATCTTGGCAGAGGTGGCCGCGCAGGTGCCGCCGCAGCGTACCTCAGCCACCATCCGGGCCACATCGCCCCCCTCCCGGCCCAGCACCTGGCCCAGCTGCTGGGCCGCACCCGTACCGCCGGGCACACACAGGGTGATGGACAGGTCGGGATCCTCCACCAAAGCGGCGGCGTAGCCGTCACAACCGGCAAAGCCACAAGCACCGCAGTTGGCCCCGGGCAGGCATTCACGCACCTGGGGGAAGCGCTCATCCTCCTCCACCGCCATAAACTTGGAGGCTACGGTGAGCATCACTCCGCAGATCAGCGCGATGAGGGCCAGCACCGCCACGGCAATGAGCACCACTTGCATGATTTCCATGATTCACACCCTCCTTAACCCAACAGGTTTTCCACCAGCCCGGCAAAGCCCATGAAGGACACCGACAGGATGGAGGCGGACAGCAGGGTGATGGGCATACCCTTAAAGCACTCCGGGCAGTTGCACCGCTCCACCCGGGTGCGCACCCCGGCGAAGAGCACCATGGCCAGGAAGAAGCCCAGGCCACTGCCGAAGGCGTTGAACAGCGCGTGAGCGAAGCTCAGGCCAAAGGCCGCGCCGGGCAGCAGGTAGCTGTCCACATTGCTGATACACACCCCCAGCACCGCGCAGTTGGTGGTGATCAGGGGCAGGTACACGCCCAGGGAGGCATGCAGGGCGGGGATGTACTTCTTGAGCACGATCTCCACCAGCTGCACCAGGGCGGCGATGACCAGGATGAACACGATGGTCTGGAGATAACCCAGGCCGTTCTGGTCCAGCACGAAGTACTGGATGGGATAGGTCACGGCGGTGGCCAGCACCATCACGAAGATAACGGCGATGGACATACCGGTGGCCTGGTCCAGCTTTTTCGACACGCCCAGGAAGGGGCAGATGCCTAAAAACTGGCTGAGCACGTAGTTGTTGACCAGGACGGCGGTCATGATGATGGCAATGATTTCCTTCATTTCGCAACGACCTCCTTCCCGTCACCGGCGCAGCTCAGCCCGCCACCGCAAGCCTCTGCGCTGGGACAGCCGGCGCAGCCGAAGTCTTTCACCCTGGGGGCCTTGCCCTTGGTGACCTTGTTGATGATGGCGATGAGCACGCCAAAGATGGCAAAGCCGCCGGGGGCCATAATCATGATGGAGATGTTGTTGTCCACGAGCACCGGCAGTTCCATGCCAAACCAAGTGCCGCTGCCCAAGACCTCCCGGAGGCTGGCCATGACCAGCATGGCCAGGGTGTAACCTACTCCCATGCCGATGGCGTCCAGGGCGGAATCGAATACGCCGTTCTTGCCGGCGAACATCTCCGCACGGCCCAGGATGATACAGTTGACCACGATCAGGGGCAGGTAGAGACCCAAAGCATCGTTCAAAGCGGGGAGGAATGCCTGTACAATCATCTGCACCAGGGTGACGAAGGAGGCGATGACCACGATGTAGCACGGGATGCGCACCTTCTCCGAGATGACCTTGCGCAGCATGGAGATGAGCACGTTGGAGCACAGCAGCACGAAGGTGACCGCCGCGCCCATACCGATGGCGTTGGACGCCTGGGTGGTGACGGCCAGGAAGGGACAGGTACCCAGCACCAACACCAGGATGGGATTTTCCCGGATGATGCCGTTGGTCAGTATTTTGAGCCTGCTACTCATTTCACTCAGCCTCCTTTACCAGGTCATAGGCCGTAAAGGCGTCCCGGATGGCGTTGATGTAATAGTTGGACGAGATGGTGGCGCCGCCGATGGTGTCCACGCCCTCCAGGGCGGTGTCCTTGCCCACAAACTGGCTGCGGAAGTCGTCCCCGGTGACCCGGGAGCCCAGGCCCACGGTCTCATCGTGGCTGATGACCTGGGTGTCGGTGATCAGCCCGTCCGCGCCGATGCCGCAGATCATATTCAGAGTGTCCCGACCGCCGTATCCGTCGCTGGTGAGCATGAATACATAGCCCACGCCGTTGGAAGCCCGATAGACCTCGGTGACCGTCTCGGGCAGGCCATCCACCTCCAGCAGCTCAAAGCTGTCCGCCTCGGGCAGAACGGCGATGCGGGCCTCCTCCTGGGCACGGGCCTGGGCCTCGGCGATGATGGGGGCGGTGACCTTGTTGGTCATGGCCAACAGGGCGGAGGCCACGATGCAGATCAGCAGCAGCACGCCGATGGGGAGCACGAAGTCGGAAAACACAGAACTCTTGGACTTTGTCATTCCTTCACACCTCCCAAGGGTTTTGGCTGCGTCCACGCGCAGATATACGGGTTGAGGATGTTCATCAGCAGGATGGAGAAGGACACGCCCTCCGGATAGTTGCCCCACACCCGGATGGCCACGGTGATCAGCCCGCAGCCAAAGCCGAAGATCAGCTTGCCCGCAGGGGTGGGCGGGGAGGTGGTGTAGTCGGTGGCCATGAAGATGGCCCCGATGAACAGCCCGCCGGCCATCATCTGGTACAGAGGCTGCTGGCCCAGCAGGGCGGAGAGCACGCCCACGGTGGCGATGAAGGCCACGGGGGTATGCCAGGTGATGACCTTTCTGGCGATGAGGTACAGCCCGCCCAGCAGCAGAGCCAGGCAGCTGGTCTCACCCAGGCTGCCGCCCCGCGCGCCCAGGAACATCTCCCCCAGGCTGGGCAGCCAGTCGCTGCCCTGCTTGAGCAGGGCCAGCGGAGTGGCGTAGCTCATGGCGTCCACGGTGCTGGAACTGACCGCCTCCACCGCCTGGGCCAGGTTGGGCTCCACCCAGGCGGTCATGGTTCCGGAGAAGGCCACCAGCATGATGACCCGGGCGGTGATGGCGGGGTTTGCAAAGTTAAAGCCGATGCCGCCAAACATCTGCTTGACCATCACGATGGCCACAAAGGAGCCGAAGGCCGCCTGCCACAGGGGAATGCCCACAGGTAGATTGAGGGCCAGCAACAGCCCGGTGACGGCGGCAGACAGGTCGGACACGGTGACCGGCCGCTTGCAGATCTTTTCAAAGGCCCACTCGCACACCACGGCTACCGCCACGCACAGGGCCTCCACCAACAGGGCCCTGGGGCCGAAGAACACCACGGAGGCCGCCACCGCCGGAAGCATTGCCAGCAGCACATCCCGCATGATGCTCTGGGTGGTCACCCCGTCATGGAGGTGGGGGGAGACCGATACGGTTAGATTCTTAGCCATTCACCCTGACCTCCTCTCCCTTTTTCGCCTTGGCCTTGGCTTTCTCCTCCTGAGCCCGCAGCTCGGCATTGTACTGGTTGAGCATGGCCTTGGACAGCTTGTGAACCTGCACCAGCGGCCGCTTGGCCGGGCAGACATAGGAACAGCAGCCGCACTCCATGCACAGGTTGACCTTCAGGGCCTTGAGCGTCTCGGGCTCATTGTTGCGGTAGGCCGTCTCGAAGGATGCGGGCTGTAACTTCAGGGGACAATGGGCGGCGCAGCGACCGCACCGGATGCAGTCGGTGGTGACGGGGGCGGCTGCCTCCCGCTCGGCAAAGGCCAGCACCGCATTGGTATTCTTCATCACAGGGGCGTCCAAGCTGGGCACGGCGATGCCCATCATGGGCCCGCCGTACATCACCTTCCGGGGCTCTGCCTTCAGGCCACAGAAATCCAGCACATCCTTCATGCTGGTCCCCACCGGGACGATGACGTTCTGCGGCTTTTCCACGGCCGAACCGTCCACCGTGACCACCTTTTCCATTAGGGGCATCCCGGTGTTGATGTACTTGGCGATGACCGCCAGAGTGGTGCAGTTGATGACCAGCACCCCCACGTCGATGGGCAGCTTGCCCTCGGGCACCACCTTACCGGTGGTGTGGAAGATGATCACCTTCTCCCCTCCCTGGGGATAGATGGCGGGCAGAGCGGCCACCTCAAAGCCGGGCACATCCTTGCCCGCCTGGCGCATCTGCTGGATGCACTGGGGCTTGTTGTCCTCGATGGCCATGATCACCCGCTGGGCCGCATAGTACTTCTGGAGCAGGGCCGCCCCCTGGGCGATGCTCTCGGCGTCGTCCAGCATGGTGCGGGTGTCCGAGGTGATATAGGGCTCGCACTCCGCGCCGTTGATGACGATGGCCTGCACCTGCTCGGGCTTGACCTTCAGCTTGATGGACGTGGGGAAACCCGCGCCCCCCAGACCCACGGCGCCGCTGGCCCGCACCGCCTCCACAAAGCTGTCCAGGTCGGTCACCTGGGGCGGGGCCAAGTCCTCATACACCTGCTGTTCCCCGTCCGTCTCGATGACGATGGCGGTGTCGTACCGGCCGTTAGAGCCCAGCACCTGATCCAGCTTCTTCACCTTGCCCGACACCCCGGAGTGAATGGGGGCGGACACTGGCCCGCCGGCCTGGGCGATCATCTGCCCCACCTTCACCTCGTCCCCCACCTTGACCACGGGCTGGGCCGGCGCGCCGATGTTCATCGACATGGGCACCGTGACCACGGCGGGCACCGGCATACGTACTGGCGCGGCGTCCGCGGTGTTCTTCCTGTGAGGCACGTGTATGCCGTGTAGCTTCACATTGCCTTCCTCCCTCTGCTCAGTTTTTGAACCATTTGAACCTGTGAGGAAGCGCTCGCTGCCAGCTTCCTCCGCTAAAACCGGCCGCGGGTGGCAATCCTGTCAGGAATCGCGGCCACTATAGCGGTCGATCTTGTACACATTATACCATATTTGCGGTCAAACGCAACCACTATTTCGCCTATTTTTTCACAAAGTCTCCCACTCCACTTCCCGACCACTTGACCGTATTGGCTGTTTTGTTATATGATAAAAAACAAGATTTTTGCCTGTTTCCCGCCAAAAAGGCGGGCTTGGGGTCCCTTTGGACCAGTTTGGCCCCTGTTGGGGCATCCTTCCGAAGGGTAGATGTATGATTCTTTTCAATCTATCCTTTCTAAAATTTGAATGATTGGGGTGTCTTTTCCATGAAACATCTCACCCTGGCCGCCCTGGGGCTGGCCCTGTTGCTGGCCTCCTGCGCCCCCGCCGCCCAGAAACACACCGCCACCCTGCTGGCCATGGACACCGTCATGGAGCTGACCGCCTATGGCCCGGAGGGGGAGGGTGCGCTGGACGAGGCCCAGGCCCTGATCCAGGAGCTGGAGGGGCTGATGAGCGCCACCGACCCGGACAGCCAGATCACCGCCCTCAACCAGGGCCAAACGGTGACGCTTTCCCCACCGGTGCGCGAGCTGCTGGCCCAGGCCCTGGAACTTTGCGGGGCCACGGATGGCGCGCTGGACATCACCATTTACCCGGTGGTGCGGGCCTGGGGCTTCCCCAATGAGCAGTACCAGGTCCCCGATCCGACCGCCCTTGCACAACTGCTGGAGCGGGTGGACTATGCCCAGGTGACGCTTTCGGGGGATGCCCTCACCCTGCCCGAAGGGATGGAGCTGGATCTGGGCGCGGTGGCCAAGGGTTATGCCGGCGACCGGGTGATGGAACTGTTCCATCAGGCCGGCGTCACCTGCGCCTATATCAATCTGGGCGGCAACGTGCAAACCCTGGGGGCCAGCCCCGACGGAGACCCCTGGCGCATCGGTATCCAGGATCCGGAGGGGAGCAGTTACCTGGCTGTGGTGGAGGTCACCGACCAGGCGGTGGTCACCTCAGGAATGTACCAGCGCTACTTTGAACAGGACGGGGTGCGCTATGGACACATCCTCGACCCGGACACCGGCTACCCCGCCGACAGCGCCCTGAGCTCGGTCACCATCGTCTCCCCGTCGGGCACCCTGGCCGACGGGCTGTCCACCGCCCTGTTCGTCTTGGGCCGGGAGGGCGCCGAGGCCCTGTGGCGGTCCCGGGATGACTTCGACTTCGTGCTGGTGGGCCAGGACGGCACGGTGACCATCTCGGAGGGAATTGAGGATGGTTTCTCCCTCCAGGGGGCCGGAACGGACTACGCCTTGGAGGTGGTGCGGCGATGAAGAACACAAAGGTCTGGATCCTGGTAACGGTTCTGCTGCTGGCCGTCTGCCTGGCTGGATGGCTGCTGGTGCTGGGCGGCAGGGCTGGCTCGGCCACCGCCCAGATCTATCAGGGCGGCCAGCTGGTGCGCACCATCGACCTATCCCAGGTGGGGCAGCCCTACTCCTTCTCGGTGGACGGCCCTGCGGGAGGGAACACCATCCAGGTGGAACAGGGCCGGATCCGGGTGTCCCACGCGGGCTGCCCTGACCAGGTGTGCGTCCAGCAGGGGTGGATCGCCGATGGGGTGGTGCCCATCGTGTGCCTGCCCAACGAGCTGGTCATCCAGGTGGGGGGCGACGGAGCGGAGGGCGGATTGGACGGGGTGAGCAGATGAAAGGCTTTTCCGCGCGTCGACTGACCTATTTGGCGGTGCTCACCGCCGTGGCCCTGACCATCTTCGTCATCGAGGCCCAGCTCCCCCCCCTGGCCCCCATCCCGGGCATCAAGCTGGGGCTTGCCAATGTGGTGACGGTATACGCCGTATTTGCCCTGGGCCCAGGCCAGGCGGGGCTTGTCCTGCTGGCCCGGGTCCTGCTGGGCAGCTTGTTTGCCGGCGGCATGACCCTCTTCTACTCCCTGGCCGGCGGGCTGTGCTGCTACCTGGTCACCCTGGCCGCCTGGCGGCTGCTGGGGGCCAAGCTGGTCTGGGTGTGCTCCATGCTGGGGGCCATGGCCCACAACGCCGGACAGATCGCCGTGGCGGTGGCCATCACCCGCACCCCTGCCGTGGCCGCCTACCTTCCCATCCTGCTGGCCTCTGGCATCGTCACCGGCCTGTTCACCGGCCTGTGCGCCCAGTTCCTGCTCTCCAGGCTTCCCAAGCCCGGCCCACCAGGACGGAGGGGACCATAAATAAAATTTTAGGGCCCGGAGGCAAACGCCTCCGGGCCCTTTGACATTCCTCTAAGGGATCCATTGATCCGATCACTCAAACAGCAGCAGGCTGACCGCCATGACCGCCATCCCGGAGATCAGCCCGTAGATGGACAGGTGATGGTGCCCATACGCTCGGGCGGCGGGCAGCAGTTCGTCAAAGGAGATGAACACCATGATCCCGGCCACCATCCCAAAGACCGCACCCAACACCGCGCCGTTCAGGAACGGGGCCAGCAGCAGCCAGCCCGCTATCGCCCCCACCGGCTCGGCCAGGCCGGACAGCAGGCACAGCCCCAGCGCCCGCTTGCGGGACCGGGTAGCTTGGTAGACAGGGACGGCTACCGCGATGCCCTCTGGGATGTTGTGCATGGCGATGGCCGCCACGATTGGGATGGCCACGTTGGGTTCCTGCAGGGCGGAGAAAAAGGTGGCCATCCCCTCTGGGAAGTTGTGCACCCCGATGGCCAGGGCCGTCAACACCCCCATGCGGGCCAGATTGCCCTGCCCATCCTGCCCCGCCCCGTCCAGGGCCCTGGGCTCGTGGGGATTGTCCTCAGAGGGAATCAACCAGTCGATCAAGGCGATGAGCAGCATCCCTCCGAAAAAGCAGCCCGCCGTGGCCCAGGCACCTGGCTTGGCCCCCAGATGGGCCCCCAGGGCAGCCTGGGCGGTGTCCAGCAGCTCCACCATGGACACATAGATCATCACCCCGGCGGAGAAGCCCAGGCTCACCGACAGGAAGGTTCGGTTGGTGTGCCCTGCGATCAGGGCGATCCCCCCGCCGATGCCGGTGCTCAGCCCCGCCACGAGGGTCAGGGCAAAGGGAAGAAGGAGATTGGACATCCCGGGACCTCCTAATCTTTTTGACTTTGCCCCGCCCGCCTGACGCATAGCCGGGAACGGGGCGCATATACTGTACCCAGGTGATTGTCTATGCGAAACCATCGCTGGAAAACGTATCTGTTCTGGATCCTACTGTCTGAGATGGTGGGGGCGCTGTCCGGCTGGCTGACCCGGGAGAGCACCCAGCTGTATATCCGGGAGATCCGGCAGCCCCCCTTGTCGCCCCCTCCCCTTGTCTTTCCCATTGTCTGGGCCATTCTATTCGCCCTGATGGGGATCGGTGCGGCCCGGGTGGCCCTCACCTCGGACAGCCTGGCCCGCTCCCGAGGGCTGGGGCTGTTTCTGGTGCAGTTGGGCTTCAACTTCTTCTGGAGCATCCTGTTCTTCAATGCCCGGCAGTTCGGCTTTGCCCTGGTCTGGCTGGCGGTGCTGTGGGCGCTGATCCTGGGGATGATCCTCACCTTCCGCAAGGTGGACCGGCCGGCGGCCTGGCTCCAGCTGCCCTATCTGTTGTGGGTCACCTTCGCCCTCTACCTGAACTTTGGGGTATGGCGCTTGAACTGAGGGAAGAGCCCCCGTCCGGCACAGCCCGCCGGGCGGGGGCCTTTCACGCCTATGCCTGCCCTGGCGGCAGAGGGGCCAAGGTGACGGCGCAGTCAAAGCGTTCCACCCCGTCCTCCCCCACACCCCGGGCATACAGGCCGTCCCCCTGGGCGGCGGTGTCCACCCACAAGGTCTCCCCTGCCCGGCACTCGCTGAGGTAGCCGATCTGGAACGAACGCACGAACTTGCCCTGCCCCAGCCGCTCCAGATGGAGCGCGTCGCAGGCGAAGTCGGCGTAGTGGATGTTGTTCACATGGCCGTTGATGTCGGTGTCCGAGTAGCCCATGTCCCGGCGGTGGCGGCCCTCAAAGGCCGGAGGCATGGCCAGCCGGTGCAGCCGCACGCGCTTGCACAGCTCCCCCCCGTCGGTGCCGGCAAACTCCCCCACGTCCCGCATCCGGTACAGCCTGTGGCTATCCGTCTCTACCAGCACCCATAGGGCCACCCCCTGGCCGATGCGCGCCCCGTCCCGGAACAGGTCGAAGTCCCGGTAGCTGGACGCGCCCGCCGCCCCCCGGTGCCAGGTGCGGATGACCACCCGGTCGTTCCACCGCAGAGGGGCCTCCAGCTCCACCCAGTTGCGGGTCACCATCCACATACAGCCGTATTTTTCATACACCTCCGGGCCGGACAGCCCAAGCTCCAGGGCCGCCTGGGTGGCCGACTCCTGGAGCATCCCCAGCACCGCCGAGGGGCGGCATTGGTTGAACAGGTCCACATCCCGGGAGTCCACCCGGAACTGCATCTCATGGCACACGCTCATGGCTCCTCCAGCTCCTCCTTCCCGCCCGGGATGGTCAGCGACCCCTGGGCGCACAACCGGTCCAGGTCATCCGGCGTGGCCGCCCCCAGGCGCAGGGTCGCCCCGCACCGGGCGCACACCAGCTCCACGGCGGCATAGCTCACCTTCATGCCATACTGATCGCAGCCGCAGCCGCACCGGACCGCCCCCCGTCCGGCCAGCTCTTTCAGCTCGGAGAGCACCTCGCCCATGACCACCTCGTTGAGAAAGGCGCCCCGGGTCTGCATGGCGTCGTCCAGGCGGAGCTTGTCCACGGCGGCCTCCAGCTCCTGCATGGCGTGGAACACCGCCCCCTCCTCCCCGATGTAGCAGCAGTCCAGCCCCGAGGCCGAGCAGGACAGGGCCAGCAGCCGTTGGCCCAGCAGGGCCTGGTTGGAGCAGGCCGTCCGGTGGTCCCGGGCGCACAGCAGGCAGGGCGCGGTGATCTCACACCGGTCCCCCCGCTGGGCGATGGTCAGCTCCGACTTGCCGCAGGGGCAGGGCAGGGCGCTGTCCGACGCCGCCAGCTGGAAGGCGGTGCGCCGGGCGATCACCGCCTTGCCGCACTCCGGGCAGATGTATCCGATGGTCCGTTCTGGCTCTCCCATAGCCGCTCCTCCCCATCCTGAAAATGCCCCCGCCCGCCGTCGGGACAGCCGGGAGACATATAAGAAGATATTTTATTAT
>DVJZ01000037.1 GCA_018716385.1 Candidatus Enterenecus merdae
CACACATGCTGACCCGTGATGCCCGCGGTGCCGCCCATGTCCACAATGTTGGTCCCCGCGGTGGTGTACACGTTACCACCCGCGATAACCACCGTGCCGTCTGTTACGTTGGAGGTGCCAGAGGCGGACGCACCGCCGCCTAGGCCTCGCAGCCCACGCTGCTCCGCAAACTCTGTATCCCGGTTCTCCGCCGTGATGGTGCCGCCCAGCACCTGGATCGTGCCGCATCCGCCACCGGTTCCGGTCTCGGTACCACCACCGCCGATGGCAGAGCCATAACCGCCCGACAGCACCGTGAAGTAGCCTCCTAGAATCTGCGCACGGGTCGGGCCAGCCCCGCCGGTGCCGCTATACGAGCCGCCACCGCCGATGCCTGCGCCATAGCTGCGCTGGCCTGCCGCTAGTCCAGCACCGGACTCCACATCAAATGTGCCGCTGTTAATCTGTAGGTTGGCTGCGCCATCGCCACCGTTCCCACTGACAGAACCGCCGCCGCCAATGGCCGCACCGTACTGTCCACTCTGGATGGTGATGGAGTTGGCCATCTGCTCTGCCGGTGTGATGGGAGAATAGGTATCCGCGGTAATGGTCACGTCACCACCATCACCACCCGGCGCATTATTGCCGCCGCCACCGCCGATACCCGCTCCATAGATGCCGCTCTGGATATCAAAGACGCCGCCGGTGATATATAGGTCACCGCCATTGCCGGCCTGCTGGGTGGAGCCGCTCTCCACGCCGCCGCCGCCGATACCTGCACCGCCCTCGCCAGTCCGGATGGTGAAGTTCATACTGACCGCCTCGCCAGTCTGCAGATCCGTCTGGGAGCCCAGCCAGGCACCGCCGGTGTAGGTCAGCAATTCGCCTGTGTCAGGGTCGGTACTTTGCGAGGACAGGCCGCCGGAACCAGTAGGCCGGGCGGTGGCAGCAACGCTGCCGCTCACGCTACCTCCCCCAGAGTAGGAGATGGTCTTGCTCTCCATCCCGCCGCCGCCACCGATACCTGCACCATACTTACTGGACACCACGGTGAAATCACCGCCAAACAACTTGGTCCGAGCCGCACCTCCCTGGGAGATGGGACCGCCGATAGCCGCACCATAGCTCTCATAGGTGTTGGGATCCCAAGTGGCCGCATCCTGGGGAATCACCGCCAATGGATCAGTCCGGGTAGCGCTACCATCGTCGTTCAGCCCCCGGCCCGCAATGATCCCACTCACAGTGGGGTCCCCATTAGTACTATTGAAGTAAGAGGTGGTTACCGGAAGGTTCTCAAAGGCGCCTGCGATGGCGGTCACATTACCACCGTACACCGTCAGTTCCGCACCTTGCTGGGGACCAGCCCCATTATGCGTCGTTCCATTGACCGCATCACGAAGCGCATTAGAATACGCCATATCAATCCAAACCGAAGTGGATGCGTTGCCTCCGATGGCCGCGGCATACTGACCGGAGTAGGCCCCGGTGGTGCCCGAATAGAAGGTCATCTGTCCCGAGATAGCTGCCCCAAAGCCCCAGTTGATAGCGGTCACATTGGTGTCGCTGTCCTCCTTGTCTGGGCGGCCGATGCGTACCTGGTTGATCTTGGTATTATCGGTCACAGTCTCTGGGCGTGTAAACACATTGTTCCGGGAGCAGCCGATGGCCGCCCCGCCAGAGGCCGTACTGGCCTCTGACAGCACCGTGCCTCCGGTGATAACCACGTACATTGGCCATTCTACACCCTCGTCGGTGCCGTCTCCTCCCTGGGCACCGATGCCATAGTGAGTCCCGAATGCATGCACCTTGCCTCCATTGATAACGATCCCTCGACTCCCAGGATCTCTAGCTGCATCACCCCTCACGTCCTCATAGTGGCCGCCGTTACCGATGCCGGCAAAGCTGTCCCAGCCCCAAGCACTCCAGGCGGTCACATCACCTCCATCGATCTCCACATAACCGGAGGCAAAGACACCAGCAGTACCAATGGCAGAGGAGCAGCTGCCGGATTGGGCAAACAGGGAGCCCCGACTCCCCCCTGCCGTCTCGGAGGCGTCGGTGATGATCAGGCTGGCCGAGGCATCCACGTTGATAGCTGCGCCGGAATTCGAACCTCCATCGAGATTCGACCAGTTATTGGACAGGATATTCTCCCCAACCAGCGTGACATAGGCATCCACGTCAGCCAGCACAATATGGGAGCCATAGCTTCTCGTAGTATTTGAGGTCCGATACGATAGAACCCGCTCTCCATCCACAATAGGGGAGCTCCCCGGAGCTGTACCGCGTCCATAAAATCCACCATTTGCAGCCGCGTTACCAGACGAGCTATTGTAATAAGTATAATTATCAATTGTTAAGCCATTAGGCCCCTTGAGCCAAATAACATCCTCCAGAATCACATGGACATCGTACCGCTCGTTTCCATAGTTATCATTGTGAATGTAAACCTGTTTATCCTTGCTGATTGTTCCAGTGATACGAACAACCACATTATCTCCTGCATAATCGGATAAATCAATGTCGATTAATCTATTTGTAGTTGAAGCATCCAATGTGATGACGTTGGTAGTCCAGCTATTTACCAGGTCATAATTATAGGCGAAATCAGCGTACACGGAGATGTCCACGTTTACGCTGTCCCCGTCAGTGACATAGCCGGTGAAATCGGGGATGTTGTAATTCCACGTTGCATTCGTGCTAGTCTGCACATCCTGCACCGCCTCGATAGTGCCATCCGCATGGGTGATTTGCGCAAAGGCGGCCACGGTTAACTGCTCAAAGTTATAGTAATCGAGAGGGGTCGCCGTGATGGTTATGGAGGATACATCACTGACGTCCAGGCTGTCCGTCATGCCAGGATCCTCCTTGGTGATACCAGACACGTTACTCGTACCATTGTTAATTGTGACAGTACCCCGCATGCCCACACTCTCGTCCACCCGGGCGGATGCAGTGTAGCTGGTCGCTCCAGCGTCAGTGTAATCCGTCGCGGAAGCTGCCCCCGCAGGCAGGGAAATGACGGGCACCATGCCCAGTAGCATCGCTATTGCGACTGCAATGCTCAGTACCCGTCTGCGAATAGATCTACTCATCGTCATAACCTCCATGTGTCGCTTCGTCCCTTTCAGGAAATTTGCGGTTGTGGTACTCAACTGAGGCTAATACTGCTTGGGGCCTTCTTTAGCCCCATTCGATTGCCCTTGTCACTCTACCCCATCTGCTGATGTATGGCCTGTTCCGCTGCGACATTTTGATGTCCCTTTTAAGTGCTCAGGGCGGACGCGCCAGAGGGCGCGCCCGCCCTGATATTCAGAGCTGATTGTCCCGGACGCTTACTGGCCCTGGACGTAGCGGGTGATGAAGGTAGCCATCTCCGCACGGGTCGCTGTACCCTGAGGAGACAGTTGCCCATCGCCCCGGCCTTGCACCAGGCCCTCTGCGATCGCCCAGGCCACCATCTCCTGCGCATAGCCGCTAACCTGGCTGGCGTCCACATAGTCGTTCAGGTCAGCGCGGGCCGAGGTATCCACACCCTTAAACTGGGCGTAACGGTAAAGGATGACCATCAAATCCTCCCGGGTAATGTTATCCGTTGGCAGGAAGCTGCCGTCGGAATATCCCATGACCAAACCGTTCTCACTGGCCCAAACCACCGCGGTGGCATACCACTCACTGGCTGGCACATCGGTAAAGCTGTTGCTGCCGCTCACCGACGGACGTCCCTCCATGTTATAGAGGATCTGCACCATGTGGGCGCGAGTAAGCAGATCATTCGGGCCAAAGACAGTATCGCTGATCCCGTTCATGTAGCTGTTCTCGGTCACGAACTGGATGTAGCTATAGTACCATTCGTTGGCGGGCACATCAACAAAGGGCAGAGTGGGCTCGGGATCTACCGCAGCATTTTCCTCCCATTGAGCGGTGAGGGTCACCGCACCGCTCACCGTATAGGTACTGCTGGTGATGACGGTGGTACCGTCGCTCCAGCCGGTGAAGGTGTACCCTTCTCGGGTGGGCGCGGTGGGCAGGGTTATAGTAGAACCGGTAAGAACGGTCATGGCATTATAGTTACCGGTACCAGTCCCGCCGTTGAGATCAAAGTTCACCGTCACATTAGTGCCACCGGGCACGCCAGGATTACCAGTGCCGCCGCCAGGAGTAGTGCTCTCAGGCATCATAGTGATGTTGCCCACAGACACATCCCCGCTGGTCGCGTCTGCAGAGATGCCAGTGCTGGCCTGATAGCCACTGCCGGAGACATTAATGGTGTAGTTTCCAGGTGTCACAGTGACACTGAAGTTACCATTAGCATCAGTAGTGGTATACTTCACTACGTTGCCGCCAGTGTCCACCACATCCACCCTCATGCCACTAAGGCCAGTGCTGGCACTACCAGTCACAACAGTACCACTCACAGTATAGCCAGAGGTCAGTCTCACATTGTGAGTCACGTTGCCGTTCACCGGAACCGATGCGCTATAACTCAGGTAACCATCGGCTTCCACCGTCAGCATATAGGTGCCGTAAGGCAGGTTTCCAATGCTGTACCGACCATCCAGCCCGGTGATGGCAGTCTGCCCGTTCAGGCTGACAGTGGCCCCAGAGATGGCCGTGCCAGAAGCATCAGTTACAGTGCCAGTAAGGATGTATCGGGCAGAGGTGTCCGTCACATTTACTGTCAGGGTAATCTCGGTAGAGTTGGTAGCAGCGGTGTTCACCATAGCCGTCACAGTGGCAGTACCCATCCCGACAGGCTGAAGTAGGATTGAATCACCCTCCGTATCACTATACCGAACCACCTGGAGGACGTCCTCATTCGACGAGCGTGCCGCAGTGATGGTAGCAAGTTGTCTACTCATACTCTCCCGCACGTAGACCGTATTCCGCTCATCCACATTCAGGGTCAGCGGACTAGACACCACCTGTCCATTCTCCGTCCGATCTGCAACAAACTGGAAGTTGCCCACCGTCGGAATGGCATCTTGGTCAAGGTAGGCCCAGAAACGTTGAGTAGTCCCACTCGTCAAATGCTCCGCCAGATAGACCACGGCACCGTCCACGTTGTTGGCGCTGTCCGCCGTGATGTACTCTCCGCTCAGATTTAAGGTAATCCCGCGGTCATCTGCCTGCTGCCATGTCCAGCTATTGGGATCAATCGGCTCTGTAACCACGGTGGGTGCAGTGCCACTTAGGTTTGTGTAGACCACGTTCCAAACCAGATAAAGTTGCTCGTCTGGGCGCATACTCCGGCGGGTACCAGGACCGGTGTTGACATTCAGGGAAACAGCACTTGTGACCGCTGGTTCCAGCGTGAGTACCACGTCAGCCACCAGGCTGCCAGCCTCATTATAGATATTCACCGTAGTGTTGTAGATCCCATTATTCTCCACCATGGTGGCCAGCCCAACGGCCAGCTTATCAGCATCCAGATATGTGTTGCTGACCTCTTCATAGTTGGAGCAACTCACTCCAGCTTCTTCGGCAAAGGCACGCACATCCAAAACCTGTCCATAATGGATCGTCTGGGCTGTCAGATGCTGCGGTTCCACGACGATCTCTACCTCACGCCAGCCGTTGTTAAACCCGGGCGCCCATACCCCCGCATTATTGAGGGTACGCAGCCGAACAGTGTAGGTGCCGGCTGAAGTCCACCCAGAAATGGTGAGATAGTTCTCATACGGGCTATTGCCATGGCCCAGAGTGAGGCCATCTACCCGCTGGCCGGAGGCATCATATACCTCAACCTGCAGCTGATTATGCCCCGTGCCGGTTCCGTAATTGTCCATGCCGGGCATAACCCACTCACCTGTGAACACATCAACAGGGTTCACCACGTAGTCACCGACACCGGTGGTGTTGGACATCACATACTCAATCCTCAACAAGGCCGTACCGTTCACCTGGAGCGAAGTATTTTGATTGGTAGCCCTGATATCCACCACGTTGCTGTTCGCAATGTCGACAGCATGGGTCACATCGACCTGAACATTTGTCGTAGCCGTGTTTGCCGCAAAGTTGTTAGTAGTGCGCAGCGTGATCTGGTTTGGATCCAGCGTCACGGTATAGGGATCGCCCACGTTTTCGCTAAGCATGGTCATTTCGAAGTAGATGCCGTTGGCATCCTCTCCCTGGGTCCAGCGCACGATAGCACTGGTGCCTGCAAAAGTCACAGCATTAGTGCCCAAGTTGAAGTCCGCAGAATTTAGGAAGGAGAGGGACTCCCTGCCAGCCGCTGTCACATCCGCATATGTCACGTTTTGGGGAGGTTCGCTTCCATCATACTCCAGAGTCCATCCCCCATTCACCGCTACAGGGTATAGCTTATAAGTTCCGCCCTGCTTATAGTCCACGGCAACCTGTGTCCCTGTCTGGCTGACAGTGATATCCGGGTCATCAGAGTTGGCCACCCAGGTAAAGCCCACCACATCAGGCACACCGATCACAATGTCAAACTGGTAGGTAGCCCCGGGCGGAAGCAAGCCGCCGTTGGTGCCCAGATTCACTGTGCCCGACTTTCCATTGATGGTATAGGTGTACTCGACTTGCACCGTAGCGGTGCCCGTCTCCTGCAGCAGCGCACTTAGATTTCTGGCCTCGTCCACCACCAGATCATCTACACCGTCAACCTCCTTCAACCGGATGGATGCGCTCAAGTTGGTTGCCCCAGGCAATACTGAAGGATTCGCAGATTCACTACCATCACTCAGCAGATAGTTAGGTACAAAGGGAATCGAATCTCCCTTCTGACCGTTCACGCTACTTCCATTGTTGACAGTAACATTAGGCGTAGTCGAACTGCCATCATCATCATACGCTAACACAACACCGACTGGGATAGGATCCACCACATTCACGGAAAGCTCTTCAGGGACAAGTGATGAAGCATAACCGTGCTGCACCCCACCCAAGGAAATCGCTCCGCTCGCCGCACCAGCCAGCGTCACAGTCAACGTGTGGTTACCTGTCGTGGTGTTTTCCTCACCGTACAGGCCAATATAGTCGCCTTCTTTGGTCAGGTTCAGTGCAGGCATACCAGTAGAGTCCGGCGAGGAGGCCACCTCTACAGCAGAGGTATCTACCCGATAGTCCTCCCAATTCACGCCCACTCCATAGAATTGCGTGTTACTGAAAGCGTACACGGGAACCACCTGAGCGCGGGCGCCGCGACCTTCCGGTGTCTGAAAGGCGCTATTGACCGGCAGCCGATCCACCCCATCAATATAGGTCAGAGGACCAGGCTCACTTCCCACATTGATCTCATCAGGGGTGTACTGATTCCCCAAAGTATCCGTTAGCAGCAGATACACACCGGTGATCTGGGACGGGCCCAACCGAAGCCCCAAGACATCACTATCACCATCGGGGGTCGTCAGCGTGATTGTCGCGCGCTGGCCAGCCTTCATATCCTCCAGGCCGCCCTCGCTGGTAGCAGTAATCAGGAAGGAGTTAGCGGGAGTACCCACCTGGCCGCGATCCAGGATAAAGTCCAAACTGCTCGAGCTCACCATCGTCGCAACAGCAGCCCCGAACTCATCTTCCCAACCAGATGTTGAAATTTCATGCCGAGCGCTGGCCGAATTGTGGTTGGTCACAGCCACCACAGTAACAGTCGTGCTCGCTCCAATGGGTACCTCCAGATCCTCCCCAGCCACGTTCAACCGGTAGAGTTCACCAGACTTCTCCTCAGTTTCCGCCTTCAATGCCTCCGAATAGGTGGTAACACCAGCCGGCAAGGAATATCCCTCGGGCACAAAGAGAAAGTCTGTAATTTCTTCCTCGATAGAGCGAACCTGCACCTCCAGAACCGTAGCCTCACCCCGAGGATTTAGCACCACAGCGCCTGCGTTGTTGCCCGCTTCCACAGGTCCACCTTGTAGGACCAGGCCCGTAGTGTAGTTATCAGAGGAAGACTGAGTATTAGCATATACCGTACTGTTCGACAACTGCCCCTGGTAGGCCCCAATACTCTCGGCCCCCATTTCCTGATCATACCAATCAATTAGGGTGCCGTTGTTGCTTCCCAATACGCAGCGAGCACCATCCGCGCTGTAATATACAGTGGCCACCAGGGTAACCCAATCCTCTGCCACCACAGAGACCGTTCCGCCATCCACCGGCTGATACCGGTTGTCCACGTTCTCATAGCGGCCCACCGACTCGTACTCTCCCGCAGCAATGTTGGCGGTCAGCTGGCTCCGGTCAATGGTCGCAAGCACATTGCCAGGCACAGCGAAAACCTCATAGCCATAGGCAGGCCGCTCGTTCTGAATGGTCGTCACCGTCAGGGTAACGGAGCGGTCCTCCGCACCTTGAACCGGAGGATCAGACACCGGACGGTTATCCAGCCACACCGTAACCTGATTCGTGTCATACTCTGTGCCGGCGGTGAACACCACGCCCACCACTTCGCCAGCTCCACCTTCGGGATGAGGCACCGTCACCACTTCATAGGTCAGCCCCGGGTTAGTCCCAGCGACATCAACGCATACCTGATCCCGATACTGGGCGGATACATACCCACGGTTGACACCGGCATAATCAAATAGCAAGTAGACAGTCCGATTATTGTACAAAGTGCCCGTCCCCCACAGGTTGGTATCGTCCGTGGAGGCGATTGGAGTGCCCGCCAGGATGGAGATCGCACCCGACTGGGTGGTGGTAGTGGTCGCATCGCCCATTACTTGGCCATTCTGATACTCACGCAACTGTAGGCTCACAATGTTTTGGGTCGGCTCCACCGCCACCGGTGCAGTAACCACCTCACCAGTGGGGCAGGCAACCTGCACCGTACCATCGGTCGCCCCTGGGCTGACATGGGCAGTGAAGGTCAGCGATGTGGCATCCAACCGTGCATCATTCAACGACACGCCGGTGCCGCCTTCATAAGTAATGTCATACTGACTAAGTTGACCCGGCATCTGCTGGGCCACCATATTCTCATTCAGATAGCGCAGGGTATACACCACATCGTCGCCCCAGGTGACCCCAGCATTAGCAGGAGTCAGCTGGAACCCATTGCGCCGGACGTGTACCTCTACGTCAACCTCTAGCCGCCTCGGTGTAGTGGCGCCGGAGTAGTTCACATATGCCACCTCAAAAGACAAGCGGAAGGTATGCGTACCAATGGTTAGACCGTCCATGATCGTCTTGGGGATCACGCCATCCAAGCTGCTAATGTTGATGACTTGATCACCCACGGAGGCGGTGCCGCTCACACTACCATCCGCATCCAACAGGGCAGTAGACAGGGTGCTGGCAGTGCCGTCCACTACGTCATACCGCTGCACCCCCGCCAGCAGGTCAATCACCGGGAGGTTGCCCTGATTCTGGCTCGCCCGGTACACCACACCATTCGGGCTCCCTTGCACCATGACAAGGGCAGCACCCGTTTCCTCATTCGTGCCGACAAAGGTATGCGTCGTATCCACAAAGACATCCGCGGATCCCGGGTTTGACACAGCCCAAGCGTTGGTGTAGCGCAAATCTACTCGATCCAGCTCATCGTACACAGCCCTGAGCTGCGAAATGTCGATCTCACCCACCACCGATGCATCATAGCTGAAGTCCAAGTAGGCCAGCCGCTCGCCAGTAGGATTGGTCGCGATGTCGTCCGCCGGGGCCAGAATCTTCCCTGCATCGATCATCCGCTCCAGCGCCGCTACCACCGTCTTATTCGTGATGGCATCCAGCTCCGGATACTTACTGCCTGTGCTGCCGGCACTACCGGAGGCAACCACAGGGGCAACCACAATCAGGCTTGCCACCATGGACACGCTCAACAGCCACGACACAAGGCGCCTAAAATGTCTGTTCCTCGTCATAGGTTTCGTATCCCTCCAATGAAAGTCATACTTACATGTGACCCGGGCCCGCCTCCCGCGCGCACCGCGCCACTTTGATCCTCGTTCACTCTCGTCTGCCCGAGCCGTGCCCCTCAAGGGCTTGGCCGCCCAGGTCAGCTGGTATCAGGCTGTTCAGTCTCCCATCGCTTTGCCCTCCTGGCCTCCATCTCTCGCCTACCATGCCGGCGGCGGGAATGCGGCCTACGTAATGCGTCGCTGTCAGGTCTAACCCATGCGTTGCTCTGATGGTTTGGAAGTCCGGCTCCTGGCATATCCATACCCCCTCTCACAAACGGTGGCGGCCCCCGCCCTGCCCGCTATGGTCGCCATCCGGCAGCCGACAGGCGGGCGGCTTCCGCCCCTATTGAAGAGGCGTGGGCAAACCAGCTCGACATCTTTCTTGATTGCCATTGTAACAGAAGATTTCACAAAGCACAAGGGTTTTTTATAAAAAAATGGGGAAAGAGTCTGGCTCAAATTTTCCCACCAGCGGCGGTTTTTCCCCGCCCTCCCCACCATGTGTCACACCCCCATGGCCCAGCTTATATATATAAGGTAGTCTGCCCATTGATTCCTCCCATCCGGGGCGGCTCTACCCGCCTGAATCCTGCCGCCTTCGCCCATCGGGGCCGTTCCCGAGCCTGCCGCAGCATCCCAACCCGCCGACCTGATCAGACCCATCAGTGCCACCAAAAATCGGGGGAACGCACGGGATCAGAACATACCAGGCGGTCATACCGTTGTCAATCCTGCCCAGGCGTTGCTAGGGAGAAGTCGATCAGGTCTGTCCGTCTGATCCTTGCCCTTGATCCACGCCCAAATGTGAAATATGCCCTAATTTGATCCACAAAAAGATAAGGTTTGTTTTCTCAAGAAAACAAACCTTATTGTGTACTCTTTGGTGGGAATAAGCGGTATCGAACCACTAGCCTCTTAATGCCATGCAAGCGCTCTCCCGGTCAAAGAGTTCACACTCCTCTAAGCCTAACCAAAAGGGCGCTTTAATATCTAAGACAATCCACCACATAAACCATGTCGCATTTCATTCCGTATATTTTATGGAGCAAGGCATTTCAAATGCTTATTCCCTGCATATTCTGACCTTGCATATTGCGCCTCCCAAGTAGGTCTGCGGGCTTCAATTCCATACACACCAGACGAGAGCATCTCCCGCGAGCCAATATCCACTATTATATAAAGGAGATTAATAAATGGCCGACGGCTTTGGAACCAGTTGTCCCAAAAAGTTATCTCAAGCCTGGTCTGTCTGTCGGCCCTCATCAGCCCCGCTTAGATTGCCCATCCATTTCTAAACCGAGCCGATACAACCCCAGGTTCCGCACACTTTTATCGAAATCTCTATTTGCTCTTACGGCTACAAATACTTCTTTGTGTCGCAATGGTAAAAAGAGTATCAGCAAGCTGCGTTAAAGTCACGCCCAGCAGGTTCAGTTCATCGTCAGTTAGCTTGCAGGCAAGCGCATTAGCCAGAGCAGTAATGGAAGCTGTCAGTTCACATGAATTCACGAAACCCACCTCCATACCATTTATATTATTATATTAAATATACGGCTGGAATGTGCGTGCTTGCCCCCACTTCCATTGCGATTAAAAGGCTGAATATCAATTTTTGTCAGCGTTTTTCTCATAGAGCACAAATTTCAGATTTCGATCGCAAACCGCCAGAAAAACATCTTGCGGAGTGTGAATATGTCGCTGCTTTAGCTGTTTATCCAGCCAGGTCAAATCCAGCCCCATGCGTTTCAGATTATCCTCCAGGATCCGGCCATCCATGATGATTTCTGTGAACAACAGTTCCTGTTCCGGGGCCAGGTTCATATCGTTGGGTGTGGCAGGGCGTTGACTGCTTACCGGAAGGATCGTAAGCCTCCCATTGTATTCAAACACAGCGGTTTGGATGCTCGTCAGGTCAAAGTATCCTTGTTGCCTGCACATTACCATGAACTCACTCAGATCCAGCTTGGCCTTTTTCAGATTTTCCCGATACAGTTTCCCTTGATCCATGAGGATGGTGGGTGTGCCGTTGAGGTATTTGCGTGTCCTCGGAAATTTGTTGGAAATGACGCTCAGCAGCAGAGTTACCCCGCCGTATATCACCATAGCGACAAACGGCTTCCACGGCTCCTCCAACTCTGTAGCCATTTCAGCTGCAATGGATCCAATGGTGATTCCCGTAATGTAATCAAAAAAATCCAATTGAGCAATTTGTTTGTGTCCAATGAACTTGTCCACCAGAAATAATGCACCAAATGACCCCAATGTGGTCAGGCAAAGCACCAGAAAGCTCATGCATCAATCCCCCTTTCCCTATATTCTGGCCCAAATCCCAGCAAGCATACACAAATAGACTGTGCCAGCGCCAAACATTGTTCACCGCAGCATCCGCGACCGCATAAGATAGTACCAACTACGGAAAGGAGCGTGTGGCATGGAATTTCATCGTCCCATGGAGCATGGTTGTAACGCATGTGAAACCGATCACGGCCCCAAGCCGTTTGTTGCAAACATTATGCGTGTGGCACGGCAAAACCAAAATTTCCGCACAACGTTTTGGACGGGGAGCCATTTGCAGATGACCCTGATGAGCATTCTCCCCTGCGGCGAGGTCGGCGTGGAGGTGCACCCTGACACGGATCAGTTCATCCGTGTAGAAGAGGGGCAGGCGCTTGTCCGCATGGGAAGCTGCAGGGAAAAGCTGGATTTCCAGCGCCGCCTTGGGGTGGGGGACGCCATCTTTGTGCCAAGCGGTACATGGCACAATGTTTTCAATCCTGGAACTTGCCCTCTAAAGCTCTCCTCTTTCTATGCTCCGCCCCAGCACACCAGAGGGACCATCCACCGCACCGCAGCAGACGCTGAGAATAATGAGCCTTGATGTTCCAATATCATTCCGTATGGGATAAATGGAGAAAGAATTGCGCCGCCCAAGTAAGACTATGGGCGGCGTTTCCATCTCCTTGACGGAACCATAGTCAAACTGCTGCACCAGATGTTATCAGCTCCGTTTGGGCATGACATTGAAAAGAGCTTAGGATCGCCTTTATCGTTAAAAATTTTAGATGGAAGCATTTGTATTTTCAGGTTCAACTAATATTCTGCTAACCTGCATCGGCCCATCAGAGACCACGAGTATGATACGAGGATACATTTGAAATTCAGAAGGCCTTACAAATCACCTTAATTTGAGAGACCAATGGAAAGAGTCTATCTGTGCATTATTTTGGAATAATTTCATACTCCCACCAAAAGAGCTCCTTTCATTGGTTCTACAAAGCTGATTCAAAATAGTCCAGCTTAGGACCCAGAGCAGGGAACGTCCACACGGAACGTCCCCTTGAGGAGCATTTGAGATGGCAGGGGTATGTCGCTTTCATTCCAAAAAGGCAAAAGGCCTGTTTTCTCACGAAAACAGGCCTTTTGCCTTTTTGGTGGAGATAAGCGGGATCGAACCGCTGACCTCTTGAATGCCATTCAAGCGCTCTCCCAGCTGAGCTATACCCCCATGTGTCTTCTGCGGCACCAGAGCAGCATCCCTGCAACTGCCTGACGCAGGGTGTATCTTATCAGAATCCCCTCCGTTTGTCAAGTACTATTTTTTCCGATTTTCCCCGCCGGACTGGGCTCTCTTCCCAAGTCCGCGGATTCTTTCCCTTCTTACCGTTTATCCTATTGACACACTATGAAAAAGTGGATATAATAGGAGGCGAATCCGAGAGCTATTCAGTCCACAGCCAGTCCCCGTTGGGTTTTGGGCCCAGGTCTGAATCTGACGCGCCAACGGCGCGGATATAGGGACACAAAGGAGGTAACGCCATTGATCTATCTTGACAACGCGGCCACCACCAGGATGACCCAAACCGCCATCCAGGCGATGCTGCCCTACTTTGACCAGCAATATGGAAACCCGTCCAGCCTGTACGCCTTTGGCCAGCAGGCCAACGAGGCGCTCACCGATGCCCGGGAGCGGATTGCCCGTCACCTCAACTGCCAGGCCCGGGAGCTCATCTTCACCTCCGGGGGGAGCGAGGCGGACAATCAGGCCATCCGCTCGGCCGCCGCGTTTGGCGCGCGCAAGGGCAAGCGGCACATCATCTCCACCGCCTTTGAGCACCACGCGGTGCTGCACACTTTAGCCCGGCTGGAGAAAGAGGGTTTTGAGGTCACCCTGCTGGATGTGCATGAGGACGGGCTTATCCAGCCCCAGCAGGTGGCCCAGGCCATCCGGCCAGACACCTGCCTGGTGACGGTGATGTACGCCAACAACGAGATCGGCACCATCCAGCCCATCGGGGAGATCGGTAAGATCTGCCGGGAGAAAGGGGTCCCCTTCCACACCGACGCGGTGCAGGCGGTGGGCCATCTGAACGTTGACGTGCAGGCTGACTGCATCGATATGCTCTCCCTGTCCGCCCACAAGTTCCACGGCCCCAAGGGCATCGGCGCGCTATACGTCCGCCGGGGCGTGCCCATCGCCCCCCTGATCGAGGGAGGCGCCCAGGAGCGGGGCCTGCGCGCGGGGACGGAGAACCTGCCCGCCATCATGGGCATGGCCGCCGCTCTGGACGAGGCCTACCAAAATCTCCAGTCCAACACCCAGAAGCTGATCACCTTGCGCGACCGGCTCATCGACGGGCTGGCTCGGATCCCCCACTCCATCCTCAACGGTGACGCGCAAAAGCGCCTGCCCGGCAACGTGAGCTTTTGCTTTGAGGGCATCGAGGGGGAGGCCCTGCTGCTGCTGCTGGACGACAAGGGAGTGTGCGCCTCCTCCGGCTCGGCCTGTACCTCCGGCTCGCTGGACCCCAGCCATGTGCTGCTGGCCATTGGCCGGCCCCATGAGATCGCCCACGGTTCCCTGCGCCTGACCCTATCTCACGAGAATACCCAGCAGGAGGTGGACCAGACCATCGCCGCCGTAGCCGAGGTAGTGGACTACCTGCGGGGCATCTCGCCGGTGTGGCGGGACCTGGAACTGGGCAAGCTGAAGTTTGTCATCTGACCAACCATCCGAATGAATCCTCAAATCCAGAATTCATTATAATTTATACAGAATAATCTTGTAAATGAGGTGTAATTATGGCTCTATATAGCGAGAAAGTGATGGACCATTTCCGCAACCCCCGCAACATCGGGGTCATCGAGGACGCCGACGGCGTGGGTGAGGTGGGTAACGCCAAGTGTGGCGACATCATGCGCATCTACCTGAAGATCGAGGACGACATCATCAAGGACGTCAAGTTTGAAACCTTTGGCTGTGGCAGCGCTATCGCCTCCAGCTCCATGGCCACCGAGCTGATCAAAGGCAAGCCCGTGGCCGAGGCGCTGGAGCTGACCAACAAGGCCGTGGCTGAGGCGCTGGATGGGTTGCCTGCCCACAAGATGCACTGCTCTGTACTGGCTGAGGAGGCTCTGAAGAAGGCGTTGCAGGATTACTACGACAAGAACGGCATCGCCTACGACGCCTCCCAGTTCCCCGATGAGGATCACGATCCCCACGAGCATGAGCACGAGCATGAGCATGACCACGACCATGACCACGGGGCCTGCTGCTGCGGGTAACCTCCCCAGTGCGGTCACACTTATCCATTGCCAAGAAGCCCTGGAGCGGGCCTGCCGCTCCAGGGCTTTGTGCGCCCCCCTATCCCTCTGCGGGATGGAGGAACTGGAACGCGCCGCCGGGCTGCTTGCCCGGCGGCGCGTCTCTTTGGGCGGGTGCTGATCCCGCGTCACATCTTCAGGTTGCTGGGGAAGTGCTCTACCGCCTCGCCTACGGCCCGGATGGCCCTGCCGGCCGCCTTTTGCACGTTGTGCCTCTTCTTGGGCCGGGCAATGATCATCAGGGTCGCCGCCCCGGCCATCATGCTCACACCCACCGCGGGCAGGACCGCCTTCATCTTGGCCTTGTTGCTGCGCTTCATATGCATTCCTCCTTCGGCCATAGTTTAACCGAAATCAGGAAATCCTCCGTTGGAAAATTTTTAAGGCAGATCCAGTTCCAGGGACACCGGGCAGTGGTCGCTGCCCAGTATGTCCGGATGGATGGCCGCCTGACGCACCCGGCCGGCCAGCCGCCTGGAGACCAGGAAGTAGTCGATGCGCCATCCCGCGTTATTCTCCCGGGCACGGAAACGGTAGCTCCACCAGGAATAGGCCCCCGTCTGCTCGGGGTAGAGCAGACGGAAGCTGTCCACAAAGCCCGCCTCCAGCAGCTGCGTCAGCTTTTCCCGTTCCTGGTCGGAGAAGCCGGCATTGCCCCGGTTTGTCTTGGGGTTTTTCAGGTCGATCTCCTCATGGGCCACATTCAGATCCCCGCAATACACCACCGGTTTGGTCTTGTCTAAGCTGAGCAGGTACTGGCGCAGGTCGTCCTCCCAGGCCATGCGGTAGTCGATCCGGGCGAGCCCCTCCTGGGCGTTGGGGGTATAGCAGTTGACCAGAAAGAAGTCGGGGTACTCCAGGGTGATCAGCCGCCCCTCGTGGTCGTGCTGGTCCAGCCCCATGCCATAGCCCACGGCCAGGGGCTCCCGCCGGGCAAAAACGGCGGTACCGGAGTAGCCCTTCTTTTCCGCCGAGTTCCAAAATTGGAGGTATCCGGACAGGTCCACCTGGGCCTGCCCCTGCTCCATCTTGGTCTCCTGGAGGCAGAGCAGGTCCACGTCCAGCCCCGCCGCCGCCTCTAAAAAGCCCTTCTTTAGACAGGCCCGCAGGCCGTTGACGTTCCAAGACGCAAACCTCACCATAGTCCCACCTCCCGTTCCGCGGCGCGGTTGCACCGCTTGAGTTCCCGCACCATCCACACCCCCGCCGTGGCCAGCGCCGCCAGCATGACCGTTGCCTCGATGGCCATCCCGTACTGATTTCCAAACAGGTTGAGTACATAGTTAAACTTCAGGCGCAGGAACACCCGGTAGCTTGCCAGGGATGAGGCAGATACCAGCGCCGCCGTAGAGATGCCCGCCAGGCTCACACAGGCCCAGCAGGCGCTGATCACATCGGCCAGGAAGAAGTACCGCTCATGCATATGGGGCAGCAGAAAGGGCACGCCGATGGCCAACACCAGCCCCATGGCCAGCGCCAAGCGCCGGTCCATCCGCCGGCCCAGCCAGAACCCCATCCCCAGCAGGGCCAGCACCAGCACCCCTGCCGCCATAATCCCCACCAAGGCGTAGTGATTGCCCCCGGACTCGGTGCCGTAGGGGACGAACTGATACACCGATGGGGCGTTCAAGGTCAGGCGGGGGTACTGGGAGGCCTGGTTGAAATAGATCCCCAAGATCTCTCCCAAGGGCTTGCCCAAGAGCAGAGCGGGCAGGATGGTCAGGAAATACACCCCGGGGAACACCCAGAGCTGGCGGAACTTCACCCACTTGGCCAGCCACAGCACCCCCCAGAGGGGCAGCACAAAGACCGTTTGCAGCTTGAAGGAGAAGGCCACCGCCATCAGCGCCACCGAAGTTTTATTGCGCCCCTCCAGCACCAGGGCTATGGCCAGCACCGTCAGCCCCCCGTACACCGCGTCGCACTGGGCCCAGTAGGCCCCGTTGAGCAGCACCGTGGGCAGCAGGAACAACACTCCAAAGGCCGCCGGCGCGGCCGTCCCCGCCCACTCCGGACGGACCGCCCGGACCAGCCGGAATCCGCCCCAGGCCAGGACCACATCAAAGAGGATGGAAAACAGCTTGATCAGGTATAGGTCGGGCATGGGGATGTAGGTGATGGCCGCCAGGAAGTACAGGTAGGGCACATTGTAGTCCCCTACGCTGTGGGCGATGGCTGAAAAGCCGCCGTTGTCCTGGAAAAAGCGGTACCAGTTGGCCAAAAATCCAGTGTAGTCCGTCCCGGCGTAGTCCAGCATACTCGCCCGGATCAGCACCCCCACCCCGATGGGCAGCAGCATCAGCAAAAGCTTCCGGCCCTCCATCCGCTCCAGCCGGAGCAGGCCCAAGGCCAGCCCCGCCAGGGCCAGCATGGCCACGGCCACCCCCGCCCGGTCCAGGGGGCCGCCCCGCTCCAGCCCGGCGCACACCGCCACCGCTGCCGCCAGGCACAGCCCTCCCACAACGGCAAACGGGATGGAGAGCCTTTCCGCCCAAGCCCTGTGCATCGTCCGCATCCTCCTCATGTCCAGTCAAACTCCTGGGATTATACCACATTACCAGGGGTTTTTCCACCCCAATTTCATTGACATTTTGTCCCTCAGGCGGTATGCTGTATGGTAGTTTTGCCCCATCTTTCGTTTTCTTGGGAAGGAGTTCGCCTATGTGCGGTTTCACCGGCTTCGTATCCTCGTCCGCCCCCGATCCTGATGCCCTGCGCGCCATGGGGGACGCCATCCGCCATCGGGGCCCGGACGAACAGGGCCACTATGTGGACGAGCATTGCGCCATCGCCCACCGCCGGCTGTCCATCATCGACCTGGCCAACGGCCACCAGCCCATGGCCAGCCCCGACGGGCGGTATGTGCTGGCCTATAACGGGGAGATCTACAACTTCCAGCAGCTGCGCCAGGAACTGGCCGGCGCCGGCCACACCTTCCGCACCAGCTCGGACACCGAGGTGCTCCTCCACGGCTATATGCAGTGGGGGGCGGGGGTGACCGCCAAGCTGCGGGGGATGTTCGCCTTCGTGGTCTGGGACAAGCAGCGCCGGGAGCTGTTCGGCGCCCGGGACCCCTTTGGCATTAAGCCCTTCTACTACGCGGTAATGGGCGACCTGTTCTTCTTCGGCTCCGAGGCCAAGAGCTTCCTGCCCCATCCCCAGTTCCAGAAGCAGCTCAACCCCGCGGCGCTGAAGTTCTATCTCACCTTTCAATACTCCGCCCTCAACGAGTCCTTCTTTAAGGGGGTCTACCGGCTGCTGCCCGGCCATCAGTTCCTCTATCGGGACGGGCGCGCCCAGTTCTCCTCCTATACTGCCCTCACCTTCGACCCCCAACCCATGCCTCTGCGCCGCCGGGCCGAGCAGATCCGCCAGGTGTTGGCCGAGTCGGTGAAGGCCCATGAGATCAGTGATGTGGAGGTGGGCGCCTTCCTGTCCGGCGGCATCGACTCCAGCGTCATCACCGCCCTGTCCCGGCCGGATAAAACCTATTCTGTGGGCTTTGCCAACCAGGGTTTTGATGAGACCGGCCAGGCCCGGGACCTGTGCCAGGAGCTGGGGCTGCGCAACCGCTCCAAGACCATCTCTCCCGACGAGTTCTTCTCCGCCCTGCCGGCCATCCAGTACTATGCCGACGAGCCCAACGCCAACCTGTCCACCGTCCCGCTGTACTTCCTGTCCCAGCTGGCCGCCCAGGATGTGAAGGTAGTGCTGTCCGGCGAGGGATCGGACGAGCTGTTCGGCGGCTATATCACCTATCACACCACCCGGCTATACCGGGCTTATCGCAAGGCTCCCAGGGCCTTGCGCCAGGCGGTTGCCGCCTGGGCCGCCCGGCGGCCGCCCTTCCGGGGCCAGGGATTCCTGACCAAGGCCGCCAAGGGGGTGGAGGAGACCTTTGCCGGCCAGGCCTTCATCTTTGACGACGACGAGGCCGAGCGGGTGCTCACCCCGCCCTACCGCAACTCCCTCACCTGGCGGGACATCACCGCCCCCTACTTCTCCCAGGTGAGGGATGCAGACGATCTGACCCAGATGCAGTACCTGGACCTGCACTTATGGCAGCCGCTGGACATCCTGCGCAAGGCGGACCGGATGACCATGGCCCACTCCTTGGAGCTGCGCGTGCCCTACCTGGACCGGGAGGTATGGAAGGTGGCCCGGGCCATCCCCAGCGGCCAGAAGATGCGTGGCCGGGGCACCACCAAGTATCCCCTGCGCCTGGCCGCCCAGGCCATCCTCCCCCGGGACTGGGTGAAGCGGCCTAAGGTGGGCTTTCCCGTCCCCTTCGCCCAATGGCTCCAGGAGGAAACATACTATAACTGGGCCAAAGACCTGCTCAGTCAAGATTATGTGACCCAGTTTTTTGACCAGGACTATCTGCTAGACCTTCTGGAGCAGCACCGCACCGGCCGCCGGCGCACCCACCGCAAGCTGTACACTGTGCTGTCCTTCCTCATCTGGTACCAGGTCTACTTCCCGGAAGCCTGCGGCGCGCCTCCCTTCTCCCCACCTAACTGACCTTTTCGCCCCTGGATCAAGTGGGCGGAGAACCACCATTCGACTGATTCCCTCCCTGCGGAAGGCCATGTGCAACCCAGTACATGGTCTTCCGTATTTTTACAATTTCAGGAAAACTTGTCCACTTTTCCAGCGCTTTGCTTGGATAATACCCCTGATTTGCCCCGAAAATTCACAATTTTCCCGTAGAATCCACTATTGAAAAAAACCTATCTTTTTTGTATAATATAAAGCAATCGGCCTAACGGGCCCTCCGGCGGCCTCCGCCCGGGCCCCGACTCTTGGCAGAAAGGTGCGAGGTTATGAATCTGCGCGTTGGCATTGACATCGGCTCCACCACCGTCAAAGTGGTGGTGCTGGATGAGGAAAATCGTCTGCTCTTCCGCTCCTACGAGCGTCATTATTCCAAAACCCGAGAGCGGGCCTGTGAGACCCTGCACTCCATTGAAGATATGCTGGCCGGGCAGAAGGTCAAGCTGGTCATCACCGGCTCTGCCGGGCTGGGGGTGGCCAAGGCCGCCAACCTGGACTTTGTCCAGGAGGTATACGCCACGGCCGCTGCGGTCAACACCTACATCCCGGACACCGACGCCGTCATTGAGCTGGGCGGGGAGGACGCCAAGATCATCTTCTTTGGCGGCGCCCTGGAAGAGCGGATGAACGGCTCGTGCGCCGGCGGCACGGGGGCTTTCATCGACCAGATGGCCACCCTGATGGACGTGAGTGTGGATGAGCTGGATGAGCTGTCCATGCACTATGAGAAGATCTACCCCATCGCCTCCCGATGCGGCGTGTTCGCCAAGAGCGACGTCCAGCCCATCCTGAACCAGGGGGGGCGGAAGGAGGATGTGGCCGCCTCCATCTTCCAGGCGGTGGTGGACCAGACGGTGGCCGGCCTGACCCAGGGCCGGGAGCTGAAGGGTCGCATCGTCTTTCTGGGCGGCCCGTTGCACTTCATACGGGGACTGCGGGCCCGGTTTGTGGACACCCTCCAGCTGGACGAGGAGCACGCCATCTTCCCCGAGGACGGGGACTGCTTTGCCGCCATGGGGGCGGCCCTGTGCGCGGGGGACTACGAGGCCAGGCCCTTTGAGACGCTGCTGCGCCTGCTGGAGGAGAGCCGGGAGGTCACCTCCACCGCCGACGCCATGCCACCCCTGTTTGACAGCCAGCAGGAGTATGACGACTTCGCTGCCCGGCACAGCGCCTCCGCTCCGCCCCAGCTGGACCCGGCCAGCTACACCGGGGATGCCTACCTGGGCATCGACGCCGGCTCTACCACCACCAAGATCGCCCTCATCGCCCCGGACGGCGGGCTGCTGTACACCTACTACCACTCCAACCAGGGCAACCCGGTGGCCGTGGTGCTGGGCCAGCTCCAGGAGATCTATCAGCTGTGCGGGGATCGGATCACCATCAAGGGCGCGGCCGTCACCGGCTACGGGGAGGAGCTGATCCGCAACGCCTTCTCCTGTGACCTGGGGCTGGTGGAGACGGTGGCCCACTACCGGGCCGCGGCCCACTTCAACCCCGACGTGGACTTCATCATCGACATCGGCGGGCAGGACATGAAGTGCTTCAAGATCCGCAACGGCGCGGTGGACTCCATCATGCTCAACGAGGCCTGCTCCTCCGGCTGCGGCTCCTTCATCGAGACCTTTGCCAAGGCCCTGGGCTACAACATCGCCGACTTCTCCCAGATCGGCCTGTTCGCCCGGCACCCGGTGAACCTGGGTTCCCGGTGCACGGTGTTCATGAACTCCAGCGTCAAGCAGGCCCAGAAGGACGGGGCGGGGGTGGAGGACATCTCCGCCGGGCTGTCCATCTCCATCGTGAAAAACGCGGTGTACAAGGTCATCCGGGCCGCCAGCGCCGACGACCTGGGGCGGCACATTGTGGTGCAAGGGGGCACATTCTACAATGACGCGGTGCTCCGGGCCTTTGAGCAGGAGCTGGGCCGGCAGGTCACCCGCCCCACCATCTCCGGCATCATGGGCGCCTTTGGCGCGGCCCTGGCCGCCCGGGACCTGGGACTGAACCGCTCGGCCCTGCTGGAGCCCCAGGAGCTGTCCCACTTCGCCCACACTGCCAAGCCTGTCACCTGCAACCTGTGCACCAACCACTGCGCGCTCACCGTCAACACCTTCGACGGGGGCCGGCGCTTCCTGTCCGGCAACCGCTGCTCCCGCCCCCTGGGCAAGGAGAAGACCCAGCTGCCCGATCTGTACCGCTACAAGTACGAGAAGCTGCGCTCCATGCAGGGCAAGGGCACCGGGGACGGCTCCCGGGGCCGGGTAGGCCTGCCTTTCGGCCTGAACATGTACGAGAACCTGCCCTTCTGGTTCACCCTGTTCACCCGGCTGAACTTCGAGGTCGTCCTCTCCCCCGAGTCCTCCCGGAAGCTGTACATCAAGGGCCAGCGCACCATCCCCTCGGACACGGTGTGCTACCCCGCCAAACTGCTCCACGGCCACGTGGAGGCCCTGGTGGAGGAGGGTGTGGACGCCATCTTCTACCCCTGTATGTCCTACAACTTTGACGAGAAGTCTGCGGACAATCACTACAACTGCCCCGTGGTGGCCTATTATCCCGAGCTGCTGGCCGCCAACGTGCCCAACCTGAAGAAGACCCGCTTCCTCAACCCCTACACTGGCCTGCACCGCCCCAAGGACTACGAACGCATCGGCTCCCAGTGGTTTGCCGATACCTTTGGGGTCCCCAAGCGGGAGGCTGTCCAGGCCATCCGGGAGGCCTATGCCGCCTATGAGGACTACAAGCAGGACGTGCGCGCCACCGGCCAGGCCTATATCGACCAGGCCCGGCAGGAGGGCCACCCCATCATCGTCATGGCCGGCCGGCCCTACCACATCGACCCGGAGATCAACCACGGCATCAACGACCTGATCACCTCCTTCGGCTTCGTGCTGGTCAGCGAAGACGCCGTGGCCTACCACGAGGGCTACGCCCCCCGCCGGGTGCTCAACCAATGGACCTTCCAGTCCCGGATGTACAACGCTGCCCGCTATGTATGTGAGCAGCCGGATATGCAGCTGATCCAGCTGGTGAGCTTTGGCTGCGGCACCGACTCCATCACCGGCGACGAGGTGCGCGTCATCCTGGAGGAGGGCGGCAAGCTGTACACCCAGCTCAAGATCGACGACATCAGCAACCTGGGCGCGGTCAAGATCCGGGTGCGCTCCCTGATGGCTGCCATGGCCGAGCGCAGCAAGCAGGGGGCCTGAGCTGCCCACGCCACATCACATCAATCCCCTTTTGAAAGGAGTCCCATCATGGCTGAATTGGTTTATGCGAAAGACGGTCGTCTGCTCTTCACCAAAGAGATGAAGGAGGAGTATACCCTGCTCATGCCCCAGATGCTTCCCGTCCACTTCGGGATGTTCCGCAAGCTGCTGGAGCTGGAGGGCTATAAGGTGGATATGCTCACCACCAACCACCGGGGCATTGTGGACGAGGGGCTCAAGTACGTCCACAACGACACCTGCTACCCCGCCCTGCTGGTCATCGGCCAGCTCATCGACGCGGTCAAGCACGGCGGATACGACCCCCACAAGGTGGCCCTGATCATCACCCAGACCGGCGGGGGCTGCCGGGCCTCCAACTACATCCACCTGCTGCGCAAGGCCTTGGAGAAGGCGGATATGTCCTACATCCCGGTCATCTCGGTCAACCTGTCCGGCATGGAGAAGAACCCGGGCTGGTCCCTCTCCCTGCCCCTGATCCGCAGGATGGTCTACGCCATGATGTACGGCGACCTCATCGTCAACGTGGCCAACCAAGTGCGCCCCTATGAGATCTACAAGGGGGACACCGACGCCATGGTGGAGCGCTGGGAGAATCAGCTCATCCAGAGCTTCCAGGCCGGCAAGGGGATGCGGCGCAAGCAGATGCAGGACATCTTCGCCCAGATCTGCGCCGACTTTGAGACCATCCCTGTCACCGGGGAGGAACGGGTTAGGGTCGGCGTGGTGGGCGAGATCTATGTCAAGTTCTCCCCCCTGGGCAACAACAACCTGGAGGACTTCCTCCTGGCCGAAGGGGCTGAGCCCGTGGTGCCCGGCCTGACCGACTTCATCATCTTCAAGATCTTCAACCGGGAGTCCGACGTGGAGCTGTACGGCGGCAAGTGGATCAAGAAGGCGCTGGTGCGCCTGTTCAAGCGGTACATCGAGAACTGCCAGAAGGACATGATCGCCGCCCTGGAACACAGCCGCTTCCGCGCCCCGGGCACCTTTGAGAACATGCACAAGATGGTCCACGGCTACCTGGGGGACGGCAACAAGATGGGGGAGGGGTGGCTGCTCACCGGCGAGATGCTGGAGCTCATCCACTCCGGGGTGCCCAACATCGTGTGCACCCAGCCCTTCGGCTGCCTGCCCAACCACATCGTGGGCAAGGGGATGATCCGCAAGCTGAAGGACGACTACCCCAACTCCAACATCGTGGCCATCGACTACGATCCCGGCGCCACCAAGATCAACCAGGAGAACCGCATCAAGCTGATGCTGGCCAACGCCAAGGCCATGGCCAAGCAGGAGCGGGAAGCGCAGCAGGATCTGGTGCACGAGTATGAGCAGGAGCAGGAGCTGGCCGGCGTAGTGTGAGGCCGTCTCCTCCCTGTACGCGCCACCCGGCGCGCTGTGTCCCGCCATCTCTTGTCATGGAGGTGATGTGAAATGTCCCACACCCTCACCTTTGTGGACGCCTGCACGCAATCCCACTTCCACGCCATGTCCCTGATCCATGCCCTGGGCTGGCGGGACACTTACCGGGGCCATGTGCCCGACGACTACCTGGATCGGGAGGTCACCGACACCCGGTGGGTGCCCTACTTCCAAGAGGACTATGAGACCGGGCGCTGCCACGGCTTGCTCCTCTACCAGGGGGACGCCCCGGTGTCCTGCATTACCTATGGCCCCGCCCGGGTGGGCCCCAGCCCCAGGCAGAGCAGCCTGGTCCAGTTTGACTCCCGAGGCTACGAGGGCTGGGGGGAGATCGTCTCCTTCTACACCCATCCCCAGCACCGGGGCCAAGGCTACGGCGGGCTGCTGTTTGAACGGGCTGTCCAGCGCCTGCGGGAGATGGGCCACCGGGACGCCTTCGTCTTTGTCCTGCGGGAAAACCTGGCTGCTCGCCGCTTCTATGCCCGCCACGGCTTTGCCTGGGACGGCACCCACGCCGATATCCCCTTCCCGCCGGACACGATGTGTGTGGACCTGCGCTATACCAAGCGTCTTATGTGACAAAAAACCGCCTGCCGGCAGATTGCCGGCAGGCGGTTTTCATGTGGTGATCCCTTCAAAGTCCAGATGGCCTGCCTGGGCAGGAGGGCAAGTCCGCTCGCCTCGTGAAAGGCACGGCAAGTGGGCCTTTAATCCTCCAGGCCCTCCTCCGGCTCCCAGTCCTCCCCCCGGCGAAAGGCCGCCAGCTGCTCTGAGTCCTTATGTTCCAGGCTGCGCTCCCCCGCCAGCCCCTCCACATGGTGGGTCAGCTCATGGCGCAGGGTGAAGCGCAGCTCCTGCTCCCACACCTGCCTGGTCTCGTCGGCCAGCAGGGCCGCAAAGGAGCCATAGTACAGGTTGATGTACCGCCCCATCTCGTCCCAGCAATACTCTCCCATGATATACACGTCCTCCCCAGCCTGGGGGTCGGGCAGGGCGTCCTCCAGCAGCAGGATGCCGCCGTTTAGGCTCTGGAACAATTCCTGAGGGTACTCCTCTACCGCCTGGTCCAGAATGTCGTTCACTTCGTCAATGGACAACATCATGCCCGTTCCCTCCCCGTTCCAGAGTCCCCACCGGGCGACCCCCACTTCCGCCTCATAGCACGATCAACCCGTATTTCCGGCTCAGCCGCCCCAGCTCCTCCCGGCCCAGCGCGCCGGTACCGTCGTAGAAGGCTCGCCCCTGGTACACCCGCAAGGCCCCCTCCAGCAGCTCGGGCACATCCGACCACAGGCACAGGGCCTTGCGCACCGCGTACTGATGCTGGGCAAAGATGTCCACATCATCTGGCTCCAAAATGGCGATCTTCACCGCCCCCACCGGGTCATCCTCCGCCTGGATGATGTCCTCCAACAGATCGGGTGTGCACTCCAACTCCTCCCCCACATCGATGGTACGGGTGAGAAAACAGGGGGCAGTGGAGCTGGCGCAAGGGATCACGTCTGGATCCTGGGGCCGGGGGCGATAGGAATAGGGCAAGACAGTCCCGTCCCAGCAGGAGAACAGCGGGATCTGAGCGTACTGGGCCAGTTCGGCCAGCAGCGCCGAGGCCAGCTCGGGCCTGCAGTTCAGCCCAAAGGCCGCCGCCCCCATCCCCTCGGCCACAAACAGGGCAGCCAGCATATGCACCCGGGTCACCGAGGCCCCGTCCTCCCCGCAGGCCCAGGACACCCACGGCGGTTCCAGCCCCATCTCTCCCACCGCCAGCAAGGCCGCCCGGCACTCAGACATGGTCATCATGCAGTTGATGTGCACAATCCCCGTCCCATCCGGCTTCAGCCGGCTGCGGTAGGCCGCCACCAGTTGTTCAAAGCTGCTCTCCCCCGCCGGCGCCACATCCAGCCCCAGCGGGCCCAGCACCTGGCCAAAGGATGGTACCGTCTCGTCCATCAATGCGCTCCCCTCAAACGGGCCAGAGCCCAGTCTGACCCCAGTATAGCAGGCCCTGGCAGGGAAAGCAAGCCTCCTATCTCACCGGTCCGTTAGCCAACGTGGCCAGCAGCGGCTCAAAGACCACGCCCTCCCGATCCGGCGTCCCCAACCGGGCGGTGTGGCGCGCGCAGCGGCTGACAAAGTCCACCGCCCGGGCCACCCCTGCCTCCAGCCCCTCGCCCAGCGTCAGGCTGCCGGCCAGCACCGCGGCAAACAGGTCCCCTGTGCCCGGGTAGTGCCCCGGCGCACGGGCTTGGGCGTACAGGCCCGTCCTCCCGTCCTCCCGGTCAAACCAGGCCGCGCCGATCTGCCCCGGCTCGGGCTCCACCCCTGTGAGCACCACGCTGCGCCGTCCCCCCACCGACAGCATCCGGACCAGCGTCAAGGGCTCTTCCCGCGCCTGTTCCGGCGGCCTGCCCAGCAGCACCGCCGCCTCGGTCAAATTGGGGGTGATCACGTCAGCCGCCTGGCACAGCTCCCCCATGGCCGCCGCCAGTTCCGGGGTGACCGAGGCATACAGCCGTCCCCCGTCCCCCAGCACCGGGTCTACCAGAGCCATCCCCCCCGTCCGGCGCAGCGCCTCCACCGCCCGGCGGGCCAGCGCGGCCTGGCGGGGAGAGGAGAGGTAGCCGGTATACACCCCGTCAAAGTCCAGCCCCAGCCGCTGCCAATGCTCCAGCGTGCCCTGGAGCTGATCGGCCAGCTCTGTCCTGGCCACTGGCCCAAACCCTCCGGTGTGGCTGGACAGCACCGCTGTGGGCAGCGGGCACCCCTGCACCCCCATGGCCGACAGCACCGGAAGGACCACCGTCAGGGAGCAGCGGCCAAAGCAGGACAGGTCCTGAAGGGCCGCCACCCGTTTGATCCGCGCCATGTCCTCCCCTCCTTTTCCCCGCCCGCTCCTGGGGCCTCTTTCCGCCTGCCCCTGGGGCAGGCTGTTCAACTTCAGCATACGATTATATCCAACCCGTCGGAGGATTGCAATCCCAAAATATTCGCTCCCCCTGTTTACACCCTTCGACAAACTTGCTATACTGTAACTTAACCATCAAGGAGGCGAGATTCATGCCACGCATACGCTCTCTACTGACCGCTCTGTTGGTGCTGCTTCTCCTGGCAGGCTGCCGCTTTGCCGGCGACGGCGCCCCCGCCGTCGCCCCCCAGGTCACCGCTCCGTCCACCTTGGAGCCAGCGCCCACCCCACAGTTCCGCAACCCGCTCACCGGGCTGCCCACCGACACCGACCTGTCCGGCCAGAAGCCGGTGGCCGTCATGCTCAACAACCTCAAGCAGGCCCTGCCCCAGCAGGGCAATGGCCAGGCGGACATCCTCTACGAGGTGCTGGCCGAGGGGGGGATCACCCGTATGATGGCCGTGTATCAGGACCCCTCCGCCGTAGATACCGTGGGGGCGGTGCGCTCGGCCCGGCTGTATTACTGGCAGCTTGCCCAAGGCCACGACGCGGTGTACATCCACGCCGGTGGCAGCCCTGAGTTCTACACTGCCCGGCAAAACCAGGGCGCCACCACGGTGGACGGGGTGAACGGCTACTACTCCTCTGCCGAAGCCGGCCTGTTCTGGCGGGACCGGGAGCGGGTGGCCGGCCATCACTACGACTACGAACACTCCCTGGTCACCTCCGGCCAGGCCATATCCACTGTGCTGGCCCGGGACGGGCTGCTGGGCCCTCACAGCCAGGGCTACTCCTATGAGATGGACTTTGTGGAGGACGCCATCCCTGCCGGCGGCCAGGCTGCCCAGGTCATTACCGTCCCCTTCTCCAACTACAAGACCGGGGTATTCCGCTACCATGCCGAGGACGGCCTGTATCTGGCCGAGGAGTACGGCGAGCCCTACCTGGACGGCAACGATGGCAGCCAGGTGGCCGTGACCAACCTGCTCATCCTCCAGGCCACCTGCACCGTGGTGGACAGCGGCGGCCGGCTGGAGGTGGACCTGTCCTCCGGATCGGGCTGGTACGCCTGCGGCGGCCGGCTCATCCCCATCACCTGGCGCAAGGGCGCAGCTCAGGAGCAGCTGCGCTACTACACCCAGGACGGCCAGCCCCTCGCCCTGCAAACCGGCAAGAGCTATGTGTGCATCATCCCAACCACCCGGGAGATCACGGTGGAGTGACCCATTCCTTTTCCTAACCAAACCGCCCCCTACGGCCCATGGGCCATAGGGGGCGATTGCTTCACTTCTTCCAGTTGAGCGCGTCCCGGTTGCGCACGAAGTACTCCACGCCAGAGTACAGGGTGGTCCCCGCAATGACGGCCACACATGCCCAGTCCACCTGCGCCGGGACGGGCAGGTGCATCAGGCACAGGCACACCATGGTGGCAAAGGTTTTGACCTTCCCCGACCAGGCCGCGGCAATCACCCGGCCGTTGTCCACCGCCACCAGCCGCAGGCCGGACACGGCAAACTCACGGGCCACCACAAGCACCAGCGCCCAGGCTGGCAGCCGCCCTTCCTGGCAGAACCAGAGCATGGCCGCCAGCACCAGCACCTTGTCCGCCAGTGGGTCCATGAATTTGCCAAAGTCGGTGATCTGATGGTAATGCCGGGCGATGTATCCGTCCACAAAATCGGTGAGGCTGGCCACCACAAAAACAGCCAGGGCCACATAATCGGCTCCGGGAAATCCCCAGTACAGCACCACCAAATAGGCTGGGATCATAACCAAGCGCAGCATGGTCAGCTTGTTGGCAGTATTCATGCCCCTCCCCCTTCTCCCTTCCCGCGCCTCAGCCCTCAAGCCGGCCGGTCAGGTCCCCGTCGGATGTGCCGGTGATTCGCACCCACACGAACTGCCCGGCCTCCACCGGGTCGTCCGCAGTGAACAGCACCTGGCCGTCCACTTCCACTGAGTCGGCGTAGGTGCGCCCCACATAGCATCCCTGCTCGGGATCCACCCCTTCACAGAGCACCTCCATGCAGCTTCCCACCCGCTGCTCATTGTATGCGTCCATGATCCGGCTTTGCAGTTCCACCACTCGCTCCACCCGGCGGGCTGCCGTCTCCGGGTCCACCTGGTTGTCCATGACGGCGGCCAGGGTGCCCTCCTCCGGGGAGAACTGGAACACCCCCGCCCGCTGGATCTTCTGCTCTCGCAGAAACTGGCACAGCTCCTCAAACTCCGCCTCCCCCTCTCCCGGCAGGCCGCAGATGAGGGAGGTGCGCAGCACCACGTCAGGCATGGCCCTGCGCAGCTTGGCAAATAAAGCGGCGATCTCCGCCTTGGTGCTCTCCCGTCGCATGGCTTTCAGGATGCCGTCGTTGGCGTGCTGGATGGGGATGTCCAGGTAGTGGACGATCTTCCTCTCTCGGGCGATGAGCTGGATCAGCTCATCGGTGACGGCCTCGGGGTAGAGATAGTGCAGGCGGATCCAGTGAAAGGGCAGCTTGCACAGCTCGGCCAGCAGTCCGGCCAGGCTGGCGCCGTCCTTCCGATCCCAGCCGTACCGGGTGATGTCCTGGGCGATGACGATCAACTCCTGCACCCCCCGCTCCGCCAGCCCCCGGGCCTCCCGGAGCAGCTCCTGCATAGAGCGGCTGCGGTACCGCCCCCGGAGCCGGGGGATCACGCAAAAGGCACAGCCGTTGCTGCACCCCTCGGCGATCTTCAGGTAGGCTGTATAGGACGGGGTGGTCACCAGGCGCTCCCCATCGTCATCCGCCTGCTGCACATCCCCAAAGTGCTCTGCCCGTTCCCCTGCCATCAGCTCACGCACGGCCTGCACCACATCGGTGTAGCTTCCGGTACCCAGCATCCCGTCCACCTCAGGCAGCTCCTGCCGGATCTCCCCGGGGTAGCGCTGGGACAGGCAGCCGGCCACCAGCAGTTTTTTCAGCTTGCCCTGCTGCTTAAGCTGCCCCAACTCGATGATGTGGTCAATGGCTTCGCTCTTGGCCGCCTCGATGAAGCCGCAGGTGTTGAGCACGGCCACGTCCGCTCCCTCCGGATCGCTGGTGACGGCAAAGCCCTCCTGCTGGCACAGGGCCATCATCTGCTCGGCGTTCACCAGGTTTTTGGCACAGCCCAAGCTGACAAAGGCCACAGTATATGGTTTCAAATCCGGGTTCCTCCCCTCCCCGCCAGGCAGGGTCATCCGTAATGCCCAGTAGATAGCCCGCGAGAACATGATAGATTTTGCACAGCGCCACCAGCTTGTCAAGGGGCGTACTGCCCTTCTCCTGTCCCTGGGAAGGCCCTAATCCTCCCAACTCTGGTACCGCTCCAGCGCCTGGGCGATCTCCTCCCAGGAGAAGCCCCGCCGGGCCAGGTAGTCCGAGGTTTTTTTCAGCTCCTCCCGGGTGGGCTGGCCCCCCCGCAGCCTCCGGCGCACCAGCTCGTCCAGCCTGGGTCCCTGATCCTCCACCTGGGCCAGCGCCCCGTCCCACAGCGCCCGGGGCACTCCCCGGCGGTACAGCTCGTCCCGGATCTTCCGGGCCCCATAGCCCTTGGCGGCATAGTGCCGGACCACTACCTCGGCGTACGCCCCATCATCCAGCAGCCCCAGATCCTCCATCCGGTCCGCCGTCCGCCGGGCCCGCTCCCGCAGCTGCGCCCGCTCCCGCTCCAGCGCCTCCAGGTCGGCCTCCTGCCCCTCTCCCGGCCCGCTCCGGCGGCGGGGCGGGGCGGACAGCCTGTCCTCCAGCTCCTTGCGGGACATGGGCCGGCCTGTGAGCAGCGCGGCCGCCCGGCCCTCCATCCGGTTTCGCTCCTGGGCCTCCACCAGGGCCTGCCCCTGTTCCTCGGTCAGCTCCTTGCCGGTGTGCAGCCCCAGGGACACCACATCCCCCTCCCCCACCCGCAGCAGGGAGCCGTCCTCCAGCCACACCAGCCAGCGTCCCTGCTTGTGCCGGGAGGGTTCCAGTTTCTCAATCCTCATGGCCGCTGGGCAACATCAACCCTCAAAATCCTCGGCGGACACATCAACCGCCCGGCCCGCTGCCCTGGCGGCGATCTGGGACTGGCGGCTCATCAGCTGGAAGGAGTTGTCCCGGATCTCCTGCTCGATCTTGGCGGCCAGCTCCGGGTTGTCCTGCAGGTACTTCTTCACCGCGTCCCGGCCCTGGCCCAGCTTTTCCTCCCCCATGGAGAACCAGGAACCCGACTTCTGGATCAAGTCCAGCCGGACGGCCAGGTCCACCAGCTCGCCCAGCTTGGAAATGCCCTCTCCATACAGGATCTCAAACTCCGCCTCCCGGAAGGGAGGGGCCACCTTGTTCTTCACAATCTTGGCCCGGGTGCGGTTGCCCACCACCTCAGAGCCGTTTTTCAGCGCCTCGATCCGGCGCACCTCCATGCGCACCGAGGCATAGAACTTCAGCGCCCGGCCGCCGGTTGTGACCTCTGGGTTGCCATAGACCACCCCCACCTTCTCCCGCAGCTGGTTGATAAAGATAACGATGCAGTTGGTCTTGGCAATGGAGCCGGCCAGCTTGCGCAAGGCCTGGCTCATCAGCCGGGCCAGCAGGCCCACATGGGAGTCCCCCATGTCCCCCTCGATCTCCGCCCGGGGAGTGAGGGCGGCCACCGAGTCCACCACCACCACGTCGATGGCCCCCGAGCGCACCAGCGCCTCGCAGATCTCCAGGCCCTGCTCGCCGGTGTCCGGCTGGGAGATGAGCATGGAGTCGATGTCCACCCCCAGGGCCCGGGCGTAGGTGGGGTCCAGGGCGTGCTCGGCGTCGATGAAGGCCACCTCGCCCCCCCGCTTCTGGGCCTCGGCCACCACATGGAGGGCCAGGGTGGTCTTACCGGAGGACTCGGGGCCGTAGATCTCGATGATCCGCCCCCGGGGCAGTCCGCCGATCCCCAGAGCCAGGTCCAGGGATAGGGAGCCGGTGGGGATGGACTCCACCATCACGTCCACATTCTCACCCAGGCGCATAATGGAGCCCTTGCCGTAGGCCCGCTCGATCTGGGCCACCGCCGTCTCCAGCGCCTTCTTCTTATCCGAGGCGGGAGACGCACTCTCCACCGCCGGTTTCTTGGTCGCCATACTTCATATCTCCTTTGCCTCCGGCCCGGTTTCCTCTCCGGGCCGGCTTTCTTCTGTGTCAACAGCTTACCGCTGGATTCGTCCCATTGACCGGACTTTTCCCCGCACGCGGCTCCGCCGCGCACCCATTGTCCATTGTCAATTGTAAATTGTCAATTATTGATGGTCCCCTCCACCACCCGCCAGATGCCCTGGGTGTCGGCGGTGGTCTGGATCTGCTCAAAGCCGTTCTGGGAGAGGATCTCCTCCACGTCGGGGGCCTGCCCGACGCCTACCTCAAACAGCAAAGTGCCCCCCAAGCGGATGGCACTCTTCCATTTGGCGGCGATAAAGCGGTAAAAGTCCAGGCCGTCCGCCCCTCCGTCCAGGGCCATCCGGGGCTCGTAGTCCCGCACGGACACATCCAGTCCCGCAATGTCGCCGGAGGGGATGTAGGGAGGATTGCACACCACCACGTCAAAGTCCCACAGGGCGGCGGGAGGCGGCTCCATCGCGTCCACGGACAGGCAGGTCACCCGGGCGTTCAGGTTGTTGCGGCGCACGTTCTGCTTGCACACCCGCAGGGCCCCCTCGGACAGCTCGCCCAGCACCACCCGGCACTGGGGGGCGTGGACCGCCACGGCCAGCCCCACGCAGCCGCTGCCGGCGCACAGGTCCAGCACCCGGCAGCCCTCTCCGGCCGCCTTGGCCTTCAAAATGCCCCGCTCGGCCAGCACCTCGGTGTCCGACCGGGGGATGAGCACGTCGCTGGAGATGTCCAGGGAGAGGCCGTAAAACTCCCACTCCCCCACGATGTAGGCCACCGGCTCCCCCGCCAGGCGGCGCTGGACCAGGGCCTCCACCCGCTTCTCCAGCTCGCCGGAGACGTACAGGGGCATGTCCCGGTAGAGCTGCTCCCGGCTCTTGTCCGCGGCGTAGCACAGCAGCTCCCGGGCCTCCAGCTGGGCGGCCTCCACTCCGGCCTTTTTCAGCCGGGCGCGGGTGTCCAGATATAGATTGTTATAGGTGGTCGCCATTTCGTTCACACCCCCCCACTTTGTTGTAATGAAAAATGCAGAAGGCAGAATGCAGAATATAACTCTCAACTGCCCCTGCTTTTTTCAAACACGGCTCAGGAATTTCCAGCCGGCGTGTTTTCACCCCGCAGGCCACGCCGCTCCCCATTCATTCTGCATTCTGC
>DVJZ01000038.1 GCA_018716385.1 Candidatus Enterenecus merdae
CCCACCAGCAGCACCCCCTTGGGGATACGGGCGCCCAGGCGGGTGAACTTGTCCGGCTCCCGCAGGAAGTCCACCAGCTCCTGCAGCTCTGCCTTCTCCTCATCCGCCCCGGCCACGTCGGCAAAGGTGACGGTGCTGCGCTGTTGGCCGTTGACCACTCGGGCCTGGCCAAAGCGGTTCATGCCCCCCTGGCCGCCCCCTTGCGCGCTCTGCTGGCGCATGGCCATCAGCCACCAGATCACCATCACCAGCACCACAGACACCACCGCCGGCAGCACCACCAGCAGCCACTGGGGCAGCTCGTGCCGCTGCTGGTACTCATAGTCGATGAGCACCCCCGCCTCCCGCTGCTCCTGGATGAGCTGGCCCAGGTCGGCGTGGAACAACTCCAGGCTGGCCAGGGCGTGGTAGCGCAGGCTGCCGTCAGCCAGGGTCATGGCCACCACGCCGTCCTCGTCCACCTGGAAACGGGTCACCTGCTCCTGCTGGAAATAGCTCACCATATCGGCATAGGAAACATAGCCCTCCCGCCGGGAGCCTTGGAACGCGCTCACCGCCCACAGGATCAGTGCGATGACAATTGCGTAGAACAGGATGCCCCGAAGTTTGCTAAATTGCTTCACAGTCTTTTCCTCTTACTTCCCGCCGCGTCCCCGCGGCTTTCATTGCGCCCGCCCCGCCTGCGGCGGCTGTGGTGGGCCATGATGGCCTATCCCCCATACACCTCCGGCTTGAGCACCCCAATGTACGGCAGGTTCCGATACCGCTCATCATAATCCAGGCCATAGCCCACCACGAAGGCGTCCGGGATCTGGAAGCCCACATAGTCGGCCTGGATGGGCTTGGCCCGCCGCTCCGGCTTATCCAGCAAGGTACAGATGCGAATGGAGGCAGGCTTTCTGGCCCGGAGCACATCCACCAGATAGTACAGGGTATTGCCCGAGTCCAGGATATCCTCCACCAGCAACAGATCCTTGCCCTCGATGGGGTCGGACAGGTCTTTCTTGATCTCCACCTGGCCGGAGCTGACGGTGCCCGAGCCATAGGAGGACACCGCCATGAAATCCACGGTGATGGGCAGCTGGATGGCCCTGGTCAGGTCGGCCATAAAAATATACGACCCCCGCAACACCGAGGCCACCGCCACCTGCCGGCCGGCATAGTCCCTGGTGATCTGCTCCCCCAACTCCCCAACCCGGTCGCTGAGTGCCTGCTGGCTGAGCAGGACCCGCTCTACATCTTGGTGCACCCGTCATTCTCCCCTTCTCATGGTGATGTGCAGGCATCGCTTGCCCGGCGTGGCCAAGGCGTCCCGGTCAGGGCCCAGCCCGCCAACCGCCGCCGCGCCCCCCTCCAGGGCCAGCACCGGCACCGCCGGTCGCTCCTCCCGGGGCACCCGCCCCTCGATCATCAACTTCTTCAGGCTCTTCCACGGCCGCTTGCCCAGCCGGAGCCCATCCCCCGGCCGGCGGGAGCGGATGACGTATCCCGCTGGCTTCAGATAGAACTCTCCGGGGCCGGCATAGGCCGCGGGGGGGCATCGCCCGGGCCGGGCGGCGATCACCCAATCCCCCCAGTAGGTTTTCCCCTCCTCCAACGGCCGCTCCGGCGGCGGGGACTCCGGCCGGCAGGAGGAAAAAATCAGCTCCCCATAGGCCCGGTACACCCGGCCTCCGGCCACATCCAGCCCTCCGGAAGGGCGGTCCTCCGCCGCCAGGGCCACGATCCCCTCCCGCCAGGCCGCCCGGTCACCCAGGCCGGCCCGGGCCAGCAGCGCTCCCGCCGCCCGCAGGGCGATGGCCCGGGGGGCGGCAGCCAGCACCTCGGCCGGCAGGGACAGCCCCCGGGGGCTGGGACAGGCCTGGGCGGCCAGGCGGGCGCTGTCTGCTTCCAGCGCGTCCCGATCCACCCGCAGCCGAGTGGCGGCGGCGGCGATGCGCCCGGTGGCCCCGGGGCGAAGCTGCTCCAGCAGGGGCATCACCTGGGCCCGGATCCGGTTGCGGGCATAGGCCGGATCGGTGTTGCTCTCGTCCTCCACATGGGGCACCCGCTCCCGCTCCAGATAGGCCAGCACCTGTCCCCGTTCCAGGGTGAGCATGGGGCGGATCAGCCTGCCCCGGCGGGGGGAGATACCGCACAGCCCCTCCAACCCACTGCCTCGAAGCAGGTGCATCAGCACCGTCTCGGCGTTGTCCCCGGCGTGGTGGCCGGTGGCGATGAGCTGGCAACCCAGGCAGTCGGCCGCCCGCTCCAGGAAATCATAGCGCAGGCTGCGGGCGCAGGCCTCGATCCCCAATCCCTGCCGCCGGGCGGCCCCGGCCACGTCTCCGGAGCCCACCACCAACTCCACGCCCTGCCGCCGGCACCAGTCCCGGACAAAGGCCTCGTCCCGGGCGGCGGTGGGGCGCAGGTTGTGGTTGTAGTGGGCCGCGGCCACGGTATACCCCCCCCGGCCCGCCCCCGCCAGCAGGCGGCACAGCAGGTACATGGAGTCCGCCCCGCCTGACAAAGCGCACAGCACCCGGCTGTCCGGTGGGATGAGGCCGTAGTCAAAGCGCCCGCTCATCCGTAGTCGTCCTCCTCATCCCGGTAAGCCAGGTTGCGGAAGGTGGTGAACTCGGGCCGCCACTCCAGCAGGACGGTACCCGTCTCGCCATGGCGGTTCTTGGCCACAATGCACTCGGCCACATTGGGGTTGTCCGTGTCGTTCTCGTAGTAACTCTCCCGGTAGATGAACAGCACCACGTCCGCGTCCTGCTCAATGGAACCCGACTCCCGCAGGTCGGACAGCAGGGGCCGGCGCTGCCCGGCGGCCCGGCTTTCGTTGGCGCGGGACAGCTGGGACAGGCACAGCACCGGCACGTTCAGCTCCTTGGCCATGAGCTTGAGCGAGCGGGACATGTCCGAGACGATCTGCTGCCGGTTGTCTCCCGCCCGCTGGGGCCCGCCGGCGGAGGTCATCAGTTGCAGGTAGTCCACCACCACCAGCCCCAGGTTCTTCACCCGCCGGCACTTGGCGTTCATATCCGCCACCGACAGGCCCGCGTCGTCGTCCAGATAGATATTGGCCTGGCTCAGGGCGGCCACCGCCATGGCAGCCCGGGTCCACTCCTCCTCGCCGGACAACCGGCCGGTGAGCAGCTTCTTGCTGTCGATCAGGCTCTCCATGGAGATCAGGCGCATGCCCAGCTGCTCCCGGTTCATCTCCAGGGAGAAGACAGCCACGCTCTTGCCCGAGCGTTTGCCCGCCTCCAGGGCGATGTTCAGCGCCAAAGAGGTCTTGCCCATGCCGGGCCGGGCGGCCAGGATGATCAGGTCGGAATTGTTCAGCCCTGCGATGCGCCGGTCCAGGTCCACCAGACCGGTGGCCAGGCCTGGGAACTCCTCCCCAGAGGCCTGCCGGGCCTGGATGGTGTCCCACACCTGGCCCAACACCGTGGCAATGTGGGCCATATCCTGGGCGGACTTGCCCTGTCGGATGGCGTAGATGCGCTGCTCGGCGGCCTCCAGGATCTGGCGGGCAGTGCCCCCCTCCTGGCGTACCAGCTCAGACAGCTGGCCGGCGGCCTCCCCAATGCGGCGCAGCAACGCCTTGTCGGACACGATGTCCGCGTATTCCAGCACGTTGGCGGCGGTGGGCGTGATCTCCATGAGCTGGCGCAGATAGGGCACCGAGGTGTTCTCATCATATAGTCCCGCCTGCTTCATCCGATCCAGCACCGTCACCGGGTCGATGGTCTCAAAGCGGTTAAACATCCCGTAGAGCACCTCGTACAGCTCCCGGTTCTGCCGCAGGAAGAAGTCATCTGGGGCCAGGCGGGCCACCACGTCGGGCACGCACCGCTCGTCGATGAGCATGGAGCCCAGCACCGCCTGCTCGGCCTCCACCGAGTGGGGCATGGCCAGCTGATCCAGTTCGTTCACAACCTCACCTCCCAGGGGGCGCCGCGCCCGCCCGTCGTCCTGTCCCTGATGGCCGCGCCTCCATCATGCCAAGCGGGCCCTGCCTCCGGTCACTTCTCCTCCACCACCAGCACGTGGATGGTGCCGGTGACCTCATAGCCCAGCTTGCACTTGACCTGGAAGGTCCCGAAGGACTTAATGGGTTCGGGCAGGAGGATCTTGCTCTTGCCCACGTCCATCTGGTGCTGCTCCTTTAGGGCCTGGGATATCTCCTTATTGGTCACCGAGCCAAACAGGCGGCTGCCCTGGCCGGCCTTGGCGCTGATCTTCACCTGGCAGCTCTCCAGGCGCTGGGCCAAGGCCTCGGCCTGGGCCTTCTCCTCGGCTTCTTTGGCCTTGCGGGCCTTCTCCTGCATCTTCATGGTGTTGATGTTCTCCGCCGTGGCCTCCACGGCCAGCTTTCGGGGCAGCAGGAAATTGCGCCCGTATCCATCGGACACCTCCACCATCTGGCCCTTTTTGCCCTGGCCCCTCACGTCCTGCTGTAAGATCACCTTCATGAAACCTACCTCCTTGATTCCCACAAACGCACCCGCCTCGCAGGCGGGGACGTTTCCACTTCCAGGCTCAGCCCTCCCCCTGGGTGGGCTGGTCTTCCTCTTCAAAGTACTGATCCAGCACTTGGCGCAGCTGCTGCTCGACCTCGTCCACCGTCCGGCCAGGCAGCTGGGCCCCCGCAGCGCCGGCGTTTCCGCCTCCCCCCATGGCTTCCAAGATGAGCTGTACATTGGTATCGTTCATGCTCCGGGCGGACACCGCCACCCCATCCCCCTCGGGGTAAAGCACAAAGGAGGTCTGGATACCCGCGATGTTCAGCAGCTCGTCGGCGGCCTGGGCCGCCGACACCCGGCCCACAGTATGCTCCGCCGCCGCAATGGCCACGTCCGGCCGGTACAGCTGGGCAGCCTGGATGATGCGGTACTTGGCCACCGCGTCGGACAGATCGGTCTGGAACAGCTTTTTCACCTCGCTGGTGTCCGCCCCCGCCCGGCGCAGGAAGGCCGCCGCCTCAAAGGTGCGCCCCCCGGTGCGCATGGTGAAGTTCTTGGTGTCCAGCATCAGCCCCGCCATGAGGGCCTCCGCCTCCCCCCGCAGCAGCTCGGACGGCTCCATCAGGTAGCTGACCAGCTCGGTGACCATCTCGCTGGCGGAGGAGGCATAGGGTTCGTGGAAGTTGAGCGCAGCCCCCTCGATATAGGTGGCCGCCCGGCGGTGGTGGTCGATGACCGCCACCTTGTTGCAGGAGGTGAGCAGCTCGCCGCTGGCCACCTGCTCGGGCCGGTTGGTGTCCACCACCACCAGCAGGGAGCGGGAGTCGGCCCGCAGCAGGGCCTCCTGGCTGTCCAGGAACAGGCCCCGATAGGCCTCCATCTGCTCCACCCGGCGGTACAGCTCCTGGGCAGGGGTGGCCCCCTCTTCCCGAATGATATACCGGGGTATCCCCCGCTTGCGGGCAATGGCGCACACCCCCACCGCCGCGCCCAGCGCGTCCATGTCCGCCAGCTTGTGGCCCATGACCAACACGCAGGAGGCGTCGGCCACCAGCTCGCCCAGGGCGGAGGCCATCACCCGGCTCTTGACCTTGGTACGCCGCTCCGTCTCCTTGGCCCGGCCGCCGTAGAACTCAAAGTTAAAGCGATTTTTCACCACCGCCTGGTCTCCCCCCCGGGACAGGGCCATCTCCGCAGACAGGGAGGCGAAACGGAACATCTCGGCCAGGCTCTCCCCGTCCACCCCCACGCCGATGGACACCGTGACGGGGATGCCGTTGGGGCTTTGGATGGTGCGCACGCTGTCCAGCAGGGAGAACTTCTCGGCCTTGTACCCGGCCAGGTACTGCTCCTCAAAGAGGTAGAGGTAGCGGTCCCGGTCCAGGCGGCAGAAGATGCCGTTTGCCGGCGCGGTCCACTGGGTAAAGATCTGGCTGATCTGGTTGAGCATGGCCGAGCGCACGCTGTCGTCCTGGCCCTTGATGGTCTCCTCATAGTTGTCCAGCAGCAACAGGGCTACCGCCGGCCGGCTGGCCCGGTACAGGTCCCGGGTGTTGGCCAGCTCGGTCACATCCACCCAGTAGGTGGTGGCCAGCGCCCCTTGCTCCTCCTGCCCGGCAGTGCGGGCCACTGACCCGAACACCTGGTAACGCCGCTCTCCCACCACCACTTCCCGGGGGCACTCATTCTTGCCCTCCAGCAGCCAGCGCCCGTCAAAGCCCGGCACCAGGTCGGCCAGCTTGGTGTCAAACACCCCTTCCTGCTCCCCGGTCAGGCGCAGGAAGCCGTCGTTGGTCCACACCACCTCGTCCGTGTCCGGCCGGAACATGGCTACCGGCAGCGGGCAGTTGAGGGTGCTGTCCCGGGTGGCCCCGTCCATGCTGCCCACCAGCTGCTCCAGGTACCGGGCCGTCTCCCGCCGGCGGCGCGCCATGCTCCCCCAGTACACCCCGTACAAAACGGCCACCACAGCCAGCTCCGCCACCGCCACGTCCGCCCGGCCCAGCATCAGGGTGGCCAGGGCAAAAGCCGCCATGACCAGAAAGTACAGCCCGAAGCGGGGGGCCAGCAGCTGTGAGAGTTTCTTGTTCACGCGCTCCACCTCTCTCCGGCGGGCCCCGCCCCATGGAGGCGGGCCTTGCCGGGATCCTTGCTTGGATTCTCGGATTTTTTATTATAGCAAATGTCTATCGGAAAAACAAGGAGAATTCCCTAACCATCCCCTCCGGTGGGGAGAATTTGGGCATTTCACCATTGCGCCCGGCCATCCCCGCTGGTATAATACGGGTATCCAACGCTTTACCGTGCAAAGGAGAGAGGTTCCATGCTGGACATCCAACTCACCCGTACCGCCCAGGGCAAGCCCCGGCCCGATCCCGCTTCCCTGGTGTTTGGCAAGCTGTTTACCGACCACATGTTCCTGATGGACTATCACGACGGCCAAGGCTGGCACCAGCCCCGCATCGTGCCCTACGGCCCCTTGAGCCTGGAGCCGTCCTGCATGGTATTCCACTACGCCCAGGAGGTCTTTGAGGGGCTGAAGGCCTACCGCACCCCTGATGGCAAGGTGCAGCTGTTCCGCCCGGTGGAGAACGCCCGGCGGCTGGCTGCCTCCTGTCAGCGCCTTTGCATCCCCCCCATCGACGAGCAGGACTTCGTCCAGGCGGTGAAGGCCCTGGTCCAGGTGGATCTGGACTGGGTGCCCGACCGGCCGGGTACCTCGCTGTACATCCGCCCCTTCGTGTTCGCCACCGACCCCAACCTGGGGGTACACGCCTCCCACAGCTACCTGTTTGCCATCATCCTCAGCCCCGTGGGCGCCTATTATCCCGAGGGCATCAACCCGGTGAAGATCTATGTGGAGGACGAGGATGTCCGGGCGGTGCGGGGGGGCACCGGCCACACCAAGTGCGGGGGCAACTACGCCGCCTCCATCCGAGCCGGGGCCAGGGCCGAGGCCCAGGGCTACTCCCAAGTGCTGTGGCTGGACGGGGTGCACCGGAAGTATGTGGAGGAAGTGGGGGCCATGAACGTGTTGTTCAAAGTGGACGGCAAAGTCATCACCCCCGCCCTGACCGGTTCGGTGCTGCCCGGCATCACCCGCAAGAGCTGCCTGGAGCTGCTGCGGGACTGGGGAATCCCGGTGGAGGAGCGGCTGGTCACCGCCCGGGAGCTGTTTGACGCGGCGGTCGACGGCCGGCTGGAGGAGGCCTGGGGCACCGGCACGGCCGCGGTGGTCTCCCCCATCGGCGAGCTGGCTATGGGGGAAGAGCGGGCCGTCATCCACGGTGGCCAGATCGGCCGGCTCACCCAACGGCTGTACGACACCCTCACCGGCATCCAGTGGGGCACCGAGCCCGATCCCTACGGCTGGACCGTGCCGGTGGAGTGACTGCTGAGACGCAGGGTGGAAATCACAGCGCCGCCGCCTGGCAATGCCAGGCGGCGGCTGTTCTTTGACGCAAGCGGCCCGTCAGGCCGGTTACCCTCTCCGCTCTTGAATCTTTTCGTTGAGCCGCCGGGCCTCTGCCCGGTGGTAGAGAAAGAATCCCAGCCAGATCGCCAAGGCAATCACCACCGCGGCCAGGAAGAACAGAATCACCGCCCCCGGCCCGGCCGCCAGAGGGATCCAGCCCGCCCAAAAGGATGCGGCAAAGTATACCCCAAATCCAATCACCAGGTGGACAGCCGTTCTGACGGCGAACGGCAGGTTCTCACAGTCATAGACCAGGGACGGAAGGGAGAAGCCCAGCCCGGTCACCATCGACGCGGCCGCCATTCTGACAAATCCATATTCCATCTCCCGGAACGGGTCGCCCCCCTCCAGAATCAGGGCCAAAATCACGCCGATCACCGTAAAGATGGTGCAGCCGGCGGCCACGCCAAACCAAACCAGACGTAAAAATTCTTTCATCGCGCACCATTCCTTTCTAAAAATCAAAGCCCAAAATGACGTTTGAACGCGGGCAGGTATCTGCGGGAAATATAGTCGGACAGTCCATTCTTCAAGCGCAGCTTCATCATGCCGCTGAAATACGGTTCCACGCAGCCTACATAGTTCAGGTTGACCAGGACGGATTTGGAAATCTGTATAAAATCCTCTCCCAGCGCCTGGGCCGCCTCATACAGGCGCCTCCTGCTCCGATACCGTTCCCGCTCCCCGTATACTGACAGCGACTCCCCCTCCACCCGAACCAGGTAGACCTCCCGCGGCCGGAGGAGAACGATCCGCTCCCCGTCCAGGACGGGGAAGGCCGACCCCTGGGCCCCGATCATATCGGCCAGGCGCTGTATCTCCGGGGTGATCCGGCTGGCGTGAAGGACGGCGAAAGGTTCCGTCCAGTCCGGGGAGAGCTCGATCTTGACCTTCAATGCAGTTTCCTCCTTTTCCCCCTGGGGCACCCCCATCATAGCAGACCCGCCCCGTTTTGGAAAGGCCTCCGCCCCCAAGCGGCGTAAAATGGGCGGTAACGCGCAAAACCCTTCCCTTGACACAGCCCAATGGCCATGCTATACTCGAGCCATCAAAGGGAAAAGGGTGAAAGAATGCGCAAGTAAACTGGAATTCGCGTCACCAACGTTTATCCTTGGTCCATCCTTGCAATGGGCCTTGGTATTTGTGACCGAAGGACAGTTTACTGACCCGCCGGACAGGTAGCCCTGCCCCGGCGCTCTTTCGTCACGTAAGTCTGCCTTCGGTTGCGGGGGCGGGCTTTTTTGTTGCCCAATTTCGCGGCAAAAGCCCGGCGAGAGAGGAGGAATACGCCTATGCTGCAAGTCAAACATCTGACCATCACCCATAAAAAAGACCTAACCTGCCTGGTGGAGGATCTGAGCTTTGTGCTCTCCCCCGGAGACCGGGCCGCCCTCATCGGGGAGGAAGGCAATGGGAAATCCACCCTGCTCAAACTGCTGTATGACCCCGCCCTGGCGGCCCCCTATGTGGAGTGGACGGGAGAGATTTTGGACAAAGGGGTCCGGAAGGGCTATCTGGCCCAGGAGCTAAATCCATCGGAACTGGAACTGCCCGTACGGGAGTTCTGCCAGGCCGTTCCCGCCTTTGGGGAGGCAGCTCCCAGGGAGCTGGCCCGTTGCGCCCGGCAAGTGGGGCTGGCGTCCGAGACCTTTTACGACTGGCGTCCCATGGCCACCCTGTCCGGCGGGGAACGGGTGAAACTGCGCCTGGCCCTGCTGCTGCTGGACCAGCCCGACGTGCTGCTGTTGGATGAGCCGTCTAATGACCTGGATCTGGCCACCTTGGAATGGCTGGAGCGCTTTCTGCTCTCCTGCCCAGTGCCCGTACTGTATATCTCCCACGACGAGGCTCTGCTGGAGCGGACAGCCAACGCCATCCTCCACCTGGAGCGGCTGCGCCGGCGCACCGTCTCCCGGGCTACCGTGGCCCGCACCGGTTACCGGGACTATGTCAATACCCGGCAGTCAGCGTTTTCCCACCAGGAGCAGAAGGCCAGAAAAGAGCGAGCGGAGTTTGAGGCTAAAATGGGCCGGTTTCGGCAGATCCGGGACAAGGTGGATCACCAGCAGGCCGCCATCTCCCGGCAGGACCCCCACGGCGGGCGGCTCTTGAAAAAGAAGATGCACGCGGTGCAGTCTCTGGGCCGCCGGTTTGAACGGGAGAAGGAGAACATGACTCAGCTTCCTGAATGGGAAGAGGCCATTCTCACCGCCTTTGACCACCAGGACGCCGCGCTGCCCGCGTGCAAGGACGTTCTCCGGTTGGACCTGCCGGAGCTGCGGGCCGGGGATCGGGTCTTGGCCCGGAAGGTCCGGCTGTGGGTCACCGGCCCAGAGAAAGTGGGCATCGTGGGCGCTAACGGCGCGGGCAAGTCCACCCTGCTGAAGCTTGTGGCAGACCACCTCCTGTCCCGCTCCGACCTCCGGGCAGCCTGGATGGCTCAGGACTATGGCGACCAGCTGCTGGGCGAGAAAACCCCAGTGGAAATTCTGGCCCCCTCCGGGCGGAAAGACGACGTCACCCAGGCGAGAACCCTGCTGGGCGCCATGAAGTACAAGGCCGAGGAGATGCAGCACCCGGCGGCAGGCCTGAGCGGTGGGCAGCGGGCCAAGCTTCTGTTTCTGGCCATGGTGCGAACTGGCAGCAATGTGCTGGTGCTGGACGAACCCACCCGGAACTTCTCCCCCCTGTCCGCCCCGGTGATTCGACAGGCGCTGTCAGCCTTTCCTGGTTGTATTATCAGCGCGTCTCATGACAGGTTGTATTTAACTCGGGTGTGCACCCGGGTGCTGGAGGTCACACCGAGCGGGCTGCAGCCCATCACCTTGGATTGACCCTGCTCTTGCCGTCCACAGGCCCTCCCAATATGCCGGGGGCAGCAGATGCAGCCCTCAGGTCAGCGCCACGGATCCCGCCGTGGGGCGTTTTAATCCTCATCCCGGCGGGAAACGTCGCCCGGCGGGTGAAAGGCTTGTGCGCTTTGCCCCATCTCCCGCCCCCTTGACTTGTCCCCCGCCGGCACGTAAAATAGAAGGGTTATGTCATATCTGAGAGAATCGGCAGGGCCGGGCAAGGGCGTCCGGGCGCGAAGGGGCCGCGCCTGCCGCGAGGGAGGAACACGCAATGGCAACCGGCACGAAATTCATCTTTGTCACCGGCGGCGTGGTGTCCGGGCTGGGCAAGGGCATCACCGCCGCATCCCTGGGCCGCCTGCTCAAGCAGCGGGGGCTGCGGGTGCGGGTGCAGAAACTGGACCCCTATCTCAACGTGGATCCAGGCACCATGAGCCCCTATCAGCACGGTGAGGTGTTCGTCACCGACGACGGGGCGGAGACCGACCTGGACCTGGGCCACTACGAGCGATTCATCGACGAGAACCTGAGCTTCAACTCCTCGGTGTCCTCGGGCAAGGTGTACTGGAACGTGCTCAACCGGGAGCGGGCAGGGGACTACCTGGGGGCCACGGTGCAGATCATCCCCCACATCACCGGGGAGATCAAGGCCAACATCTACTCCCTGGAGGGCCCCCAGGCCGACGTGGCTATCGTGGAGATCGGCGGCACCGTGGGCGACATTGAGTCCCAGCCCTTCCTGGAGGCCATCCGCCAGGTAGCTGCCGAGCGGGGGCGGCAGAACGTGATGTTCCTCCACGTCTCCCTCATCGTGGCCATCCCCGGCTCGGGGGAGCTGAAGAGCAAGCCCACCCAGCATTCGGCCAAGGAGCTTTTGAGCCTGGGCATCCAGCCCGACGTGATCCTGTGCCGCAGCGATACCCCCGTCCCCCGGGAGATCCTGGAGAAGATCTCCCTGTTCTGCAACATCCCAGTGGAGCACGCCATCCCCAACCTCACCGCCCCCATCCTCTACGAGGTGCCCCTGATGCTGGAGCGGGAGGGGCTGGCCGACGTGGTGGTGCAGCGGCTGGGGCTGGACTGCCACGCCCCGGACCTGGCCGAGTGGAGCGCCATGGTCCACCGGGCCAAGCACGTCCACGGCAGCGTCACCATCGCCCTGGTGGGCAAGTATGTGGCCCTGCACGACGCCTACCTGTCCGTGGTGGAGGCCCTCACCCACGGCGGCATTGAGAACGATGTGAAGGTGGACATCCGCTGGGTGGACTCCGAGCTGGTCTCCGACGGCAACGCCGCCCAGGTGCTGGAGGGCGTGCAAGGCGTGCTGGTGCCCGGCGGCTTTGGCGACCGGGGGGTGGAGGGCAAGATCGCCGCCATCCGCTACGCCCGGGAACACCAGGTGCCCTTCCTGGGCATCTGCCTGGGGATGCAGCTGGCGGTGGTGGAGTTTGCCCGGCATGTGTGCGGCCTGGCCGGCGCCCACTCCCGGGAGCTGGATCCCGCCGCCCCCCACCCCGTCATCGACCTGATGGACGACCAGGTGGGGGTCACAGCTAAGGGGGGCACCATGCGCCTTGGCAGCTACCCCTGCCGGCTCCAGCCGGGCAGCCTGGCCGCGGCGGTCTACGGCGGGCAGGAGATCCAGGAGCGCCACCGCCACCGGTATGAGTTCAACAACGACTACCGTCAGGCGCTGACCGAGGCGGGGCTGTCCCTCTCCGGCCTGTCCCCCGACGGCCGCCTGGTGGAGATGATCGAGCTGCCCGGGCACCCCTGGTTTGTGGCCGGGCAGTTCCATCCGGAGCTGAAAAGCCGTCCCAACCGGGCCCATCCCCTGTTCCGGGGCTTCGTCAGCGCGGCGAAGCAATATTTCAATCCCTCAGAGCAGTGAGGTGACTGAGTCAAATTTTCCTTTTCACTCCTTACAGCATCAGCACAGGCGTTTTGCCAAGCGGGGTGGGCAGCTTTTCCTGGTTACACCTATCTACTACGGCCGCTTTCGATTTTGCCAAGTGTATAACAAAAAGCAGCAAATCTTTTTCAGACTTACTGCTTTCGCTGGCTGCCGGTGGGGCGGCATGGTATTCAGTTCTTCATTCAAAATTGATTAACGATTCTGAATATAAGAGGGGCGGCAGTACTCCTTGTTGCCGCCCTCTGTTTCCCTCTATCAACAAAAGGCGGGTTGGCTGTCAAGGGCGGCACGGTACGCTCTGTTCATCTTGGCTGTTGACTGACTCGGCTGGCTTTGCTCTTATTGTTCTAACTTCTTCTTTTCCTTGCTCATAGATTTGATAATCGCAACGGTGCGTCTCCAAAGCAGCTTGCCGATAATAAACAGCACCATGTCAATCAGAATAGAAATACAAGCGCGTTAGTTGAGGAAGCGCCAATGCTGACACCAATTTCCACAACTTCATAGCCCATCAACTAAGCAGCAGGCTTAAGAATGCCTGCAACCTGACAAAGCGCACCGTTTATCATAAACGCAATCCTGCAAATACTGGCAATTGATAAAACGAACACACCTCAGATCCCTGCAAGGTTATAAAAAGTAATTGTTACACTCAATTTGCGCCAGTTAAAGCCGCGGTTTTTGGTCATCGTTTCTCCTAAGTAGGCTTTTCTCAGCTCTTTCAGGTTTTCTCCCCGTTCAATAATCTGTTCTGGAGAAACACCGTTGCCTTGCAATTCAAGCATCTCACTTCTGATTTCCTTAACAATATCCACGCGCTTTGAAACGACCATTGGTTTCAGCGTTTTCTCCATTTCTGTAGTCCTACACTCCTTTAACCTTATTGATAATATTTAACAAATCATTCTATTTACTGGGCATTGTGGACACACAAGCATTCTTTGCGACGCGGGAGCGTTAGCCACAACAAAACAGGTTTTAGTTGGGCGGGAGGATTGCTTCTGCCCATCATTTTCTCCGCAGATATTCGCGCAAAAAGGTTTTGGGCATGGTATTGCAATCAATCCTCTTGGGCATTGAGATACTTTCGGTAAGTATCTCGGCAGTTGCGATTTTCAACTTTAATACGGGAAAACCGGTTGTTAACGAGGCATAGCTACAATGCTTTGAGATAGCGTCCGACTATGGAGTTGTTTATCTTGTTAGCCTGATTACTCCTTCTAATTTGGCTAATTATGTGCTTAATGAAGCAAGCGCCTGCCGTAAAAACAAAAGAGCGCTCAGAAAAATAACGGGTGTATCCACTCTTAAAGGGTTACACTCGCTATTTTTGCATTTAGACACTCAGCGATATTAATTAATACTATCAAATCCTCCTCGGATATATGCTGAGTAAGACGATATAAGCGCTGAGCTAACTGTGGCTCAGGTATTTCATCATCAAAAAATTCCGGAGGAGTTACCCCAAGATATCCAAATATATAAAGGAGCTCTCCCATTGAGGAAAAGGCTTTAGCGGACAAAACGCTGTGAATATAACTGTTTCTGTGCCCTAAATCAGGGCTCATCTTATATTCATTCAGATATGTTTTTCTTGATTGACAATAATTAAATCCTGTGGCAAATAAATAAATTTATTGTAATAGGCGGCGGCTCATGAATTTATAAATCTATCTTTCTTGACCAAAGAAATGTTACTAAAGAACTAATTTAGCAAAATAAGCAGTGTATGGGAACGAATACTTGATATATCCGCCCGGTAAAGTAGCGTGGAACACTACAGCGCAAAGACGGTCAGCAGTTAGCCAAAGGCATGAATTGTTCCACGAAGGATGTAATGTCATTTTTGGGAAATCTTTCAGCCAATTACCCCCATTTAAAGAAAACTACAGAGAGCACGGCACAGACAATGAATACCACAATCAGGATAATTAAGGATTGATAATAATCTCCGATAGGTTTATTCAGCCATACGCTTTTGAGGACGTTTACAGCATGTGTCATGGGCAGGAAGCTGGCCACTTTTTGCACAGCCGCTGGCATAAGTTCTATTGGAATCGTGGCTCCGCTGAGGAACAGCATTGGGAAATAAACAATATTTGCGGCCGCCGTCGCAGTTTTGGCGTCTTTGAATATACTGGCAATCAGAACCCCAATGCTGAAGATACAGCAAACTACGAGAATGGTCAGCAGAATCATGGAGACGGCTGATCCGATAAACTGTATGTGATAAACTGCCGATGCGACAGAGATGAGAAGCACCGCCCCAATTATTGTCATAATTAGGTTGACGGCAAATTGTGTCCCTATAATGTGGTAGGGACGCAGCGTAGTCGCTCTCAGACGTTTAAGAACCTTATTCTGCCTGTAAGTACACAGCGTCAGGGGAAGACTCATAAGCCCGGTGACAGCGACTATCATGCAGATATATGAGGGTACCGATACATCGATTGTACCGTATCCTCCAAATAACGCGCTGGGTTCGTTACCGAAGATACTACCGAAAAGAAGCACCATGGAGCTTGGGAAAAGCAATACAAAAATCAGGTTGATAACATTCCTGAAAAAAAGCTTGAACTCAAAGACAAAAAGCGCCGTAGATTTACGCAATTAAATCCCTCCCGTTTGGTTTATTTACCAGTTTGAGAAAAACGTCCTCCATTGTGGGGCGGCTGACAATAAAATCTTTATACGGTATATTTTCTCTGGCAAATAAATCAAGACAAGCCTCTGGAAAATCCCCCCTGCCTGTTACGACCGTATATTGATCACCGAGATAGCTTATGCTTGCCGCTCCGTCGAGAGCTTTTAATTTTGGCTCGACTTCAACGCCACAAGTAAATGTCAGCCTCTTTGCCAATCCCGAGGCTGAAACCAGTTCGTCCTTTGTCCCAACATTGATGAGCCGGCCCTCCCGCATAATCCCAACACGGTCGCAAAGCATCTCCACATCATCCATAAAGTGCGTCACCAAAACGATAGTAACGCCGTCACGCTTTAATTCCTTCAGAGCTTTCCATAGCTCATGGCGCGCATCCGCGTCCAGACCCGTGGTCAACTCGTCGAGGAAGATAACCTTTGGCCTGGAAATTAATGCGAGAAGAATAGACAGCTTCTGCTTCTGCCCGCCGGACAAGTTGCTGACGGGTGACTTAAATTTTTCAAGCAAATCAAATTTTCGCAACAAAGCATCCGTATCCATTGGGTTACTGCAAAAAGAGCTGAAAAGCCTGCACAATTCTCCCACTTTGGCTTTTTCAGGATAGTTCGTGCTTTGGAGCTGTACGGAAACCAGGCTGTACAGTTCCTCTTTTTTGGAACGATTCGAAGGGTCGATCCCGTTGATCTCAATTGTTCCGCCTGACTTTTCCCGTAGACCCTCCATCGTTTCGACCAACGTAGTTTTCCCAGCTCCATTACGACCGATAATCCCAAAGGCTTCACCTTCCTGAACGGAAAAGGACACATCGTTAACCGCGTGCAGGCTACCGTATTTAACATGTAAATTCTTTACATTTATCATATTGCCGACCTCTTAATCCTAAAATTTAATTAAAAACTCCTTAGCTGTAATCAGCAATGGACTCAGTAGCTAAAATTCGTGAACGTTTATTCCCTGTCCGCATCGACAATATCCCGATTGATAAGGTTCATTAACCCATTAAAAACTCCTTCCATAAATATAGAATATCAAGATATTTTAAATATTAAGCATTCAATGAATTATTTGATCTCACGAAAAATGCAGCGTAGATTGCATGGGAAATCATTGATGGAATAACCGCTCCAGTCAGTCCCGTAATAATACACCCAAGAACCGAAATGAATAAACTTCCAGAACCAATGACAATTGCTTGTATGGGGTTGTTAACAAGATATACTTGGTTGGCAACAAACATTACGGTGACAAGAAGCATCGCTATGTATGGATCGATCCCTACACCAACAAAGGAAAAAAAACATGCTCCTCTAAAAAATAGTTCCTCAGCACAAGCACTGCAAAACGGGAATATCCAAGCAATCTGTTTGGGAAATTCCATCG
>DVJZ01000039.1 GCA_018716385.1 Candidatus Enterenecus merdae
GGAGGAGGAAGCGGGCTGCCGGTGCCTTCATTTGAGCCCAGCGGAGCGAGCGGCCCAGGAGCGGGCGGGCCGCAGGCCGGCCTGGCGGGTGCGGGTGCCGGAGGAGACCGTCACGGTGGTGGACGGTCACCTGGGCCCCTATACCCAGGACTTGGCCCGGGATTGCGGCGACTTCATCCTGCGCCGGTCCGACGGGGCGTGGGCCTACCAGCTGGCGGTGGTGGTGGACGATGGGCTCATGGGCATCAACCGGGTGGTGCGGGGGGGCGACCTGCTGCCCTCGGCCCCCCGCCAGGTGTGGCTGCACCGGATGCTGGGCTATCCCCCACCCCAGTTCTGCCATCTGCCCCTACTGGTGGATGAGAGGGGGCGGCGACTGGCCAAGCGGGACAGGGACCTGGACCTGGAGGCGCTGCGCGGGCGCCACTCTCCCCAGGAGCTGACGGGGTACCTGGCCTGGCTGGCCGGGCTGCTGCCGGAGCGGGAAAGCGTCACCCCTGCCCAGCTCATTCCCCTGTTCTCGTGGGCAAAAGTGCCGAAAAAGGAGATTGTGGCCCCAGCGCCTTGACAGGCCCTGAGGCAGGGCGTAAAATGATACAAATCGCGTAATCATGATACCAATGCTGATAGACGAAGGAGTGAAAACATGGCGCAGTTTTCCTTTGCCGACAAGTTTGAGAAAACCGGCCTGACCTTTGACGATGTGCTGCTCATCCCCGCGCAGAGCGACGTGCTGCCCTCCGACATCGACCTGCACACCCGCCTGACCCGGAAGATCACCCTGAACATCCCGGTGATGAGCGCGGCCATGGACACGGTGACCGAGTCCCGCATGGCCATCGCCCTGGCCCGGGAAGGGGGCATCGGGATCATCCACAAGAATATGTCCGTGGGGGCCCAGGCCGAGCAGGTGGACATGGTCAAGCGCAGTGAGAACGGCGTCATCACCAATCCATTCTGGCTGGGGCCCGGCCACACCTTGGCCGAGGCGGACGAGCTGATGGCCAAGTACCGCATCTCGGGCGTGCCCATCTGCGACAACGGCAAGCTCATCGGCATCATCACCAACCGGGATATGAAGTTTGAGACCGACCTGACCCAGCTGATCGACCATGTGATGACCAAGGACAACCTGGTCACCGCCCCTGAGGGCACCACCCTCCAGGAGGCCCGGGAGATCCTGCGCCGGCACAAGATCGAGAAGCTGCCCATCGTGGACCAGGACTTCCACCTCAAGGGCCTGATTACCATCAAGGACATCGACAAGGCCCAGGTCTACCCCAACTCTGCCCGGGACGAGAAGGGCCGGCTGCTGGTGGGGGCGGCCATTGGGGCCACCGACGATGTGTTGGACCGGGTGGCCGCCCTGGTGGAGGTGGGGGCGGACGTGCTGTGCCTGGACTCTGCCCACGGCCACTCCCACAATATCCTGGACTGCGTCACCCGCATCAAGAGCCTGTACCCAGACGTGCAGCTGGTGGCGGGCAACGTGGCCACCGCCGAGGGCACCCGCGCCCTGATCCAGGCGGGGGCGGACTGCGTGAAGGTGGGCATCGGCCCGGGCTCCATCTGCACCACCCGGGTGGTGGCGGGCATTGGCGTGCCCCAGATCACCGCCGTGTGCGACGCGGCCCAGGTGGCCGCCGAGTATGACGTGCCCATCATCGCCGACGGCGGCATCAAGTACTCCGGCGATATCGCCAAGGCCATCGCCGCCGGGGGCAACGTGGTCATGCTGGGCTCCCTGCTGGCCGGCTGTGAGGAGTCGCCTGGGGACACCGAGGTCTATCAGGGCCGGCAGTTCAAGGTCTACCGGGGCATGGGCTCCCTGGGGGCGATGAACAACGGCTCCCGGGACCGCTACTTCCAGCAGGACAGCAAGAAGCTGGTGCCCGAAGGGGTGGAGGGCCGGGTGCCCTATAAGGGCCCGGTGTCCGACACCATCTATCAGATGATGGGCGGGCTGCGGGCGGGGATGGGCTACTGCGGCTGCGGCACCATCGAGGCGCTGCGCACCCAGGCCAAGTTCACCCGCATCACCGCCGCCGGCCTGCGGGAGTCCCACCCCCATGACATCTATATTACCAAGGAAGCGCCCAACTACACCCTCAACCCCCAATAATCCGGGATGGACCGCATTGCCATACCGGGCCCGGAGGGGAGCTGGGTCATCCCGGAGGGCCAGGAGGAGGCGGCGGCCCGGCGGCTGGCTGCCTTTGAGCGGGCCTACCAGCGCCTGGCCGACCGCCAGGAGGAGCTGGCCGGGCGGATGGAGGCCCTCAAGGCCCAGGGGAAGCAGAAGACCGTCCAGTTCCGGGAGCTTTTTGGGGAAAAACTGACCATTCAGCAGCTGTTGCAGCTGTGGGAGACCTGCGGCGTGCTATAGGGGACGGCCGTTCTGCCATTGCCGGCAGGGCGGCCGTCTGCGTTTTTGAAGTGGGGCGGCGTGCCGTTTCCCCATACGGCCGTTGTCCGGGGCCGGAAAGTCTGGTACAATATCTCCTGGAAATCAAACGGGGGAGGGGCGGCGGATGCTGACGATTCTATACGCCAGGGCGGGTCAGGACACCCGCCGGGAGTTGCTGGAGCGCCTGGGGAAGGGTCAGGCGGCCCGGCGGCTGCTGCTGGTGCCGGAGAATGATTCTCACGAGAGCGAGCGGGCCATGTGCCGGGTATTGGGCAACCGGGCGGCTCAGGGATGCGAGGTGCTCTCCCTGAGCCGGTTGGCCGGCCGGCTCACCGACGCGGCGGGGGGAGGGGCCGCCCCGGTGCTGGACGAGGGGGGGCGGATGCTGCTGATGTATGCCGCCCTGCGCCAGGTGGCGGACCAGCTGAAGCTCTATCGTGCCCCCTCCCGTAAGCCTGCCTTTCTCACCGGGCTGCTGGCCACGGTGGACGAGTGCCGGGCCAGCCAAGTGCCGCCCCAGCGGTTGATCCAGGCCGGGGAGGAGAACGGGGGACAGCAGGGGGACAAGTGGCGGGACATCGGGTTGATCTACGCCGCCTATGAGGCCCTGGCAGCCCAGTCCGCCGCCGACCCCAGGGACCGGCTGGACCGGCTGGCTCAGCAGTTGCGGCAGACCGGCTGGGCCCAGGGGGCCCAGAGCTGCGTGCTGGGCTTTACCGACTTCTGTGCCCAGGAGGAGGAGGTGCTGATGGCCCTGGCGGCCCAGGGGGATCTGACCGTGGCCCTCACAGGGGGGCGGGAGGAGGCCGGCGAGCTGTTCCGGCCCGGCCGGCGGGCGGCCGCCCGGCTGCTGCGCAGGGCCAGGCAGGAGGGCATCCCCGTCCAGGAGCAGTGGCTGGAGCGGCCCAGACAGGCCCATCCCTCCCTGACCCATCTGGAGCGGTATCTGTTCGGCCCCTTGCCCCCGCCCTGGCAGGGGGAGTGCCGGGTGTACCGCACCGCGGCGGCGGACCCCCGCCGGGAGGTGGAGGGGGTGGCGGCGCAGATCCTGGGCCTGCTGCGGCAGGACGGGCTGCGCTGCCGGGACATCGTGGTGTGCGCCCGGAGCATGGACGTCTATGGAGAGCTCATCGGGGGGGTGTTTGAGCAGTATGGCATCCCGGTGTTTCGCAGCGCCATGGAGGATGTGCTGCAAAAGCCGGTGCTGGCCCTGGTGACCGCCGCGCTGAGCGCCGCGGCGGAGGACTATCCCTATGAGGAAATCTTCCGCTACCTCAAGACCGATCTGACGGGGCTGAGCCGGGGGGAGCGGGACGCGCTGGAGAACTATGTCCTGACCTGGAACATCCGGGGGAGCCAGTGGCGGGGGGACAAGCCCTGGCAGATGCACCCGGAGGGCTACGGCCTGCCCTTCACCCCGGAGCAGCAGGCCCATGTGGCCTGGCTGGACGGGCTGCGCCGCCGGGTGATCGCACCGCTGGAGAAGCTGCGCCGGAACGGGGAGCGGACGGGGCGGGGCTGGGCCCTGGCCCTGTACGACCTGCTGGAGGACATCAACCTGCCCGCCCGGCTGGGAGAGCGGGCGGCCGCCCTGGAGGGGCGGGGGGATCTGAACACGGCGGGACAGTACCGCCAGCTGTGGGACATCCTGGTGGGCGGGCTGGAGCAGTGCGCCCTGCTGCTGCGGGACACCCAGATGGAGCTGGAGGAGTTTGCCCGGCTGTTCTCCCTGGTGCTGTCCCAGTACGACGTGGGCACCATCCCGGTGTCCCTGGACCGGGTGACGGTGGGGGAGGCCCCCAGGATGGTCAACCGGGAGGCGGCGGCACTGTTCTACCTGGGGATGGACAGCACCTGCATCCCCAGCTGCCCGCCGGAGCCCGGGCTGCTCTCCGACCAGGACCGGCTGGCCCTGGCCGGCCTGGCGGTGGAGCTGGGGCTGCGGCAGGAGGAGAAGCTGGCCCATGAGCTGACGGCGGTGTACGAGGTGTGCGCCGTGCCCACCCAGCGGCTGTATCTGAGCTATGCTCAGGCGGGGGAGGGGGGCGAGGCGCGCACGTCCTGTTTTCTGTGGCCGCGGCTGGCCGCGCTGTTCCCGGAGGAGCCGGAGCGGCCGGCCGACCCGGTGGCCAGCCGGCTGGCCGCCCCCCGTCCCGCCCTGGAGCTGATGGGGCGCAGCGGGGCGCTGGCGGCCCTGCTGGGACGCTTGCCGGAGACGGCTGGACGGGCGGCCCGGCTGGCGCAGGCGGGGCAATGGCGCCGGGGCAGCCTGTCCCCTGCGGGGGTGCGGGCCCTGTACGGCCCGGTGGTGCCCATGTCCGCCACCCGGCTGGACACCTATCACGCCTGCCGCTTTCAGTACTTCCTGCGCTTTGGGCTGGGTGCAAAGCCCCGCCGGAGCGCCCGCTTCCGCCCTTCAGACTACGGTACCTTTGCCCACGCGGTGCTGGAACAGGTGTTGCGCCGCGGCCAGGACCATGGCGGCGTGGCCGCCCTTGCCGCCGACCCGGGGCTGTGCCAGCGCCTGGCCCAGGAGGCGGCCCAACGCTATGAGCAGGAGGCCCTGGCGGGGCTGGAGGGGGAGAGCGCCCGGCTGCGCTATCTGTTCCAGCGCATGAAGGGAGCGGTGGTGGAGGTGACCCGGAGCGTGGTGGACGAGATGGCGGCCTCAGACTTCACGCCCACCCGGTTCGAGCTGGGCTTCGGGCAGGGCAAGGAGCTGCCCCCGGTGGAGGTGGACAACGGCGTCACCCTGCGCCTGACCGGCTTTGTGGACCGGGTGGACGAGTGGGTGGACGGCGGGGTGCGCTACCTGCGGGTGGTGGACTATAAGACGGGGAAAAAGAGCTTTGACTTTGCCGACCTGGAGGACGGGCGGGGGCTTCAGATGCTGCTCTATCTCTTTGCCCTGACCCGACACGCCCAGGCCTTTGGCCCCGAGCCGGTGCAGCCGGCGGGGGTGCTGTACATCCCGGCCCGCAACCCCCTGGTGGACGGGGAGCGGACCATGACCCCGGCCCAGGTGGACGCGGCCCGGGGCCGGCAGCTGCGCCGCCAGGGGCTGGTGCTGGCCGAGGAGCCGGTGCTGGAGGCCATGGAGCATGGGCCGGGGGGCAGGCGCTTTCTGCCTGACCGGCCGGAGTTCCAGGTCAGTCGGGCACAGATGGAGGAGCTGGACCGCTTTGTCACCCGCACCCTGCGCCAGGCCGCCGGAAATCTGGCGGCGGGCCGCATCGAGGCCGATCCCTTTTGGCGGGACGGGGAGCACAACGCCTGCCGCTGGTGCGATTACCAGGCGGCCTGCCACTTTGAGCCGGCCTGCGGGGACAGCGTGCGCTACCGCCGGGGGCTGGCGGGGGAGGAATTTTGGAGCTGGCTGAGCCGGCAGGAGGAGGGGGAGGAGCATGGCCGTTGAGCTGACCGCCGACCAGCGGGCGGCGGTGGAGGACCGGGGGGGAAACCTGCTGGTGTCGGCCGCGGCGGGGTCAGGCAAGACCCGGGTGCTGGTGGAGCGGCTGATGGGCTATGTGGAGCGGGGGGAGGACATCGACCGCTTCCTGGTCATCACCTTCACCAACGCCGCGGCCGCCGAGCTGCGCGAGCGCATCGCTGCGGGCATCCACCAGCGGCTGGCCCAGCACCCGGAGGATCGCCACCTGCGCCGAAGCGCCACTCTGGTTTACCGGGCGCCCATCTGCACCATCGATGCCTTCTGCCTGGATTTTCTCCGCCAGTGGGGGCACCTGGCCGGGCTGGATCCGGACTTTCGCCTGTGTGACCAGGCCCAGGGGGAGGCGCTGCGCCGCCAGGCGCTGGAGCAGGTGTTGGAGGCGCGCTACGCCGCCGTGGAGCAGGATCCGGACTTTGCCGCCCTGGTGGACGCGTTGGCGGGGGAGCGGGACGACCAGACCCTGGAGGATGTGGTGCTGGAGATGCAGCGCCGGGTACAGGCCCAGCCCGACCCGTCGGCCTGGCTGTTGGAGCGCCGGGAGGACTTCCGGCTCCCCGAGGGGGCCGGGCCGGAGGACACAAGCTGGGGCAGATTGCTGCTGGAGGATGCGGCTGACCTGGCTCAGTCCTGGCGGGAGCAGCTCTCCCGCCTGCTGGAGCGGCTGGCGGGAGACGGACTGCTATCGGCCAACTTCGGCCCCTCCCTCCAGGGCACCCTGGACGGGCTGGACGGCCTGCTGAGGGCGCTGGAGCAGGGATGGGACCGGGCGGCAGCCTGCTTTCCCATCCCCTTCCCCCGGCTGGGAGCCAAGCGGGGCGTGTGCGACGAGGGGCTCAAGGCCCACGCCAAGGCCCTGCGGGAGCGGTGCAAGAAGCAGCTGGCCGCCCTTGGGGCCCGATTTGAGGTGACCGGGGAGCAGGCCATGGAGGACCTGCGGGCGGTGGGGCCGGCCATGGCCGCCCTGCTGGAGGTGACGGCCCAGTTTGACGCGGCCTTCACCGCCCTCAAGCGCCGCAAGCGGCTGGCGGACTTCTCCGATCTGGAGCACCTCACCGTGGGGCTGCTCACCGACGAGACAGGCCGGCCCACCCAACTGGCCCGGGACTGGGGCGGGCAGTATGTGGAGATCATGGTGGACGAGTACCAGGACACCAACGGGGTGCAAAACGCCATCGTTCAAGCCTTGTCCAACGGGCACAACCTATTTCTGGTGGGGGATGTGAAGCAGTCTATCTACCGCTTCCGGCTGGCCGACCCCACCCTGTTCCTGGCCAGATACCGGGCCTGGCCCATCCGGGGGCAGGAGGAGCCGGGGGCGGGACGGAAGATCCTGCTCTCGGACAACTTTCGGTCCCGGCCCGAGGTGCTGGAGGGGGTCAACTTCCTGTTTCGCAACCTCATGACCCGTCAGGCTGGGGAGCTGGACTACACCCAGGAGGAGGCTCTGCGCCCGGGCCAGGGGGAGTTATCCCCCGACCCGGCGTGCCGGCTGGAGCTGTGCTGTGTGGATGTGGCCCAGCGAACAGATTTCCAAGACCGAGGCAAGACGGACAAGGATCTGTTGGTGGCCCGGGCGGCAGCCCAGCGGGTGGAGGAGCTGCTGGCCACCGGCGTCCGGGAGGACGGCCAGCGGCTGCGGCCGGAGGATATCGTGATCCTGCTGCGCTCCCCCGGCCCGGTGCTGCGCCACTACGCCGCCGCCCTGGATGAGCGGGCCATCCCCTGGAGCGCGGAGGGGGGCCGGGAATTTTTCGGCACCACCGAGGTCTCGGTGGCCATCTCGTTGCTCCAGATCGTGGACAACCCGGTGCAGGACGTGCCCCTGCTGGCGGTGCTGCGCTCCCCCCTCTTCCGCTTTTCCCCAGACCGGCTGGCGCAGCTGCGCCAAGTGGGGGGGACGGTGTACGACGGGGTGGCCGCCGGGGCGGGGCGGGGGGAAGAGGACTGCGTGGACTTTCTGGCCCTGCTGGACGAGCTGCGGGAGCTGGCCGCCCAGGAGAGCAGCCACCGGCTGCTGTGGCTGATCTACCAGCGCACCGACCTGCCCGCGGTCTTTGCCGCCCTGCCTGACGGGGGCCGGCGGCGGGCCAACCTGATGGCCCTGTACGACGAGGCCTGCCGGTTTGAGGCGGCCGGCCACCGGGGGCTGATGGCCTTTCTGCTCCATCTAACCCGCATGGCGGAGAACGGGGTGGCCGTGCCGGTGCCCGGCCAGGAGGCGGGCGGGGTGCGCATCCTGTCCATCCACAAGTCCAAGGGGTTGGAGTTCCCGGTGGTGCTGCTGTGCGGGCTGGAGCGGCAGTTCAACGAGTCGGACGGGAAGGCCCCCATCCTGTTCCACCCGGAGCTTGGGCTGGGCCCCAAGCGCACCGACCGGGTGCGGATGCTGCGTTACACCACCATCGCCCGGGACGCGGTGGCCCTGCGGCTGAAGGGGCAGCTGCGGGCGGAGGAGATGCGGCTGCTGTATGTGGCCATGACCCGGGCGCAGCGCAAGCTGATCCTGCTCATGGCGGTGAACGGGCCGGGGCTGTCGCTGAGCGCCCTGGCCGCCCGGGCCCAGTGCCCGCCCCCGCCCCGCCAGGTGGCGGACGCCCGGTGCATGGCGGAGTGGGTGCTGTTGCCCGCCCTGTGCCGGCCGGACAGCACCCCGCTGTGGGCTGAGCTGGATCAGCCCCGCCCGGCCTCGGCGCAGCAGTTGGGGCCGGATTGGGAGGTGCGGCTGCTGCGGGGGGCGGACTACGAGGAGCCGCCGGCCGGGCAGGGTGCACCGGGGGGTGAGAGGGAGGAACTGGAGCTGCCGGAGGGGCTGGAGGAACAGCTTTGCTGGCGCTATGCTTACGCCGGGGCGGTGGACGTGCCCTCCAAGCTCACCGCCACCCAGCTCAAGGGCCGGGAGCGGGACCGGGAGGTGGCCCAGGACGGGGTGGAGCTGCGCCCCGCCCCGCCGGAGGTGCGCCTGCGCCGCCCGGTCTTTGAGGGGCAGCGGCCCCTCACCCCTGCCCAGCGGGGTACCGCCCTGCATATGGTGATGCAGTACCTGGACTTTGCCCGCACTGGAAGCGAGGAAGAGATTGCCGCGGAGATCGCCCGGCTGGTGGAGGGGCGCTACCTCACCGCCCAGCAGGGGCAGGCGGTGGACCCCAAGCAGGTGCTGGCCTTCTTCCGCTCTGAGCTGGGGCAGCGGCTGCTGGCCGCCGGGCAGCGGGAGCGGGAGCACAAGTTCTCCCTGCTGGCGCCCGCCGCGGACTACTATCCGGAGGCGGGGGAGGGGGAACAGGTGCTGCTCCAAGGGGTGGTGGACTGTTGGTTCCGGGAGGGGGACGGCACGGTGACGGTGGTGGACTTCAAGACCGACCGGGTGAGCGAGGACACTGCCGCGGCCCGGGCCGAGCACTACCGCCCCCAGCTGGAGGCCTATACCCGGGCGCTGGCGGAGGGGGCGGGCCTGCCGGTGAAGCGGCGGGCGCTGTGGTTCTTCGCCCTGGGCCGGGCAGTGGAAGTGTGAAAACTTTTGAAAAAACAGTTGCTTTTTGCCCCCGGGCGTGGTAAACTATCTTCTGCGTTTACAAGGCGCTACTGCGCGCTGAGATTTGGTTTGACGGAAAGAGGTGAATCCCATGAAGGACGGCATCCATCCCGACTATCAGCAAACGACGATCACCTGCGCCTGCGGCAATGTGATCGAGACTGGCTCGACCAAGACGGACATCAAGGTGGAGGTCTGCTCCAAGTGTCACCCCTTCTACACCGGCAAGCAGAAGATGGTGGACACCGGCGGACGTGTCAGCCGCTTCAACAAGAAGTTCGGCCTGGAGTAATACCCGGTCTGTTCCAAGGGCCCGCCGCAGGTTTCTGCGGCGGGCCCTTGCGCGCTTTAAGCCGGTTTTGAGGGACAGGAGGGGATCGGATGGGACATGGCGCTTGGGTGGAGACGGACAGGCTGCTCCTGCGCCCTCTGGCGCAGGCCGACGCCCCGGCGGTATTTGCCTGGGCCGGGGATCCGGAGGTCAACCGCTACATGGCCTACCCGCTGCACACCAGCGTGGAGCAGACTAAGGCGTGGCTGCGCACGCTGGAGCGGAGCAGGGCGCGGGATGGCTATGACTTTGGGTTCGTCCGGAAGGAGGATGGCCTGCTCATTGGCTCAGGCGGGGTGTACCGGCACAAGGGGAAGCCCTGGCAGCGAAGCTGGTGGACGCTGGGCTACAACCTGCGCCGGGACTGCTGGGGCCAGGGCTACGCTGCCGAGGCTGCCCGGGCCATGGTGGATTTTGCCCATGGGAAGCGGCGGGCACGGGTGTTCTTGGCGGAGCATGCCATGGACAACCCCGCCTCCGGCCGGGTGATGGAGAAGTGTGGTATGGTCCGAGTCGGGACAGGGACGTATGCCAAGCTGGACGGCAGCCAGCGCTTTGCCACCTGGCGCTATCGCCTGGAGTTTTAGGGAGAGAACGGCTCGGGGGCGCATATACTAGGGGCAGGAATCATTGGGAGGGATCATCTATGTTCAAACAAGTGGATCCAAAGACGCTGGATTTCAATGTCTTTTCCACCATCGGCGACCGGTGGATGCTCATCACTGCGGGCACAAAGGAGCGGTGCAACACCATGACTGCCTCCTGGGGCGCGCTGGGCGTCTTATGGGGGGCGCCTATGGCCCTGGCCTATATCCGGCCCCAGCGGTACACCAAGGAGTTTGTGGATCGCAGCGAATACTTCACCCTGTCCTTCTTCCCGGAGCAGTACCGCAAGCAGCTGGCCCTGTGCGGGGCCAAGAGCGGCCGGGAGCTGGACAAGGTGGCGGCCTGCGGTTTCACCGTGGCCGAGGGTGCGGGGGGCGCGCCCTATTTTGAGCAGGCGGAGCTGGTACTGGTGTGCCGTAAGCGGATGGTCCAGCCCATGGAGGAGGCGCTCATCCCGCCGGAGGTGCGGGAGAAGTGGTACAAAGGGGACTACCACATCATGTACTGGGGGGAGATTGTGGAGGCGCTGGTGCAGGCGTGACCCGGGGCTTCCGGCCTGAATCAGAGTACAAAAGCCATTTGGAGGTACTATGTTCGAGGGACACAAGAGCAAGGAAATCAACCGTGCCATCCTGGTGGGGCTGAACTGCCCCAGCCTGGGCGGCGAGGAGAACGCCAGCGAGCAGTCGCTGGAGGAGCTGGCCGCCCTGCTGGACACCGCGGGGGGCGTGTGCCTGGGCACGGTGCTGCAAAACAAGCACAGCCCTGACCCCCGCACCTTCATCGGGGAGGGCAAGGCAGAGGAGGTCCGGGAACTGGTGGCCGGCTTGGGTGCGGACCTGGTGATCTTTGACAACCCCCTCTCTCCCTCCCAGCAGCGGGCGCTGACCCAGACGCTGGGGGTGACGGTGATGGACCGGGCGGGGTTGATCTTGGATATCTTCGCCAAGCGGGCCCGCACCAGCGAGGGGCGGCTCCAGGTGGCCCTGGCCCAGTACCAGTATCTGCTGCCCCGGCTGACCGGCATGTGGAAGCACCTGGAGCGGCAGGAGGGGGCCATCGGCACCCGCGGCCCTGGCGAGACCCAGCTGGAGAGCGACCGGCGGCACATCCACCGGAAGATCGCCAAGCTGGAGGAAGAGCTGCGGGAGGTGCGCCGGGTGCGGGCCACCCAGCGCAGCCAGCGGGAGAAGAACGAGGTGCCGGTGGTGGCCATCGTGGGCTATACCAACGCGGGCAAATCCACCCTGCTCAACGCCCTGACCGGGGCGGGCATCCCGGCCAACAACCGGCTGTTTGACACCCTGGACACCACCACCCGCACCCTGGCTATCTCAGACACTTGCACGGTGCTGCTCTCAGACACCGTGGGCTTCATCTCCAAGCTGCCCCACCAGCTGGTGGACGCCTTCAAGGCCACCCTGGAGGAGCTGGAGTATGCCGATCTACTGCTGCACGTCATCGACGTATCCGACCCGGGCTGGATGGACCAGGCCCAGGTGGTGGAGGACCTGATCCGGGAGCTGGGGGTGGCCGGCAAGCCCAGGCTGGAGGTGTTCAACAAGTGCGACCGGGTGGCGGGGGAGATCCTGCCCCACGGGGCGGATATGGTGTCCATCTCGGCCAAGACGGGGGCGGGCCTGGACGCGCTGCTGGCTGCCATCGAGAGCCGGCTGGACACCGGCAAGCGCCGGGTGACCATCCACCTGCCCTATGACCGGGGCGGCCTGCTGGACCTGCTCTACCGGGAGGCCAAGGTGGAGGCGGTGGAGTACGGCGGCACCATCGACGTCACGGCGGTGTGCACCCCCAAGACCATTGGCCGGCTGGGGCCCCTGGTGGAGGGGTGGGCGCCGCCCAGGGAGGACTGGGAGGAATGAGCACGAAGGGGATGGAGACGGTGCGGCTGCTGCTGCGTCCCTGGCAGGACGGCGACGCGCCGGTGCTCTACCGCTGGGCCTCTGACCGGGAAATTGGCTCCCGGGCAGGCTGGCCGCCCCACACCAGTGAGGCAGACAGCCTTGCAGTCATTCATGGCCCCCTGGGAAAGCCGGAGACCTACGCTATGGTGTGGAAGCAGACAGGGGAACCGGTGGGCAGCATTGGGCTGTTCACACCGGAGGACTACTGCCCGCCACTGGATCTGCCCGGCGCCGGGGTGCAGATGGAGCTTGGGTACTGGGTGGCCCGGCCATACTGGGGGCGGGGACTGGCGCCTGAGGCGGCCTGGGTTCTGCTGCGGCACGCATTTGAAACGCTGGGCTGCGCAGCGGTCCATTGCAGCCACTTTGACTTTAACGATCCGTCCCGACGGGTCATCGAAAAGTTGGGCTTTTCCTACCGTCTGACCCGTGAGACCACCGATGCCACAGGGGCGCCCCACGCCACCCTCTGCTATGTCCTAACCCGGGAGAACTGGGAACAAAGACGATGAAAACGGGAGGCCACACATGACCGAATACCATATCCCCACAGCTTCCGCTGAGGCGGAATTGGTGGAGAAGCGGTCCCGCTTCATTGGCCAGATCCGACCAGTGGCCAGTGAGGAGGAGGCCCGGGCCCATATCGATCAGATCAAGAAGAAGCACTATGACGCCCGGCATAACTGCTGGTGCTACCTGCTCAAAGACGGGCCGGTGCGCTACTCTGACGACGGGGAGCCTCAGGGCACTGCCGGCCAGCCCATGCTGGGGGTGTTCCAAAAGGCGGGCATCACCAATGTGTGCTGCGTGGTCACCCGGTACTTTGGGGGTATCCTGCTGGGGGCGGGGGGCCTGGTGCGGGCCTACACCCAGGCGGCCAAGCTGGCGTTGGACGCGGCCGGCATCTCGGTGGTGCGCCGCTGGGTGGAGCTGGAGGTGGACTGCCCTTACAGCTTCTTTGAGCGGGTCAAGACGGAAGTGATGGCCCAGGGCGGGGTTCTGGGCGAGATCGGCTACGCGGCCCAGGTCACCGTCCGGCTGTTGCTGCCCGAGGAGAAGGCCGCCCCCTTTGGAGAGCGGATGGTGGAACTGTCCGCCGGAGCCTGTCGGGCGGTGGAACTGGGGGAGCGCTTCCAGGCCGTGCCCATCCAAAGGAGCTGAGCGGAACAGCCCGCTGGGGGGGAGCCCTCCGGCGGGCAGATTTTTCCATGGAGAAAGAGGAAAAAAACAGTTGACTTTTTGAGGGGATTGGCTATACTGGGGAAAGAGAAATTTCAGCTTTTCTGTATAAAAGTTACAGTTCCCTCTGAGGGGATCGTAACTTGGACTGCAGCCCCTCGCCCGGCTTTCAGCCCCAGGGGGGGAATTTTCCGCCGCAACGGGGTATGAGCCCCTGGAGCGTAATATATGCCATAGGAGGAAACAAGCATGAAGCGAGAAAAGACCAGAGGGAACATGATGCGGATCGCCGCTATATTGATGACCCTGGCCCTGGTGGTGTCAGCGGTGCCCTTCGCCCTGGCTGCGTCGGGGGAGACTTATTACACAGTGACCGGCACGGTGGTGGATGCCGCGGACGGGACCCCCGTGGAGAACGCCACGGTGAGCTTCGATGACGCGACCAACAAATTCACAGCCACCACGGGCGCGGACGGTACTTATAGCCTCCAGGCGCTATATGGGATCTACAACGTGACGGTGGAAGCCGACGGCTATGAGACTTACACCAAGCGGAACGTGACGGTGTTGATCGGTGGGAATAACAAGCTGGACGTCTCGCTGACCAAGGACGGCACCGCACCTGATCCCGATCCCGATCCCGATCCCGAGCCGTCTCCCGATGAGACCTATTACACAGTGACCGGCACGGTGGTGGACGCCGCGGACGGGAGCCCAGTGGAGAATGCCACTGTGACCTTTGGTGACGGCACCTATGAATTCACGGCCACCACGGGTGCGGACGGTACCTATAGCCTCCAGGCGCTGTATGGGATCTACAACGTGACGGTGAAGGCCGACGGCTATGAGACCTATACCGAGCGGAACGTGACGGTGTTGATCGGCGGGGAGAACAAGCTGGATGCCTCGCTGACCAGGGATGGCACCGCGCCTGAGCCCGAGCCCAGCACGCCCTTCACCGACGTGGCCGAGGGCGCGTACTACGATGAGGCGGTGGCCTATGTCTACGAGCGTGGGCTGATGCAGGGCACCAGCGAGACCACCTTTGGCCCGGACGTGACGACCACCCGGGCCC
>DVJZ01000040.1 GCA_018716385.1 Candidatus Enterenecus merdae
GGCCCAGGCACACCGCGTACAGGGGTAGGCTGCTCTCATACAGCCGCCGGACCTGGTCGATGATGTCTTTGTTGTCAGCCGGGTCGCCAGGGCCGTTGGACAGCATGACCCCGTCATAGCCGCCGGCCAGCACCTCCCGGGCCGGGGTGGAGGCGGGCAGCACCGTCACCTGGCAGCCCCGGCGGCGCAAGCACTCCACCATGTTGCGCTTGACCCCAAAGTCCAACAGGGCCACATGGCGGCGCCCCTCCCCATAGGCGGGAAAGGTCTCCGGCTGCCGGCAGGTCACCCGCTCCACCGCCCCGCTCACCCGGTAGGCCCGCAGCTGTTCCACCACCTGGTCGACATGAAAATGCTCCGCGCAGGTGATCATGCCGTTCATAGATCCCTGGCTGCGGAGAAGTTTGGTCAGCGCGCGGGTGTCCACCCCCTCGATGCCAACAATATGATGTTGCTTCAAAAATTCGTCCAGGGTGGCCTGGCAGCGGAAGTTGCTTCCCCGGGGGGAGAGATGGCGCACCACAAAAGCCTCCACCCAGGGGCGGTCGGACTCGTTGTCCTGCTCGTTCACCCCATAGTTGCCCACCAGCGGATAGGACATCACCACCCCTTGCCCCGCATAGGAGGGGTCGGTCAGCACCTCCTGATAGCCGGTCATGGAGGTGTTGAACACCATCTCGCACACCCGCTCCCCGGCCTGGCCGATGGACCGGCCGGGAAAGACCGCACCGTTTGCCAGAATCAACGTCGCCTTCAATGCACTCCCGCCTTTCAAAAAGCCGCCCCACAGACAGCGCCTCCTGCCAGGGCAGGAACGGTCCGGGGCGGCAATGCGCTGCTTTGCACCACATAGCAAGCTGTGATCTGTTCTATCTTAGCGTATCTGGCGGCAAAAGGCAAGGCGCACTTCCCGTTTTTTTCGCCCCGGATCAAAAAATGTGGTTTTGGACAATTGAACGGCATATCCCCCAAGGTTGGCGGGCAAAATGATGCATAGCATTCTGCCATCTCATGGGGGTGATCCTGTGTTTGTGGTGCTCATTCGCACCATCGTGCTCTATCTGCTCATCATCGTGGGCATCCGCCTGCTGGGCAAGCGCCAGGTGGGTGAGCTGGAGCCCTCTGAGCTCACCCTAGCCCTCATCATCGCCGACCTGGCCTCGGTGCCCATGCAGGACAACGGCATCCCCCTGATGGCAGGGTTGATCCCCATCGTAGTGCTGCTGTCGGTTGCCACCATCCTTTCCGTCCTGTCCGCCCGCTCCATCCGGTTTCGCGCCCTGCTGTGCGGGCGTCCCAGCGTGGTTATCCAGGATGGTCTGGTGCTGGAGGAGGAACTGCGCAAGAACCGCCTAACCTTGGACGAGCTGATGGAGGAACTGCGTATCCAGGGCTTCACAGACTTCCACGCCATCAAGTTCGCCATTCTGGAGACCAACGGCCAGCTGTCCGTGGTGCCCCGGGCCGACCAGAAGCCACCCACCTGCGCCCAGCTGAGCGTGCCCGTCCAGGAACCGGGCATTCCGGTCATCCTCATCAGCGACGGACGCCTACTGGAGCGCAACCTGAAGGATCAGGGCTATGAACAAAGCTGGCTGAGCAAGCAGCTTGCCGCCCACGGGATGTCCTCCCCCGAGCAGGTCTTCCTGCTCACCGTGGACCAGCTGGGCAACACCTACTGTGTGGCGAAAGGAGGGGCGGCATGAAGCGACTTTGGGTCTCCACAGCGCTGATCCTGGCCCTTGCCGGGCTGTGCGCCCTGCATGTATCCACCCTCAGCCGCGTCACCCATCAGCTGACTGGCCAGCTGGATCAGGCCCGGAAGGAGCTGATCCAGGGGCAGTGGGAGCAGGCCCAATCCCTCGTCCAGGAGGCCAGCCAGGAGTGGGAGCGACATGGTTTTTACCTTCATACCACCTTGCGTCACACAGATCTGGACGCCATCCGCTCCGGCTTTCAGGAGGCCCTGGCCTATCTCTCCGCCCGGGAGGACGCTTCGGAGTGCGCTGCAGTGTGCGCCCGGATGATCAACCAACTGGAGCTGATCCAGGAGGCGGAGCTGCCCACCATCCACAACTTGATGTAGGGTTATTGGGGAAACGCCATGAAAAAACGGGGCAAAGCCCCGTTTTTTTACTTGAACTTCTTTTTACTTGAACTTCCCTATAGCTCAGGGGAGTGGAACTGGTCCAAGTCCTGCCATTCGTCCAGATCCGTCCCCGCTCTGGGCGGGGTGGATTGGGGGCCGGCCTGCACCCTGCCCGCCGTTACGTCTGAGAGCATCTTGTAGTCCGGCTTACGGTACTTTGGCGCCTTTCCGCCAGACCAGATGTCCTTCCCTTTGCCTTTGCCCTTTCCCTTGCCCTGACTCAACCTTGCCGCCTCCTTATAATATACATAGGCGGAGGGCTTGCGCCCTCCGCCTATGTTTCCCTTGCGCTTTAGTGCCCCTGGTTCATGGGATTCTTGTTCTCGGGGCTGTACTCCTTCTTCGCCTCGGGACGCTTCTTGTTCTCCGGGCCCTTCTTATTCTCCGGGCTCTGGTTCTTCCCCTGGACGGGGTTGCGATTGGATTCCACAGTTATCACCTCACTGTCCCCAGTATCCCTCACCCACCCTTGGTTTATACGCACCCATCAAATATTTTTCCAAAAAGACATACCCAAGATGGAAAAATCATGCTATAATCAAGGCTGACTACGCCGCCTCGATCCCCCCAGCGCGGCGCAAGAGATATCCCATCCCGCGAGGAGGAGACGCTATGAAATGTCCCTTTTGTACCCACCCCGAGAGCAAGGTGGTGGATTCCCGCCCTGCAGACGAGGGCAACAGCATTCGCCGCCGCCGGGAATGCCTGGACTGCCACAAGCGCTTTACCACCTATGAAACTGTGGAGAGCCTACCGCTGGTGGTTATCAAACGGGATGGCAGGCGGCAGGCCTTTGACAAGGAAAAGCTGCTGAGCAGTATGCTCAAAGCCTGTGAGAAGCGCTCGGTGCCCATGTCCACCTTGGAGCAGCTGGCCGACGAGATCGAGCAATCCCTCCAAAATGAGATGGAGCGGGAGATCCCCAGCACGGAGATCGGCGAGCTTGTCATGGACCGGCTCAAGGATGTGGATGAGGTCTCCTATGTGCGCTTTGCCTCCGTCTACCGGCAGTTCAAGGACATTGGTACCTTCATGGCCGAGCTGAGCAAGCTGCTCCAGGAGAAGTGAGGCGGTCGGTCCCCCCGCCAGATCCATGCAAAGAGCAGGCGCCCCGTGGGGCGCCTGCTCCCTTATCTCCCTTCTTGCCTACTTCTCCATCCTCACTTTGTGCCGAAGATGCGGTCCCCCGCATCCCCCAGGCCGGGCACGATGTAGGCCCGCTCGTTGAGCTTCTCATCCACCGCCGCCACATAGATGTCCACATCGGGGTGATCCCGCCGGATGCAGGCGATGCCCTCCGGGGCGGCCAAGATGTTCATCAGCTTGATGTGCTTGCAGCCATACCCCTTCAGAAAGGTGATGGCCGCCGAGGCCGATCCGCCCGTGGCCAGCATGGGATCCAGCACGATCACGTCCCGCTCTGCAATGTCCTGGGGCATCTTGCAGTAGTACTCCACCGGGGCATGGGTCTCCGGATCTCGATACAGGCCGATGTGCCCCACCTTGGCCGAGGGGATCAGGTTCAAAATGCCCTCCACCATGCCCAGCCCCGCCCGGAGGATGGGTACGATGGCCAGCTTCTTGCCTGCCAGGGTCTGGAAAGTCCCGGTGGCGATGGGCGTCTCGATCTCCACCGTCTGCAAGGTCAGGTCCCGGGTAGCCTCATAGCACTCCAGCGCAGCCATTTCTGAGACGATCTCCCGAAACTGCTTGACCCCGGTGTTCTTGTCCCGGAGGATGGACAGCTTGTGTTGCAACAGCGGATGATCCAGAATATGTACCTTTTCCATGTTTGTCATTCCCCTTTTCTCCCTTTGGTTTTCTCCAAGCGCTCCCGCTCGGCCTGACTGAGCCTGTGATACTCTGGCGTGAGCCGGGTCGGGGACACCAACTCCCCAGCCTGGGCCAGCCGGAGGGCCGCCCGGGCCACCCCCCACGCCGTGGGATAGACCAGATGGGGCGGCATGGTCCGGGCAGGCACTCCAGCGGCCTGAAAGGCCTGGCCGCACAGCGCCGCCCCGTCCCCCACCAGTAGCTGCTCCTCCCCAGAGGCCTCCGCCTGGGCACACAGCTGCTCCAGCCCGATGGCCTGGTCCGGGCTCAGCCGGGTCAGCACCCCATCCCGGGCCAGGAAGCGGGCGCTATATACCTGGGATCGCCGGGCGTCCATCACCGCACAGATCTCCCCGTCCACATGGGCACACTGCCAGGCCATGGACTCCAGCGTGGAGCAGGCCGCGCACGGCTTGTCCCCCGGCCAGGCCAGCCCCTTGGCCGCGGCCACGCCGATGCGCACCCCGGTGAAAGACCCCGGCCCGGCCGCCACGGCGATCACATCCATCTCCGCCAGGCTCAGCCCTGCCTGCTCCAGCAGGGAGGCCGCCATGGGCATCAGGGTTGCCGAGTGGGTCAGCCCACTGTTGCGAAAGCTCTGGGCCAGCAGCCGCTCCCCCTCGGTCACCGCCACGCTTGCGGTCACCGACGAGGTCTCCAGGGCCAGAATCTTCACAGTTCCACCCCCTTGATCCGGATCACCCGGCTGTTCTCCCCGTCCCCCCGGGTCATATCCACCCGGATCGCGTCCTCCTCCAGGGCCTCGGCCACATGCTCGCTCCACTCCACCGCGCACACGCCCCCCCGGGCCAAATAGTCCTCCCACCCGATGTGGAACAGCTCCTCGGCGCTGCCCAGGCGGTACATATCAAAGTGGAACAAAGGCAGGCGCCCCCCCTCATACTCGTTGACGATGGTGAAGGTGGGGCTGGTCACCCACTCCTCGATCCCAAGCCCCTTTGCCATCCCGGCCACAAAGGCGGTCTTGCCCGCCCCAAGATCCCCGGTGAAGGCCACCACCGCCCCCGGCCACAGCGCTGCTGCCAGGCGCTGGCCCAGCGCCCGGGTCTGCTCCGGGCTATGGGTGACAAATTCCATTTCCCACCCTCTCCATTCCACCCCCTGTGGGGGATTTGTAAACTCTTTTCAAATAGTATAGCACATCCACCTGAAATGTGCTATACTATGTTTCCGGTTTTTCACTTTCCAGCAAAGGAGGTCTCCCCTTGCGCCTGGCCCGCAGTTTAAAGGAGTTTTTCCAAAAGGGTGATGTGGTCCTGCTAGGCCTGTGCCTGCTGGCCAGCGCCGCCGGCCTGGTCCTGGTATACAGCGCTACCCGCTATGATCAGGCCCTATGGAGCTACTTCTCCCGTCAGGCCCTGTTCATCGCCATGGGGGTGGTCGCCTATGTGGTCGTCACCTTTGTGGACGTGGAGTTCCTGCTGGAGAAGTGGTGGAAGGTCTTCCTCCTGCTGGGCCTGGTGGTCATCCTGCTCATCCAGCCCTTTGGCCGGGCGGACAACACGGGCAACAAAAGCTGGGTCTTTCTGCCCGGCATCCCCTTCGGCTTCCAGCCCGGCGAGATCGCCAAGCTGGCCTTCATCGTGGTGCTGGGCTGGCTGCTCAACCACGAGCGGGCCAATGGTGGCAGCCGCCTGGGGGCCATTGTGAAGTACCTGCTGCTCACCTGCACCTATGCCGGGCTGCTGGCCGTGCTGTCCGGCGACTTCGGCATGGTGCTGGTCTACCTCTTCCTCTTTGTCATCATGGCCTGGGTGGGGGGCGTAAACAAGTGGTGGTTCATCGGCGTGGGCGGCGGACTGACGGCGATGGTGGTCCTTTTGTGGCAGTTCATCCTGCCCCGGATCGACCGGATCTGGAACGACTACCGCATCCTGCGCTTCCGGGTGGTCTTTGACCACGACCTGGATCCCCTGGGGGTGGGCTGGCACCAGTCCCGCTCCCTGCTGGCCATCGGCTCAGGACAGCTGACCGGCATGGGCTACCTCAACGGCAAGCAGACCCAGTCCGCCCTGTCTACCAACCTGCCCGCCCGGCACACCGACTTTATCTTCGCCGTGTGCGGGGAGGAGTTCGGCCTCATCGGATGCTGCGTCCTGCTGGCCATCCTGCTGGCCATCATCCTGCGCTGCGTCTGGGTATCCCGCCGGGCCAAGAGCCATATGTCGGCCTATATCGCCATGGGCTTTGCCGGGATGCTGATGGTCCAGACTGTGCTCAACGTGGGTATGAACCTCTACCTCACCCCGGTGGTGGGCCTCACCCTCCCCTTCCTCAGCTACGGCGGCTCCTCCACCTTGACCCTGTTTGTGGCCATGGGCATCGTCTCAGGCATCAAAATGCGCCCGCTGCCCAGCTGGCTGAAGGCCCGCAGCCAGTTGTAGCCCATCCCTTCGACGGCTCGCTTCCAAACTTGGGAAGGCGAGCCGTTTTTTGCATAGTTTCCGCCCCGGCAGCACAAGCTATGCCCAGCATATGAAAAGGAGGGCTTCCCGTGAAATACCGCGCTTGCCTCTTGGCGGTGCTGCTGGCCGAGGCGCTGACCCTGCCGGTGTCCGCCGTCGCCGTCACCGTCACGCCCCAGGACGATTCCGACAACGCCGCCCCCATCGCAGAGCACCTGACCCTTTCCACCTACCGGGACGTGGCCATCTCCAGCCGCTTTGCCGCCGTGGACCCCGACGGCGACCCGGTCACCTTCCAGATCGTGGACAGCCCCGCCCGTGGGCAGGTCACCGTGGATGAGACGGACTCCGCCGCCTTCTGGTACACCCCCTATGAGGGCAAGAAGGGCAAAGACAGCTTCACCTACGTGGCGGTGGACAGCGCCGGTAACGTCTCCCAGCCGGCCACGGTGAACATCACCATTGAGAAACAGTCCACCAAGGTGTTTTATGCCGATATGCAGGGGGATGCGGCCCACTATGCCGCCCTGCGCCTGGCCGAGCGAGAGGTCTATGTGGGCCGGCAGCTGGGCCAGCTGTACTACTTTGACCCCCAGCAGGCCTTCTCCCGGGAGGAATTTTTGGCCATGGCCATGTCCGTGGCAGGGTCCGATCCCTTGCAGGATGTGTCTATGACCGGCTTTTATGACGACACCAGCATCCCCTCCTGGGCCAAGGGCTATGTGTCCGCCGCGCTGATGAGCGGGACAGTGCGGGGCAGCTATAACGAGCAGGACCAGATCGTGTTCAACTCCGGCTCCCCCATCACCGTGGCGGAGGCCGCCGTCATCATTGACCGGCTCTTGAACGTGGGCGACGTGGCCGTTGAGACCTCAGCCACCGGCGTGGTCCCCGCCTGGGCCAGCCAGTCGGCAGCCAATATGGAGACCGTCTCCGTCCTGCCCGCCCAGGCCTCCCTCACCGACACCCTCACCCGGGCCCAGGGCGCCCAGATGCTGTGCGCCATGCAGGATGTGCTGGATAGCCGGGAGGACAGCGGCTGGTTCTGGTGAGGTGGATGCCTGCCCGTGCAACACACTGCGCCGTTACCCCTTCCGGCACACGTGGAGGTTAAGCTGGTGAAGCGGCCAAAGGCCGCAATGCCAAAAAGGAAGGACATCTATCGGATGTCCTTCCTTTTTGCTGGGACGGTTCAAATCGATATGCTTGAATTTCGGCCATCCAACAAGAGAACGCCCTAACGGCACTTCTGGGCCGCGGCGCGTTTGCGCCGCGCCAGCGTTTTGCCGGGGGCAAAACCTTTTCACATGCGGAATGCACTTTCGCCAAGCATTCCAAGCCCCGAAGGGATGGGGCGGCCAAGGCCGCGTGGAGCCCAAAACGAAAGGACATCTGAAAGGATGCCCTTTCGTTTTGGAAGGGACGGTTAAAAACGATATTTCCCCGCATGTAAAAAGCCGCCCGCAGGGCGGCGCGCCAGCTGCGAGCCCAGCGAAGCGGGTCACAGTTGGAAAGTAGGAGCAAGGGAGCGGGCGGATGACGTCTTTTTGCCGCAGGCATAAAAAGACGTCGGAGCAAAGCGGACTTTGCTCCGACGTGGCGCAGCGGGTGGGATTCGAACCCACGTGCAGTTGCCTGCAAACTGATTTCGAGTCAGCCCCGTTATGACCACTTCGATACCGCTGCCCGAGGCGGGGGTTGCTCCCCCGCATGGTGCAGAACTAAGATACCGCATTTCCCCCCGCTTGTCAATTCCCTTTTCTGTCCATCCCACCAAACAGGAGCATACCGGCAACCTGCTTCCACCACCTATCCGGGCAAAGCGGACGACACCGTTCGCTCCCCGCCGAAGGGCAATTCTGCTATGATGATCCGGCTGGCCCCCTTCTGCCGACCCACCTGCCCTCCCGCAGCCCAAGGCGACGGGTCAGGCCCAGTTATTCCGCCCAGATTTCAGAACTTTTTCCTCCCATTTGTGTGCAATAGTCCCAATCATTTTCGCACTTTCCTTCACTTTTTGTGCACCTTGACTTTGATGCCCAGGTGAAGTATAATTTGGAAAAAGCCAGGGCCCTGGCCCTGCCCCACAGCCCGCGGGGGCTCCGGCCCGCGGCACAGTTCTGGAGGTACTTCCGCCATGAAACACGCCCAGCTCCAAGCGTCGCTGGAACGCTTCCGCGCCGGCCAGAGCCATGACGCCTACCACTTCATGGGCTGCCACCCCGCGCGCCGGTCGGGGCAGCAGGGCTATGTCTTTCGCGTCTGGGCCCCCCACGCCAAGAGCGTGCGGGTCACCGGGTCTTTCAACAACTGGGATCGAAACGCCCCCGGCATGGAACAGATTGCCCCCGGCATCTGGGAGGGATTCTATCCCGGCGTCCAGGTCTACGACACCTACAAATACTATCTGGAGCGGCCCGACGGCTCCTTCGTCTTCCGGGCCGATCCCTATGGTTTTCACGCCTGCACTCCGCCGGAGACCGCCAGCAAGGTCTACGATCTGGCGGGCTTCCCATGGACCGACGGGGACTACCGCCGGGCCAGGGCACAGCGCAATGCCGTCAGCAGCCCCATCAACATCTATGAGCTTCACCTGGGCTCCTGGCGGCGGCAGCCGGACGGCAGCCCCCTCTCCTACGAGCAGGCCGCCCGGGAAATCGTTGCCTATGTGAGCCGGATGGGCTACACCCACATCGAGCTGCTGCCCATCAGCGAATACCCCTACGATCCCTCTTGGGGCTATCAGGTGACGGGCTACTACGCCCCCACCTCCCGCTACGGCACCCCCAAGGACTTCATGAAGTTTGTCGACATCTGCCACAGCGCCGGCATCGGCGTCATCCTGGACTGGGTGGGGGCCCACTTCCCCAAGGATGAGCAGGGCCTGCAGGAGTTCGACGGGGGCTGTTGCTATGAGCCCAGCGACCCGCTGCGCATGGAGCACCCGGACTGGGGTACCCGCATGTTCGACTACGGCCGGTATGAGGTGCGCTCTTTCCTGATTTCCAACGTCCTGTACTGGCTGGATCTGTACCACATTGACGGCATCCGGGTGGACGCGGTGGCCTCCATGCTCTATCTGGACTACGGCCGCCGGGACGGGCAGTGGCGCCCTAACCGAGAGGGAGGCAACATCAGCTTCGAGGCTGTGCAGTTCCTCCAGGACCTGAACGCCGCAGCCTATGCCTTTGACCCCGCCGTGCTGATGATCGCCGAGGAGTCCACCGCCTTCCCCATGGTCACCCGGCCCGGGTACGACGGCGGGCTGGGCTTTGGCTTTAAGTGGAACATGGGCTGGATGCACGATATGATCGACTATATGTCCACCGACCCGCTATTCCGCAAGGGGCAGCATAACCGCATCACCTTCTCCCTCACCTACGCCTTTTCCGAACACTTCATCCTGCCCCTGTCCCACGACGAGGTGGTGCACGGCAAGCGTTCTCTCATTGACAAGATGCCCGGGGATTACGATGCAAAATTTCAAAACCTGCGGGCATTCTATGGCTATATGATGACCCATCCGGGCAAGAAGCTGCTGTTCATGGGCGGGGAGTTCGGGCAGTTTATCGAGTGGGACTTTCACAAGCCGCTGGACTGGTTCCTGCTGGACTACGACAGGCACCGCCAGCTTCAGGGATATGTCCGGGATCTGAACCGCTACTATTTGAATCACCCCGCCCTGTGGCAGAACGACGCGGACTGGCGGGGGTTTCAATGGATCGCCTGCGACGACGCCGAGCAGAGCGTGATCTCCTTTCGCCGGGTGGACGCCCAGGGGGGCGAGGTCGTCGTGGTGTGCAACTTCTGCCCGGTGGAGCGCAGGGGCTACCGGATCGGCATGGAGCGGCCCGGGGTCTACCGGCCGGTGCTGTCCAGCGACGCAGCCAAGTACGGCGGCACCGGCGTCCGGCTGCGCCGGGTCGCCACCCAGCCCATCCCCATGCACGGGCGCAAGTACTCGGTGGAGCTGACCCTCCCGCCCCTGTCCACCGTATTCTATGAGCGCTGCGCCCCAGCCCTAGAATCGGCCGGCCCGGCCGGAGCGTCGTCCAGGGGGCGCGCCCGCCGGGCAAAGTCTGGGGGACGGCAGGCGCCAGGGACGGATGCACCGGATCAGTCATCGTGAAGATAGGGGGTTGCTGTGATGGAACGGAAAAAGGAATGCATCGCCATGCTGCTGGCCGGCGGCCAGGGCAGCCGGCTATATGTGCTCACCCAGGACACCGCCAAACCGGCGGTGCCCTTTGGCGGGAAATACCGCATCATCGACTTTTCCCTGTCCAACTGTGTCAATTCCGGCATTGACACAGTTGGCATCCTCACCCAGTACCAGCCGCTGGAGCTCAACGACTACATCGGCAACGGCCAGCCCTGGGACTTAAACCGCAACTTTGGGGGAGCCCATGTCCTGCCCCCCTATACCAAGACCAGCAACAACCAGTGGTACAAGGGCACGGCCAACGCCATCTACCAGAACATCCCGTTCATTGAGCGCTATCAGCCTGAGTATGTGCTCATCCTGTCCGGCGACCACATCTATAAAATGGATTACCACAAGATGCTTCGCTTCCACCAGGAGAAGGAGGCAGAGTGCACCATCGCGGTCATCACCGTCGGCCCGGATGAGGCCAAGCGCATGGGCATCCTGAGCACCGACGGCAACCAGGCCATCACCGAGTTTGAGGAAAAGCCCGCCCATCCCAAGGGCAATCAGGCCTCCATGGGCGTGTATCTCTTCACCTGGGAGGTGCTCAAGCAATACCTGATCGCCGACGAGGCCGACCCTGACTCGGAGAACGACTTTGGCAAGAACGTCATCCCCGCCTTCCTCCGGGATGGGCGGCGGCTGTTCGCCTATCCCTTTGAGGGTTACTGGAAGGACGTGGGCACCCTGGGCAGCCTGTGGGACGCCAACATGGACCTGCTCGATCCCAAGGACCCCCTGGACATGCGCAACCCCCGCTTCAAGGTGTACGCCCGCAACTACGCCAGCCCCTCCAGCCTGCTGGCCCCCGGCTCCAAGGTGACCAACTCCTTCGTGGCCGAGGGGTGCGAGATCTACGGCGGGGTGGATCACTGCGTGCTGTACACCGGGTGCGTGGTGGAGGAAGGGGCCAGCGTCACCGGGGCGGTGGTCATGCCCAACACGCGCATCAAGCGGGGCAGCCGCGTCAGCTACGCCATCATCGGCGAGCAGTGCGTCATCGAGCCCGGCGCCACCATCGGGGCCTGCCCCGAGTGCCACACGGGGGGCGAGTGGGGCATCAGCGTGGTGGGCCACCGGCGGACCATCCCGGCCGGCGCGGTCATCAAGCCCAAGGAAATCGTTTAGGAGGGGCGCGCTATGAACATGACCGGGATCATCTTCTCCGAGACGTACAATGACGAGCTCAACGCCTTCACCCACGACCGAAATATGGCCGCCATCCCCTTTGGCGGGCGCTACCGGCTGATCGACTTCACCCTGTCCAACATGGTCAACTCAGGCATCACCAACGTGGGGGTGCTGGCCAAGCAGCACTACCACTCCCTCATGGACCACCTGGCCAACGCCCAGGAGTGGGACCTGAACCGAAAGAACGGCGGGCTGATGCTCCTGCCCCCCTTCGCCACCGAGAGCTTTAACCAGATGCACCGGGGCAAGCTGGACGATCTGCGCAACGCGCTGAACTACCTGAAAGGCGCGGCCACCCCCTATGTTCTGCTGGCCAGCGCCCATGCCCTGTGCAACCTGGACTACCGCCCCGCCCTGGAGTCCCATGTGGCCAGCGGCTGCGACATCACCGTAGTGGCCACCCAGGCCGACGGCGCCAGCCAGGAGCCGTGCAGCCTGGTGCTGGACTGCGACCCGGCGGGCAAGGTTCGCTCCTGCGCCATCAACCACCCCGCCCCTGGCGGGAGCTTTGCGGGGATGGGGGCCTACCTCATCGACCGGGAGCTGCTCATCCAAGTCATCCGCTCCTACACCGCCCAGGGGGCCTACGACCTGGAGCGGGACTTCATCCAAAGCCAGTTCAACCAGGGCAGCCTGTCCATCAACGTCTATCAGTTTGACGACGTGGTGCTGCGGGTGCGCAATGTGACTGAATACTTCCAAAGCAACCTGGCCCTCACCCAGGACCGGGTGCGCAAGTCCCTGTTCCGCGCCGGCTCCCCCATCTACACCCGGGTCCACGACGAGGTGCCCACCTACTATGGCATGGACTGCGCTGTATCAGGCTGCATCATCGCCGACGGCTGCATCATCGAGGGCAGCGCGGAGCACTGCGTACTCTCCCGGGGGGTGCGCATCGGCAAGGGGGCGTCCATCCGGGACTGCATCATCATGCAGGGCAGCGTGGTGGGCGAGGGTTCGGTGCTGGAAAACGTGATCGTGGACAAATGGGCCACCATCTCCGCTGGAACCGAACTCAAGGGGCTGGCCTCCGCCCCGGTCATCATCCGAAAGGGCGTGACGGTATGAAGGTCCTCTTTGCCGCCAGCGAGGCGACCCCCTATCTCAAGACCGGCGGCCTGGGCGACGTGGCCGCCGCCCTGCCCAAGGCCCTGAGCGACGATCCCGACGCCCAGGTGCGGGTCTTTCTGCCCTACTATAAGGCCATCAAGGACAATCCCCAGCTGTCCGTGCAGTATGTAACCCACTTCTTCCTCCCCCTATCTTGGCGCAGCGTGTACGCCGGGGTTTTCCAGGCCACCACCGGCCGGGACAACCTCACCTACTACTTCATCGACAACGAGTACTATTTCTACCGGGATCAGCCCTATGGATACTATGACGACGGGGAGCGCTTCGCCTTCTTCTCCAAGGCCGTGCTGGAGGCGCTGCAGCACCTGGACTGGTACCCCGACGTGATCCACGCCAACGACTGGCAGTGCGCGCTCATCCCGGTGTTCCTGCGGGCCTTCTACATGGGGCTGGAGGCCTATCGGCCCATCCGCACCCTGTTTACCATCCACAACATCGAGTACCAGGGCAAGGCCCCCAACTCCTTTGTGGACGAGTGCCTGGGCCTGCCCGAGGACTGGCGGGCCACCATGGAGTATGATGGGTGCACCAACCTGATGAAGGCCGCCGTACTGGTGTCCGACCGGGTGAGCACTGTCTCGCGCACCTACGCCCACGAGATCCAGAACCCCTACTATGCCCATGGCCTGCACGAGGTGCTGCGCGCCCACAGCTACAAGCTGTCCGGCGTGGTCAACGGCATCGACACCCAGCAGTTCGACCCCGCCCACGATCCCATGATCCACGTCAATTATACCGCCCAGGATCCGGCGGGCAAGGGGGCCAACAAGCGCTTTCTCCAGCAGAAGCTGGGCCTGGAGGTGCGGGACGACGTGCCCATGCTCATCATGGTCACCCGGCTGGTGGGCCACAAGGGGCTGGACCTGGTGCAGGCGGTGATGGACGATCTGATGTGGGACGAGCGGCAGATGGTGGTCATCGGCACCGGGGAAGGCCAGTATGAGGACCTGTTCCGGCACTACGCCGCCCGGTTCCCCCACAAGATGTCGGCCAACCTGGTCTTTGACGACGCCCTGGCCCGCCAGGCCTACGCTGGCGGCGACCTGGTGCTCATGCCCTCCAAGCAGGAGCCCTGTGGGCTGACCCAGCTGATCGCCATGCGGTACGGCACCGTCCCCGTGGTGCGGGAGACCGGCGGGCTGTACGACACCGTCCCCCCCTTCAACCCGGAGACCATGCAGGGGCGCGGCTTCACCTTTAAGACCTACAACGCCCACGATATGCTGGACGCGGTGCGCCGGGCCGAGGCCCTTTTCCGCGATCCCCCCCGCTGGGACGCCCTGCGCCGGGCCGACATGGCCTACGACAGCTCCTGGGGCCATTCCGTCCAGGAGTATTGGCAAATCTACCGTTCCATGCTATAATGCGCCCGACCCACCCGGGCCGGGACCAGGACAGCCCGCCCCCGCGGGCTGTCCCTGCGGGGGGGCTGGCTGGCTCATCTTTGGCCGCTCGTACATCCCCGCCGCCTGGTGGCCTAAAAGCCTCTAATCCCCCTGGGCCCGGCGGCCCCTTGGAGGTTTCCCATGGAGATGCAGTTTAACAGCCTGGACCTGCGGTATAAGACCCCTTTCGGCTGCCTGCGCCAGCACGAGCTGTGCCGCCTGATGGTGGAGGTGCCCAAGGACTGTCCCCTCACCAGCCTGGATGTGGAAGTATACAGCGACTCCGGCTACGGCCTGCAAGTCCGCTTCACCCGGGCGGAGGAGCAGGGGGACTATTGGGCTTACCGCACCGAGTTCTCCCTGCCCCGCACGGGCTTGTACTTCTTCCACTTCAACGTGACCCTCACCACCGGCGGCTTCCGCTTGATGCGCGCCGGGGAGTCTGGGTTGTGCGTGGAAGCCGACGGGGGCCAGCCCTGGCAGCTCACCTGCTATCCCGCCCACTTCCAGGTGCCCGAGGCCTTCCAGGGGGCGGTGCTGTACCAGATCTTCCCCGACCGGTTCTTTCGCGCCGGCTCCTGTGACCTGTCCGGCAAGCTGGAGCCCTACTGGGTGCATGCGGATTGGTCGGACACCCCCCACTACCTGCCAGACCAGCGCGGGCAGGTGCTCAACAACGATTTCTTCGGCGGCAACCTCAAGGGCATCCAGGAAAAGCTGCCCTACCTGCGGGAGCTTGGGGTGGACGGGATCTACCTCAACCCTGTGTGCATGGCCTTCTCCAACCACCGCTACGACACCGCCGACTACCATCGGGTGGACCCCATGCTGGGTACCGAGGCCGACCTGGCCAGCCTGTGCCAGGCCGCCCATCAGCTGGGCATGAAGGTGATCCTGGACGGGGTGTTCTCCCACACCGGCAGCAACAGCGTCTACTTTGACGCCGAGGGGGTCTTTGGACACGGGGCGGTGAGCGATCCCGACTCCCCCTACCGGGACTGGTATGAGTTCCAACACTACCCCGACCAGTATACCACCTGGTGGGGCATCTCCACCCTGCCCTGCGTGCGGGAGATGGACGAGGGCTATCTGGACTTCATCATCCGGGGGGTGGACAGCGTGCTGGCCCATTGGCTCAGCCTGGGCATCGACGGCATCCGGCTGGATGTGGCCGACGAGCTGCCAGACGCCTTCATCGCCGCGCTGCGCCAGCGCCTCAAGCAACTCAAGCCCGACGCCTGGCTGTTGGGGGAAGTGTGGGAGGACGCCTCCAACAAGGTCAGCTATGGAGTGCGCCGGGCCTACTTCTCAGAGGGCGAGCTGGACGGGGTGATGAACTACCCCTTCCGCAACGCCATCCTGGGGTTCCTATCCGGCCAGGGAGGGGACGCCTTCCGGCAGCAGGTGCTGACCATCGCTGAGCACTATCCCTCCTTCGTGCTCCACAGCGCCATGAACAGCCTGTCCACCCACGACACGCCCCGGATCCTCACCGTGCTGGGCGACCCCTTCTCCGGCCCCAAACAGGAGAAGGCCGAGCGCTTCCTCTCCCCCCAGGCCCGGGCCCAGGCGGTGCTGCGGGAGAAGGCCGCGGCGCTGCTACAGTTCACCCTGCCCGGCTCCCCCTGCATCTACTATGGGGATGAGGCAGGCCTGGAGGGGTTTGAAGACCCTTTCAACCGCCGCTGCTACCCCTGGGGGCGGGAGGACGGCGACCTGCTGGACTACTATCGGTCCCTGAGCCGGATCAAGCACGGCTATCCCGCCCTGCGAACCGGCTCCATCCAGTTCCCGCCCGCCCCCAGCCCGGCCACCGTCCGCTTCCAGCGCACGCTGGACGGCCAGTGCCTCCAGGTCCTCGTCCACAGCGGGGACCAGCCCCTCTTCCTGCCCCGGGAGGGGGAGTTGCTGCTGGCCCACAACGCCCGTCAGGAGGGGGATCAGCTGGTCATCTCCCCCTGGGGGGGCGTCATCATCCTGGAAAAGGAGGGCTGAAGCCATGGGCACAGCCTGTTTTGGTGTGGATATCGGGGGCACCGCCGTCAAGATGGGCCTGGTGGACGAGGAGGGGAACATCCTGCGGGACGTGAGCTTCCCCTCCCCTCGGGATCCCGAGGTCATGTTCGATGAGATCGCCCGACAGGCCAACCAGCTCCGGGACGCCTTCCCCGACTATGCCTGCCTGGGCATGGGGGTGGGTGTGCCCGGCCCCGTGCCCGACCAGGCCCGCGTCCACGGCTGTGTCAACTTGGGCTGGGGGATGGTGGACGTGTCCGGTGAGCTTGGCCGGCGTACTGGGCTGCCCGTGCGGGTGGAAAACGACGCCAACCTGGCCGCCTTTGGCGAGATGTGGCAGGGAGCTGGCCGGGGCCATCGCAACTTAGTCATGCTCACCGTGGGCACCGGCGTGGGCGGAGGCGTCATTGCCGACGGGCGGATCGTCTCTGGATGGGCTGGGGCGGGGGGCGAGGTGGGCCACATGCCCGTGCCCTGGCACCAGGATTGGCCGTGTACCTGCGGGAAGTGCGGCTGTCTGGAGGTCACCGCCTCGGCCACCGGTATCGTCCGCTCCGCCCGGCAATTCTCTCCCTTCGATCAGATGGAGGACCTCACTGCCCGGGATGTCTTTGACGCAGCCCGGTCTGGCAGCGCGGACGCCCAGAGGGTGGTGAAGGATGCCGCCAACTGCCTGGGCTACGCCGCGGCTATCATCGGCTGCGTGGTCAATCCCGAGCTGTTTGTGGTTGGCGGCGGCGTGTCCGCGGCGGGAGAGATGCTACTGGCGCCCGTCCGGCAGGCATACCTGCAGTGGGTCTTCCCCCCTTGCCGGGGCGCCGCTTTCCGCCTGGCCAGCCTGGGCAACCAGGCGGGTATCTATGGCGGAGCGGGGCTGTTTTTCTGTTAAGACTAATCCCTTTTCATTTATTACATCTCCATGGATTTTATAAAAAAGGAGCGTTTCCCATGCTGAAGCTGGAGTTGGATAAGCTATCCCCTGACGTCACCCAGGCGCAGCTGAGCGCCATGGCCGGCGAGGTGGCCGCAGCCCACCAAAAGCTCTACGACCCATCTGCCCCTGGCGCCGATTTCACCGGCTGGGTGCGCCTGCCCCAGGGCTATGACCGGCAGGAGTTTGCCCGTATCCAACAGGCCGCGGCCCAGATCCGGGCTGACTCGGACGTGCTGGTGGTGGTGGGCATTGGAGGCTCCTACCTGGGGGCCCGGGCCGCCCTGGAGATCTTCCCCTCCGACGGGCCGGAAATTTGCTTTGTAGGCTGCTCCCTTAGTCCCAATGAGACCCAGCGCGTTCTGGATCGGGTGCAGGATAGGCGCTGGTCCCTCAACGTGATCTCCAAGTCTGGGGGCACCACCGAGCCCGCCATCGCCTTCCGCCTGTTCCGCCAGCTGTTGGAGCGGCAGTATGGCTCCCAGGCCAACCGTCGCATCTACGCCACCACCGACCAGGCCCGGGGCGCCCTCAAGGCCCTGGCCGACCACAACGGCTGGCAGAGTTTCGTCATCCCTGACGCGGTGGGCGGTCGCTTCTCTGTGCTCACCGCAGTGGGGCTGCTGCCCATCGCTGTGGGCGGCACCGACATCGCTCAGCTGATGGCTGGGGCGGCCCAGGCCATGGCCGACTTTGACCGCCGGGATATGGACAACCCTGTGTGGCAGTATGTGGCCGCCCGCAACCTGCTCTACCGCCAGGGCAAGCGGGTGGAACTGTTTTGCAGCTATGAACCGGCCTATGCCTGCTTTGGCGAATGGCTCAAGCAGCTGTTTGGCGAGTCGGAGGGCAAGGATGGCAAGGGCCTCTTCCCCGCTTCCGCCCAGTTCACCACCGACCTGCATTCCCTGGGGCAGTATATCCAGGACGGGGAGCGCCTGCTGCTGGAAACTGTGCTCTATGTGGATGACACCGGCTGCGACCTGCCCATCCCGCATAGTGAAGACGATGGAGACAACTTGAACTACCTGGCTGGCAAGCCGTTGAGCTTCGTCCGTGAGATGGCCTTCCAGGGCACCCTGAACGCCCACCGGGAGGGCGGGGTCCCCGCCCTGGTGGTGCGCCTGCCCCGCATGGACGCCCACGCCTTGGGCCAGCTGTTCTACTTCTTTGAGCTGTCTTGCGGCATCAGCGGCCATGTGCTGGGGGTCAACCCCTTCAATCAGCCCGGTGTAGAGGCCTACAAGAAAAAAATGTTTGCCCTGCTGGGCCGGCCCTGATCCCACCTTCCCCCATCATCTGCCCGCTGATGACTGTCGGACAACCCTTGCGCTTTGCCGTCCGCTATGTTATACTCCTTGGAGAAGGTGGGGCGCTTCCCCACTCATCCAGATAGCGTTACGGTTGAGCGATAATCGCCGCCTCAATGAAAGAAAGCGCGTTTGCTGCGGCGGCCGGTCACCGCCGCTTAGCGTTTGTGTGCGCGCACTTGGGCTTCCTTAAAAGCAATAGGTTGCCGGGCTATGATGGGGGATGCATTCTTTCTTCTCCCGGTGGGCGGTTCCACCCTGCGTATACGCGGATAGGATGAAATTGGTAAACATGCTGGATTTAGGTGCTACGCCTCAGGGAAGTTCTTTGAAGTGATATCGTCTATTATAAAGTATGTAAAGTATGCAATATTGTGGCTACTTGTGCTGGTGGCTCTGTGTCTGTGTGGAACGGTTGTTATGCAGATCATGAATTTTCTATTCTGCCTGAATCTGGAACAAGTCTTTGGCACTGGTTTTAAGGTTGGGTTCATCGCATGACTGCTTTTATCTTGCGACAGTTTGATCCATAAGCTAAAACGCAATGTTTAAATCATTACAGCCCATCTATGCGGGTATGGCGGAATTGGCAGACGCGCAGGATTTAGGTTCCTGTGCCGCAAGGCGTGTGGGTTCGACCCCCACTACCCGTACCAAAACGAAAGACATGACCTTCGGTCATGTCTTTCGTTTTGGGTTCCGCCGCCCGTTGGGTGGCTCCACCCCTTGGTGATTGAAATGCTCGGGCGAAGTGAATTCGCCCTGCGCCGAGGTTTCCGCCGCTGGCGGAAACGCTCGTAACCTCGGGCCATGCTGGCCCGAAGTGCAAAGGAGGAGGTAGCCCGCGTGCGCGCTGACCCATCCTGGTTAATTGGGAAGAAATACTTGCCGTTTTCGCTGGCACGATGTATAATTTGCTCATCAAAATCACAGGAAAAACGGCGAAGCCGCCACAGAACAAAAGGGATATGGTCAATCACAGTCCGGAGGTGAGGAAATATTGGAGCATCTGCGCAAGCAGCGAGAAAAGGCCCAGGGAGCCGGTCCTGCGTATCCACAGGTGCCTACGTCCACCGGGGTGGGCAACCAGGCCCTTCTGTCCCTGCTGGCAGCTCGGGAAGCACGGCAGTCTACCAGGTCCACATCCCGGGGCGAGTGGCTGGCCAACGCCATGCAGGCCAAGTTCGAGCGGCAGTTTGGCCCGCCCATGGATGATGTGCCAGTGGACGCACCTACCGAGTTTGACGCAGGGAGCCATACCTGCGGCAGCGATATTTCCATCGCGCCTGGGCAAGAAAGACGGGCAGAGCAAAGGCCCAACCTTACCGGTATCCCCATGCAGATGAAACTGGACTTTGAACGGCGCAGCGGGCTTTCATTGGACGATGTACGGGTGCATTATAATTCGGATAAGCCGGAAAAGATTGACGCGCTTGCCTATACCCAGGGGACGCAGGTGTATATGGGGCCCGGTCAGGAGCGGCATTTGAGGCATGAACTGGGGCATGTGGTGCAGCAAAAACAGGGGATCATTCGGCCAACCACCTGGATCCATGGGCTTCCGGTGAATGACTCGCTGGAGTTGGAACGCGCTGCAGATCTGGGCCCGAGTGTGTCGGCTCGCCCCCCGTCTTTGCCCCCTTCCCAGGGCGCCACAATACAGAGGTTTCATGCTGTATTGGCTGATCAAACCAAGGTACCGAACGGTTCCCATGGACCTCTCTTCTCCACACATAAAGTCGTGCATGATCCAACCGGGAGGATAGGAGCTTCCAATCCGCCCTCTCTTGAAAAATCCAATATCAACCAAAAATTAGAAGGAAAGATTATTGCTATTTTACATCAGATTCAGCAAAAAGAAGCCAATTCTGAACAGGAAATTTCCTCTCGCATGAGGCAAAGGCCTTCTCAGGCATCAAATCGTTCTTCAGAAATGAATCAAGACACACCCTCTTCTGCGTCTTGTTTCCCTGGCTCTTCATTGTGCTTTGCGAACTCCCCAAGCAGCAGATATCATAAACGCTCTTCTTTTGATGACGAACTATCAAATCTTTATGACCAATACTTTAGATTATCAGGCCGGATCTCTGAACCACAGTTACAGGACAGATCCCTGGGGGCGCAATATTTTAAAAGGAATCCCCGCGTGATTACAACAAACCAAATGACTCCGCCGCAACATAATCGGCTTGTCATAGTTAGCCCGCATCATAGGCAAATACAAGTAGAGGATATAAAGTCACGATTCTATGTGGGCGAGGTTGAATCAGCCCAAAAACACCCCATGCTTGTTTCGGAAAATGGTCAGTTTGCGCTTACGGCGCTATATTCCGAACCAAAGGAAGTATACTTATCTGACCAGGCTTTCCTACAGGTGAAAGAAAGGTTAGAGACCAGAAACCACAATACGCCGTCTGACAATGGCAATCTAGAACTATCTCCATTTTCCCTGGAAAAGAGGGGCCCATCCATTGAGGTAACTGTAAATGACAAGACGTATCAACTTCATCGATGCATTGTTCTCAAAGACCAACAGGCGCTTATCGCCCTGTCGACAACCGTCTGTAATTACATCAGGTTCAATGTTCTCGGTGATAATGGTACAAACGGCTTGTTTGTCAGCTTCGAGGAGAAGGATCAAAAATATGTGCCCTGGGGCTATCATCATGCCGCGATTCTTTGCAACGATGGCGATGACAATTTAACATTAGAAAACGGCGCTCGGAATGCTTGGCTTTTCAAGCAACTGGCGGAACGTCTTTCCATAGATGATCTGGTTGATTTAAAAAATGCGAGAAAAGGGTTCTCAGCGGTGAAAGGAATCTTGGAAGAGATGAACAAAACATGGCATTTCCGCATGTATGGCCCGAGAGAGTATGGCCAGGATATGGAACATCAACTCATATCCCGGTTTAAACGTCCAGGACAATCATAATCTAAATTTAGAACTTTAGTTTAAGGAAGACCTTAGTGCAGCATCGAATGATCCATTCCCCTATCCCTTTCGCCTATGGCTGGGCTTACTAGACTGCCACAGCTGCGGCAGAGACAGTCGGTGGGTTTGACGTCACTGGCAGTATGCAAGGCGTGGACGGCTCCTTGCAGACGATTCTAAAAATAATGGATACATGGGAATTGGAATTAGAGGATCCTGGATCCCTTGCTTGCAAAACCTATGGAACCGTAACGATCCCAAATGGCAGGCCAATCAGAAAATAGGCTCAAATTTGATTGTTCCACTACGCCAAGAAGAAACGGACATCCTCAGGGGGATGTCCGTTCCTTCTTGGCGTAGCCTTTTGGGCCTTCGGCGGCCAAAGGCTGCCGCCACCTTTTAAAATTCAAATGCTCGGGTGAAGAGGCTTAGGCGTCGGTAAATACCTTGGCCATGATCTTCCATCCCTCCTCGTCTTTCTTCAGGGCATGGAAATCCACATAGTTCGCCCCGTGGTAGTTCTCCAGCGTGATGCGGATGACTGCGATATCATGCACAGCATCCAGGACATCCACCCGGGCCACACAGTCCGTCGGGCCGGCCTGGGTGGCACCGTCAAACAGGGTCTGGATGGGCGCGCCGTTGATGGTAGCGCTCTGGTGAAACGCCAGCTTCATCAGCGCTCCGTCCCCCTTAGCGCAGCCGTCCACATACTGCTGAGCGGCGTGCAAGATCTCTTCATAGTCTTTCACTTTCAGCTCTTTCATGGCTTGTGACCTCCCATACTGTGATGTGCCGGATGGCTTGACAGTTCCCGGCTCTTCCGTTATCATCATAGCATGAGCTTTCAAAGTTTCAAGTACGCACATTAAAGTGTGGTACTTACCAAAAGGAGAGTGTTCTCATGGGCCAGCGCTGTATCGCCGACGAATGCCTGGGCGCCACCGGGTTTAGCTATACCCTGTCCCTCATCAACGGCAAGTACAAGATGACCGTCCTCTATACCCTGATGGAGTTTGGAGTGGTGCGGTTCAACGAGATAAAGCGGTACATCGGCGGCATCTCCTATAAAACCCTCAGCTCCACCCTGAAGGAGCTGGAGGCCGACGGGTTGATCCACCGGGAGGAGTACCCCCAGATCCCCCCCAAGGTGGAGTACAGCCTGACCCCCCGGGGGCAGTCCCTCATCCCCATCCTGGACCAGATGTGCGAATGGGGAGATCAAAATCGGATGTGAGCAAAACTGAGAGCCCAGCTCCTGCCGCTTGCGCGGTAGGAGCTGGGCCTTTTCCCAAGCCGTCTCAACCCCGCCCTGCAAACAGGGCCCGGATGGCGTTGAGCACCGCCAGGATCATCACCCCCACGTCGGCAAAGATGGCAAGCCACATATTGGCAACCCCAAAGGCCACCAGCAGCAGGCAGGCCAGCTTCACCCCGATGGCAAAGACAATGTTCTGGTAGACGATGGCCAGGCACTTGCGGGAGATACGGATGGCCTGGGCAATCTTCCTGGGATCGTCGTCCATGAGCACCACGTCAGCCGCCTCGATGGCCGCATCAGAACCCATGGCCCCCATGGCGATGCCGATATCCGCCCGGCTGAGCACCGGCGCATCGTTGATGCCGTCGCCCACAAAGGCCAGCTTTTCCCGCTCTCCCTCGGCCTGTAAAAGCGACTCCACCCGCTCCACCTTGTCCCCGGGCAGCAGCTGGGCATCCACCTGGTCAATCCCCAGCTGGGCCGCCACCTGATCGGCCACCGGCTGGGCGTCCCCGGTGAGCATCACCGTCCGGCGCACCCCCACCTTCCTCAGGTCCTGGATGGCCTGCTGGGCGGTGGGTTTCACCCGGTCGGCAATGACGATGTGCCCCGCGTACGCCCCGTCCACCGCTATGTGGATGATGGTGCCCACGCTGTGACAGGGCCGGAAGGGGATTCTTAGGCGCTCCATGAGCTTGTCGTTGCCTGCGGCCACCTCCAATCCATCCACCTGAGCGATGACGCCGTTTCCGCTGATCTCCTGGATCTCCCCCACCCGGGAACGGTCTATGGGCCTGCCATAGGCCCGCTGCAAGCTCTTGCTGATGGGGTGGGAGGAGGCGCTCTCGGCCAGGGCGGCATACTCCACCAGCTTGGCCTGCTCCATGGCGCTGTGGTGGATGGCGTTGACCTCAAACACCCCCTGGGTCAGGGTGCCCGTCTTGTCAAACACCACGGTCCGGGTCTGGGACAGGGTCTCCAGGTAGTTGGAGCCCTTCACCAGAACCCCGGCCTTGCTGGCCCCGCCAATACCGGCGAAGAAGGACAGGGGGATGCTGATCACCAGGGCGCAGGGGCAACTGGCCACCAGGAAGGTCAGGGCCCGGTAGATCCAGGTGCCCCAGTCCCCATCCAGCCCCAGCCCCACCAGGCGCACCAGCGGCGGCACCACGGCCAGCACCAGGGCCGCGCCGCACACCGCCGGGGTGTACACCCGGGCAAACTTGGTGATGAAGTCCTCCGAGCGGGACTTGCGGGAGCTGGCGTTCTCCACCAAGTCCAGGATCCGGGACACGGTGGACTCCCCAAAGGGCTTGGTGGTGCGCACCCGCAGCACCCCCGTCAGGTTGATGCAGCCGCTGATGATCTCGTCGCCCTGCCCCACCTCCCGGGGCAGGCTCTCCCCGGTCAGGGCGCTGGTGTTCAGGGTGGAGCTGCCCTGGTCCACCACCCCGTCCAGCGGCACCTTCTCCCCCGGCTGCACCACAATGATCGTCCCCACCTCCACCTCGTCCGGGTCCACCCGCTCCAGCCTGCCCGCCCGCTCCACGTTGGCATAGTCGGGACGGATGTCCATCAGGGCGCTGATGTTCCGGCGGCTCTTGCCCACGGCATAGCTCTGGAACCACTCGCCCACCTGGTAGAACAGCATCACCGCGATGGCCTCGGTGTAGTCCCCGCTGCCCGCGTACAGTGCCAGGGCAATGGCGCCGATGGTGGCCACTGCCATGAGGAAGTTCTCGTCAAAGATCTGCCCATTTCGGATGCCCCTGCCCGCTTTGAGCAAGATGTCATAGCCGATGACCAGATATGGCACCAGGTAGAGGGCAAAGCGCGCCCACCCTTGGGCCGGGATCAGGTTCAACCCGACCAGCAGCGCCGCCGCCACCAGGATCCTGACCAGCATCCTGCGCTGTTTCTTACTCATCTTCACCACCTCAGTTTCCCATTCAACAATTAAATACTTATTTATTTGTTTGTGGCTAAGAAAGCGCCCTCGGCCATGGGCACACTGCCTGGGGCGCTTTCTCCTTCCTGTCGATCAGAGGTAGATCTCGCAGTCGCTCTCCACCCGTTTGCAGTTCTTCCGCACCTGCTCCATCACCGCTTTGGGGTCGTGCCCCTCGGCAAACTCCACGATCATCTTTAGAGTCATGAAATTCACCGTGGCGGCCTGGACGCCCTCGGTCTTGCGGGCGGCCTGCTCCATCTTATCCGCGCAGCTGGCGCAGTCCACTTCAATCTGATAGGTTTTTTTCATGCTATGCTTCCCCTTTCGGACAAGATTATTTATCAATTAAATAATCTTTTAATTCTAATGGCATCATACGCTTCCTGGGCCATCTTGTCAACCATTTTTCATCAGATCCTTCCGATTGGGCAAATTCAGCTTCCAATTTGGCGCCTCCCCTGCTGGGCCAGGTTGCGATGGCCCGGGGGAAGCCGCCTCCAGCCTGCCTCAGGTCAGAAACAGCCCCAGCTGGTAAACTAGGAAGGTGACCGCCCAGGCCACCGCCAGCTGGAACAGGGCGGTAAAGCCCATCCAGGCCCAGCTGCCCGACTCCTTGCGAATGGTGGCCAGGGTGGCCGCGCAGGGAATGTAGAGCAGGCAAAACACCATCAGGCACAGGGCGTTGAGCGGCCCGAAGCCGATCCCGGTCAGGGCAGCGGCAAAGGCGTTCATCCCCTCCGGAGCGGCGGCGTTGGCCACGCCGAAGAGCACCGCGCAGCTGGACACCACCACCTCTTTGGCCGAGATGCCCGCGATCAGCGCCACCACGATCTGCCAAAAGCCCAGTCCAACGGGGGCAAAGACCGGCACCAGCCAGCGGCCGATGTAGGCCCCAAAGCTGTCACCCATCCCGCCGGCGTAGCCCTGGGGGCCAAAGTTCAGCACCAGCCAGAGCAGCAACGTGGCCAGAAAGATGGTGGTGCCCGCCTTGCCCAGGTAGTCCTTCACCTTTTCCCAGACGTAGATCGCCACCGTCCTGCCGTCCGGCAGCTTGTAGTCGGGCAGCTCAATCATCAGATAATTGACGCTGCCCCGCCGGTCCAGCTGGTGGAGCACCCAGGACACCCCGATGGCCACCCCGATGCCGATCAGGTACATGGAGTAGGCCACCGCCATGGCGCTGTTGGGAAAGAACAGTTCGGCAAACAGGATGTAAATGGTCAGCCGGGCGTTGCAGCTCATGAAGGGGGTGACCAGCATCACCTTGTACCGGTCCCGCCGGTTCTCCAGCGCCCGGGAGGCCATGAGGGCGGGTACCGTGCAGCCAAAGCCCAGCAGCATGGGGATGAACGCCTTGCCAGACAGGCCCAGCCTGCTCATGATCCCCTCCATCACATAGGCCACCCGGGCCATGTAGCCGCTGTCCTCCAGCAGGGCCAGGCAGAGAAATAGGATCAGGATGTTGGGCAGGAAGGTCACAATGCTTCCCACCCCACCGATCACCCCGTCCACCACCAGGGAGGACACCACCCCGCTGACCTGGGCTCCAGCCAGCAGGCCCGCCGCCCCATCGGACAGCCAGCCCACGGCCAGCTCAAAATACCCCTTAAGCCAGTCGCCTATGGTAAAGGTGAGGAAGAAGGCCACGGCCATGATGGCCAGGAATGCCGGGATCCCCCACACCGGGTGAGTGAGCACCCGATCAGCCCGCTGGGTGAGCAGGTCCTGGCGCTGCTTGTGCAGCAGCACCTCATGGAGGATCTCCTCGATGAATTCATACTTCTGATTGACGATATCCGATGCGCGGCTACCCAGCTGCCCCTGGGGCAGCTCCACCGGGTAGCGCTGGGTGATCTCCCGGTCCCCCTCCAGCAGCTTCAGGGCATGCCAGCGGTAGTTGTCCAGCTCTGGGTAGCGCCGCTCCAGCTGGGCTGTGAGCTGGTCGATCTGATCCTCGATGTCGTCTGAGTAGACCATGGCGTACCGCGCATGGCGCTCCTCCCGGCCGCTGCTGCCCCCCCGGTGGTGGTGGATCAGGCAGTCGGGCTGGGTGTGCCCCTTGTGGTGAACGGCGGCGTGGAGCAGGATGTCCAGCCCCCGCCGCTTCCGGGCCGACACCGGGATCACCGGGATGCCCAGCATCTCTGGCAGGCGGTGCAGGTCGATCTCCATGCCCCGCTTCTCCACGATATCCATCATGTTCAGGGCCAGCACCACCGGCTTGCCCAGCTCCAGCAGTTGCAGGGTCAGATACAGGCTGCGCTCCAGAGTGGATGCGTCGGCCACGTTGATCATCACGTCCACCTCATCGCTGAGGATGAACTGCCGGGCCACCGTCTCTTCCATGGTGTAGGAGCTCAGGCTGTAAGTGCCCGGCAGGTCCACCAGGCGGATGTCCAGGCCATGGTCCCGGATGGCCCCCTCCACCCGCTCCACCGTGACCCCAGGCCAGTTGGCCACCTTCAGGTTGGCCCCGGTATAGGCGTTGAACAGGGTGGTCTTGCCGCAGTTGGGATTGCCGATGAACCCGATGGTCAGCCCAGCGCTCATGGCTCGTCCTCCACTTCGATGTTCCGGGTAATGTAAGCCCCCAGGGCAAACCTGGCCCCCCGCAGGCGGATGATGAGGATGCCATCCCCCTTGCGGTTGAGGACGGACACCGGCGTCTGCCGGGTCATCCCCAGCGCCTCCAGCCGGCGCTGGAGCTGAAAGGGCAGGCGGATCTCCTCCACCCGGTAGGTTTGTCCGATCTGCCCGTGCTGCAAAAGCATCTGTGCGCCCCCTATGCATTGGTGTTTCCTCTTTTTATCTTACTTCACAGCAGGCCGCGCTGCAAGTCCCAATCTCCTCCAAACGCCCACGCGTTGACTTTTTCCGCTCAATTGTATATACTGGCTGCAAACGCATCGGCCGGACGGCCCCTGCGCCGCATCGCAAAGGAGGGACCGGGATGATGGGGAAACTGCTGCCCCACGACCACGGGCAGAAAACGGAGGCCATTCTGGAGCGGGTACCCCGGCTGGATCAGTTCCAGACCGTGGCCGACATCTTTAAGCAGCTGGGCGACGGCAGCCGGATCCGCATCTTCTGGCTGCTTTGCCATTGCGAGCAGTGCGTCATCAACCTGTCCTCCATGGTGGAGATGAGCAGCCCGGCGGTCTCCCACCACCTGCGCCAGCTCAAGAGCGGCGGGCTCATCGTCAGCCGCCGGGAAGGGCGGGAGGTCTACTACAAGGCGGCCCAAACCCAGCGGGCCCAGCTGCTGCACCACATGATCGAGGCCATGGTGGAGATTGCCTGTCCCTCCCCTTGATCCTATGCCCGGAGGAGGGATTCCATGATGCGAGAGGAATTTGCCCGGCTGGAACAGTCCCTGGCCCGGGTGCCCGTGGGCTGCCTGGCCGTGGAGCGGCACGCCGGGGAGGACGGCCCCACCCCCTTCCCCTCCGGCCTGCGCGCCCAAGTGGACGGCCGAGGGGCGGTGGGCGTCTACCAGCCCCTTCCCGGCGTGCAGGTGTGCCTGTGGCGCTTTGCCGCCAGCCGAGTGGACTTCGCCCCTGCCGCTCCAGGCCCCATCCTGGCTGTCACCCACTGCCGGCTGGGCCGGGTGGTGTGGGATCCGGGGGAGAACGCCCCAGGGGAGCTGGATCCGGGAGAGCTGGCCCTGGGCCATCCGGGCAAGGAGGGATTGGCCCTGCGCTTCCCCCTGGAATCTTTTCAAGGAGCGTCCATATTGCTCAGCCCGGAGGCGCTGGAACATGACTGCTCCCCGTTTCCCGGGCTGGGCAGTGAGGTTGTGGAACGTCTTTTGGCGCACCTCCCCCCTTCCCACAGCGCCGCCACCTTTCCTGGCGATCCGGATGCAGCCTGCATCTTCGATCCCCTCTACCGCGCCCCGCCCGCCCACCTGTCTCCCCTGTGCGCGCTGAAGGTCCAGGAGCTGCTGCTGTGGCTGGCCCGGCTGGCCCCCGACCCTGCCCGGCTCACCCCCTACCGCGCCCAGCAGGAGCGGGTGATCCGGGACATCCACCACCTGCTCACCACTCACCTGGACCGGCGCTTCACCATCCAGGAGCTCTCCCGGCGCTACCTCATCAACACCACCTCCCTGAAGCAGCGCTTCAAAGCGGCGTACGGGCTGCCCATCGCCGCCTACATGAAGCGCTACCGCGTCCGACGGGCCGCCCAGCTGCTGCTGGATTCGGACGTGCGCATCGCCGATGTGGCCTCCCAGGTAGGCTATGAAACCCAGGGGAAGTTCACCCAGGCCTTCCAGGACGTGCTGGGCCAGTCCCCATCCCAGTACCGTAAGCAGCGCCTTGCCCAGCCCAACCCGTTCCCGGGGAATATCCCCGACGGGCCCAGCCCCTCATTTTGACAAAGGAGCGTCCCCGATGCCACAGATTTTAACCTTTCTCATCCTGCTTACCCTGCTCACCGGAGTGGGCGGGCTCGCCCTGGGCGGCGGACTGGCCGCCCTGCTCCGGCGGGAGTCCTCCCGGGCTACCGGCCTGCTGCTCTCCTTCACCGCGGGGCTGATGCTGTGCATTGTGTCCTTCGACATGGTGCCCCAGGCCATGGAGGCCACTGAGACAGACTATCTGCCTCCCCTCTTCCTGGTGGCCGGATTCGCCCTCACCTTCCTGCTCAACGGCTGGATTGACAAAAGCGCCCACCACAGCCACGGCCACGGCTCCCACCACTGCGCCTGCGGCCGCCATGACCTGCATACCGCCGGCATCGTGCTGGCCGCAGCGGTGGCCCTACACAATATGCCCGTGGGTATGGCCGTTGGCACCACCGTGGCCGCCCACGGCATCTGCTGGGCCAGCACGCTGTCCGCCGTCACCATCGGGCTGCACAACATCCCGGAGGGGATGAGCATCGCCATCCCCCTGCTCCATGACGGAAGCAAGGTCCGCGGCGCGGTGGGTGTAGCCGCCCTCAGCGGGTTGCCCACCGTGGCCGGCGCCCTGGTCGGCTACTTCATCGGCGGCCACACCCCCATGGCCCTGTCCATCCTGATGAGCATCGCCGGCGGGGCCATGCTCTACGTGGTCTTTTTTGAGCTGCTGCCCGAGGCCGGCCGCCAATGGCGCTCCCGGTGGACCGTCCTGGCCACCGTGGTGGGCTTTGCCCTTGGGGTGCTGCTCCTGCTCAGCCCCGGCCACAGCCATGCCCATTGATGGTACAAAAACAGCGGCGTGGGAAATTCCCCCGCCGCTGGGACGCCCGGCCCGCCCTTTCAAGGGCGGGCCTTTCTCACATCAGTTTTACAGTGAAGAACACCGCCTGGCAGAACAGCCAGCCGACCAGGCCAAAGATGAGGTAGAGCGCCGCCGACGTGCCCAGCACCAGCCCTGCCGCCAGCGCCGCGGCCACGATCCCGCAGGTGACCCAAGTGCTCACATAGTAGGAGCGCGCCGGCATCAGCCGCACACCGCCCAGCACCCCGCCCGACTGCCGCAACCGCCAGCACAGCGCCGCAACCCCAGCCAGCACCACCCAGGCCGCGAGGAAGCAGGCTGTGACCGCTCCGGAATGGCTGAGATAGTAAGCCCGGTAGATCCATAGCGCCGCCATCCCGCACCCAGTAAGCGCCGTGTTGACAAAGAAGGAGCGCTGGTACAGGAAGTAGACCAGGATGAGCACCGCCCCAATGGCCGGCAGCACCAGCAGCACCCGCACCCCTTCGTCATAGAAGTGGTAGGCCACCCAAGACACCACCAACAGGAAGAGGGCAGCCCCGATCAGGATCCTGGGCAGCAGCACACCCTTGCCCCGCCGGGCCGCCTGCACCGCCCATACCACGGCTGCCCCCGCCAGCGCGATGCCCAGGAACCGGTACACCCGGAAAAACAGGAGCAGACCCTGGGCCACCGCTACTCGCCAGGCCGCTCCGGTGATGTCCACATAAAAATGCTTGACAAGCAGGATGACCAGCTCCGCCACCACCGCGCCCAGCAGCCAGAGCAGCATCCGGTGAAAAGCTGCGTCCTCTGCCTGACGGCGTTTGCCCTGCTGTTCCTTGTCGGTCATTCTCATCATTCCTTTTTTCAATCATCGGGCGAACCCCGCCTCCGCAGGATACCCCACAGGGTGGCGGACCACGGGAAAGCGTGATATAGTATAGCAGAAACCCCCGACTTTTGCAACCAAAAAACCTCTTGCCAGGCCCTACTGTCTGGCCGGGCCACCCCGATTGCCTCTTGCGTCTTTTCCCACCCCGGCCTATAATGGCGGTATCCCAATGGAAAGGAAGCTGAAGCAAATGCTGTCAGACAAAGAGCTGGTGGACTTGGCCTTCCAAATGCTGGAGCGGTCCTATGTCCCCTATTCCAAGTTTCCCGTGGGCGCCGCCATCGCCTGTGCCGATGGGGCCGTGTTCACCGGCTGTAATGTGGAAAACGCCGCCTATGGCTCCACCATCTGCGCCGAGCGCACCGCCTTGGTCAAAGCGGTGAGCGAAGGGCGCCGGGATGGTCTGGAGCGCATCGCCATCGTGGGCAACAGCGCCGACTACTGCTGGCCCTGCGGCGCCTGCCGGCAGATGCTCTATGAGTTCAATCCCAACCTCACCGTACTGGTGGCCCGGGCCGACCGGCAGTTTGTCTCTTTCCCGCTGCATGAGCTGATGCCCCACGGATTCGGCCCTAAGGCGCTGACCCAGGCGAAGTAGAGGACGCACTCATCACGGCAATTCGCCAATAAACCCCATCATCTCTTCCGAGATTTCTTCGTATTGGTAGTCATGAACATAGTGCGGGCAGTCCAGCTCTACCACCTGCGCATTGGGGAGGTCAGCTGCGAAATTGTGCTGAAACCCCCTCCAAGTCTGCTCGTCAAATCCGGTTCCGCCTGATCCGTCAGAGGCAAACATCAGCAGCGGCACGTCCACCGGGCCGCCGTTGGCCACTGTTTCCGCACTGGCTTTGATCTCTTTCGTCTCATTACGCATGGCCGTGGTCAGGGTGGAACGGTAGAAAACCGCCCGGTACAGGTCCTTCTCCTCCTGCGTGAGGGTCCCATGGCGGATCGCGTCGCTCTCCGCAAGCCCGGGGATCCACCGGGTCAAGCCAACCCGCGCGGCAAAGGAGGACAGTTGCATGGCAAACAGGTTGATCTCCATCTCCCCGTATGCCTCCGGGACCGCCATGTCCAGGCCAATGATGGCCGTTACCTCCTCCGGATACTGCTGCGCCCAGTAGAGCGCCTCGATGCCAGACATGGAATGGGGGCATACTATATATGGTGCGGAAAGCCCAGCGGCGGACAGCGCCTGCCGGGTCTCAGAGAGAACCGTATCAAGGTCCCGTGACAGGTTGGTGTCCTCACTAAATCCATAGCCCGCCCGTTCCACCACGGCAATCCGGTAACGGCTGCTTAAAAGCGAATACAAAGATTTAAAATCCAGAACCGGGGAACAGGTTCCGCTCCCGGACAGGAACACCAGGGTGACCTCGCCGTTCCCTTCCGTATAGACGTTCATAGAATGCCCGTTTACTGCAACCTGTTTACCCATCGGTTGATAGATTGCCTCCTCCCGAGCCAGCTGGATCCTGTGGTTGACCCAGGAAAGCAGAAGCAGCAGCCCCAACAGCCCGGCGATGATGAGCAAGGCGATCCCAGCCCGTTTCGCTATTCTTTTTCCCATACTCAGATCCCTCCCAAAGCGCATTGAACCCCGTCAAAACATCAAAACTTTCCAGCATTTCTTCCTTGCCGTCGCACAAACTATCCCCGTGGAGGCAAGGAGGTTTTCTACCATGTTTTTGGATAAATTAGCCCTGACCTTGGCCGTCATCGGCGGCCTGAACTGGGGCGCCATCGGTCTGTTCAACTTTGACCTGGTGGCCTTCCTCTGCGGTGGCTCCGGGACCTGGCTGGCCCGCATCATCTATACGGTGGTGGGCATCGCCGCCCTGTGGTGCATCACGCTTCTGTTTCGCAATGAGCGCGCCCCACGCAGTAGCCACGCATAAGCCCCATACCGGCGCAAGGGAAATCCCTTGCGTCGGTCTCTTTTTCAATCTATTTCAGCCACGCATTCAGCTTACCCGCCTCCACCTCCACCACGCCGTAGCCAGGCCGCGCCCGCACGCCGCCCGCCGTGCCGGGGTTGAACAGCCAGGGCCCATCCCCCGCCGGCAGGTTCAATCCCCGGTGGGTGTGGCCAAAGCAGACCATGTCTGCCCCCGCCTGCCGCCCGGCGGCCAGCAGCCCATCCAGGCCTGACTTTGCCCGTTGCAGATGGCCGTGCACCAGCAGGAAGCGCACCCCCTCCACCTCCACAAGCAGCTCATCCGGCCCCGGCTCCCAGTCGCAGTTGCCCCGCAGCACATCCATGGGGATGTGGGGATACCGGCCGGATAGGGCCTGTCCATCCCGTAGGTTGTCCCCCAGGAAGAACACCCGGTCAGGACGCTCCCGCTCCACGGCGGCGGCCATCCGGTCCACCTGTCCGTGGGAGTCTGAAAAAATTGCGATCTTCACAGGGTTCACCCTTTCCCGCTTGCTACATATACTGGGACAGGAAGCCCCACTCGGGGTTTCATCGGAAACGGAGGGAATTGCCATGCCAGGCTTCGATTCACTGCGCAACGACCCCCAGGCCTCCCGGCTGCTGGGCGACTCGGCCAAGCTGGAACAGCTCAAGACCGCGCCCGAAACCCAAAAGCTCTTCGATATGCTCCGCCAAGGGACCGGAGGTGATCTGGAGCAGGCTGCCGGCAAAGCTGCCAAAGGGGATACCGGACAGCTGATGGGCGCCATCCGCCGGCTGATGGCTGACCCGGAAGGGGCCCAGCTGATCCAGAAGATGAAGGAGAAACTGAAATAACAACAGCTCTGGAGGGGAGGGGCGCGGCGTGAGTGAACTGGAGGAAAAGCTGGAGGGGATCCTGAGCAATCCCAAGGCCATGGAGCAAATCTTCTCCCTGGCCCAGTCCCTGGGGAAGGGCTCCGCCTCCGCCCCGCCCCCCGCCGGCGATCCCCCGCCTGCGCCGGAGCGGGAGACGCCCCCCGCCCCGACCGCCGAACCGGAGGGAGGCGGCCTGCTGGGCGCCCTGAGCCAGGTGGATCCCCGCCTGATCTCCGGGGCAGTCCAGCTGATGAGCCGGTACAACAGCCAGGACGACGGCCGGGTGGCCCTGCTCCACGCCTTGCGCCCCTTTGTCAAGGAGCGCCGCTACGCCCGGCTGGATCAGGCCATCCAGATCGCCAAGCTCTCCCGGCTGATCCGGATGGGGCTGGAGCTGCTGCGCCCAAGGGAGGATCCCCATGTATAACCACTATCAGGGAAATCCAGAGTTCATCGTCCTGGACGCCGAGCCGGAGGACACCCAGGATCAGGCCCAGTCAGAGGCCCAGTCAGCCCAAGCTCCCGCCTCTGGCCATTCCCACTCCCCCGTGCTGGGCGAGCTCACCGGCAGCCTGGGCCAGCTGCTGGGCGGTTTGCGGAAACATTTCTCCCTGGAGCGGCTGGATACCGGGGACATCCTGCTGGTGCTGATCATCCTCTTCCTCTACCTGGAGGGGGATAACCTGGAGCTGGTCATCACCCTTGGGCTGATGCTGCTGCTGGGCCTGGGAGAGGATTGATCAGTCCCGGGGCGACGTCCCGTCGGGCAGGACAAACCAGTCCCCCGTCCCGGACAGGGGGCTGGTGACCTGATGAGAGCTCATCTCATAGACCACCTGCCCCTCCGCCTCGGTTTGGGCTGCGATGAGCAGGCCGCTGTTCACCGAGATCCAGTACCGGTACAGGTAGCCCAACTGCTCATGCTCAAACTCCACATAGATGCACGCCTGCCCATCCCGCTCCACATAGCCCGCCTGGGTAATCCCCGCCGGATCCAGCGCCAGCACATCCTCATAGGTGGGCAGGCGCTGAGCCAGATCGGCACTGTGATCGCCGGCGGGAGCCTGGTATACCTGGTCCTGGCCGTCATACCACAGCCAGAGCTGCCCTTCGCCCACAAGGGAGCACTCCACCAGGCCGGAGGGCAAAGTGGCATCAGTGCGCACCCAGCCATCCTCCTCCCAGACCTGGGCGGCGATGGAGCCCACCACCGCTCCATCCTCCAGATAGGTCGCCGAAACGCTCCGGCTGTAACTCTCATACCGGCTCAGGGATGAGATGGCCAGCTGGACGGTCTGGGGCGTGATCTCCACCGGGATGCCCCCTGCCGCCGGATCTCCGGTGGCCTGTCCCGGGCTGGAAGAAGCGTTCAGTACGGGCGCCTCCAGCTCCGGGGTCTGGATGAACAGGTTCAGCCCAAAGCTGTACAGTACCGCCACCAGCACGACGCAGGCGATGAGCACTGCCAGGATGGTTCGCTTTCTGTCCTCCAAGTCACTCCCCCCTTCCACGCTGGACAGTGGCCCTCAGCCCTTGCCCGAAAAGGCCTCCGGCGGCCGCTGCGCCCGCCCAAAGGCATAGGCGATGGCGTCGGCGATCCGGCGGCATGCCTGTCCGTCCCCATAGGGATTGACTGCGTGGGCCATCTGGCGATAGGCCGCCGGGGACTCCAAAAGCTCTGCGCTCATCTCCAGGATCCGCCCGGTCTCCACCCCCGCGATCTTCACCGTGCCCGCCTCCACCGCCTCAGGCCGCTCCGTCTCCCGGCGCAGGACAAGCACCGGTTTGCCCAGGGCGGGGGCCTCCTCCTGCAAGCCGCCTGAGTCGGTCATCACAAGGTAGCTGCGGGCCATCAGGTTGTGCATCTCGTCCGCCGCCAAAGGCGGGATCAGGTGCACGTTGTCCAGCCCGTCCAGATGGCGGTGGGCGGCCTGCTGCACCACGGGGGACAGGTGCACCGGATAGATCAGTTCCACTTGGCGGGGATAGCGCCGGGCCAGCTGGGCCAGCGCCGACATGATCTGCTCCATGGGCTGCCCGTAGTTCTCCCGCCGGTGACAGGTCACCAGCACCACCTGCCGGCCCTCATAGTCAATCTGATTGAGGATCTCAGTTGCAAAATGATAATCCTTTACAATCGTTGTGCGCAAGGCATCAATCACCGTATTCCCAGTGACGTACACCCCCTGGGTGATCCCCTCCAGGGCCAGGTTGTCCCGGTTGGCTGGGGTGGGGCAAAAGTGCAGCGTGGCCAGGCGGCCGACCAGGGAGCGGTTCATCTCCTCGGGAAAGGGGGCGTACCGGTCTCCGGTGCGCAGCCCGGCCTCCACATGGCCCACAGCAATCTTCTGGTAAAAGGCGGCCAGCGCCCCGGCAAAAGTGGTGGAGGTATCCCCATGGACCAGCACCAGGTCTGGCCGGGTCTGCTCCAGCACCCCCTCCAGCCCCAGCAGGCATTTGCTGGTGATGGTGGACAGGCTCTGCCGCGGCTCCATGATGTCCAGGTCAAACTGGGGCTGGATCCGGAAGATATCCAGCACTCCGTCCAGCATCTGCCGGTGCTGGGCGGTGACACAGCAGCAGCTCTCAAACTCCTCCCGCCCCTCCAGCTCCTTGACCAGGGGGGCCATCTTGATGGCCTCCGGCCGGGTGCCAAAGATGGACAGCACCTTGATTGGCCCTTCAGCGCTCAGACGGCCCATGCTGTTCCTCCTCCCCCTCATCCTTCTCCCCTTTTGGCTGCCCGGGCCGGGCGCCCCCTGTGTGCCCCGCGACCAGCACCCGCCAGGCCAGCAGCGCGGCCAGGGCCGCCGCGGCCAAAAAGATCATAGCCCGCAGCGCCCCGCTGGTGGTGAGCACCACCGCAGACAGCCCCAGGATGGCGGAGATCACATAGAGCATACCCACCGCCTGCTTCTGGGACAGGCCCATGTCGATCAGCCGGTGGTGGACGTGGCTGCGGTCAGGGCGCATGGGGCTCTGCCCCTTGGATAGCCGGCGGATCACGGCAAAGCAAACGTCGAAGATGGGCAAGCCCAGCACCAGAAAGGGCGCCACAAAGGAGATGATGGTATACATCTTGAACATCCCCTGGATGGACATATTGGCCATGATGAAGCCCAGGAAGGTGGCCCCCGTATCCCCCATGAAGATCTTGGCCGGGTTGAAGTTGTAGGGCAGAAAACCGATGCAGGCCCCCACCAGCGCGCCCATGATCATGGCCACATTCAGTTCGCTGACCAGAAGGGCGATGACCAGCATGGTGGCCGAGCTGATGGTGGACACCCCGCAGGCCAGCCCGTCCAGCCCGTCGATGAGGTTGACCGCGTTGGTGATGGCCACCACCCAGACCACCGATAAGACGATGGCCAGCCAGTCCTCCAACACCCAGATCGGGTTGTCGCTGAGCAGGTTGGGGTTGGAAAGGATGCGGATCTGGTTGCCCGCCAATACCGACACCAGCGCCGCGGCAATCTGCACCACGAATTTCAGCTTGGCCGGCAGGGCATGGATGTCGTCAAACACCCCCAACACCACGATGATCACCGCCCCCAGCAGCATCCCCCGCTCCTCCCCGTTCAGCGGCACCATCAGCACCACCGCAAACATGAAGCCCAGGAAGATGGCCAGCCCACCCAGCCGGGGAATGGGGCGGTTGTGCATCCTCCGGTCGTCCTTGGGCACGTCGATGGCCCCCACCTTCACCGAGAACGCCTTGACCAGCGGAGTGAGCACGCAGGCCACCACCGCCGCCAGTAGCAGGGTGAGCAGGATCATGCCCACGCTGCCCATGTCCAGCATCTGGCCCGGCTGTGCGATCGTCTCTATATTTGGCATCTCACCGCAGCTCCTCTCTCGGCTTACAGGGCCACAAACCCCACTTTTCGATAGACCTTGCACAGGGTCTTGTCGGCCACATAGCCCGCCCGCTGCGCACCCGTACGGTATACCTGCTCCAGATAGGCCTTATCCTTCAGAATGCGCTCGGCCTCCTCCCGGATGGGACGAAGCGCCTCGATCACCGCGTCCCCCACCGCCGGTTTGAACGCGCCGTAGCCCTGGCCGTCAAACTCCCGCTCGATCTGGGCATAGTCCTTGCCGGTGACGGCGCTATAGATGTTCATCAGGTTGGACACCCCGGGCTTAGCTGCCGGGTCGTAGCGCACACACCGCTCGGTGTCGCTGTCGGTCACCGCCCGCTTGAACTTGCGCTGGATGTCCTCCGGCCGCTCCATGAGAAACACGCACCCCTCGGGGGCAGACTTGCTCATCTTGCTGTCCGGCGCGGTCAGTCCCATGATCCGGGCCCCAGCCTTGGGGATATACGGCTCCGGCATCCTAAAGACCTCGCCGTAGATGCCGTTGAAGCGCTGGACGATGTTCCGGGTCAGCTCCACATGCTGTTTCTGATCCTCCCCCACCGGCACATAGTCGGGCTGGTAGAGCAGGATGTCCGCCGCCATGAGGGCCGGGTAGGTGAACAGCCCCCCGTTGACGTTGTCCCCATGCTTGGCCGACTTGTCCTTGAACTGGGTCATCCGGGACAGCTCCCCAAACATGGTAAAGCAGTTGAGCACCCAGCCCAGCTGGGCGTGCTGGGGCACGTGGGACTGGATGAACAGGGTGTTGCGCTCCGGATCCAGGCCGCACGCGATGTACTGGGCCAACTGCTCCAGGGTGCGCCGGCGCAGGTCGGCGGGGGTTTGCCGCACTGTGATGGTGTGCAGGTCTGCCATGAAATAGTAGCAGTCAAACTCCTCCGCCCGGTCCCGCCAGTTCTGGATGGCCCCCAGATAGTTGCCCAGATGCAGATCCCCGCTGGGCTGGATGCCAGAGAGCATGACCTTCCGCTTTGCTTGTGCTTCCATTGTGCTCACACCTTTTCCTCATGATCGCCCTGGGGCCCAACCCGCGGCCGCTCAGCCCTGCCCCGCCCCATCCAGGTAGCGGGCCGGATCCACCGGCACGGCATCCGACCACAGCCGCTCCAGGGCATAGAACTGCCTGGCCTGGGTGGTGAACACGTGGACCACCACCGCCGAGTAGTCCAGTAGGGTCCACTCCCCGCCCCGGTGCCCTTCGATGTGGTGGGGCGCCTCCCCCCGCAGATCCATGGCCTCCTCCACCGCCTCGCACAGGGCCCGCACCTGGGTGGCGGAGGTGCCTGTACACAGCACGAAGTAGTCGGCCAACGTGGTCTGGTCCCGGGTGTAGAGCACCCGGATGTCCTCTCCCTTCTTCCCGTCCAAAGCCCGCACGGCGATGGCGGTCAGTTCTTCCGCTGTCAACAAAGCTGCTGCTCCTTTCCTTTGCCTTTATGGTTGTGTCTCCCCCTAAGCCCCCGCCAGGCCGGTGGGAACGGAAGCAGCGGCCGGCGGGTCCGTCCCCGGTTGCTCCGATATTCCGGGATCTTGGGAAGCTGCCGGCCCCTCTGAAGCCACCGGCTCCTGAGACACCTCTGGCTCCTGGGTCACCGGGGCACTGGATTGGGGCGGCGGGGAGACGGCTGGGGTACTGGGCTGGGTCGACGGCTCCGGCCTTGGTGTGGATACCACAGACGGAACGCCCGCCGACGGATCGGCCAGCACCCCGGTGCTGGAGGACAGGGTGCCGTTGCTGTTCACCGTGATCAGGTCCAGCTCGTTGAGGGTCACCTCGTCCACAAAGGGATTTAACGACTCGTTGATCAGCTCCAGCAGGGCGCTCTGGTTGGGATAGACCCGGCCGTAGTAGGGGTTGCCCTGGGCCACGCCATAGTAGGGCATGGTGACGAAGTTCACATCGTCCACGCTCAGCCCACCCATCACCGCCTGGGAGCCGAACCAGAACAGGTTCTCAATGGTCAGGTCGCTGGTGACCCGCTCCCCGAACAGGGAGGCCAGCTCCCCGATCTTGGTGACATTCTTGAGCTGGAGGGTCTGGCTGAGCACCGCCTTCAGAAAGTCGTTGCGCATCTCAATCCGGGTGATGTCGCTGCCGCCTCCCGGGTTTCCATAGGGGCTGCCGTAGTTATTGTGCCGCCAGCGGATCACCTTCATGGCGTCCTCCCCGTTCAGGAAGGTGTTGCCCGGCTCGAAGTGGATGTGCAGGTCCTGATAGGGATCATCATAATCCATATGGTATGGGATGTCAAACCATACCCCGCCAATGGCGTCCACCATTTCCCCCACGAGCTGCCAGTCGATCATCACATAGTAGTCGGGGACAAAGCCCACCAGCTCAGCCACCTCGCTCTTAAGCCCCTGGACCCCCGCCTCCCCCTGGCCGTACCGGTTATATACCGCATTGAGCATCTTCTGGGTCACCGACCGGCCGCTGGAGTTGATCAGGGTGTCCCGGGGGAAGGACATCACCGTGGCCTGCTGGTTGGTCACGTCGTAGGACACCAGCATCATCACGTCAGTCAGCCCCGAGGTCTCGTCGGGCCCAAAGATCAGGATGGTGTAAAAGTCCTCGCTCTTGCGCGCCCCGCTCACCTTGGGCTGGACTGAGTCGATGTCCACTCCCGCGCTGCTGTCCGGCCCCCCGCTGGCGTTGGGGTCGCCGCCGGGCAGATCGGGCCGCCGCACCCACCGGCTCCACAGCGCAGCAATGGTGGCCGCCAGCACCATGATCACCGCCAGCACGATCAGGATGATCGCCCGTCGCCACTCCTTCCGCCGCCCACCGGGCGTCTCTCTCTTTCTGTTGCCGTGGTTTCCCGTCATAGTGAAAGTCCTTTCCGCAGTGTCTGCTCCGCTTCCAAGGTGTTGGGGTGGATCTGGCGGCCCAGCGCCCGCATCTCCTGGATGGACAGCTCCACCCCCATCAGCACCGCCCGGTCCAAGTCCTCATAGGCCAGGCGGCGCATCTGCGCTACCTCCGGGAAGTCCCGGGTGGGCTCCATATAGTCGGCCAGGTAGAGCAGCTTCTCCTCCAGCGTCATATCGCCCCGCCCCGTGGTGTGGTATTGGATGGCCTGGACCACCGCCGGGCTCTGCCCAAACACGGCTTTGGCCAGGGCTGCCCCGCTTTTAGCATGCAGCAGCTTCTCCGAACCAAGCTCCAACCCATCCAGTGCCATACCGTACCGGCGGCAGATCTCCAGATGCTCCTGCCGGCCCAGGTACTTGGTGCAGTCGTGGAGGATGCCCGCCCGGCGCATCTCCTCCGGGTCCGCCCCCCAGCGCGCGGCCAACCGTGCCCCCTCTTCCTCTACCCCACGGATATGGGCCAGCCGCTTGGCCTTCACCATGGAGTAGGAGACGCAGCGCAACTGCTCCATGGTGAGCCGGTCCAGCTCCGCTTGGGTCCCATATAGCTTTTTCCGCAGGATGTAACCGTATACCGCCTGGGGCAGATAGGCTGCGCCCTCCCCCCGGGCCAGCAGGGCGCGCAGCTGGGTGGAGGAGACGTCCACCAGCTCCTGGCCGGGAATGGCCATGGTCACCACCTGTGCCCCATAGTCCCGGCGCAACCGCTCTGCCTGGGGCTGCAGCAGGGCCAAAGCGTCACCAGAGGTCCGCCCAAAGGCGCACACCCCCGCCAGGGACAGGATGTCCTCCGGCTTGTGCCACTGCTGGAGAGTGTCAAACATATCCGCTCCCATCAGAAGCCACAGCTGCGCCCCAGGCCACTGTTGGGATGCTTGGCGCAGAGTGTCCACGGTATAGCTCTTCCCTGGACGGCGTACCTCTCCATCCCACACCCGAACCAGCTCTGGATCCAGCATCTGGTCGGCCAAAAGGGCGGTCATCTCCAGCCGCTGAACGTCGGTGGGGCTGCCGGCGGGCAGGTCCTTGTGGGGCGGCGTCCCCGCCGGGATGAAGATCAATCGGTCCAGCTCCAGGGTGGCCGCCGCCGCCCGGGCCGCCGCCAAGTGACCCCGATGGGGCGGATTGAACGTCCCACCATAAAGGCCGATTTTCATGCCATCCACCACCTTTCCCCCGGTCTGGCACAGCCCCCGGGCGCTTCCAGCTCATCGAACCAGCTTGATCCGCTTGTCCTTCTCCTTGCTGTGGCTCTCCCGATACAGCACAAACCTGCTCCCGATGACCTGGATCACATCGCTGCGGGTGGCCTTGGCCAGCGCCTGCGCCCCCTCCCGGGCAGACAGGGGACAGTTGTCCAACACCCTGCCCTTGATCAGCTCCCGGGCCTCCAGCGCGTCGTCCGTCTGCTGGATCAGGTTGTCCCCCACCCCATCCTTGCCCAGGTGCACGATGGTATCCAGCCCATTGGCCAGCCCACGCAGCTGCGCCCGCTGCTTGCTTGTCAAGTCCATGACCTTTCCTCCCTTTCCCCCTTGCCGTCAGCGGGCCAAGCCCCGCCGCACCCTTGTCCCATCACCGTCCCAGATGATGCTTCAGCTCCAGCTGGAAGGCCCGCAGAGCCTGGCCCCGGTGGGAGATGGCGTTCTTCTCCTCCGGCGAGAGCTGGGCAAAGGTCTTTTTCAGTTTGGGCAGGAAGAACACCGGGTCGTAGCCAAACCCGCCCTCTCCCATGGGGGCAAAGGCGATGGTGCCAGGGCACTCCCCCCGGGCGGTGAGCACCGTCCCGTCGGGCAGGCAGCAGGTGATGACCGATACGAACTTGGCCGCCCTGGGCTGGCCCTTTAGGTTTTCCAAAAGCAGACGGCACCGGCCCGCGTCGTCCAGGCCGGGTCCGCCGTACCGGGCGGAATACACCCCCGGCGCGCCTCCCAACGCGTCCACGCATAGCCCCGAGTCATCGGCGATAGCGGGCAGGCCGCTGGCCTCCATCACCGCCTGGGCCTTGAGCCGGGCGTTCTCCTCAAAGGTGGTCCCGGTCTCCTCCACCTCCACGTTTACCCCCACATCCCGCTGCAAGCACACTTCCACCCCCAGCTGGGACAGGATCTGCGCCATCTCTTGCAGCTTTTTCCCATTCTGACTGGCCAGTACCAATTTCATATCCTGCCCCCCAATGCCGCTTTCTGCATCTGCTGGAGCGCCTCAATACCCTTCTGGCACAGCTCCACCAGCCCCCGCTGCTCCGCCACGGTGAAGGCCCTGCCCTCCCCAGTGCCTTGCAGCTCCACGATGTGCCCAGCCTCGTTCATCACACAGTTCAGGTCCACCTGGGCCTGGGAGTCCTCCTCATAGCACAGGTCCAGCATGGGCCGCTCGTCCACGATGCCAGCGGACACCGCCGTCACCATGTGCTGGATGGGGCTGCGGATCAGCACCCCGTCCGCCACCAGCTTCCGGCAGGCCAGGGCCAGGGCCACAAACCCGCCGGTGACCGAGGCGGTGCGGGTACCCCCATCCCCCTGAAGCACGTCGCAGTCCACGGTGATGGTCAGATCGGGCAGCAGGGTCAGATCCACCGCCGCCCGCAGGGAACGGCCGATGAGCCGCTGGATCTCCGCTGAGCGGGGGGCCAGCTTCAGCCGGGAGACGTCCCGGCGGGAGCGCTCCCGGTTGGCCCGGGGCAGCATGGCGTACTCCGCCGTCACCCAGCCCGTCCCCTCCGGTACATGCCGGGGGGCAAAGCGCTCCACGCTGGCGCAACACAGCACCTTGGTATTGCCCCAGGTGAGCAGCACGCCCCCCTCGGGAAAGCGCACAAAATCCGTTTGAAATTCTACGTTTCGCAGCTCATCGTATGCACGTCCATCCAATCGAGCCATGCTGTTTCCTCCTTGTCTTGCCCAGCTTTTGCCTTCAGCTCCCCGGCCTTCCCCAGATCAGCAGGTAGAGAAGAACCGCCGCCCCCACCACGGCAATCGCCGCCCCGGCGATCCGGGCGGTCCGGATCGCGGACTTTGGCGGGCCGTCCTTTCCATATTTTTGCTGAAAGGAACGGGAAACCGTGGGCTTTATGGCATAAACGATGCAGTAGACCACTGTCAATGCCAGCAGCGTGATCCAGATGTCTCTCACAGCAGCGCCTGGACAAAGGCCTGTGGATCAAAGGGCTGCAGGTCGTCCACCCCTTCCCCCACACCCACGTACTTCACCGGCACGCCCAGTTCCTTGGCGATGGCGATGACGATGCCACCCTTGGCCGTGCCGTCCAGCTTAGTCAGCACGATGCCGGTCACCTGGGCCGCCTGGGAGAACTGCTTGGCCTGGATCAGACCGTTCTGTCCGGTGGTGGCGTCCAGCACCAGCAGATTCTCCCGGCTGGAGTCCGGGCACTCCCGCTGGATGACCCGGGAGATCTTGTTCAGCTCGTTCATCAGGTTCTGCTTGTTGTGCAGCCGCCCGGCGGTGTCCACCAGCACCACGTCGGCCCGCCTGGCCTTGGCCGCGGCCATGGCGTCATAGACCACGGCGGCGGGGTCGGCCCCCTCGTGCTGGCGGATCAGCTCCACCCCAGCCCGCTGGGCCCAGACGGCCAGCTGGTCGGCAGCGGCGGCCCGGAAGGTATCCCCCGCGCACAGCAGGACCTTTTTCCCCTCCCCGTGCCAGCGGGCGGCCAGCTTTCCGATGGAGGTGGTCTTGCCCACCCCGTTGACCCCGATGACCAGCACCACCGCCGGCGGCCTGGACAGCTCCATGGCGCAGTCCTGCTGGGAGAGGGCCTGGGTCAGGATCTCCCGCATGCAGGCCCTGGCCCCCTCCACGTCCTTGATCTTCTCCTGGCGGCAGCGGGCCCGCAGCTCCTCCACCGCCTCCAGGGTGGTCTGGGCCCCCATGTCGGCCATGACCAGCGACTCCTCCAGCTGGTCATAGAAATCGTCATCCAGCTGGGAGAACCCGCTGAAGATGCCGATTTTTTTAATCTTGTCAAACAGTCCCATGGCGTCTCCTTCCCTCCGACTGGCATCTGATGCATCCGCCCTGCGCAAATCTCCGCTGCCGCTCCGATTTTTTCCCGCCTTCCGGCGGCGGGCGTCAGCCGGATGCGCTGCTATTACTTGATATGCAGTTCCTTCTCCACCTCATTCAGGTTGATCGTCAGCATCCGGCTGACGCCCTGCTCCTGCATGGTGACCCCGTAGAGCACGTCCGACTCCTCCATGGTTCCCCGGCGGTGGGTGATGACGATGAACTGGGTTTTACTGCTCATCTTACGCAAATATCGGGCAAAGCGCACCACGTTGGCGTCGTCCAGGGCCGCCTCGATCTCGTCCATCACGCAGAAGGGGGTGGGGCGCACCTTCAGAATGGCAAAGTACAGGGCGATGGCCACAAAGGCCCGCTCCCCACCGGACAGCAGGGACAGCGTCTTGAGGGCCTTGCCCGGGGGCTGCACCTTGATCTCGATGCCGCAGTTGAGCACGTCCTCCGGGTCGTCCAGGCTCAGCGAGGCCCGTCCACCCCGGAACAGCTCCTGGAAGGTCTGCTGGAAATTCTCGTCGATCAGGGCAAACTGGGTCTTGAAGATGCCGGTCATCTCCCCGGTGATCTGGGTGATGATCTCCTCCAGCTCCTCCTTGGCCTTGGTCACGTCGTCCCGCTGCTCGGCAAAGTAGGTGTAGCGCTCGTTGACTCGCTCAAACTGCTCCACCGCGTCCGGGTTGATGTTCCCCAGGGCTGAAATGGACCGCTTCAGCTCCCCGATCCGGCGCTGGGCCTTGGCCGGGGATTCCACCTCCACCCGCTGGGCCCGGGCCGCCTCATGGGAAAGCTGATAGCTCTCCCACAGCCTGTCCAGGATCTGGTTCTCCTCCCAGGCCGCGGCGTTGGCCTTCTGCTCCAGGGCGGCCACCTCCCGCTCCAACCTCAACAGCTGGTCGTTGGTCCCCCGGGCGTCCCGGTCGGCCTGGTTGCGCTGGCCCTCCAGGGCCAGCTTTTCCTCCTGGATGGCCCGCAGTTGGTCGGCCAGCCCCTGGCCCTCCTGCCTCAGGGCGCTCAGCTGCTCCTCCGTCTGGCCCACCTGAAGGGCCAGCTGCTCGTTGCGCTGCTCAAACTGGGCGATCATCCCCGCCCGCTGGGCCCGGTCCCCCGACAGGTCCTGCCGCAGCCGCTCCAGCTCGGCCAGGCTGTCCTGGGAGGCTGAACGCTCCCCCTCCAGTCCCGCCAGCCGGGCGCTGTGCTCCGCCGCCTGGGCGCTCAGCGCGCCCAGCTCCTCTTGCAGGGTGGTCTGGCCCTGGACCTTGGCCTGGGCCTGGGCCCGCAGGGCGGCCGCCTCCCCCTCCAGCTGCTGGATGCGCGCTTTGGCCTGCTGGGTGGCTTGGCTGTTCTCCTCGATGCGCTGGGCCACCTCCTGCCGCTGCTGGGCCAGCGCCTGCCGGCGGTCCTGGGCAGACTGGAGCAGGCTGTCGGCGCTGTCGGCCCGCTCGGTGTAGGTCAGCACCGCGTTCTCCGCCTCCCGCAGCTGGGCCGAGGCCGTCTCCAGCTCATAGTTGGCTGCGGTCAGCTCCCGCTGGGCCTGGGCCAGCTGCTCCTCCGCCTGCTGGAGTTGCTGCTCCAGCCCCTGGCGCTGCTGCTCCAGCCGCGCCAGCTCGTTGGCCCGGGACAGGATGCCCGCCGAGCGGGAGGCCGAGCCCCCCGTCATGGACCCGCCAGCGTGGAGCACCTGCCCGTCCAGGGTGACGATGCGGAAGCGGTGGCCAAACTTCCGGGCCATGGCCATGGCCCGGTTCAGGTCGCTGGCGATGACGATCCGGCCCAGCAGGTTGGAGAAGATGCCCGCGTATGCCCGGTCAAAGGAGATCAGCTCATCCCCCATGCCCACAAAGCCCTCCTCCCGCTCCACCGCCCGGTCCTGGAAGTGGGCCGGTCGGATGGTGTTCATGGGCAGGAAGGTGGCCCGGCCGGCGTCCCGCCGCTTGAGCCAGCCGATGGCCTGCTTGCCGTCCTCGTCCCGCTCCACCACGATGTTCTGCATGGCGCCGCCCAGGGCGATCTCAATGGCCACCGCGTACTGATCCGGCACATGCAGCAGGCCGGCCACTGGCCCCCGGATCCCCTGCAGGCCGCCCCGCTGGGCCTCCCCCATGAGCAGTTTCACCGCCTTGGAGTAGCCTTCATACATTTTTTCCATCTCGGACAGCAGTTTGATGCGGGATTTCAGGTTGTTTTCGTCCATGCGCAGCCGGCCGCAATGCTCCTGGGCCTGGTCCAGCTTGCGCTGGCGGGTCTGACAGAGCATCTGGTGGCCGCTGATGACGTTCTTGGCCCCGTCCCGCTCCTCCAGCACCCGCGCCAGCTCCTGACGCAGCTCGTCCACCGCAGCCTGGGCCTGCCCGGCCCGCTCCTCCTGGGCGGCCAGCTCCTGGGTCAGCTGCTCCTCCCGGTCCAGCAGCTCCTGGGCCGCGGCGGACAGAGCGGAGAGCAGGGCCTGGGCCTCCGAGGCGGAGGCGCTGCCCAGCCGCTCCTGGGCTTGCAGCTGCTCCAGCTCCTGGCTCAGTGCGCCGGCGGAGCGGGCACGCTGCTCCATCTGGCGCTCCAGCTCCTGGCGCTGGGCCTGGCAGGCGGCCATGTCCGCCTCGATCTGGGCCAGGCGGGCCCGGCGCTCCTCAATCTGCCCGGCGATGGAGCCCGCCCGGTCCTCCTGCTGCTCCAGCTCCTGGCGCACCCGGGCGGCGTTCTCAGTATTGTTGCGCATATCGTTGCGCAGCAGGTTGATGCTGTTCTCACAGCCGTGGATCTGCTGCTCCACCTGGGTCTGCTGGTCCCGCAGCCCCTCGGCCGCCACGTCCTTGTCCCGCATCTGACGGGCGTAATCCTCCAGGGCCGCGTACAGCCCGTCCAGCGCCTGCTTGGTCTGATGCTGCTGGCGGGCGGCCGTCTCGCAGTCGGCCTTGAGCTTGATGCTGCCCGTCCGCAGCTGCTCCAGCTGCTCCAGCCAGACGGAGATCTCCAGCCCCTTCAGCTCGTCCCGCAGCAGCAGGTACTTCCTGGTCTTTTCCGCCTGGGCCCGCAGGGGCTCCACCTGGAGCTCCAGCTCGTCGATCTTATCGTTGATGCGCACCAGGTTTTCCTGGGTGCGCTCCAGCTTGCGCTCGGCCTCCTCCTTCCGGTGGCGGAAGCGGGAGATGCCCGCCGCCTCCTCAAAGATCTCCCGCCGGTCGGCGCTCTTCAGCGAGAGGATCTCGTCGATCTTGCCCTGGCCGATGATGGAGTACCCCTCCCGGCCCAGGCCGGTGTCCATGAACAGTTCGTTGACATCCTTGAGCCGGCAGGAGCGGCGGTTGATGTAGTACTCGCTCTCCCCGGAGCGGTAGTACCGGCGGGTGACGGACACCTCGCTCTCCTCCAGGGGGAAGATATGTTGGCTGTTGTCGATGACCAGGGACACCTCGGCAAAGCCCAGCCCCTTCCGTTTGGCCGTGCCATCAAAGATCACGTCCTCCATCTTGCTGCCCCGCAGGGTGCGGGTGGACTGCTCCCCCATCACCCACCGGATGGCGTCAGCCAGGTTGGACTTGCCCGACCCGTTGGGCCCCACAATGGCCGTCAGATCGGACCCAAACGCCAGTACAGTCCGGTCCGGAAAGGACTTAAACCCCTGGATCTCCAATGCCTTCAGATACAAGCTGCCACCCCATTCTCCATCGGTTTTCTAATCTGTCAATAGATAGTCTATTCTATCATTTCAGCCCAGGCATTGCAACCTATTTTCCCGGGGAATCCCCCGGGGCCGGACGGGCGCGCAAAGCGCCCCGGCGGCGCGGCAGCGCCACCGGGGCGGGCTTGGCAGATCCCTCCGGGCAGGCCCGGCCGGGCAGAGGGCTCACCGGCCCCCTTCAAACTCGTCGTAAAACCGCTCGTGGATCACCTGGACAGCCCGGTCCGCGTCGCTGATGTGCACCAGCACGGACACCTTGATCTCGCTGGTGGAGATCATGCTGATGTTGATCCCCGCGTTGAACAGCGCCTCGAACATGGCTGCGGCCACCCCGGGGCTGTTGACCATGCCAGCGCCCACGATGGACACCTTGGCGATGTTGTCGGACACGTCGATCCGGTCAAAGCGGATGGTGTCCCGATTGTCCTCCAGCAGCTTCTGGGCCAGCTCCATGTCGGCCTTGGCCACGGTGAAACTGATGTCCTTGGTGTCGCTGCGGCCGATGGATTGCAGAATGATGTCCACGTTCACGTTGTTCCGGGCCAGCAGGGAGAAGATCTTGAAGGCGATGCCAGGGGTGTCCTCCAGGCCCACCAGGGCCAGGCGGGCGATGTTCTTGTCCTTGGCCACGCCGCTGATGTGGGATTCTTCCATGCTCTTGACTACCTCCTTGACTTTCGTACCAGGCTTTCCGGAAAAGCTGGAGAGCACCTCCAGCTTTACGCCGTACCGTTTTGCCATCTCCACTGAGCGGTTGTGCAGCACCTGGGCCCCCAGGGTGGCCAGCTCCAACATCTCGTCGTAGGTGATCTCCTCCAGCTTGTGGGCCGTTGGCACCAGGCGGGGGTCGGCGGTGTACACCCCGTCCACGTCGGTGTAGATCTGGCACAGGTCTGCGTGGAGGGCTGCGGCCAGGGCCACCGCCGAGGTGTCCGACCCGCCCCGGCCCAGGGTGGTGATGTCGTCGGCCTTGTTCACCCCCTGGAAACCGGTGACGATGACGATCCGCCGCTTGTTGTCCAGCTCGTCCCGGATCCGGTCGGTCACCACCCGCTTGATGCGGGCGTTGCCATAGCCTGAATTGGTGCGAAAGCCCGCCTGCCACCCGGTCAGCGAGACAACCGGGTAACCCATGGCCTCGATGGCCATGGCGCACAGGGAGCAGGAGATCTGCTCCCCGGTGGACAGCAGCATATCCATCTCCCGCTTGGAGGGAGACGCGCTGATCTCCCGCGCCTTCTCAATCAACTCGTCGGTGGTATCCCCCTGGGCCGACAGCACCGCCACCACCTGGTTGCCCTTCTGATAGGTATCCGTAATGATCCGGGCCACATTGCGCAGCCGGTGGACGTCGGCCACCGAAGTGCCCCCGAATTTTTGTACGATCAGTGCCATGTTCCTTCCTTCCCTTCAGAGCGTATTCCTGAAGCATCCTATGCCGGGCCGCCAGGTCAGTTGAGCACCCGGATGGCTGCGCACACATCCAGACCGGCCAGCTTGCCCGACAACTCCTCCTGGGTCAGCTGCGCCTCGCTCAGGCAGGCTGCCTCCCCCCCAGGCGCGCCCGACCGGGCCAGCAGTTTGACCTCCCCCAGGGCGTCCCGCAGCTGCTCCGCCCCGGCGTTGGCCCGGACGTACCAGCGGCTCTTCAGCGCCCGGGTACCGCAGGCCGCGTCCGCCCCGCCGGGGGCCCAGCACAGCGCCTTGCGGTGTCCCAAATTGCGGGCGATGTCCATCACGTCGGCCACCACGGCGGAGGCGGTGGGCAGCTTGCCAGCCCCCTGACCGTAGAACATCACCTCACCGATGGCGTCCCCCCGCACTGAGATGGCGTTGAACACACCCTCCACCCCGGCCAAGGGATGGGCGCTGTCCACCAGGTGGGGCGCCACATAGGCGCACACCCGCCCGTCCCCCTCCCGGATGGCCCGGCCCAACAGCTTGATCTTCTTGCCCGCCCCGTCGGCGTAGTCTACGTCGGCCAGCGTCACCTTGGCGATCCCCTCGGTGGGCACCTGGTCGGGATAGATATGCCGGCCAAAGGCGATGGCCGACAGGATGCAGATCTTTCTGCAGGCGTCGTGCCCCTCCACGTCGGCGGAGGGGTCCCGCTCGGCATAGCCCTTGTCCTGGGCCTCCTTCAGCGCCTGCTCAAAGGACAGGCCTGCCTTGATCATCCGGGTGAGGATGTAGTTGGTGGTGCCGTTGAGGATGCCGCAGATCTCCAGGATCTCGTTGGCCGCCAGGCATTGGGAAAGCGGCCGGAGGATGGGGATGCCGCCGCCCACGCTGGCCTCAAAGAGGTAGCACACCCCCTTCTCCCGGGCCAGCTGGGTCAGCTCATAGCCGTGGGTGGCCACCAGCTCCTTGTTGGAACTGACCACGCTCTTGCCCGCCTCCAGCGCCCGCCGGGTGAAGTCCAGGGCCACCGTAGCCCCCCCGATGGTCTCCACCACGATGTCCACCTCGGGATCTGACTCAATGCGGGCGAAGTCCTTGACAAAGCACCCGGCAAAGGGGCTGTCCGGAAAGTCCCGCACGTCCAGGATGTATTTCAACTTCACCAGGTCATCCGTCTTTTGGGCGATGCTGCGCTCGTGCCCGGTGAGCACTTCCGCCACGCCGGACCCCACGGTGCCAAATCCCAAAATCGCTACATTGATCATGGTTTTCTCCCCCTCAATCTCCTGTATTTAGCCTGCCAGGATCTCACAGCGGACTACTTCCCGCTTCTCCCGCAGCGCGCTGAGCAAATCTTCCAACCCCGTCTCCAGCCCGGAGGTCTCCAGCCCCACCGTCACCGCCGCCGCGTCCCCCCCGGGGATGGCCTGGTGGATGGTCAGCACATTGCCCCCCCAGTCCGCAAGGGTGTTGAGCACCGCGGACAGGGCCCCCGGTTCATTGCGCAGCAGGATCTGGATGGTGGCAATCCTGCCGTGGATCATGTCCCGGAAGGGGCGGATGGCATCCTTATACTTGTAGAAGGCGCTTCGGCTGATCCCTGCGCGCCGGGTGGCCGCGTTCACCGTCTGCACCTCGCCGGTCTCCAGCAGGCGCTTGGCGTCGGCCACCTTCCGGTAGACCTCTGGCAGTGCCGACGCCTCTACAATGAAGTATTTCTGTTTGGGGCCCATGCCAGCCCTCCTCCCTGCCCGACCCGCCGGGTCTGTCCTTGTACTGCGGTCTATTGTATCACAGCCAGGGACAGTTCTCAATTCATAAATCCTCCCCGTTTTCACCAAACATTTGCCCTGCCACCCCCAAATTTCTGGCAGGGCAGACGGAATGCACGCCGCCCCAGAAGGAAAATCCTTCTGGGGCGGCGTCTTACAGGCTATGTCTCCGGTTCCGGTTCCGGCTCGGGCTCCGGCGGCGGACTGGCAGTCACCGGGGGCGACGGCTCTAACCCTCCGCTGGGGGTTGGCTCCGGCGGGTTGGAAACCCCTGGGCTCTCCGGCCCTCCGGGCTCCCCGCTGGGGGGGATCTCCCCGGACGGGGTGGGCTCCACGTCCGGGTCCTCCCCCGCCCCGCCGTGCACCGTGCAGTACCGGTCAGCCTCATTGGGGAAGAGGGTCTCATAGATGGAGATCAAGGCATAGGCGTCCGATACCGACACCGAGGAGGCTACGCTGTCCCGGGCGTAGTCCACCATGAACACCGTGCGCACCGACTCCTCGGGGCAGTTCTCCCCCGCCATCCGGTATAGGCCGGTTGCCACCCCCTCGGCATCCAGCACCGGGCAGTCCAGGCAGATCTCCACCGGCACATGGCAGGTGCAATACTCTGTGGGCCCGTCTCCCGCCGCCAGATAGAAAGTCTGGGTGCGGTCGCCCCGGGTGTCGTTCCGGCAGTCCTCAGTGGCCAGGTTGCCGCAGTCCAGACAGACGGTATAGGCCCGCAGGTTGTCCACCGTGGGGAACTCCTGCCTGGATAGCCCCTGGTGCACCAGGGTCATCACCTCTCGCCACAGGTAGACCGATGGGTTGCCCTGGCTGCTGTTGATGACCTCGTCATACCGGGGATAGCCCGTCCACACCGCGGCGGTATAGTGGGCGGTGTAGCCGGCAAACCAGAAGTTGAAGGCGTTGTCCGAGGTACCAGTCTTGCCCGCCACCAGCTGGCCGTTGATCCGGGCGCCGGTACCCGTTCCAGAGGAAACCGCGCTGGAGAGCATACTGTTGATATAGTAGGCGGTGGTATCCCGGATGGTCTGGCTCGTCTGGGGGGTGTTGTCCACCACCACGTTGCCGGACATGTCCTCCACCAGCAGGAAGGTGGTGGGGGCGGTGTAGGAGCCCCCCCGGGGGAAGGTGGCAAAGGCCGCGGCCATCTCAAAGGTGGACATCCCATGGGTCAGCCCGCCCATGGCCAGGGGGCTGTAATCGTAGTCAGAGCGCCACCGGCCGGCGCTGTCGTAGTAGCCCGGCTCCAGGGACGTGATGCCAAAGCGCTCCTCCAGGAAGCGGTAGGACTGCTCCGGCGTCACCAGTTGCAGCACCCGGGTGGCGATGGTGTTCTTGGACTCAACCACCCCCTGGAGCACCGTGGTCAGCCCCCGGTAGCCCCGGGGCAGGTTCAGCGGCCAGATGTTGCCGTTGAGCAGCTGCACAGGGCTGTCATCCAGCACGGAGGCCGGGGTGATCAGTCCCATTTCCAGGGCGGGGGCGTACACCGAGATGGGCTTGATGGACGAGCCGGGCTGCCGGGTGGCCAGGGCGTTGTTCCAGCCCCGGTTGACCTCCTTCACCCCCAGGTCGCCCGCCATGGCCACCACATAACCGTTGGTGTTGTCCACGATGGTGATGGCCGAGCTGATCTCCTGGCCCGTGCTGGAAGTATAGTAGGAGCTGTTCCAGTTTTCAAAGATCTGGTCCACGCTTGCCTGCACGTCCGGGTCGAAGGGGGTATAGATACGCAGTCCGCCGGAGTACACCATCTGGGTGGCCGCCCGCTCGGACATCCCCTCCTCCTCCACCAGGTAGTCCAGCAGCTCGCTGATCACCGCGTCCACATACCAGGAGTTGACGTTGCCCCGGTCGGTTTCCTCCGGCTGCCCCTCCTCCACCGCCTGCCCGGTGTAGGCGTCGTCCCAGGTGAAGACCAGGGTCTGGGCCACGGCGGCGTCATACTCCTCCTGGCTGATGTAACTCACGCCGTTGGAGCCGTCGGCATCCAGCATCTCCCTCAAAATCAGCTCCTGCCGGGCCTTGTTGTACTCCCTGCCGGTCCAGATCTCCTCCGGCCCGTAGTTGGTGGCCCCACAGCTGTCGCAGGGCTCGTCATTGGTCAGGGAGTAGGTGCCGCAGTTCAAGCAGGGATACCGGGTGACGCTCAGCGCGGCGTTGGGGCTGTATAGGGAGGGGTTGTTGGTGATGCCCGCCAGGCTGGCGCACTCGGCCAGGGTCAGTTCAGACACCGGTTTGCCAAAGTAGAACTCCGAGGCCGCCTGGATGCCGTAGCAGCCGTTGCCCAGAAAGATCACGTTGAGGTACAGCTCCAAAATATCCTCTTTGGAGTAGTTGTCCTCCACGTACAGGGCGGTGAAGATCTCCATGATCTTGCGGGTGACGGTCACGTCATCGTACTGGGTCAGGTTCTTGATCAGCTGCTGGGTCAGCGTGGAGCCGCCAAAGGTGTTGCGCATGCCCAGGAACATGTTCACAAAAGCCCCCGCAGTGCGGTACCAGTCCACGCCGTTGTGCTGATAGAAGCGCCGGTCTTCAATGGCCACCACCGCGTCCTGCAGATCCTGGGGGATGTCCTCCAGGTCCACCCACTCCTGGTTCTGGGAACCCACAAGGGTGGTCAGCTCACGGGCCTGTCCGTCGTCATCGTAATAGTAGATGACCGAGTTCTCATTCAAGGTATAGGCCGACAGGTCCAGGGTGGCATTTGGCAGGATGGCGGTGCGGATGTACACTGCGGCGTAACAGGCCAGAAAGGCCCCCGTCACCACCCCGATCAGCAGCAGGGTGCCCAGCACCTGCAGCACCCGCACCCCCACCCGGGATGCCGTGGAGCGCCCGTTGTGCGCCGGGGCCCCGTTCTGGCCCCTCTCCCCGGACGGGCGCCCGCCAGGGGGATGGGAGCGCCGGCGGGTTCCGTCTGGATTGTAACGCTTATCTGCCATTGAGCATCCCTCCGAATGATTGCGCCAGCGCCCGTTGGCGCGTCACGCCCGGGCCGCGTTTGGAATAGAATCCAGTATGCCGGGATGGGGCGCATACAGTCGCAGTATACCACATCCCTCCGTTCTTGTCCACCCTGCCTTGCCCCGCCGCCCCCTCCGACGCCCCCTTGACACCCCCTTCTGGAGACACCGTAACCCCACCGTCGGGCATCACGAAGGTATCACCGCCACCTCCTCCAACACCCCCTTCTGGAGACAGAATTTTCCCGTCGTCCCCTCTTGCTTTTTTGTCCCTGAGACGGTACAATGAGGTCAGAAACGCAAACGTTGAAAGGAGGAGTGTCCGCCATGAGCGAGGCTTTTGGCCCTGATTTTGTCAGCGTCACCGATGACGACGGCAATGAATTTGAATTGGAGCATCTGGGCACTTTATCATATAAGGGCACCACTTACCTGTCCTTTCTGCCCGCCGACCTGGATGAGGACGACCCGGATTTCGGAATGATCCTGCTCAAGGTGGTGGAGGAAAACGGGGAGCAGCTGCTGGCCGACATCGACGATGAGCAGGAACTGGAGCAGGTCTACGACCAGTTTTTGCAGCAGATGTTTGACGAGCAGGACGAAGACGGGGACGAATAGCCCTGTCTGCTCCCTCCCCTGCCGGGTTCTAACTACGTGTCCGCCCGATAAAAACCCACATCTTTAATATGGGACGCCCCGCTCGCGCCGCGGATGGCAGGCCTCCCGGCCCTCCCCAGAGGGTCCGGACGTTGGAAGCCGCGAACCGGCGCGGAGGCGACCCACCTGCATTCCCGTGCAGGTTTTTCTTCGGGCGGCACGGCCACGGCGGGGGTTCTGCCTGCGCAGCGGGAGAGCGGTCGCTCTCCCGCTTTTTCGCGCCCGCCTGGCCGGACGCCCAGGCAGCCAGGTTGTGGCCGTTTTGTGAATTTTCCCCAAAGGGCGGGCTGATGTGGGATTTTTCCCTTGCAAGGCTTGACTCGCCGTGCTATAATGTCCCCATTCAGCACATCGGTGGTATATGGCGGATGTGCTTTTGTTCCGTCTGTGGGCAACACACCAGAAACTGAGAGGATTGATACCATGAGCGCATCCAGAGAGAAGAAGCAGCGCCAGGGCAGCGGCCCCTCCGAAAAGGCCCTGCAGGCCAGCCAGAAGCAGGCCGCCTACAAGCGCAAGGTCCGCACCTACACCGGCATCGGGATCGTGGTGGTGGTGCTGGTGGCCGCGCTGCTGATTTGGAACTCCGGCTTTTTCCAGGGCCGCGCCCTGGCCGCCACCGTGGGCGATACCCAGCTGAGCGCCGCCGAACTGAGCTATTACTATTACAATGAACGGTATATGTACGCCGCCTACGGCATGATTGACACCAGCCTCCCTGATGACGAGCAGATCTACAACGAGGAGGAAGGTACCACCTACCACGACTACTTCCTGGAGCAGGCCCTGCTGGCCGCCCAGTCTGACCAGTCCCTGTATGACGCGGCCATCCAGGACGGATATACCCAGGAGGACATCCAGGAAGACCTGGACGCCAGCATCGCCTCGGCCCGTACCAGCGCCTCCAACAGCGGTTACAGTTACCGCTCCTACCTGGTCTCCCGCTACGGTAAGCTGATGAGTCCCTCCATCTACGAGCGGCTGCTGGCCAAGTCCCTGCTGGCCAACCTCTATACGCAGGACAAGACCCAGGAGTTTTACGACTCCTACACCACCGAGGAGCTGGAGGCCTACTACCAGGAGCACGCCGACGAGTTTGACGAGTTTGTCTACTCCTACCTCTCCTTCACCCCCGAAACAGAGGAGAGCACCGAGCAGGAGGAACAGACGGAAGAGCAGACTGAGGAGCAGACCGAAGCGGAGCTGGAGGCCGCTCTGGCCGCCGCCCAGGAGCAGGCCCAGGCCGCCCTGGCCGCCTATGAGCAGGGCACCGAGGTGGCCGACCTGATCGAACAGTTTTCCCCCGCCGCCTCCAGCGACCACACCACTGTCACCGGCAGCAGCAGCATTTCCGAGGCCTATCGGGATGAGCTGCTGGAGCTGGGTGAGAACCAAGGGGCCGTGGTGGAGAACGGGGACGAGGGCTACTACCTGGTCATCTTCCACAGCCGGGGCCGCAATGAGGACCTCACCGCCGACGTGCGCCACATTCTGGTCCGGGCTGAGACGGGCACCGATGAGGAGGGCAATGTGACCGAACCCAGCGACGAGACCTGGGAGGTCGCCCTGGCGGAGGCCGAGGACATCCTGGCCCAGTACGAAGCCGGGGAACTCACGGCCGAGGCCTTCGGCGCGCTGGCCAACGAGTACTCGGACGACACCGGCTCCAACACCACCGGCGGCCTGTACGAGGCCGTCGCCCGCACCGACAGCTATGTGCAGGAGTTCCTGGACTGGATCTTTGAGGACGGCCGCCAGGCGGGAGACACCGGTATCGTGCGCCATGAGGGCGATGTGGAGTCGTCCGGCTCCTACTGGGGCTACCACATCATGTATTTCCAGGACTGGAACGAGGCCGAGTGGATCTTGGACGTGCGCAACACCATGAGCCAGGAGGACTTCACCGCGCTGCAGGACGGGCTGCTGGAAGACGACGCCTACGCCACCTCGGTGGCTGACGGCGCCAAGTACCTGGGCGCTTAAGCAATCCCACACCCAAAGGGCCGGACAGTTTGTCCGGCCCTTTGCGCTTAGGAGGAATCGCTATGCAAGAGCAGTTTTCCCGCACCGAGATGCTGCTGGGCACCCAGGCCATGGAGCGGCTGGCCCGCAGCCATGTGGCGGTGTTCGGCCTGGGCGGGGTGGGAAGCTGGTGCGCCGAGGCGCTGTGCCGCTCGGGCGTTGGCCGGCTCACCCTGGTGGATCAGGATCGGGTATCGCTGAGCAACCTCAACCGCCAGGCCGCCGCCCTGCATGACACAGTGGGCATGGAAAAGGCGCTGGCCACCGCCCAGCGCCTGCGCCAGATCAATCCCGACTGCCTGCTCCAACCCTTGGCCGCCCGGTACGAGGCCCAGGAGCGGGAGCGCTTTTTCCAGCAACGCTACGACTACATCGTAGACGCCATCGACCTGGTCAGCTGCAAGCTGGACCTGATCGAGACGGCCCACCGCCGGGGGATCCCCATCCTCTCCGCCCTGGGCACGGGCAACAAGCGGGACGCCCAGCAGCTGCGCATCACCGACCTGTCCAAGACCCAGGGCTGTCCCCTGGCCCGGGTGGTGCGCCGGGAGCTGCGCGCCCGGGGCATCGTCCACCACCCGGTGGTCTACTCCCCCGAGCCTCCCTGCCGTGCCCAGCAGGGAGACGAGGCCCCGCCGCCCGGCCGGCGCTCGGTCCCCGCCAGCGCCATGTGGGTGCCGGCCGCCGCTGGCCTGCTGCTGGCCCAGGCGGTCATCCTGGACCTGGCCCAAGGCGGCCCCGCCGGCCCGCCGCCCGCCACGCCCAACTCATGAACCAGGCCCCCAGCAGGCCGCACACCGCCCCGATCGCCGCCCCGGCCAGCACGTCGCTGGGGAAGTGCACCCCCACATACAGCCGGGAGAGGGCCATCAGGGCCGCCAGCACCACC
>DVJZ01000041.1 GCA_018716385.1 Candidatus Enterenecus merdae
ATTATGGAATATCTACTCCAGGCAAAAGCGCAGTTCTGAACTAACGCAAAAACCTAAGGGGCACACAAGCCCTCCCATGTTGGCATATGACATAAGCCCTTGCCCTGATAGATGGAAATGTGCAGACGGCATAGGAGTTTGTCCCCTGTTTGGAATAGCCACTTTAGGATAACATTTACACTTTGCCACTAGGTTCTTACCCGAACCATCCCGGGTGTGCCCGGAGAAGCTAGTTAAAAATAGATTTCAGTCCAAAAAAAGCAACAAAAACCAGCCCAAAACAAGTCATTCCAGTTTTTGGCCTGACTTTCTATACCTAAATTCGCGAAAAAAACGAATTGCCGGATTGATTTTCGGGTTCATATATGCTATCATACATTGTATTATTATGATTATGTTGTATGATCACAAGACTAGAGTAAAGGAGATTTGTAAGGCATGAGAACCAAACGAACCCTGAAGCGGCTGTTATCCATAATGCTCTGTGTTGTCATGGCCATGAGCCTGCTTCCCACAAGTGCATGGGCCGCCGCTGCTGAACCAGTGGCTGGCCCTTCCCCCGGCGAGGTAAGCCCTATGGCCGTTGGGGATGACTACACCGTCAGCTTTGTTAAGGACGCCTTTAACATCACATCCATCGGTGTTGTCCTGATTGACGGTAGTAGTACTCCCGTACATCTGGTGGATTACCTCACCACTGAAGCGGCCGATTCTATTACTCTGGATGGGGCCAGCTTCAACATTGGCGAGGACACGATACCCATCACCAACCTGGTGTCCGGCTATGGCCTAACGACCCTTGACACCACCCGGGGAACGGGTGGTAACTCCCAGTACTATTATTTCCAGTTTGCCAGCTGGGAGGAAAGTAATACTGCGGTTCCCGTCAATGAGCTCACCTATGAAGATGTGGAGGAGCACGCAGGCGAGACACTTTACTTGCAGTACCGTGCCGTGGGCACCAACCTGACCTTCACCGTCAATGCTGTAGATGATAACGATACCCCTTTAACCACAAGCAGCAATTTCCAACCTGGCGCAATTACCGAGGAGAGAGCCCAGGAAGTTCTTAGAGAGGGTAATGTTAGCAGGTCCTATTTCTTTGAGAGGGCTGAGCTGCGCCGCATTGATGGGTCTGGAAATCCTATCCCTGTAGACTACATCGATTGCATGGGTGGATACTACTATGTCAGAAGCAGCATAAGCACCAACGACGAGGATGCATTTAGTGCGGATGACTATGCCGTCTACTTCGTCTATACTCTGGCGTACACCCTCACATTGAGCGTGACGGACGATAACGACAACCAAAACAATCTCATCAATGGTCAGCACCTTAGCGCGGGCACACATACCTATCAGATCCCGCAGAATGGCGTGCTGGAGATAAATGTCCAAATGGCCCCCCTCAGTAATCTCACAGTGACAAATACTACTGGAGGCAGTAGTACCCAGCTCTTCAGTTCCTCTGTGGACGGCTATCAGATCAAAACCTATACCATCAGGCTGGACGGTGAGAGCATCACTCAAGATCAGACAGTCAGCGTGGTGTTCACCTCCCTTGGAACGAGTCAGTATATTCTGGATTACGGTCATTATGTGGACTATCCTGGTGTCAACCAAAGCTATCATGGGCAGACGGTTCAGTTGAATGGCGTAGATCTCGATCGAGGCCAACGCACCACCACGATCCAGGCTAACGACGTATTAAGATTTAACACCAACGACACCTACATGGTGAACACCATTGTGCTCAACAATGTCGCCCTCCCTCTCCCTGCTGGATGGACATGGGAGAAACCAGCTGGTACCTTTTACTGGTCCAACACTGTCCATGATTTTGCGATTCGTGACTCCTTAGGCCAGGAGATGGCAGTGGTAGATATCACCACTGTCATCAACTACTCAATAACATCAGTGGGATATGGGTGGACGGAGGTGACCTTTAAGAGCATCAACCAAAACATTCGGCTGGATCGCGCTAACCTGGCCCCAGAGACCTATCCAGACTTAATCATCTACGAAATCGGCGATGGCCTTAGCGGAACCATATACAATAATAATACTTCCCCACTGATTCCAGGCGCCACTATCTACAACTTGCAGGCCACGGGCGCCAACCCCAGTCTGGATCTGTCTGTGTCGTTTGGTCACTATGTTACCCAGTTCCAGATGAATGAGGATAGTTTTATTGCCCCATCGGCCGCAAGCAACACCAATTGGTGGGGGGATAAAGATTATTACGCCAATAGTGATGGAGGACCCCTCGCCCAAGAGAACTTCAATAAGATACAGAATGCTGGCAGTAGCCGAGGCTATCTGGAATCCAGCCTGATCAATTTTACCTTCCGGTATAATCAAGACGGAATCCAAGATGGCCGCTACTTCACAGATGATGAAATGTTTTATTTGGGAACAGACTACCCCTACACCTTAGCTATTGCCAGCGACATGGAGCCAGATGCGCCCCCCAATCAGATTTTCGTTGGCTGGAGCTTGTACCCCGCCTCTGCATCTGATCGTGGAACCACTTACATCTCCGGGCAGGTCATCCCTCGAACGATAATCGAGGCATCCCAGGACACTGTGGTGGACTACGGCGAGGTGGGCAGAGCCATTATCACGCTCTACCCAGTGTTTGAGTCGGTTGCGACTTCCCCTTATGCCAACTACACTGTGATGATCCATGCCGGATCGGATACCCGGCTGGTCTCCGGCATAGGCGTGATCGGTTCCAGCCTTGATCGGGATCTGGTGCTTGCAATGGAAGATGTGGCTTCCTATGTTGCCACCTTAGGGGGCAACTATGCGCTGGACGGCGCCAAGAGCAATGGCTTTATGGAGATTACCCGAGATGGCAACAACCAGTTCCACCTATACTATAACACCACACAGCCAGTGTCCATCACCTTTGTATCCCCGTATGGCTTCGATGACAGCACTACTCCGGGAAACACTGATACTAAAGTAATAAATCAAACTCCAGGCGCGGTCATGAATGTCCCAACTCCCTATGAAGGGCCAAGTGTCCCAGCCACATTCGTGGGCTGGTCTATCGTGGACAGCGCCACCACAGGTACTTCCCTGGAAAATGCCCTGGTGCCCTACGAGGCCACCACCTACTATGCCATCTATGCCCCTGACTATGCCGTATCTTTCTATGCCTGGACGGAGGCAAGTGGCTGGAGCAACAGCGCTGACTTGACCATCTCTGTGGGTAATGGCACAAGCATTCCCAACGGTGAGAGAAGCAATATTGAGTCTCTTCAGAGTAACATCACTGGCTACACCTTTACCGGCTGGGCGCTCAACGGTCCCAGCGGCCAGGTGATCGATCTGAATGGCCTAATGGCGGAGACGTTCACCACGGATGCAAATTACTATGCCATCTATGCACCGGTAAACAACATTACAGTTACCCTGAATGCCAATGGTGGTACCTTCGGTAGCAGCGCTACCCAAGAGCTCTCTAACCAGACCTATGGGCAGACCATCAGCTACACTGAGCCCACCCGAGAGGGGTATGTGTTCGCCGGGTGGAGCACTAATCAGAACGACGCCATAGGCGAAATGAATCCCACTGTCCCGGCCATCAGCGCCACCTATTACGCCGTGTGGATCCGGCCCTCGCTGGAGGTAACGGTAGCTGCTGGTACTTACACCTACAACGGCCAGGCGCAGACCCCCACCCTCACGGTGCGCTACAACGATGAGGTGGTGTCGACAGGTTACACAGCGGCATGGAACAATAACACGAATGCAGGTACCGCTTCCGTCAGTGTGGAGTATAACGGCCATACAGGCTTTGCCACCTTCACTATTCATCCCAAGCCTATCAATGATGGAACAGTTAATGTGTCCAGCCTTAGCAGTCAAGAGTACACCGGCAGCGAGATCCGCCCTGCTGTGACTATTACTGATAGCAGTCTATCCGGGGGTGGAACGCTTCAGCTTAACCGGGACTATGTGGTGAATTACAGCAACAATACCGACGTGGGCACTAATGCTACTGTAACCATCCAGGGCATTGGAAATTATGCCAATAGCCGGACACAGGTTTTCGAGATCGTGGCCCCAAATAGTATTACCATCGCACCCATCCCACCCCAGGAGCACACGGGCAGCGACATTGAGCCCGACCTCGTGGTGACAGACAGTAACGGGCGGCTGCTGGTGAAAGACACAGACTACACTGCCACCTACCGCGACAACACCAATGTGGGCACTGCTAGCGTCACCATTACCGGCCGGAACAACTACAACGGCCTAACGGCGAGCGGCACCTTCCAAATTACTGCTGCAGGCAGCGCCCTCACTGTCACGGTGAATCCGGTGACGTCGGCGGTGGGCGCTGGCACTCCCAGCGTAGCCGTGACCTCCGGCGGCTCTACCCTGACGGCAAGCACCCACTACAACCTGACCTACCAGATGTATGACGGAAGTGGTGGTCTCACCTCCGCTACCTCCACAATGGAGGAAGCAGGGATCTACCTGATTACCGCTACCGGCATTGGCAGCTACTCTGGAGCTACTGGTACCGCTACCTTCGTGCGTACCCCGGTGAACACCAGCGGTAACCTGAGCATCACCGGCGTGACCAACACCGTACTCACCTATGACGGCACGAACCAAAACTCTGTGCTGAATGGATTGGGTGTAGAGTATAGCGGTACTCCCCTGAACACAGCGGATTATAACCTGACCATCACCTATAACAATACAACTACATGGAATAGCGTGAGCACTGCGGATCTAACCGACGCGGGCACCTATCTGGTCACCGTTGAAGCCACCGGTTCCTATTCTGGAACCGCCACCCTGACTATCTACATCCAGCCTAAGGACATCTCGGACAATTCTGTACAGGTAACGGGCGATCTCACCCAGGTCTATGACGGCAGCGCTAAGAATCCTAACCTCACTGTTACCGATACCGCCATTGGTGGCGGCGGGGAAACTCTGACCTCGAGCGTCGACTATACAGTTTCGGGCAGTGGCACGCAAACCAATGCTGGCTCCTATCCCATCACCATCAGCGGCACGGGCAACTACGTCGGCACCCGCGTGGAGTCCTTCGCCATCACTCCCAAGGAGATCAATGTAACTGGATCCATCTCACTGGAATACGGCTACACTACCACGGAGGCTCAAGATGCCCTAAGATCTCTGGTGACCAATGCTCAGAATGACGTTGTGGCTGGCGACAATGCAACTGTGAGCCTATCGGTAGATGCCAACCTACCTGTGGCAGCCAGTCAGAGTGACCGGGTTCATGGCAGCATCACCGGCACAGATGCGAACAACTACACCCTGACTGTCAATGTTACCGTCACCGTCACCGAGGCAGATATCGGCGGTGGTGGTACTGGCGGCGGGACACCGGGTGTGGGCTTTGGGGTGGCTGTCTATCCTGCTAGCTCGCCCTTTACTGGGTCTTTCCATAGCCCCAATGTGGTGGTCACCCATAATAACGTGATGCTCTCTGCGGGCACGGACTATACCCTGACTTATACAGATAGCTCTAGCAACGATGTTGGTGCCAACGGTATGATTCAGGTGGGCACCTACACCATTACGGTCACTGGTACCGGCAACTACACCGGCACCGCTACCGTCACCTACACCATCACCAGTGCTTCCACCAGCGGCGGCTCGGGTGGCCTGACTATCGCTCCCATCACTGCCCAAACTTACACGGGCAGCGATATTGAACCCGCGGTCACCGTAAGCTTTAACTCCACCCCACTAGTAGCGACCCGGGACTACACGGTAAGATACAGCAGCAACATCAATGCAGGCACCGCTACGGTCACCGTTGAAGGCGTTACTGGCACTAGCTATGCAGGGATGACCGGTACTGCTACCTTTACTATCAATCCCAAGGATATTAATGATGGAACAGTCAGCGTGGACAACATTAGCGCTCAAGAGTATACCGGCAGCGAGATCCGTCCCATCGTTTCCGTCACGGATGGAGGGATTACCCCAACCGCACAATTGGTACTCAACGAACACTATGTAGTGAGCTACAGAGATAATATCAATGTGGGTACCAACGCCACCGTGACTATCCAGGGCATTGGCAACTATACGGGCACCCGGACGGAAACCTTTGAGATTGTTCCCCCGTCTAATATCTACATTGCCGCCATTCCGCCTCAGGAGCACACGGGCGGCGCCATTGAGCCCGACCTCGTGGTGTATGATAACAACAACCGATTGCTGTTGGAAACCACAGACTACACCGTCACCTATCGCGACAATACCAATGTGGGCACCGCTAGCGTCACCGTCACCGGCCAGGGCAACTACGACGGCCTGACGGCGAGCGGCACCTTCCAAATTACTGCCGCAGGCAGTGCCCTCACTGTCACAGTGAATCCGGTAACGTCGGCGGTTGGCACTGGCACTCCCAGCGTAACTGTGACCTCTGGTGGCTCTACCCTGACGGCAAGCACCCACTACAACCTGACCTACCAGATGTATGACGGAAGTGGTGGTCTCACCTCCGCTACCTCCACAATGGAGGAAGCAGGGATCTATCTGATTACCGCTACCGGCATTGGCAGCTACTCTGGAGCTACTGGTACCGCCACCTTCGTGCGTACCCCGGTGAACACCAGCGGTAACCTGAGCATCACCGGCGTGACCAACACCGTACTCACCTATAACGGTACGAACCAGAACGCTGTGCTAAGTGGATTGGGTGTAGAGTATAGTGGTACTCCTCTGACCCCGTCGGATTATAACCTGACCATCACCTATAACAATGACCCGGCTACGAGTTGGACTGATATAAATAGTGCAGATCTAACCAACGCAGGCACCTATCTGATTAGCGTCGAGGCCACTGGATCCTATTCCGGCAGTACCTCTCTGACCATTTACATCCAGCCCAAGAACATCGCGGATGGAACTGTAGAGGTGACCAGCCTCCTCACATCCGAGTACGACGGCAGAACCAAGCTCCCCACTATCAGTCTCTTTGACAGAGGCGCTGGAACTGGGACGGCTCTGGATCCGAGTACTGACTACTCGGTTTCGAGCATTGGCAGCTACACCGATGCTGGCTCCTATCCCATCACCATCAGCGGCACGGGCAACTACTCTGGCACTCACGTGGTGAACTACACCATTATGCCAAAGCAAATCGATGTGGCTGGCTCTATCGAGCTGGAGTATGGCTATACCACCGCGGATTCCATAGCGGCATTGGCTACTCTGTTAGCCAATGCCCAGAGCGAGATTGAAACGCGCGATGCTGCCACGGTTGGCCTGTCTGTGGAGCCCAATATGTCTTTGGGAAGCCATACCGACCGAGTACGTGGCTCTATCACCGGCACAGGTGCGAACAACTATTCTCTGAATGTCACCACTACCGTTGAAGTGGTCCGGGCAAATATCGGCCCTGGGGGTGGCGGTGGCACAGGCAGCAGCCTGGTTGTGAATGTGTATCCCCCTAGCGCCTCCTTTACTGGCTCGGCCCACAATCCCACCGTAGTAGTTACCTATAACGGAGTGGTGCTCAACAATGGCACGGACTACCAGCTGACTTACCAAAACTCTAGCGGTACTGATGTGGGCTTGAACGGTATGATCCAGATGGGTACCTATACCATCCTGGTTACCGGTATTAACAACTACACCGGCTCTGCACAGGCAACTTACACCATCACTAACGCCGCCACCGGTAGCGCAGGGGTGCTGACCATTGCCGCCATCCCCGCTGAAACCTACACCGGTAGCCCCATCCAGCCCACGATCAGCGTGTCCTTTAACACCCTTTCGCTGCGCCAGGGTACGGACTACACGGTGAGCTACAGTAGCAACACGAACGTAGGCCTAGGTGTGGTCACTGTCACTGGACAGGGCACCTATGCGGGGATGACTGGTACTGCTACCTTTGCCATCAATCCCAAACCCATCGACGACAGTTCTATCACTGTTACGGGCATCAGCTCCAGCTATGACTACACCGGCAGCCCCATCCAGCCGGCTGTCACCGTCTTAGATGGCGGCAAAACTCTTGTAGCTGGTACAGATTACTACGTGACGTATTCTGAAAACCTCAATGCAGGTACTGCCACCGTAACCATTTCCGGCATCAACAATTATGGTGGTACGCGCAGACAGAATTTCACCATTAATGCCGCGAGTATCGGGCCTGGCCCTGGTGGTGGCGGAGGAACCCCAAGTGCTGGCTTCTCGGTAGCAGTCTATCCTCCCACTGCCCCCTTCACCGGCTATGCCCACACCCCTGCCGTAGTTGTCACCTACAATGGCGTGATGCTGGATTCCACCCGTGACTACACTCTAACCTACAGGAACTCCAGCAACACCAATGTTGGTGCAACTGGAATGGTTGATGTAGATACCTACACCATCACTGTCACCGGCATGAACAACTACACCGGCTCCGCACAGGCAACTTACACCATCACCCCAGTAAGCGGTGGCGGCGGAACCGGTGGCGGTAGCACGTTGGTTATCGATCCAATCCCTGCCCAGATATACACGGGCAGCCCCATTACACCCACTATCGATGTCACCTTCAACGGCCTGTCGGTGAATTCCACAGACTACACCGTGACCTATAGTGCGAACATCAACGTAGGCCAGGCCACCGTTATCGTCGAAGGCAATCCGGGTACCAACTATGCAAACATGGTGGGCACCGCGACCTTTACCATCAATCCCAAGGATATTACCGGGACTGATATCGCTGTGGGTGCCATCCCCAACCAGACCTACACGGGCAGTGCCATTGAGCCTGAGCCCACCGTCACTGACAATACCAGGTCTACCAACTTGATCCTGGGGGCAGACTACATCCTTGGCTACGCAGGCAATGTGAACGTGGGCACCGGTACCGCCACCGTCACTATCACCGGTCGTGGTAACTACACCGGGACGCGTGAAGTGTACTTCAACATTACCCATGCAAATATCGGCGGCGGTGACGGGGATCCCACCACCCCAGGTACAGGCTTTACTGTGAACGTCTATCCCGCAACCGGGGTGCATACTGGATCGGCCCATCATCCTTCTGTGGTGGTTCACTACAACAACCAGCTTCTGACAGAAAACTTGGACTACACTCTGAGCTACGCAGACTCTGACAACACAGATGTGGGCCCGAACGGCATGATTGATGTGGATACCTATACCATTACCGTCACTGGCCAGGGAAACTACATCGGCACCCTTACCGCTACCTATGAGATCGTCCTGAACGACTCGGATCGCGTGCTGGTGATCGCACCTATTGACAATGTAGAGTATACTGGCAGACCGGCTACTCCCAACATTGTGGTGTCCTATGGCTCTACTCCGCTGACGGAGGGCACTGACTACACCATATCCTACCTGCCCAACAATCCCATTAATGCAGGTGGGGTAGTAGTCACCGTCACCGGGCTGGGCGTTGGCTATGCGGATCTATCCTCTTCGGCAGCTTTCCAGATCACTCGGAAAAATATCAACAGCTCTAATATCACCGTGTCTAACATCCCTGACCAGAGCTATACCGGCGGGTACCTCACCCCCCACATCACCCTCGTCGACTACGACCGGGAGGTGCAGCTATCACTGAATCAGGACTACACAGTGGAGTACACCAACAACCTTGCCGTGGGTACTGCTACCGCAATCATCCGGGGCATCGGCAACTACAATGGGGAGCGCGAGGTCACCTTTCAGATTACCTCGGCTGACCCTGGCACCAGTAGCATAGCCGTCAATGTATTCCCAAACAGCGGTGTCTACACCGGCGCTCCCCATAGCCCTGCGGTCATCGTCACCCATAGCGGCGTCACTCTGGTAGCCGGACGGGACTACACCCTATCCTACGCCGATAGCCAAGGCCCCATCAACGCCAATGAGATGATCGACATCGGCACCTATGTCATCACCGCCACTGGCATCGGCAACTATACCGGAATAGCGCAGGCCACTTACACCATTACTGCTACCGGCGGCACGGACGTGACGGTGAGTTTTGACCTCAACGGCGGCACGGGTACCGGAGATTACAGTGACCGGACTGTGCCTGTTGGCACAACCATCCCATTACCCACCGCACCCACTCGAGAAGGATACACCTTTGCCGGTTGGAATGACGGCATCGCTACCATCACCAGTGGCAGCTACACGGCAAATCGCAACGTGACCCTGACCGCTCAGTGGACAACTGGCGGCGGTGGCGGAGTGACGCCTCCACCGGGTTCTGGCCTGGTCGTGACTGTGGGCGCAAGCGCTGGTGGCAGCACCAATCCCACAGGCAGTGTGGCCGTACAGCCTGGGGATAGCCTGACCATCACCATCACACCGGACGAGGGCTACGTGATCGACAATGTGCTGGTGAATGGAGTAAGCCAGGGTGCCGTGAGCTCGGTGACACTGGAGAATATCCAGACCAACATGAGCGTACAGGTGAACTTCCGGGAAGAAGATGGCAGTGAAGACGGTGAGCTAGCTGACCCCGACGATACCGGTGTGTCCGATTGGCTAAACACGGTGGAACACATCGCGTACCTACAGGGCTATGGCACGGAGTTTGCGCCCAACGCAAACATGACCCGTGGGGAAGTGGCGCAGATGTTCTACAACCTGCTCTTAGAGCAGAATGTGAGTATTACCACGTCGTTTAGCGACGTACCCGCAGACGCATGGTATGCCACGGCGGTGGACACACTGGCCAGCCTGGAGATCATCCAGGGGTATGGCGAGGGAATCTTTGCCCCCAACGCGACCATCACCCGTGCGGAGTTCACGGCCATTGCCATGCGCTTCACCAACAGTCAAGCGCCGGCGGTAGAGAACATCTTTACGGACGTGGACAGCGGGGACTGGTACTATGAGGCAGTGATAGGCGCGACAAGCTACGGGTGGATCCAGGGCTATGGCGAACTGTTTGCCCCGGACGCAACCATCACCCGTGCGGAGGTAACGGCTATCACCAACCGGATGCTGGGCCGAGTAGCGGATCGGACATGGATTGACGCCAACCGGGATAACCTCACGGTGCGCTTTGCGGACAACGATCCCAACAACTGGGCCTACTACGACATTGTAGAGGCCACCAACGCCCATGACTTCACCCACACCGATGGCGAGGAAGTCTGGACTGGTGTAAACTGAGCCGCACCCGGTTCTCCAAGATCTTCCCTACTTTAACCGTTCCGCCCCCTGTGCTGGCTGGCACAGGGGGCGGAACATTTTTATGGACATCTTAAGACTCACTCACCGGTGGTTTTATAACAGTTTTACTCCTGGATTTCCGATATGTGCACACCTAAAGCAAAGAACGGTATGCGGCAGCTCCTCATGATCTACAAGGTCTACGGGTCATAGAGGCGCAGCTGCCCGTTCAAGATCAAATGGTTATGGCAACTTTCTGTCCCTCACCCAGAACGGCCTTCCCAAAACGGCGTCCAACTACGAAAGCATAACCAAATGTCTGGCCAAGGAGTATTACAAACATCACAACCCCAATAAGCCTCTTCCAAATATCACTCCCCATACCATGGGACACTCCAGCATCACCATGGCGCTGAACTACTACGCGCACGCAGATTTTGCTTCTACAAAGGCCGAAGTAAACACATGGCGACTTGGCATTATGGCAACTTCTAATGGTGCTACTACTTTGTGCCAAACGAGGCTTTGCCGTATGGGAAAGCTCTGGAACTCACTTCCCTGGTTAGTTGCCAGACTGGTCCTCTGGAACACTAAGTACCGGGTGGATGCTGTACCCTCCCCCGCTCCAAGCCGCTGGCACCTATCAACCAAAGCTGATGGGCTCCAAGTATAAATCCGGTAGACCATGGCTTCCCTTGGTGTTGAAAGGCTCGCTACCTGCAGCTATGCTGGCACCACTACGCTTCGCATCTGCGGCATAGCCAACGGCGCCAGCTAGGACCCAGCGCCGGATGGGCCACATCATTGGTCGACGTAATCCGGGTGGAAGTATAGGCGTTGATCACCTTAGTCTCCCCAGTGAGGGTCACGCCAACAAACTCCATATAATCAGGTACGATAGCCGTCCACACGTAGGTGTTGGAAGCTCCAGGAGCATTGGTGAAAATCTCGCCGCTCTTCAACCGCCAGACAAGCTGGATATTAAATGTGCTACCATCCCCCATCTGGGCCAAGGTCGTGCAGGGCAGGGCCTTGTTCTCCACGATGCTCACCCGGTCATAAGCCTGGGTAAGGGAGATGCTACTGGGCGGCGGAATGATCTCTCTTAAACCGTTAACGTAGGACATGATGTGTACTGTCACCGTATATGTCTTGGTTGTGTCGTCCTCTGCTCTCACCGTGTAGATCACTGGTTTTGTAAAGTCTTGGACGATCCCGGTGGAAGGCGTGAGCTTCGCTCCGCTGTGCGTGACGATAGGCTCCAGGCAGCTCAGATCTGTTCCGATAGGCATCACCACTTTGATGTCCCCAGCCACATGGTCGATGTCAGACCGCCCGATCTGGCCGTAGATAACAAAATCGATGATCTGCTTGCTGCCACTCCGGTCCGCCTCCTGAATAACGGTGATCTCCACTACCACGCTGGCGGTGGCAGATCCGTCTTCGGCGGTGACCTCAAGCGTCACAACACGACCAACATCAGACGCATCCGGTGTATAGACGATGGTATCCCCCGTCAGGGTGGCATTTCCACTCCCTGAAATCGAGGAAACCCCATAGGTCAGATTGGTAGTGTCCGCGTCAGTGAACCAGTCAGAGATGTCCGCACTGTAATCCTGGCCTGGCCGATATCCATCGGTAGAGGCCATTGTAGCCGTACCTGACCGGGTTTTCTGTGTCGCCTGTGGGTCATGAGTGACAATGGCGTAGTAAGTTGTGTCAGTGTTTGGCACCAGTTCTCCAGTCAAGTCGCTGCCCATCCCATCATTCGGATCCGTACTCCAATCGTGGATGGTCACACCGTCACCCACACTCTCCCAGATCTCAGGAGCCTGCAACGGATCTCTCGGGGTCTGCAGGGTCACGATGGAACCGGATACATGGGCTCCCATTTCGTCTATCAGCCCAACCGAAGAGACAAAAGCGATCTCCACCTGTTGATCATCACGTACGCCGTCCCCATTACTATCCTCCGACCACTGGGCAGTGAACACCACATTCCGTGCCGGCATGGTAAAGGACGCGCCCGGGGTGGTGGCCAGACCGATGACGTTCACCCTCCAGCCATTGAAGATCCAGCCATCAGCGGTTGGCACGGTGCTGGCCACCTGCTGATTGCTGCCAGCCAGTAGACCGGTCACAGAATCGGGAATTCCCTTAGCATTTGCAGCTACTCCTGCCTCATAGCTGATATGATACATGACTTCCTGATCATCTGGCGTGTCATTGTTATTCCCGTCTGTCCCGTAGAACAGCTCATAGGTAGCAGCGCTTTCGGGCACTGTGCTGGGCAACGCAGGATCCCAGCCTACCAGGGCAATGCCATCGTTCGCGCTCTCGCGGCCAGCAGGTGCCTGCAGCGGCCGGCCAATCTCCTGGCGAGTCACGATGGTGGTCGCGCCATCGGAAGATCCGCTCAGTGCAAATGCCTGGAACCCGGCTGAGTTTCCTGTGATAGTAAAGGTGATCTCCACCTGTTGATCATCACGTATGCCGTCCTCATCGCTGTCCTCCGACCACCGAGCGGTGAAAATCACGTCTCGTTCTGGCATCCCGAAGCTACTCCCTGCAACAGTGGAGATGGGTTTGCGGTCATAGTCGGTCTGAGGGAACACGGTCCAACCCCGGAAAATATATCCAGTTGCGCTCGGCGTGATACCCGTCATCGTCTGGCTGCTGCCAGGCAACAGGTCTGTCACATCGGTAGGCAGTCCGATGACACTGGCACCCGCAATCCCGGGGGCATAAGTAATGGAATAAGTCGTCTCCTCTCCATCCGGTCGGCCATCGTTGTTAGCGTCAGCCTCATACTGGGCCACGTAGGTGGTAGCCTCGTTGGGCACTGCTGTGATTCCTTCCTCGATGGAAGGCTGCCATCCGGTGAACACCACATTGTCTCTGTCTGTGTCAACCGGCGTTGGGATGCTTGTCAGGAGTTCCCCAGACGTTTGATAGATAGGGCCATAGGGGCTGTTCCCCTCCTCAAAGCCACGACCAGACTCAAAGGTGATCCCAACCTTCCATTGGGCGGTAAACACCACATCCTCCTCCGGCATGGTAAACTTCGCCCCATCCGTGATGGGTAGGCCGCTCACGTTCACGCTCCAACCGATGAACTGATAGCCACTAGCCGTGGGTGTGGAACCGCCCACCGTCACCGTCTGTCCCTCCACCAGGCCAGTCTGGTCGGTAGGCATCCCAGACAGGTCGCTGGCGCCGGCCGCAGCGCCGGCATCATATGTGACGGCGTACTTGCTCTCCTCTAAGTCAGGCCTGTTATCATTGTCCTCGTCAGGGCCATAGCTCAGCGTATAGATAGCGGCGCTTTCCGGCACCGTGCGGGGCAGCGCGGGGCTCCACCCAATCAGCGCAATGTTATCGTTGGCACTCTCCACACCCGTGGGTGCAGCCATAATCTCGCCAGCCTCCTGAATGGTTACGAGAGTCTCCTTCCCCGCGGGCCAGCTCTGGGCGCCATTGGTGAAGGCCTCAAACCCATTCAGGTTTCCCGTGATGGTGAAGGTGATCTCCACCTGCTCCTCATCAGACACCCCATCTCCATTGGCATCCTCTACCCAGAGGGCCGTAAACGTCACATTCGCCTCCGGCATCCGGAAAATGGAACTACCACTGATCGGGATAGGGTTCCCCTCATAGTCCCGGATGGGTTCCACGCTCCAGCCGTCAAATATCCATCCGGTAGCCGTGGGCTTCTGGTTGGACACAGTCTGGCCATTTCCGGCCGGAACATCCGCCACGCCACTGGGCATACCGGTTGCAAGGGTCCCAACTATCCCGGGGTCATAGGTGATGCTAAATCGCTCCTCCTCTCCATCCGGAATGCCATCCCCATCCATATCCGGCTGATAGATGGCATAGTAAGTCATATCCTCTGTGGGAACACGGATCGGCATCGAGCCCACCTCTGCGTTCGGGTCGGTATTCCATCCCACGAAAGCCACCTTGTCCACAGAAGTGTCCAACGGTGTGTCAGGGATGTTCAGTACTCCGTTGGGCTCCTGCACCGTGACGATCTCCTTGGTTGCCCCTCCGGCAGTTGTAAACCCTCGCTCGGAATAGAAGGTGATGGTCACCTGGTTCTTATCCGGTATCCCATCGTTGTTCTCATCGGCTGCGTACTGGGCAATGTAGACGGTTGGGCCGGTGGGCACGACTGTCCCTACGTCAATGGCCGGCTGCCAAGCGATAAAAACCACGTTGTCCGTTGAGTTGTCCAGCGGCGTGGGGACATTGCTCAGTAGTCGTCCCGGCGCCTGGTAGCCCCCATCATAGGTATAGCCGCTACTTCCCGCAAAGCCATAGGCAGACGTAAAGGTGATCTGCACATCCCACTGAGCTGTGAACGTCACATTCTGCGCCGGCATGGTGTAACTGGCCCCACTGTTTGTAGGCAGAATGTTCGGCTCCACATTCCAGCCGGCAAACCGGTATCCGGTCGCCGTCGGCTGCTGGTTGGAAACCTGCTGGGTGGTCCCGGCCAACACATCCGTTATGCTGGAAGGCATATTGCTAGCATTGGTCCCCACCATCCCAGGATCATAGGTGATGGTGTACTTGGTCTCCTCCGTATCCGGCGTACCATCGTTGTTCTCGTCTGGGCCGTAGATCAGTTTATAGGTGGTTGCACTGGAGGGGACTATGCTGGGTAACACGGGATCCCAACCCATCAAGGCAACGCCGTCCCCCGCCCTCTCCACACCCGTTGGATAGACCAGTGGCCCACCCGTCTTCTGCAAAGTAACAATTGTGGTCTGCCCCGCGCTCCAGTTCTGGCTTCCATGGCTAAAGGATGCAAAGCCAGCTGAGTTGCCCGTAATCGTGAAGATGATCTCCACCTGCTCCTCATCGGGCACTCCATCTCCATTGGCATCCTCTGCCCAGGTAGCGGTGAACGTCACGTTGGATCGGGGCATCAAGAAGCCCTCCCCTGCACTGGTAGGGATTGGATTGCCCTCATAGTCCTGTGTGGGGTAGACGTTCCAACCACGGAAGACATAGCCATCCGCCTTTGGCACTATAGCAGATACCGTCTGCGCACTACCGGGCAGCACATCCGTCCCATTGCACGGCATCCCAGTGACTGTGTCGGTTACATTTCCCGTCGCATAGATCACCATATACTTCTGTTCCTGGGCGTCAGGAATGCTGTCATTGTTCAGGTCGTCCTCGTAAATCAGCTCATAACTAGCGCCGCTGGCTGGCACTGTGCCAGGCAAATTGGGATTCCAGCCAGACAGTGCGATGTCATCACCGGCGCTCTCCATGCCTCGGGGATAGGCCAACATCTCACCAGGCGTCTGTAGCGTCTCGATATGCGTCTCACCTTCGTCCCAGCTCTGGCTGCCTTGCCTAAAGGCCTGGAATCCAGCGGGGTTACCTGTAACTGTGAAGATGATCTTTACCTGCTGATCATCCGCCACGCCGTCCTCGTTGCTGTCTTCCGTCCACTGCGCGGTGAACATTACATCGGACCGGGGCATCAGGAAGGAAGATCCCGCAATGGTGGGAATGGCCGTACCGACGTAGTCATCCGAAGGTATCACGCTCCACCCAGTGAAAATCCATCCAGTTGCTCTGGGCTCCTCGCTTGCCACCGTTTGGCTGATTCCAGCCAGCACATCCGTCACAGGGGCAGGCAGGCCAGTGGCCCCGCTCACAGTCACGCCAGCAGAATAGGTAACGGTGTACTTGATCTCCTTCATGTCCGGCGTGCCGTCGTTGTTCTCATCCACTCCATACTCCAGATTGTAGGTAGTAGGATCCTTCGGCACCACGCTGCTGACTGTAATATCGGGATTCCATCCCACCAGCGCAATGTTATCGTTGGCATCCTCAACGCCACTCGGATAGACCAGCAATTCACCAGGCGTCTGTAGCGTCTCGATGCTCACCTCCCCTTCACTCCAGTTCTGGCTACCATGGCTAAAGGCCTGGAACCCAGAAGCGTTACCTGTAACCGTGAAGGTAATCTCCACCTGCTGATCATCCGCCACACCGTCCCCGTTGCTGTCTTCTGTCCACTGTGCAGTGAATGTCACATCAGACCGAGGCATCAGGAAGCTCCCACCACCATCAGTAGGCATCGGGTTATTGGCATAGTCCTCAGCAGGCATCACACTCCACCCAGTGAAAATCCATCCAGGCGCCGTAGGCTTGGTGGTACTCACTCTCTGACTGCTGCCAGCCAGCAGACCCGTCTCGTCAGTCGGCATCCCAGCTACGCCGGTGACGCTACCATCGGAGTAGGCGATGTCATACTTGGTCTCTCCTCTGTCCGGTGTGTTGTCGTTGTTCTCGTCCGCGCTATAGGTCAGGATATAAGCTGTGTCCACCTTAGGAACATCAGTAGACAGCACGGGTGTCCACCCCTCAGAGGCGATATTGTCTCCAGTGCGCTCTACGCCCTGAGGATAGGCCAACGTATCACCAGGTGTTTGCAGCGTCTCAATCTGTGTCTCCCCCTCGTTCCAGCTCTGACTCCCGTGCCTAAAGGTTTGGAACCCCGATGGATTTCCCGCGATCGTAAACGTGATGCGCACCTGGCTTCCATCTGCAACCCCGTCATTGTTATCGTCTCTCACATACACAGCCCCATAGGTAGTGGGTTCATTAGGCACCAACGTCCCACCTGGGTTGATGGCGGGGCTCCATCCATGGAACACCACACCATCATCGTTGCTGTCCACAGGTGTGGGGATGTTGTCCAGTGTATCCCCTGGCGTCTGGTATCCACCGTCATAGAGATTCGGGTCACTCTCTCCCACAAATCCAGCGCTGGAAAAGAACGTGATCTGCACATCCCACTGGGCCGTAAATATCACATCCTCAGCAGGCATGTCATATCTCTCCCCCGCAGTAGTAGGCAGGGTGCTCAGCTCCACGCTCCAACCAGTAAACTGATAGCCATCCGCAGTGGGTCTGTCAGAAGTCACAACCATGGGCTGCCCTGCTACCAGATCCGTCTCGTCCGTGGGCATGCCCGCCAAACTGGCAACTCCCTCGGCAATTCCAGCGTCGTAGGTAACGCTGTACTTGGTCTCTCCAATATCCGGATTCCCATCGTTGTTTAGATCTGGCCCATAGGTTAAGATATAAGTCGTGTCTCGGTCTGGCACCACAGTACTGGCCGTGATATCAGGTGTCCACCCTACCAACGCGATGTTATCACCTATGCGCTCTACGCCCTGAGGATAAGTCAGCGTCTCACCAGGCGTCTGTAAGGTTAGAATCGGCGTGGTTGTACCCGCAGCCCAGCTCTGGCTGCCATGTGTGAAGGTGTTAAACCCGTTGGCATTGCCGTTGATCTCAAAGGCAATGATCACCTGTTGGTCATCCCGTACCCCGTCATTATTCGTATCAGCTGCCCATTGGGCCGTAAAGGTCACGTTGGCCAGCGGCATGGCATAGCTGGCCCCGCCCGTGGTGGGCATGGCCGTTCCATCATAGTCCGTGGAGGGACTCACCGCCCAGCCGTCAAAGATCCAGCCGGTGGAGACGGGCCGCTCACTGGCTACGACCTGGGAAGATCCGGCTACAACCGACACTACGTTGGCAGGCATACCAGTGGCTTCAGTTACCGTACCCATCAGGTAAGTGATGGAGAAATGCTCCTCTCCGTCCGGGATATCGTTGTTGTTGCGATCGTCCTCCCAATGTGCCGTGAACACCACATCCTGGTTTGGCATCTGGAACCTCCCACCTGCGGTAACCGGGATGGAGCTACTGTCAAAATCCAAAGCTGGGTCCACCGTCCAATGACTGAACACATGGTTGGTAGCCGTTGGGATGATCGTAGTCACTGTCTGGGTGGTGTCAGGCAGCAGGCTGCTCACCGCAGAAGGCATAAATGCTCCCATGATTCCCCCGTTATCATAGATGATGGAATACTTGGTTTCAGCACTATCATCCACCCCATTCCCATTGACATCTGGGGCCCACTGGGCGGTAAACACTACATCCTGATTTGGCATGGTGTAACTCTGTCCCGGTGTGGTTGGCACCACGGATGGGGTGACGCCCCATCCGGTGAATACATACCCAGACGCAACCGGCACGTTGGTGGGCACTGTCTGGGAAGTACCTGCCAGGGCCTCCGTCATATTGGTAGGCATATTGCTGGCAGATCCAACCATTCCCACCTTATATGTAATGGAGAACGTCTCATCTTCGTCTGGGATATCATTATTGTTGACGTCCCGGGCCCACTGAGCGGTAAACACTACATCCTGGTTTGGCATGGTGTAACTCTGCCCCGGTGTGGTTGGTACCACGGACGGGGTAACGCTCCATCCGGTGAATACATATCCAGACGCAGTAGGCCGGGTACTGGACACCCTCTGCTGATATCCCACGTTAGCCCAGCTCACATCGCTGGGCATATTACTAGCAGTCCCCACTGTACCTGACAAGTAGGTGATGGAATATGCGCCATAGTAAATCCGAATGGATTCCACACCTTTGCTCCAGGTAATCCCGTTATAGCTATGCCCCCCATCTGGAGTAGTGCCCATGACATAGCCCACATTGCGTTCAGTAATGCTTGGTCTGTTTGGCCAACTATTGCTGCCAGCGTAGTAGCCCTCCACTGCAGGCGCCCCGTCCACATTTGATTTTGGAACTGGGTAGTTTTCATCAAAAAGCACCAATTTCTCTATACCATAATCAGTGGTAACTAAATAGTATGGGATTTGGACCTCCATATAATCGGTTGGCCCTCCCACATAACCGTATGGGTAGGTGTAGATGATATGACCGTCAATGATTCCGTCATCCAATCCATCTGTGGACGCATTCGAAGGCGGAGTCAAAGCACATACGGCCCCGATGGCCACTATCAGGGCCAACAAAAAACTACCCAAAATCTCCTGCACCCGTTTCCTCATGAGAGCATCCTCCCTTTCCGACTTTTCACCCCAGGCTCAGAAATGGAAGCTACCGTTCTTCCGCATGGAAAGGTGGCCATTTCACATTCCTGAAACTATGTAGTGCTCCCATTATATCAAAGCTATTTATCGTTTATAATTAGTTTTTGTCATAATTTTCTTTTTTATAAAACAACCTGGATCCGCCACTTTCCGCCTTGTTCCATCATATCCTCCGCTCCAGCCTTCACCCTCCCCTTCACCGACGACTTACACTCCTGCCTTCTATCCAAAGCAAAGCGCCCTGGCGGGATCCTCCTCAGATCCTGCCAGGGCGCGCCGCCATCCCGCCTCATGCCTTATAACGGATGACCAGTCCGTTGCCTGGGATCGGTCGGGCCTCCTTCAGCTTGAAATACCGGGGGAAGCCGGTGGTATCCTCCGATCCGGCAAAAGTCAGTCCCTCCCGGTTACCAGCCACTGCCGGCCCGATCACCAGGCTGATCTCATCCACCAAGCCCCGGCGCAGAAACTCCCCGTTGATCTGAGCCCCGCCACACAGCACGAACCGATCCACATGATAGTCCCGTTTCAGCTTTTGCAGGAACAGCTCCGGATCAAACTCCTGCTTGCCCGCAAACAGGTAAGGGACGCCCAGCTGATCCAGATAGGCCAGAAACTCCGGCTTCACCTGCTCGGTGATCACCTCCAGCAGCAGGTTGTCCACCCCGGCGTAGTTTGTCCGGTTGCTCTCCCAGCGCAGCTTACCATAGCGGTCAAAGGCCACGCATAGGTGCTCCCCCTCCGGTGGCTGAATCACCTTGTCCTGATAGGTCACCCGCACCCCCTGATACTTAGAAAAGTCCACGGGGATATCCTCCTGGAAGGTAGCCCGTCCACACCCCCAGGCCAGGCCATACTCCATGACCAGCCGGTCGTACTCATCCCCTGCTTTTTCATAGTCCTCATTTCCATCAAAGTCGATGACGATCTTTCCGTCAATGGTGGTCATCATGTGGCAGATCACTTTGGCTCGATCCTGCATGGGAATGCTCCTTTCTCAACTGTACCGGGCCATGCACCATCTTGCGAACCCATGGTCCACCAGACTCCATGCCCTGTTTTCCGATGCCTTTCCTATTTCAGATGGCAAAAGTCTCCCAATGCCTTCTCTCTTATCTCCCGGCAGCGCGCCCGTGCCCGGGTGCAGACCCCAAGGTGGGCTTAGTGTAGCACAAGAGTTCCCAAGCGTCAATCTCCTGTGCCTCTGTCGGCCTCTTCCTCCTGGAATCGGGAAAGGACACGGCCGATGGGCCGTGTCCTTTCCCCTGGCATTGCCCCAGGCCATCACGCCGTGGGTCGAATACCAGTCCACACCTCTTTCCCATTCACCCGTTCAAAGGTGTGGGAATTGGTGGCCTCCACAACATCGTAGTAGGCCCAGTTGCTCGGATCGTTATCGATGAAGCGCACCACCAGACTGTTTGCGTTGGCGTCAATGTAGCTCTGATCCGCCATCCGGCCCAGCATCCGGTTGGCGATGGCCGTCACCTCCGCCCGGGTGATGGTTGCCATAGGGGCAAAGATCCCGCCCCCATACCCCTCAATCCAGCCGTGCTCCACTGCCCCCAGCACCGCAGCGTAGAACCAGTCGCTAGGACTGACGTCGGTAAAGATGTCCTCCCCCTCGATCCATAGGTCAGTGAAACGCATGGCGATGGCCGTGAACTCCGCTCGGGTGATCGTTGCGTTGGGGGCAAACACCCCGTCCCCATACCCCTCCAGGATCCCCAGGCTGGCCAGTGTGTTCACCGCCTGGGCATACCATTGGCCAGCGTCTACGTCGTCAAAGCGCACCGTGATGTCCACATCCTTGTCCAGCAGCAGGTTGTAGAACATCTGGGCCACCTCCGCCCGGGTCATGTTGGCCGAAGGGGCAAACTGTTCCCCATAGCCCCGCAGGTAGGCGTTGTGGTTGACGGTGTCCAGCCAGTCGGACACCCCAGTGTCATCCGGATCGGCCAGTCCAGACTCCGTCTGGAAGATAGCCGTGATGGTGTGATTGTCCATTACATCTGTAAAGGTATATCCACTCACACTTCCTACACTGATCCCATCCACCAGCACCTGGTCAATCTCATACCCCGTCTCGGCAGCGATGGTGAAGCTCTGGCTTCCTCCCGCTGGCACGGCGACCGTGCCGGAGGGCGTGATAGACCCGCCCTGTCCCGCCGAGGCGGTGATGATATAGGAGTCGCCTTCCCCAGGCTGCCCGCCAGGGCTCTCCCCAGGATCCGGGTCAGGGTCTACCTCTCCCCCACCGTCCCCGGGCTCTTCCTCCAGGGTGTAGCTAGCCTGCACTGTAACGTCCTCCGCCGGCATGGGGAAGGTGGTGGTGACGCTGTCCTGGTTTGCCAAGACGGCTCCACCAGACACCACCGTCCAACCGTCAAATTGGTATCCCGTCGGAGCGGCCTCCGCCACAATGGTGACGGTGTCCCCCGGGGCGTAGCTGCCGCTCCCTGTACCATTCAGCACCGTCACGGTGTAGCGCTCACTCATCTCTACAGTGCGCACCGTCACCCGGTAGGTTCGCTGGGCCCCGCTCTGCGCCCACACTGTATAGAGGATCGGGTTAGCCTCCGAGTCGGTGAAGTCCTAGACGATCCCTGAGTTTGGCAACATGGACACCCCATTGTGGGTGATGATAGGCTGCAGGAGGCTTAGGTCGGAACCGTAGGGCATCACCACCTCAATGATTCCTTCGTTGTCGCTGATTGCGTCGTGCTCAATGCGGGAGATCCCGATCTGCCCGTGGATGACAAAGGCGGTGATCTCGTTGGCAGTGCTCAGATCCGCCTCCTGAGTAACGGTGATCCGCACCGTCACATCTGTCTGGCCCAGTCCGTTATCGGCAGTGACCGTGAGGATTGCCACCCTCCCCACGTCCGCCAGAACCGGGATATAGGTCAGGATATTGCCCGATACCTGGACCGATCCGGATCCATCGTCCACCCGGGCTGTGTAGCTCAAGGTCCCCCCTTGGGGATCGGTAAACCAGCCCGACAGGTCCGCGGTGTAAGGAACCCCGGGGGTCAATCCATCCTGAGAAGTAACACTAGCCACCCCATACCTGACTGGCTCCCCCACCACCTCCGGGGGCTGTGCCGACGCGGAGGCGGTGATGGAAATCTGGCCAGTGACGGCAGGAATGGTCACCCTGGCGCTGCCGTCCGCCTGGATGCTCACCGTACCGGTCACCGTAGCGCCGCCCATGGACACCGCAATCCCTGACGTATCCAGGACATACCCCTCCACAGGGGACAGGGTCACAGAGAAGCTCTCCCCATGCTGGGCCACGGTGGGCCGATCGGTGGCTGCGGCAATCTGGGTCAGCGTATAGGTCACGTCATAGATCCAGATGGCCTTCAGGGTATGAACCGACGCGGGAACGCTGTCCCCCGGCTGATAGGTGTCGCCATTCTCATCCTCCCAATGGCTGAAGCGGGCATCCGCGTTGGGGCCGGAGAACTGGTCCACACTGGGAGCCTCGTAGGCTTGTCCGCTCATCACCACCAGATCCAAGCTCTGGATCGGGCTCATATTGAAGTAAGGGTAATAGTAGTCCTCATGGACGTCCAGGCTGCCCTCGTTCAGATCCAGACTCACCACGTGGAAGTCCGCCTCCCCGGTGGTGGCAGGCACCTCCAATACCGGCCGGAAGGCTATCTCAGGATTGATCGGATTGCCATAGCCGGTGAAGGAGGCCGCCCAAATCGCGGCAAAGGGCCGCCATGCACCATGGAACATCCGCCCATTCCCACTCGTGACGAAGTCAGCACTGTCCTGCATCGCGGAATAGTCCGTATAGTAGTGCTTGATGGCCCTCATGTTCATCAGCACCGCCCACTCGTTGTTCGTGGGGGTAGTGGGAGTTCCCGATACGCTACTGCTGACCTGGCTTCCCCCAGTCATGGAGCGGATGGTGTAGTTCAGCCCCCGATAGGCGTAGGGTGTGCCGAAGATCAGCCCCGCGGCATGGTAGTCGTTCCAGCTGGCGCTGCGGGTGACGTTGAACTCTGAGACGAATACTCGGTGGTCGTAAGTATAGCCGTAGGTGGCAGTGGAATCAGTTGTAGCACTGGCCGCGTCCGACGCTGCGGATACACCAGCCGCGTTCTCATTGAGCACATAGGCGTTGATCTCCCCGGCATAGGTGAAGGGCACCCAGTGCAAGGTCTGATCCGGGAGGGGCGGGGTGCGCTCGGACAGGCTGCCCACCGGGCCGGTGAAGCCCGTGTTCACAGTGCCGGGAATGGTCAGGCTCGACAGGTCAAACCAATAGGTGTTGCCCACCGTCAGCGTATTCCCTGTTCTGGCCTCTCCCTCTCCGCTGCCTCCCACAGCCTGGGCCGCGGGCAGCAGGCCGGCCGCCAGACTCAACGCCAGCACAAAGGCCAGCAATCGTTTCTTCATGGTTATATCCCCTTTCATAGGTCCTGCTCTGGTTCGCCTGCCTGATGGAAGCGATGTGCGTATCCCAACCATATATTGGGGTGGACAAGCCGACTCCCCTTCTGAGGACTGTCCGGCTCCCCATCTGGGCAGTCGTTTTTTGACGATTATCTTCGTTTTTTATTTTAGCAGTATCCTCTCAATAAAACAAGACGCTTTCTCAATAAAATTCCTGCTATTCCTTCCTATTTGCACCTATCTTCCCTGTTTTTGTCTGATCAATCCCATATTATGGTTTTTGACCCATTCCCTTCTCCAGTCGGAAGTTCCAGAGACAAAGAGGATGATGTCGTTGGCACGATACTATTTCCCATGGCAACTGCATCGGGATCATCCATCCCAGTCAGCGCCAGCTCAAGGCTTTGGCAACACGCATGCTGTCCGCAGCCAGTACTACGGTGGGCAACGGATCTGGCACTTGTGCGTCGGCCAGGGGCAGAGCAAGCAGACGATTTCCGAATGGGTTGCATCTCATATCGCTCATCACTCGCTCTCCTGATTGCTCTGTGGTCACAGACCCACCCCTGTCATCCTCCCCCATGGGGCGGCTCTATCGGCGGATGGGTTAAAAATTTCGATTTATTCGATTTAATTCTATCATCTGCGACCCAAGTATTTTACAAGTGATAATAAAAATTTCTCTGCGCAACCACCTGGGGTCAGGGCAGTGGGGGCGGAGGTCCCCTTCCATCCACGCTGGGGAGCCCCCTTCCCCTACCGATTCCCCCATAGTGTGGTATAGTTCCACATAATCATCAACTATTCGAGCATATTTTATCCGCCAAAAAAGTACATAATCTTTCTATATTAGGACAAATAGAGGTGAGTAACTATGGTTGACGTGGGCAGTAAAATCAAAGCATTGCAAATGTCCCAAAAGATTACGCAGCATGAGTTCGCACTCAGGCTTGGCGTGACCAAATCAGCCATATCTTCCTATGAAAACGGAAGCCGCCTGCCATCCTACCACATTCTCATCAAAATCTCTCATATTTTCAAAGCCAGCATCGATGACCTCCTCAGCAGTGCCGATAAAAAGGCCCAAACCTTGAGCGTATCCGGTTTAACGGATTGGCAAATTGCCGCTGTGAAAAGCGCAATCGACACTTATCGGACTTGGAATGCAATACGGGGCCAAGTGCCGGAAAACATGCAAAAACTTCTCGATGAGTTTGTTGAAACGGGGGCTTTGAAGGACAAACCTGTGACGTTTGAAGAATAAGAATAGGGAAGCTCCCATGCCAGCGGTGTCGCTTGGCATGGGAGCTTTTTCTTGTTCGGGCTGTGCCTTTCCCCTGGAAATAACACCATTCCATCCGGCCAGCATGCCCATCGGGTCAATGGCCTGAGGAACCCCCGGTAGAACTGGGACCGCATATGACCATCCCGGCATACGCACTCCTGCCCGTTTCTGCAATTTTTACCTATCCTTTCAGATCCCGGTTAGGTCAGGTTGGTGTATCCCATCAGGTATTCATCCACCTCCCGGGCCACCCCACGGCCCTCGGCGATGCCCCACACCACCAGGGACTGGCCCCGGCGCATATCGCCGGCGGCAAATACCTTTTCCACCCCGGTAGCGTAGCCCCCAGAAGCGGTGGCCACATTGGAGCGTCCGTCCCGCTCCAGGCCAAACGCGTCAGGCACATAGTCCTCGGGGCCCAGGAAGCCCGCAGCGATGAGCAGCAGTTGGCAGGGCAGCTCCTCCTCTGAACCAGGCACCTCCACCATGGACACACGCCCCCCCTCCTGCTTGGGCTCCAACCGCACCGCTACCACCGAGCGCAGGTTGCCCTCCTCATCCGCCCGGCACTCCTTCAGGGTCATCTGGTACCGGCGGGGATCCCGGCCAAACACCGCAATGGCCTCCTCCTGACCATAGTCGGTCTTGCACACCCGGGGCCATTGGGGCCATGGATTGTCCTCACTCCGGCTGTCTGGGGCCTTTGGCATCATCTCAATCTGCACCACCGAGCGGCAGCCATGACGGATGCAGGTGCCCACGCAGTCGTTGCCCGTGTCCCCGCCGCCCACGATGATCACGTCCTTGCCCGCCGCATCCAGATAGCTGCCCTCGGCCAAGCCGCTGTCCAGCAGCGATTTGGTGGTGGATGCAAGGAAATCTACCGCAAAGTAAATTCCCTTCACATCTTTTCCAGGTACAGTGAGATCCCTGGCTTTCTTCGCCCCACAGGCCAGGATCACTGCATCGTACTCCTCCAGCAACTCGGCGGCGGACACATCGACGCCCACATCGCAGCCGGTGCGGAACTCCACCCCCTCCGCCGCCATCAGATCAGCCCGGCGCTGGACGATCTGCTTCTCCAGCTTCATGTTGGGGATGCCATACATCAGCAGTCCCCCGATCCGGTCGTCCCGCTCGTACACGGTGACCAGGTGGCCCCGGCGATTGAGCTGGTCGGCGGCGGCCAGCCCCGCCGGGCCAGACCCCACCACCGCCACCCGCTTGCCGGTGCGCACCCTGGGCGGGTGGGGACCCATCCCCCCGGAGGCAAATCCCTCCTCGGCGATGGCCAGCTCGTTCTCCTTGATGCTCACCGGATCCCCGTTGAGCCCACAGGTGCAGGCCGCTTCGCACAGGGCAGGGCACACCCGACCGGTGAACTCAGGGAAGTTGTTGGTCTTGTGCATCCGTTTCAGGGCGTGGCCCATGTTGCCCTGGTACACCAGGTCGTTCCACTCGGGGATCAGGTTGTGCAGCGGGCAGCCAGTATACATCCCGGCCAACTGCACCCCGGACTGGCAGAAGGGCACGCCGCACTCCATGCACCGCGCCCCCTGGCGCTGGCGCTCCTGCTCGGGCAGCATGGGGTGGAACTCGTTCCAATGCCGGATGCGCTCCTCCGGGCTTTGTGCCGGGTTGACCCGGCGCTCATATTCCAAAAATCCTGTGGGCTTTCCCATCAGCGCTTCCCTCCCGTCACCGCGTAAAAGGCCTCCACTTCCGCCTGCTCCCGCTCCAGGCCACGCTGCTCACACTGGGCGATGGCCTTTAGGATCCGGTCATAGTCCCGGGGCAGGATCTTCTTGAAGTTGGCTGCCGCCCCCTCAAAGTCGGCCAGGATCTCCCGGCCCTTGGCCGAGCCGGTGGCGGCCACGTGCTCCTCAATCATCCGGCGCAGCTCGTCCAGGTCGTGGCCGTCTGTGACCAGCTCGATACTCACCAGCTCCTTGTTCACCCGCAGGTACAGGTCCCGCCGGGGGTCCCACACATAGGCGATGCCCCCCGACATGCCCGCGGCGAAATTCTTGCCGGTGTTCCCCAACACCGCCACCCGTCCGCCAGTCATATACTCGCAGCCGTGGTCGCCCACGCCCTCCACCACCGCCCAGGCGCCGGAGTTGCGCACGGCAAACCGCTCCCCGGCCACGCCGGCGATGAAGGCCTTGCCGGAGGTGGCCCCGTACAGGGCCACGTTGCCGATGATGATGTTCTCATCCGCCTTGAACTTGGCCGTCTTGGGAGGATAGACCACCAGCTTGCCCCCCGACAGGCCCTTGCCGAAGTAGTCGTTGGAGTCCCCCTCCAGCTCCAGGGTCAGCCCCTTGGGGATGAAAGCCCCAAAGGACTGCCCGCCCCCGCCGGTGCAGTGGACCACAAAGGTGTCCTCCTCCAGCCCTGCCTCCCCATGCAGCCGGGTGATGTCCGAGCCAAAGATGGTGCCCACGGTGCGGTCGGTGGACGTGACGGGGAGGGACAGGGCCTTCTTCTGCCCCCGCTTCAGGGCGGAGCCCAGCTTGGCCTCCAGCACCGACAGGTCCACCGTCCGTTCCAACTGGAAGTCGTATGCGTCCGCCGGGTCGAAATGGGTCTTATAGCCCTCCCCCACGTAGGGGTTGCCCAGGATGGCGGACAAATCCACCGTGGCCGCCCGGGCATTCACCGCCCGCTCCCGGGGGGCCAGCAGGTCGGTGCGGCCCACCAGTTCCTCCACCGTGCGCACCCCCAGCTTGGCCATGTGCTCCCGCAGCTCCTGGGCGATGAAGCGCATGAAGTTGACCACATACTCCGGCTTGCCCCGGAAGCGTTTGCGCAGCTCCGGGTTTTGGGTGGCCACCCCCACGGGGCAGGTGTCCAGGTTGCACACCCGCATCATCACGCACCCCATGGCCACCAGGGGTGCGGTGGCAAAGCCAAACTCCTCCGCCCCCAGCATACAGGCGATGGCCACGTCCCGTCCGCTCATGAGCTTGCCGTCGGTCTCCACCACCACCCGGGAGCGCAGTCCGTTCTGGATCAGGGTCTGGTGGGTCTCCGCCAGTCCCAGCTCCCAGGGCAGCCCGGCGTTGTGGATGGAGGTGCGGGGGGCCGCGCCGGTGCCCCCGTCGTACCCCGAGATGAGCACCACCTGAGCCCCCGCCTTGGCCACGCCGGCGGCGATGGTGCCCACCCCCGCCTCGCTGACCAGCTTGACGGAGATGCGGGCCTGCCGATTGGCGTTCTTCAGGTCGTAGATCAGCTGGGCCAGGTCCTCGATGGAGTAGATGTCATGGTGGGGCGGCGGGGAGATGAGAGACACCCCTGGCGTGGAATAGCGGGTCTTGGCGATCCAGGGATAGACCTTCCGACCGGGCAGGTGGCCCCCCTCGCCCGGCTTGGCCCCCTGGGCCATCTTGATCTGGATCTCCTGGGCGGAGACCAGGTACTGGCTGGTCACCCCAAACCGGCCGGAGGCCACCTGTTTGATGGCCGAGCAGCGCTCCGACGCCAGCCGCTCGGGCCGCTCGCCCCCCTCCCCCGAGTTGGACTTGCCCCCCAGCTGGTTCATGGCCAAGGCCATGCACTCGTGGGCCTCCTGGGAGATGGAACCATAGCTCATTGCCCCTGTCTTAAAGCGCTTGACGATGGAGTCCACGCTCTCCACCTCGTCCAGGGGGATAGGCTGATCCAGGTACTTCATCTCCATCAGACCCCGCAGGGTGTGGGGCTTGGTCTCGTCGTCCACCAGGGCGGAGTACTGCTTGAAGGTGGCGTAGTCCCCCGTCCGGGTGGCCTGCTGGAGCAGGTGGATGGTCTGGGGGTTGTACATGTGGTCCTCCTGGCCGCTGCGGGCCTTGTGGGCGCCGGTGGAATCCAGCGTGGCGTCCACCTCCAGCCCCAGTGGGTCAAAGGCCCGGGTATGGTTTTTGTCCACCAGGGCCTCGATCTCCGCCAGGCCCACACCCCCTACCCGGGAGACGGTTCCGGTGAAGTACTGGTCGATGACCGGCTTGGAGATACCGATGGCCTCAAAGATCCGGGCTGACTGGTAGGACTGGAGGGTGGAGATGCCCATCTTGGAGGCAATCTTCACGATGCCGTGGAGGATGGCGTTGTCGTAGTCGTCCACCGCCGCGCCAAAGTCCTTGTCCAGCAGCCCCTCGTCGATGAGCTGCCGGATGGTCTCCTGCGCCAGGTAGGGGTTGATGGCCCGGGCCCCGTAGCCCAGCAGGGTGGCAAAGTGGTGCACATCCCGTGGCTCGGCCGACTCCAGGATGACGGACACCGCCGTGCGCTTCTTGGTGCGCACCAGGTGCTGCTCCAGGGCGGACACCGCCAGCAGGGACGGGATGGCCACGTGGTTTTCGTCCACCCCCCGGTCGGACAGGATCAGGATGTTGGCCCCGTTTCGGTAGGCCCGGTCGGCGGCCACCATCAGCTGGTCCAGCGCCCGCTTCAGCGGGGTATTTTTGAAGTAGAGCAGGGACACCGTCTCCACCTGGAAGCCCGGCTGGTCCATGTCCCGGATCTTCATCAGGTCCAGCGAGGTGAGGATGGGGTTGTGCACCTGGAGCACCCGGCAGTTGTCCGCCGTCTCCTCCAGCAGGTTGCCGTCGTCTCCCACATAGACGGTGGTGTCGGTGACCACCTCCTCCCGGATGGCGTCGATGGGGGGATTGGTCACCTGGGCAAAGAGCTGCTTGAAATAGTTAAACAGGGGCTGGTCATGGTCGGACAGCACCGCCAGGGGGATGTCGATGCCCATGGCGGCGGTGGACTCCGCTCCGGTGCGGGCCATGGGAAGGATGGAGCCCATCACATCCTCATAGGTGTATCCAAAAGCCTTTTGCACCTGGGCCCGGCGCTGGGTGGAATACAGCTCCACCTTCCGGTTGGGGATGGGCAAGTCCCGCAGCCGGATCAGGTTCCGGTCCAGCCACTCCCCGTAGGGGTTGCGGGCGGCGTAGCCCTGCTTGAGCTGCTCGTCGTCGATCACCCGCCCGGCCAGCGTGTCCACCAGCAGCATCTTGCCCGGCTCCAGTCGGGACTTCTTCACGATGCGGGCCGGGTCGATGTCCAGCACCCCCACCTCGGAGGACAGGATGAGCTGGTCCTCGTCGGTGATATAGTAGCGGGAGGGGCGCAGGCCGTTGCGGTCCAGCACTGCCCCCACCTGCTCCCCATCGGAAAACAGGATGGAGGCCGGCCCGTCCCAGGGTTCCATCATGGCGGCAAAATACTGATACATGTCCCGCTTGTCCCGGGACAGGTTGGCGTTGTTCATCCAGGGCTCCGGGATGCAGATCATCACCGCCAGGGGCAGCTCCATCCCGCTCATCACCAGGAACTCCAGGGTATTGTCCAGCATGGCCGAGTCCGACCCGGCCGCGTTGATCACAGGGAAGACCTTGTCGATGTCCCGGTCCCACACGGGGCTGTGCATGGTCTCCTCCCGAGCCAGCATCCGGTCGGCGTTGCCCCGGATGGTGTTGATCTCCCCGTTGTGGAGGATCAGCCGGTTGGGGTGGGCCCGCTCCCAGGAGGGGTTGGTGTTGGTGGAGAAGCGGGAGTGAACCAGGGCGATGGCCGACTGGTAGTCCTCGTCCTGCAGGTCCTGGTAGAACAGCCGCAGCTGATCCACCAGGAACATCCCCTTGTAGACGATGGTCCGGCTGGACAGGGAGGGCACATAGGTGTTGTCGTTGGACTGCTCAAACTCCCGGCGGGCAATATACAGCTTTCGGTCAAACTCCAGCCCTCTGGCCGCCTGCTCGGGCCGGCGCACGAAGGCCTGCTCGATCCGGGGCATCTTGTCCAGCGCCTTCTGCCCCAGCACCTGGGGGCACACCGGCACCTGCCGCCAGCCGATGAACTCCATGCCTTCCTTCTCCACGATCAGCTCGAACATCTTCTTGGCCTGATTGCGGCGCAGGTTCTCCTGAGGAAAGAAGAACATCCCCACGCCGTAGTCCCGCTCCTCCCCCAGCTGGAAGCCGCACTGGGCCGCCGCCTTGGTGAAGAAGCGGTGGGAGATCTGCAGCAGAATGCCCACCCCGTCTCCCGTCTTGCCTTGGGCGTCCTTGCCGGCCCGGTGCTCCAGCTTTTCCACAATCTTCAGCGCGTTGTCCACTGTCTGATGGCTCTTGCGCCCCCGGATATCCACAACGGCGCCGATGCCGCAGTTGTCGTGCTCAAAGGCGGGGCTGTACAGCGGCCCCATCACCTGCTGATGCTGCTTCATAGCTTCACCTTCTCCTCCATGTCGATCTGTCCCTCTGAGGGGACGGAAAAACCGGCCCGGGGGAGCCGGCCGGGCGTGCCCGGCCAGCCCTGCCCCCCATTGGGCCGGTCTGCTGTGTAAAACGTTATCCCAACACCGATTGGATGCGCTCCACCGCCTGGGCCGCCTGTTCGGCCTGGCCGAAGGCGGTGATGCGGATATAGCCCTCCCCGCTTGGGCCAAAGCCCACCCCGGGCGTGGTGACCACATGGGCCTGGCGCAGCAGCAAATCGAAGAAGTCCCAGGAACCCATGCCCTCCGGGGTCTTGATCCAAAGGTAGGGGGCGTTGACCCCCCCGGACACCGCCAGGCCTGCCTGGCCCAGCCCCTCCCGGAGCAGCTGGGCGTTGCGCTGGTAGTAGGCGATGGTCTGCCGCACCTGGGCCTGCCCCTCGGGGGTATAGACCGCCTCAGCGCCCCGCTGCACCACATAGGGCACGCCGTTGAACTTGGTGGTCTGCCGCCGGTTCCACAGCCCGTTCAGCCCCACCCCCTCCCGCTCCAGCTGGCGGGGCACCACCGTGTAAGCGCACCGGTTGCCGGTGAAGCCCGCCGTCTTGGAGAAAGAGCGGAACTCGATGGCGCAGGTGCGCGCCCCCTCGATCTCAAAGATACTGTGGGGCAGTTCGGGCTGGCTGATGAACGCCTCGTAGGCCGAGTCGTACAGCAGCACGCTGCCCCGCTCGTTGGCCCAGTCCACCCAGGCTTTCAACTGCTCCCGGGTGGCCATGGCCCCAGTGGGGTTGTTGGGAAAGCACAGGTAGACCATGTCCGCCCGCCCCTTTGGCAGCTCTGGGACGAATCCGGTCTGCTGGGTGCAGGGCAGATAGACCAGCCGGTCCCACCGGCCGGTCTGGGGATCGTAATGGCCTGCCCGGCCCGCCATGGCGTTGGAGTCCACATACACCGGGTAGACCGGGTCGCACACGGCCACGATGTTGTCCGGGCCGAAGAGGTCCCCGATGTTACCGCAGTCGCTCTTAGCCCCGTCGGAGACAAAGATCTCCTCCGGATCTATCTCCACCCCCCGGGCCTGGTAGTCGTGCCGGGCGATGGCCTGGCGCAGGAAATCGTATCCTTGCTCCGGCCCATAGCCCCGAAAGCCCTCCTGCGTGCCCATCTCAGCCACCGCGCGGGTCATGGCCTGAGTCACCGCCGGCGCCAGGGGCTGGGTCACGTCCCCGATGCCCAGCCGGATCAGCTCAGCCCCCGGGTTCTCCTGGCTGTATGCGCTCACCCGCCGCCCGATCTCAGAGAACAGATAGCTGCCGGGCAGACGGCAAAAATTTTGATTGATCTGGGTCATGAACACCCCTCCCGGTGACGCTCCCCACGCCCCGGCAGGCCCGGCCCACCGGCCAGCCCCCCGCTGCGCGCAGGGAAAAATATGCGGTTCTATTTTACAGGAAAGCCCAGAGCGGGTCAATCGGCAATCTGCCCATCATACACCGTCACCGTAGGCCCAGTCATGTACATATGTCCATCGCTCAGCGACCACTGGATGGACAGCTCCCCGCCTGGCAGCCGCACTTGCGCCTGCCGGGCCAGACGGCCGGCCGCCATCATGGCCGCCGATGCCGCGCAGGCTCCGCTGCCGCAGGCCATGGTCTCCCCGCTGCCCCGTTCCCATACCCGCATCTCCAGCAGATCCGGCCGCCTGACCCGGACAAACTCCACATTGACTCCCCCCGGGAACCGGGCCAACCCCTCCAGCTCCGACCCCAGACGTCTCAGCTCCAGCCCGTCCAAGTCCTCTGCCTGGAGCACAAAGTGGGGGTTGCCCATGGACACGGGCACGCCGGTCACCGGTCCGTCCGCCAGCTCCACCCGGAGGGGCGCACCCACCCGGGGCGGACCCATATCCACCGTTGCCCCCCACACCTGGCCGCCCCGCAGGCGCAGACGCACCGTCCGCACCCCAGACAGGGTCTCCACCCGCAGGAGGGTGCGGCGGGTCAGCCCCTTGTCGTACACATACTTGCCCAGGCAGCGCAGGCCGTTGCCGCACATCGCCCCCTCCGACCCGTCCGCGTTGAACATCCGCATCTGGAAGTCCCCCTTGGTTGACGGGCACACACAGATCAGCCCGTCCCCGCCCACACCGAAGTGCCGGTGAGACAGCCGCCGGGACAACGCCTCCGGGTCCTCCGGCATTGCGTCCATACAGTTGAGGTAGATGTAGTCGTTCCCAGTCCCGTGCATCTTGGTGAATTCCATCCTCATGCCTCCTGTTCCGGCCCGCGGGCCCGTTTTCGCGCAAAGGGGCGGCAGCCAGCCGCTGCCGCCCCTTCTCTTTGGTTCTACCGCCCCGCTCACTCATCCTCCGACAGCACCATCCGAGCCGTGTCGGTGAGCTTGGCTCCGTGGTCCATGCTCTGCTTTTGCAGAAAGCGGTGGGCCTGCTCCTCCGTCATGTCATGGCGGTCCATGAGCACCGCCTTGGCCTGCTCCACCAGCGCCTGCTGCTCCTGGCTGCGGGGTACGGATCCCCCCTGGTCCGCTCCCCTCCGCTGCCGGAATTGCAGCAACATCCGCACCGAGGCCAGCAGGTCCCCCCGGCTCACCGGGGCGTACAGCTTGAAGATGCCCTGTGTCTGGCACAGCTCCAGCTGACTCTGGGGGCCGATCATCAGCATGGAACAGTATCCGGGCAGGTCCTGGAAGAGCTGCTCGCAGGACTCCTCCCGCAGCTTGAAGCCGCAGATGACGGTATCCAGCCGGTGCTTGTTCACCGCCCGGCGGACCTGGGCGGCGCTGCGGCACACCACGCAGCCGGCCACCCCTGCCCCTTCCACCGCCTCTTGCACCTTAGCGCTGTTCAGTTCGTTTTCAAAGGCCACAATGACCTTGCGCACGTCCACCCCTCCCCCCGCGCGTTCCCACCTGGATCTGCAAGGAGCAGCGCGCTTCTTTAGTAGTTGATCATGTACTTGTCCAGCTCCCAACTGGACACCCGGGTGCGGTACTCGTCACACTCGGCCTGCTTACCGGCGATAAACTGGCTGGCCACATGCTCACCCAGGGTGTTCAGGATCAGCTTATCCTTCTTCAGGCACACCAGGGCCTCCTCCAGCGAGCCGGGCAGGGCCTCGATGCCGCGGCGCCGCCGGGTGGCCGGGGTCATGGCGAAGATGTTGTCTGTGATCTCGGGGGGCGGGGTCAGCTCCCGCTCAATGCCGTCCAACCCGGCGGCCAGGCAGACGGCCAGGGCCAGATAGGGGTTGCAGGACGGGTCGGGGCTGCGCAGCTCCACCCGGGTGGACTGACCCCGGGCGGCGGGGATGCGGATCAGGGCCGAGCGGTTTGAGGCCGACCAGGCCATGTAGCAGGGCGCCTCATAGCCGGGTACCAGCCGCTTGTAGGAGTTGACCAGCGGGTTGGTGACCGCCGTGATCCCCTTCATGTGATCCAGGATGCCCGCCAGGAAGGAATAGGCCTGCTTGGACAGCCCCTTCTCCCCGTCCGGATCATAGAACACATTCTTGCCGTTGCGGAACAGGGACATGTTGGTGTGCATCCCCGAGCCGTTGATGCCGAAGATGGGCTTTGGCATGAAGGTGGCGTGCAGGCCGTTTTTCTGGGCCAGGGTCTTCACCGTCAGCTTGAAGGTCATGATGTTGTCCGCCGCGTGCAGGGCCTCGGCATACTTGAAGTCGATCTCGTGCTGGCCCTGGGCCACCTCGTGGTGGGAGGCTTCGATCTCAAAGTCCATCTGCTCCAAGGCCAGGCAGATCTCCCGCCGGGTGGACTCCCCATGGTCCAGCGGGCCCAGGTCGAAGTAGCCCGCCTCGTCGTTGGTCCGGGTGGTGGGCTTTCCCTCCTCGTCGGTCTGGAACAGGAAAAACTCGCACTCAGGGCCCACATTGAACCGGTCAAAGCCCATGTCGTTGGCCTTCTGGATCGCCCGCTTGAGCACCTGCCGGGGGTCGCCCACAAAGGGGCTGCCGTCGGGGTTGTGCACGTCGCAGATCAGCCGGGCCACCTTGCCGTGGCTGGGCCGCCAGGGGAAGATGCGAAAACTCTTCAGATCGGGATAGAGGTACTGGTCAGACTCGTTGATGCGCACAAAGCCCTCGATGGACGAGCCGTCGAACATGATCTGGTTGTTCACGGCCTTCTCAATCTGGGAGGCGGTGATGGCCACGTTCTTCAGCTGCCCGAAAATGTCGGTAAACTGCAGGCGGATGAACTTCACGTCCTCCTCCCGGACGATGCGGATCACATCCTCCTTGGTGTAACCGGTGTTGCTTGCCATAGTGACTGCCCCTTTCCATAGATACGGACCGTCCCCCGGGGCTATGCCAGTCCCGGCCGGCCCGGCGCTCAGTCTGCGCATTTTGATGAACAAAGGCGCTCCACACCTCAGGTCTGGAACGCCTTTGTTCTCTCGCTTATGGGTTTAGTATAGCACAAAGCCCTATTTTGTCAATCTTTTTCCCCATCGATGCAAATTTTTATCGCAAAAACCAGCTTTCCGTCTGTTTCAAATCCCCATTTTGTGATTTTGCACAGTTCCCAATCTCCTCAGGCGGGGTTCCCCTCCGGTTCCTCCACCGGGACGGGATATCGCTCGGTGAAGCAGCCGGTGCAAAAGCCCCGGCTGCAACGGGGGGCGATCTGGGGCAGGCTGTCGGGGGAGAGGAAACCCAGGCTGTCCGCCCCGATGAGGTCCCGCATTTCCTCCAGGGTGTGGTTGCAGGCCATCAGCTCCCCCTTGGATGGGATGTCGGTGCCGAAGTAGCAGGGGGCGAGGAAGCGGGGCGCGGAGGAGAGCATATGTACCTGCTTGGCCCCCGCCTCCCGTAGCAGCCCCACCAGCTGCCGGGAGGTGGTGCCCCGGACGATGGAGTCGTCGATGACCACCACCCGCTTGCCTTCAACGGTGGAGCGCAGGGGGTTGAGCTTGAGCTTCACCGCCTGCTCCCGGCTGGCCTGGTCCGGCTTGATGAAGGTGCGCCCCACATAGCGGTTCTTAATCAGCCCGTCGTTGTAGGGGATACCCGACTCCATGGCGTAGCCCTTGGCCGCGTTGAGCCCCGAGTCGGGCACCCCGATGACCACGTCCGCCGCCCGGGGATGCTCCCGGGCCAGGCAGCGACCGGCCAGGATCCGGGCGTCGTGCACCCACTGGCCGTCGATGAGGCTGTCCGGGCGGGCAAAGTAGAGGAACTCAAAGATGCACAGCCCCGTGGGCTGGCTTTTGCAACAGTCCCGGATGGACTGCAGCTGCCCGTCCAGGTCCACATACACCACCTCACCCGGCTCCACGTCCCGGACAAAGCTGGCCCCCACGCTGTCCAGGGCGCAGGACTCGGAGGCGAAGATCCAAGCCCGCCCCCGCCGGCCGATGCACAGCGGCCGGAAGCCCCAGGGATCCCGGGCGGCGATGAGTTTGCGGGAGCTCATCACCACCAGGGAGAAGGCCCCGCTGAGCTGGGGCAGGGTGTTGGCCACCGCCCGCTCGATGGAGGGGCAGTGCAGGCGCTGCTGAGCGATGAGATAGGCGATGATCTCCGAATCGGTGGAGGTATGGAAGATGGCCCCCTGGTACTCGTAGTGCCGGCGCAGCCCCTCCACGTTCACCAGATTGCCGTTGTGGGCCACCGCGAAGGTCCCCTTCACATAGCTCAAGGTCAGCGGCTGGGCGTTCTCCCGCTGGGAGCCCCCGGTGGTGGAGTAGCGCACATGTCCCACCGCCATGGTGCCGTCCAGCCGGTCCAGGATCTCCCGTGAAAACACGTCTCCTACCAGCCCCACGTCCTTGTGGCATTGCAGCTGCATCCCGTTCATGGTGGCGATGCCGCAGGCCTCCTGCCCGCGGTGCTGTAGGGCATACAGGCCGTAGTATGTACTGTGGGCGCATCCCCCCTCCGGGTCATAGATGCCGAACACGCCGCACGCTTCTCGAATTGCCATGGCTGTCATCTGTCCTTCCCGCCCGCGCCCCGCCCCTCCTTGGGCGGCGCGGAGTGTGGGCCGCCTCCTTTGGCGGCCGCTGCCCCGGCGGCGGCTGCCTCATCCGCCCGCCAGGCCACAGCGATACAAGGAACATTATAGGGCTCCCCGGCCCGGAATGCAAGAGACAGCTTTCCCCCACCCCTCCGCCCCATCTTCCCCATGCGTTTTCCACGCAACAGCCCACTCCATCCTTGACTTTTTTGGGCCTTCTATATAAAATTAAAGTATCCAATGACAATCCGGAGCCATCCGTCCAACCCATCTCAAAACACGCGCTTTGGAGGAACAACTATGAGTGAAAAATTCGTCTATCTGTTCTCCGAGGGCAACGGCTCCATGAAGGAGCTGTTGGGGGGCAAGGGCGCCAACCTGGCCGAAATGACCAACCTTGGTATGCCGGTGCCCCAAGGCTTCATCATCACCACCCAGGCCTGCACCCAGTACTACCGGGACGGCCGGCAGATCAGCCCGGATATCCAGGCCCAGATTTACGAGTACTTAGGCAAGATGGAGCAGATCTGCGGCAAACAGTTCGCCAACCCGGAAAACCCTTTGCTGGTCTCGGTGCGTTCCGGCGCCCGGGCCTCCATGCCCGGCATGATGGACACCATCCTGAACCTGGGGCTGAACGACACGGTGGTGGAGGGGCTGGCGCGATTTACCGGCAACCCCCGCTTTGCCTATGACTCCTATCGCCGCTTCATCCAGATGTTCTCCGACGTGGTCATGGAACTGGACAAGGATCGATTCGAGCAGATCATCGACGCGCTCAAGGCCCAGAAAGGCGTGCGGGACGACTTGGAGCTGGATACCGAGGATATGAAGCGCCTGGTGGAACAGTTCAAGGCCTTCTACCGCCAGGAGAAGGGGGAGGACTTCCCCCAAGACCCCAAGGCCCAGCTGCTGGAGGCGGTCAAGGCGGTGTTCCGCTCCTGGGACAATCCCCGGGCCAACGTCTACCGCCGCATGCACGAGATCCCCTACGACTGGGGCACCGCCGTCAACGTGCAGGCCATGGTGTTCGGCAACTCGGGGGACAACTCCGGCACCGGCGTGGCCTTCACCCGCAACCCCGCCACCGGCGAGAAGGCCCTGTTTGGCGAGTACCTCATCAACGCCCAGGGGGAGGACGTGGTGGCCGGTGTGCGCACCCCCTCCCCCATCTCCAAGCTCCAGCAGGAGATGCCCCAGGTGTACGAGCAGTTTGCCGCTTTTGCCCAGCGCCTGGAGCAGCACTACAAGGATATGCAGGACATGGAGTTCACCATCGAGAACGGCAAGCTGTATATGCTCCAGACCCGCAACGGCAAGCGCACCGCCGCCGCCGCCCTGAAGGTGGCCGTGGACCTGGTGGACGAGGGGATGATCGACGAGCGGGAGGCCGTGTGCCGGGTGGACCCCAAGCAGCTGGACTCCCTGCTTCACCCCCAGTTTGACCCTCAGGCCCTGGAGCAGGCCCAGCCCATTGGCAAGGGGCTGGCCGCCTCCCCCGGCGCGGCCTGCGGCCGGGTGGTGTTCACCGCCGACGAGGCCAAGCAGTGGCACGAGCGGGGCGAGCAGGTGATCCTGGTCCGGTTGGAGACCTCCCCAGAGGACATCGAAGGGATGCAGGTGGCCCAGGGTATCCTCACCGTCCGGGGGGGTATGACCTCTCACGCCGCAGTGGTGGCCCGGGGCATGGGCACCTGCTGCGTGTCCGGCTGCGGGGACATCACAGTGGACTACGCCAAGAAGCAGTTCACCCTGGCCGGCAAGGAGTACCGGGAGGGGGACTGGATCAGCCTGGACGGCTCCACCGGCAACATCTATGGAGAAGCCATCCCCACCGTCCCCGCCGACCCCAGCTCGGGCTACTTTGGCCGCCTGATGGGCTGGGCCGATCAATACCGCCAGCTCCAGGTGTACACCAATGCAGACACCCCCCGGGACGCCCGGCAGGGCCGGGCCTTCGGAGCCCAGGGCATCGGCCTGTGCCGCACCGAGCACATGTTCTTTGAGGAAAGCCGCATCAAGGCAATGCGGGAAATGATCGTGGCCGACAACACCCAGGACCGCAAGCGGGCCCTGGACAAGATCCTGCCCTACCAGCAGGAGGATTTCGAGGGCCTGTACGAGGCCATGGAGGGCCGCCCCGTCATCATCCGCTTCCTGGATCCACCGCTGCACGAGTTCCTGCCCACCAAGCAGGAGGACATTGAGGAGATCGCCCGGGAGATGGGTCTCACCGTGGAGCGGCTGCAAGCGGTCATCACCTCCCTGCACGAGTTCAACCCCATGATGGGCCACCGGGGCTGCCGCCTGGCCGTGTCCTACCCCGAGATTGCCCAGATGCAGACCGCCGCCGTCCTCAACGCTGCCGTCAACGTCCAGCGCCGGCATCCCGAGTGGACCATCGTGCCCGAGATCATGATCCCCCTGGTGGGCGAGCGCAAGGAGCTGAAGTACGTCAAGGACGTGGTCACCGCCACCGCTGACCAGATCCTCCGGGAAGTCGGTATGGATATGGCCTATGCGGTGGGTACTATGATCGAGATCCCCCGGGCCGCCCTCACCGCCGACGAGATCGCCGCCGAGGCCCAGTTCTTCTCCTTTGGCACCAACGACCTGACCCAGATGACCTTCGGCTTCTCCCGGGATGACGCGGGCAAGTTCCTGGACTACTACTACGATAAGAAGATCTACGAATCCGACCCCTTCGCCCACCTGGATCAGAAGGGGGTGGGCAAGCTGGTGGAGATGGCCGCCCGGCTGGGCCGGGCCACCCGTCCGGACATCCACCTTGGCATCTGCGGCGAGCACGGAGGCGACCCCACCTCCATCGAATTCTGCCACAAGGTGGGGCTGAACTATGTCTCCTGCTCCCCCTACCGTGTGCCCATCGCCCGGCTGGCCGCCGCCCAGGCCGCTATCCGGCATCCCAGATGAGAGTCCAGCCAATCCTGTCAAATGTTTGGAGATGATCCCGATGGATTTATGGAACGCTCTGCCCGCCACCGACCCGGAATTTTCCGAGCGCTTGATCCACTTCGCCTTCCACGAGGTGGTGGATGAGCCTGGCCTTGAGCTTGACCCTGTCGTCCGTCACACCGCTATCCTGGCCGCCCTACTGGGCTGCCAGGGCTTGGAGGTCTTTGAGCACCTGGCCCTGCCCCGGGCCCTGGACGACGGGCTGTCCCCCGTGGCGGTCAAGGAGATCGTCTACCAGGCGGTGGACTACCTGGGCATGGGCCGGGTGCTGCCCTTCCTAGAGGCAGTCAACCGGGTTCTGACCGCCCGGGGGGTTGACCTGCCCCTTCCCGGCCAGGCCACCACTACCCTGGACAACCGGCTGGAGCGGGGGGCTCAGACCCAGGCGGACATCTTCGGCCCCCAGATGCTGGAGGCCTGGAAGTCCGGCCCGGTCAACCGGTGGCTGGCCGCCAACTGCTTTGGCGACTACTACACCCGCACCGGGCTGAGCCTGCCCCAGCGGGAGATGATCACCTTCTGCTCCCTGGCCGCCCAGGGCGGGTGCGAGCCCCAGCTCATCGGCCACGCCAAGGGCAATCTGAACCTGGGCAACGATCAGGACTTCCTGATGCGGGTGGTGTGCCAATGCCTGCCCTACATCGGCTACCCCCGCAGCCTAAACGCCATTACCTGCATCCAGAAGGCTGCCCAAGACTAAACCACCCCATGTCTGGGTCCTGTCCGGAGCCAAGCAAACGGCCGCCCGCGGGCAATTTGCCCGCGGGCGGCCGCTGTCCTACCCCTCTTCCTTGGCCTGGAAGAACCCCATTCCGTCCCGCATGATGCCTTCGGCCAGGGCCGCCATCTCCTCGGCGCTGCTGGTCATCCCCTCCCCCAGCCACGCCTCCAGCAGCCCCACGCAGCCGCTGCTGACAAAGGCGTAGTAGTAGCCCAGCTGCTTTGGGGTGGCCCGAGGAAAGCTCAAGCGGTATGCCTCAGTAAAATACTCCCTGCCCAGGCGCACCAGCCGCTGGGCAAACTCTCTGTCCCCGTTGGAGCCCAGCACCATGGCGCACAAATCCGCGTTGGCCTCCAGGGTGCGGAACAGTTCAGCCGTCACCTCCAGCAAGCTGTGTTCCCCCGGCGCCCCCTCCAGCAGCCGGCCCAGCCCACGGCGGACCGCCTCCATCAGCTCGTCCTCCAGCTGGCCCAGCAGGTCGTACAGCCCCGTGTAGTGGGCATAGAAGGTCCCCCGGCTTATCCCAGCGCTGGCACACAGCTCCTTGACCGAGATGCTCTGGATGGGTTTGCGCCGCAAAAGCCCCGTGAAGGCCCTGCGGATCGTCCGCTTGGTGGCTCTGGTCCGTTGGTCGTTGGCCCCCATAGCCCCGCCCCCCAACTGAAAATTTTTTGTGAACTTTCGCCAATTCTGAACAATCCCTGTGCAGTATGTTCAGGATCTTGCCGATGGTCTGCCTCCCCGCCCCTTGTGCTTCTCTCGTGCATCTATTATAATATGGATCAGTTAGAAGTGCAACCGCAGACGTGTACACACAGGGGGGCTTGATGTGAAAAAAACCTATCTCATCACCGGGGCCAACGGACATCTGGGCAGCACCATCGCCCGCGCCCTCTCCCGACGGGGGGAACAGGTGCGGGGGCTGATCCTGCCCGGGCAGACGGGTGTGTCCCTGCCCGGCGTGCAGTATATCCAGGGGGATGTGCGCGCCCCGGACACCCTCCTGCCCCTGTTTGAAGGGCTGCGTGGCCGGAAAGTCTTTATCCTTCACACCGCTGGTGTGGTGGACATCTCGGACCAAGTCTCCCCCCGTACCTACGCAGTCAACGTGGTGGGCACCCGGAACGTGCTGGACTTGTGCCGGAAGTTCCGGGTCTCCCGGATGGTGTACGTCAGCTCGGTGCACGCCATCCCCGAGGGGGACAAGTCCAGCGTGCTCCACGAGGTGTCCCGCTTCTCTCCCGACGCGGTGGTGGGGGGATATGCCAAGACCAAAGCAGAGGCCACCCAGGCGGTGCTGGACGCGGTGGGGTCTGGGGATCTGGACGCGGTGGTGGTCCATCCCTCCGGCATCCTGGGGCCCTATGACCGTTCAGGCAACCACCTGGTTCAACTGGTCAGCGACTACCTGCGGGGCAAGCTGCCCGCCTGCGTCCGGGGCGGCTATGACTTCGTGGACGTGCGGGACGTGGCCGACGGCTGCCTGCTGGCCCTGGAAAAAGGGGCGCGGGGGCAGTGTTACATCCTCTCCAATCGGCACTATGAGATCCGGGACGTGCTGGCCATGGTGCGTAAGTTGGCCGGAGGACGGCGGCTGGCCGTGCTTCCCCACTGGATGGCCCGGGCCGCCCTGCCCGCCATCCGGCTGCACGCCAAGCGCACCAAAAAGCGCCCCCTGTTCACCCGCTACTCCCTGCACACCCTGCTGAGCAACGACAAGTTCTGTCACGACAAGGCCACCGCCGAGCTGGGCTACCGCCCCCGGGACCTGATCCAGACCCTGCGGGACACCATCTCCTGGAACCGGGGCGAGTTGGAGTCCCCTTCCCTGGCCTGACCCATGGCGGTCACACAATGGGAACGCTATGGGACGAACCCATCCCATATGTGACAAGTTTAAAGCGGTATCCCCCATCCCATGCAACAGCCTCCAAGGGAATGTCCCTTCCCACGCATACAGCAAACCTTGTGCGGTGCTCCCATTCCATGCAATCATCCGGGGAGCATACCTGCCATCCCATGCAACAAGCCCGGAGGTCGGAACCTGTGTTCCGTCCCTCCGGGCTTCCTCATTCCTCCAGGTCAAAGGGGGGCAGCTCCTCCTCCGGGGAGACCTCCTCCAGGGAGGGCTGCTGGACCTCTGTCTCCGGGACTGGGCCGTCCAACCCCTGGCGGTAGCGCATCTCCTGCCACTGCTCCTTGGTGATGAGCAGCTGCCGGGGCTTGGAGCCCTCAAAGGGGCCCACCACCCCCTTCTCCTCCATCTGGTCCACCAGCCGGGCTGCCCGGCCATAGCCCAGCTTCAGACGCCGCTGGAGCATGGACACCGAGGCCTGCCCCATCTCCAGCACCACCTCGATGGCGGCGGGCAGCAGCTCGTCAAAGTCCTCGCCGCCGCCGGCGGGATCCGCCCCCGCCCCTTTGGCGCCCTTCTCTTTCTCCTGGGCGTGCCGGTCGATCTCGTGCATCACCGCCTCGTCATACTGGGCAGATGCACCCTCCTTGATGAAATCCACCACCTGGGCCACCTCCTCCTCCGAGATAAAGCAGCCCTGAACCCGGCGGGGCTTGCCCTGGCCCAGAGGGGCGTAGAGCATGTCCCCCTTGCCCACCAGCTTCTCCGCGCCGGTGGCATCCAGGATGATGCGCGACTCCATCCCCGAGGCCACCGCAAAGGCGATTCGGCTGGGGATGTTGGCCTTCATCAGGCCAGTGATCACGTCGGCGGAGGGCCGCTGGGTGGCGATGACCAGGTGCATTCCCGAGGCCCGGCCCATCTGGGCCACTCGGCAGATGGACTCCTCCACCTCCTTGGCCGCCACCAGCATCAGGTCGGCCAGCTCGTCGATGACCACCACGATCTGGGGCAGGGCCGGTTTGCCCTCCCGCCGGGCGTGGTTGTTGTAGGAGGCCAGGTCCTTGGCCCCCACCTCGGAGAAGGTCTTGTAGCGCTTCATCATCTCGCTCACCGCCCATTGCAGCGCCCCGGCGGCCTTCTTCGGGTCGGTGACCACCGGGATGAGCAGGTGGGGAATGCCGTTGTACACCCCCAGCTCCACCATCTTGGGATCCACCATGATTAGGCGCACCTCATCCGGGGTGGCCTTGTACAGCAGGGAGACGATCAAGCTGTTGGTGCAAACCGACTTGCCCGAGCCGGTGGTGCCGGCGATGAGCATGTGGGGCAGCCGGGCGATGTCCCCCACCACGCAGTTGCCCCCGATGTCCTTGCCCACGGCAAAGGACACCTTGGAGGGGCTCTCCACAAAGTCCTTGGAGGAGATCACATCCCGGGCGGCTACCGGGGTGACCTGACGGTTTGGCACCTCGATGCCCACGGTGGAGATCTTGTTGGGGATGGGGGCCACCCGCACCGCCGATACCCCCAGGGCCAGAGCGATGTCATCGGACAGCTTGGTCAGCTTATTCAGCTTGACCCCCTGCTCCAGCTCCAGCTCGTAGCGGGTGACCGCAGGCCCCCGGGTAACGTTCACCACCCGGGCATCCACGTCGAAGGACACCAGCGTGTCCTGCAGCCGCTGCTGGTTGGCCTGTAGCTCTCCCCCCATCCCGGAGGCAGGGCCGCCACCCCCTTCCCGCAGCAGGGAGATGGGGGGATAACGATAGGCCTGGGGCTCCTGCTCCAAGCTGTCCTCGATCTCCCGGGCCACCTCCTCCCGGGCCTGACGGGCCTGCTGGCCGGTGATCTGCTCCGGTTCCTGCTCCCGGGTCACGGCGGGCTCCCGGATCACCGCCGGCCCCTGCTCTGGGGCGGCCAGGTCTGTCATAGGCTCCAACTCTGGCACATCTTCGTATTGGGGGGGCTCTGGCTCGGCACGGGTTGTCTCCCGTCCACTGAGCACCTCGTCGGGTGCGGCCACTCCCGCCACCCGGTCAAACAGCTTCTTCTTGCGAATGCCAGTCACCGGCCGGGTGGGAGCCTTGGCTGTGACCGGCCCGTCGTCCACCGGGATGTCGATGTCCGCACGGCGGCCTTGGCCGCCCCGGGGGCGAGGCTGCTCCACCGGTCGGGGCGGGGCCAGCTCCTCATCCTCCTGCTGGTCATAGACCGGGCGGTTTTCCCGCCGCTCCCGGGCAGCCCAGTATACGTCCAGGATGGTGCGGTTGAAAGCATACAGCAGGGCCAGCACACCGGCCAGGATGAGCACCACCAGCGCGCCGATCCTGCTAAAGGCAAACTGGAAAGCCAGCCCCAGCAGACCGGACACCACTCCGCCGGACTGCCCCGCCTGGCCGGTGGCCCACATCTGTCCGATCAGCCCCGCCCCCTGGGGCAGATCCGTCCGGCTGATCAGCAGGTGCAGCACCGCACCGGCCAGCACCGGCACCGACAAGGCGCTGGCCAGGCGCAGGCGCACCGGCCGGCCCCGGTGGAAAATCAGGATGTAGGCTGAGAGCAGCAGAATGGGAGGGGCCAGGTAGTAGCCATAGCCGAACAGCCCCTGGAGCAACCCTCGGAACAGGTCGATGAACAGGGCCTGCACCCCGAAGTAGCCGATGGCCCCGAAAAAGGCCAGCAGCAGGCACACTGCACCCCCCACCTCCCGGCGCACCGGCCGGCGGGCGGGTGCAGGTTGAGGCTTTTTCCCCCGGGCGCCGGACTGGCCCGCCCGCTTCTTGCCCCCGGCCGGCCCTGAAGAGCCGCCCCGGGGGCCTGTTTTCTTCTGTACAGAAGCCATGTCCGACCTCCCGTCAACGGATTGCGAAGGATGCCACCAACGCCACGGCGCCCACGATCCAGCAGTAGTACGCAAACTTCCCAAACTTGCCCTTGTCGGCCAGCAGCTTCACCAGCTGGATGGCAAAGTAGCCCACCACCCCGGCCACCACCATGCCCACCAGGTACATGGGCAGCCGGTCCAGGTCCACTTCCACCTCCCCGGTGACCACCTTGACCACCTGGAGCAAGGTGGCCCCCAGCACCGCGGGCAGGGAGAGCAGGAAGGAGTAGCGCACGGCGAACTTCCGGTCAAAGCCCAGCATCATCCCCGCCGAGATGGTGGTACCAGACCGGGACAGGCCGGGGATGGTGGCCACTCCCTGGGCCACCCCCACCAGCAGGGCGTCCTTCACCGTGGCGGTGCGCACGGTCTTAACCCCCCGGGCCAGCCGGTCGGAGAGAAACAGCACGCACCCGGTGACCAGCAGCATCAGCGCCACCGCCGCCGGGCTGTTGCCCAGGCTCTCAACCTGGGCCTCAATGGGCAGCACCACCAGCAGAGGCAGGGTGCCCACGATGACCATCAACACCAGGCGGCGGGCCTCCGGCGGACGGGCGGTTTCCCGGGCGCCCCGCCGGGTGCACAGCGCGGCCACCCCCCGGAAAAACTCCAGGATCATCTCGGCGATGTCCTTGCGATAGACCACGCACACCGCGATGAGGGTGGCAAAGTGGAGCAGGATGTTGTAGAGGTTATCCACCTCTTCCATCTGGAAGAAGTGCTGCAGCAAAGTCAGGTGCCCGGAACTGGAAATGGGCAAAAACTCCGCCACTCCCTGGACAAAGCCCAGGAGGACCGCCATGAAATAGGACAAAGCGCTCACCTCATATCAGCAGTCTCAGCCCACCCGCCCGGCCGGCGCGCAAGCTGGTACAACTGATTATATTACCACATTCTCCCCCTAAATGCCAGTTTATTTTTCTCCCGCCCCAGCAGAGGAAACGGGACGCCCCGCCGGGGCGTCCCGTTTCCTCTGCTGCCTATCTCTTTTTCAGCGCCTGCATCCGCCGGTGCAGGCAGTCCAGCGCGTCCCCCAGGCCACCCAGGTGGTCGATCAGCCCCACCCGCACCGCCTCCTCCCCGTAGACCACGCTGCCTACGTCGGCGGCCATCTCCCCGGTGTTGAGCATCAGCCCCTCAAAGTCCTTCCGACTGATGCGGCTGTTGCGGGTGACGAAGTCGCAGATCCGGTCCTGGATGCGCTCAAAATAGTGGAAAGTCTGGCTCACCCCGATCACCAGGCCGTTCAGACGCACCGGGTGGATGGTCATGGCCCCGGAGGGGACGATGAAGGACTCCTGGGCGGCCACCGCCAGGGGCACCCCGATGGAGTGCCCACCCCCCAGCACCAGCGAGACGGTGGGCTTGCGCATCCCGGAGATCATCTCCGCGATGGCCAGCCCCGCCTCAATGTCCCCTCCCACGGTGTTGAGCAGGATCAGCAGCCCATCCACCTCCCCGCTCTCCTCCACCGCGGTGAGCAGGGGCAGCACATGCTCGTACTTGGTGGTCTTGGCCCCCTGGGCCGCCTCTTGATGGCCCTCGATCTGGCCCACGATGGTCAGGGTATGGATGATCCCATCCCCGGTTTCGATGGTGGTGGACCCCATGTCCACCACCTGCTGCTGGCGCTGGCCCAGCCCTTGCTCCTGCTCCTGTCCGTCCTCCCGCCCCTGGTCAGGCTTTGTTGGCTCACACATGAAAACTCCCCCTTTTGCGGTAGTTTCCCGCAAAAGGGGGGTTTTATTCCCATCTGGGATCGGCCTCAGCCCTCGTACACCGCCTTGCAGGCGGCGTAGGTCATGTAGCAGTCCAGCTTGGACACCGTCTCAAAGGGGGAGTGCATGCTCAGCACGGGCACCCCTGCGTCCAGGGTGTCGATGTTCCGGTTGGCCATGTAGCAGGCCACGGTGCCGCCGCCCCCCTGATCCACCTTTCCCAGTTCTGCCATCTGCCACAGGATGTTCCGGTCATCCAGCAGGCGGCGGACATAGGCCACCGCCTCCGCCCCCGCGTCCGATGCCCCCGCCTTGCCCCGGGAGCCGGTGTACTTGCACAGGCCAACCCCCTGGTTGACCATGGCCGAGTTGTTCTTCTCATAGACCTCGGTAAAGTTGGGATCATAGGCGGCAGTGACGTCACAGGACAGGCAGAAGGACTTCTCCAGGCAGGCCCGCACCTTCACGTTCTGGCTGTCACACAGGTCGTTCATAAACGTATCAAAGAAAGCCGACTGCATCCCGGACACCCCCTCCGAGCCGATCTCCTCCTTGTCCGCCAGCACGCACACGGCGGTGCGGCAGGGGGTGCCGCCCAGGTCCAGCAGCGCCTTGAGCCCGGCGTAGGCACACACCCGGTCGTCCTGGCCGTAGGCCCCAATGAGGGAGCGGTCAAAGCCGATGTCGGTGGCATTGAAAGCGGGCACGGCCTCGATCTCCGCGGAGATAAAGTCCGCCTCAGTGATGCCGTAGCGCTGGTGCAACAGCTGGAGTACCATCAGCTTCACCCGGTTGGTCCCCTCCTCCCCCCGCAGGGGACGGCTGCCCACCAGGATGTTCAAGCTCTCTCCGGGGATGGCCTCCCCCAAGGGCTTCTTGGCATGGTCGGCCCCCAGGTGGGGCAGCAGGTCGTCGATGGTGAACTGGGGGTCCTCCGGAGCGCTCCCCACGGACACGTCCACCAGCGAGCCGTCCTTCAGCGCCACCACCCCCCGCAGCTCCAGGGGGATGGCCACCCACTGATACTTGCGGATGCCACCGTAGTAGTGGGTCTTGAGGAAGGCCAGCTCGCTGTCCTCATACAGGGGCGTGGGTTTCAGGTCCAAGCGGGGACTGTCAATGTGGGCGGCCACGATGGACACCCCCTGGTCCATGGGAGCCGAGCCGATGACGGCCAGGTTTACCGCCCGGCCCCGATTCACCCGGTAGACCTTCATGCCCGGGGTCAGGGTCATCCCCCGCTCCAGCTCCACAAAGCCGGCGGCCTTGGCCAGCTCCATGGCGTAGGCCACGCAGCCCCGCTCGGTCTTGCCCCGGTCCAGAAAACGTTTGTACCCCTCACAATAGCCAAAGATCTCCTGCTCCTTGTCCTGGTCCACCACGTCCCAGCCGTTCTTTTTCTGATACAGCAGCTTATCCCGCAGCTGCCCGGCGGCAGTCCTGTCTTGCATGTTTACACCTCTCCTTTATTGATGATGGGCTCAAACAACGCCCGGGCCTGTGCCTCCAGCTGGGCCTGATCATCCCCGTCGTTGCGCAGCACATAGTCGCACCGCTGGGCGAAGTATTCCTCCCCCTTCTGGGCGGTCGCCCGGAGCCGGGCGTATCCCTCGTCGATGCCCTCCCGGGCCATGATGCGCTTCACCCGCACCTGCTCCGAGGCCACCACGGCCACGGTCACGTCGCAGTCCCGGCCCAGCCCGCTCTCCAGCAGGGCGATGGCGTCCACCGCCGCGGCGGGCCGTCCAGCCCGGGCCGCCCGGGCCAACTGCCGGCGCACCGCCCGGCGGATATACCGGTGGGTGATGGCCTCCAGCCGGGCCAGGGCCTGGGGATCGTCAAAGACGATGGCCCCCAGCTGCTTGCGCCGCAGCGCCCCGTCAGGGCCGAAGATGTCTGGGCCAAAGGCCGTCCGCAGCGCCCGGCGCATGGGCCGGCAGGTTTCGGTCAGCCGGTGGTAGAGCGCGTCGCAGTCCAGAACCAACGCCCCCATTCCCTCCAGCACCCGCAGCACCGTGGTCTTGCCCGCCCCCGTGGGACCGGTGATGCCAATGACGGTCATGGCCCTGCCCCCTCTACCTCTGCTCCCAGCGCCTCTTGGATCGCCTTCCGGCTCAGCCCGCCCTGACGCAGGATGCGGTAGGGGGTGACGGTGAGGTCCAGGATGGTGGACTCCACCCCCACCGCGCACTCCCCCCCGTCCAGCACCGCCCCGATCCGCCCGGCCAGCTGGGCCAGTACCTGGTCCGCTGACTTGGGACTGGGCTGCCCTGAGCGGTTGGCGGAGGGACAGGCCAGCGGCCGGCCCAGCGTCCGGATCACCGCCAGGGTGTCCGGATGGTCGGGACAGCGCACCCCTTGGGTGTCTCCCCCCGCCGTCACCTGTGGGGGCAACACACCCCGCCCCCGCAGGATCATGGTCAGCGGGCCAGGCCAGAAGGCCCGCGCCAGCGTGTAGGCGTCAGGCGGAATCCCTTCACAGATCTGCTCCACCATCATCATACCGTCCACCAGCACGTTCAGCGCCTTGCCCTCCGGCCGGCCCTTGGCGGTGTAAATGGCTTGCACCGCCCCAGCCTGGGTGGCATCGGCGGCCAGGCCGTACACCGTCTCCGTGGGCAGGGCCACCAGTACACCCCCGGACAGCAGCTCCGCCGCTGCCTGGACATCACCTGCCTCCAGCAGGCGGGTGCCGGTGGCAGCCTCCACCAGCTGGAGGGGATGGTCCAGCAACAGCTCCGCCCCCTCCAGTTCCTCCCGATCCCGGAAGCCCCACAGCACGCCGCAGGACGCTGTTCCGGCCGCCTGGGCCACCCGCAGGTCCGCCCCGCTGTCTCCCACCATCATGGCATCCTCTGGCGATGCCCCCAGCCGGTCCAGCACCTGGCGCAGCAGGGTGGGGTCTGGCTTTACCGGCAGGCCGGGCAGCGCCCCCTGTACCCAGGAAAAGACCCCGGGAAAATGGCTCTCCACCAGCTGCACGGTCAGCGGATGTGCCTTGTTGGAAAGCACCGCCAACCCCACACCAGCGGCCTTGAGCGCCGCCAGGGCCCGGGTTATTCCGGGATAGGGGACGGTGCGCTCGTCCAGGTGATCCTGGTAGTAGGCGATGAACTGCTCCGTGGCGGCCTGCACCGCCTCCCAACCCGTCCCTTCCGGAGCCATCCGGGATATCAAATTTGGAATGCCGCCCCCCACCATACGCCGGTAAGCCGCCGGCGGGAAGGTGGGCCATCCGTTGGCCCGGCAAACATGATTGCCCGCCGCGGCCAGGTCCTCGATGGTGTTGAGCAGGGTGCCATCCAGGTCAAAGATCACATGGCGCTTCATCCCCCTCACCCCCCTTGCTGGGCCAGCTGCTGGGCCTGCTGGGCAGCGGCCAGGCTGTCGATGATCTCGTCCAGATCGCCGTCCATCACCGCCTCCAGCTTGTACAGCGTCAGTCCCACCCGGTGATCCGTCAGCCGCCCCTGGGGGAAGTTGTAGGTGCGGATGCGCTCATTGCGCATCCCTGTGCCGATCTGGCTGCGCCGGGCCTGGCCATACTCTTCCTGGAGCCGGGTCTGCTCCTGCTCGTACAGCCGGGAGGCCAGCAGGCGCATGGCCCGCTCCCGGTTCTGGAACTGGCTGCGCTCCTGCTGGCACTCCACCACGGTGCCCGTGGGCCGGTGGATCAGGCGCACCGCAGAGGAGGTCTTATTCACATGCTGCCCCCCCGCGCCCGAGGCCCGGTAGACCTGCATCTCCACCTCCGCCGGATTGAGCTGCACGTCCACCTCCTCCATCTCGGGCAGCACCGCCACCGTGGCTGTGCTGGTGTGCACCCGGCCCCCCGACTCCGTCTCGGGCACCCGCTGCACCCGGTGCACCCCACTCTCAAACTTCAGCCGGGACCAGGCCCCCTCTCCAATCACTGTAAAGGAGATTTCCTTAATCCCTCCAAGCTCTGTTTCGCTGACCGTGTTCACCTCCACCCGCCAGCCTTTGCCCTCGGCGTACATGGTGTACATCCGCACCAGGCTGCGGGCGAACAGGGCCGATTCCTCTCCCCCCACACCGGCCCGGATCTCCACGATCACATTGCGGTTGTCGTTGGGATCCCTGGGGAGCAGCAGCAGCTTGATCTCCCCCTCCAGCCGCTCCACCTCCTGCCGGGCCCGCCGCTGTTCTTCCTGGGCCAGCTCCCGCAGCTCCGGATCAGCCAACAGCCCTTGGGCCTCCGCCAGGGCCGATTGGGCCTTGGCCAGGGCACGGCAGGCGCTGGCCAGCGGCTCCAGCTCCCGCTGCTCCCGGTTGAGCCGGGACACCAGCTCGGGATCGGCATAGGTCTCATTGGCCGCCAGCTGGGCCTCGATCTGGGCGTAGCGCAGCTCGATTTCCTTCAGTTGATCCATCCCGTCCACCTCCTCCCGCCTGGCCCGGCGGGCCGGTCAGGCGGCAAACTCTCGATCCAGCAGGAAGGATTTCACCAGGGCCTGTGGCTCCCGGATATACATTTGCAGCCGGGCAGCCAGATCGCTGGACGGGGCGGCCAGGGTGGACACCGTCCCCATCCCCTGGCGCTGGGCCAGCATCCGCACCCGGGCCAGGTGGAAACCGTTGGACACCACCAGCAGCTTCCCCTCCCAGTCCACCCCCGCCCGCTCCAGCACAGCCCGGGAGTAGGCCAGGTTCTGGTTGGTGTTGTGAGAGCGGTCCTCCAGCAGGATCTGGCCCTCCGGAACGCCGTGAGCCATCAGGTAGTCCGCCATCCCCCGGGCCTCGGTATCCGGCTCGTTGGGCCCCTGCCCGCCAGATACCACCACGGTCATGTCCGGATGGTCGGCCAGATAGGCCAGCGCCTCGTCTAATCGGTCCCGCAGCAGGTCCGACGGCCCATCCTCCTTCAACTGGCAGCCCAGGATGAGCATCACGGAGGGCTGGCCGTAGAGCTCGTCATGGCCGCCGGCCAGCACGATACCCAACAGCGTGCCAAATGCCAGCGCCCCGGCCAGGATGAGCCCCAGCAGGGCGATGAGCAGCTTTCTGCCCCATCCCATGGGACGCTTGCCCTGGTAGGGCCGATATCCTTTCCCGCTCATCCCCTGGCCTCCTCCAACTGGGCGGCCAGCTGCTCCCACTGAGTATACAAACGGGCCAGCTCATCCTCCAGCTCCTCCCGTTGCTGGTACAGCTCCTGGAGCTTCAGATAGTCGCAAGCGGCTTGCTCCATCTCCTGGGACAGCTCGTCCAGCCGGACCTCCGCCTTTTCCACCGCCCGCTCCGCCGCCCGCACCTGCTTCTCCAGTTCCTTGGTGCCTCCGGGGCGCCGCGGCTTTTCCTTGGGGAGCTCTGGGGTGGGAGCGGCCTGCTTGGGAGCAACCTTCCCCTGGGCCCGCCGCTCCCGCCAGGCGCGAAATTCCCGGTATGTGCCCCGGAAGTCGGTGATGCCCCCGTCCTCCAACATCCAGATCCGGTCGGCGAACTTCTCAATGAAGTACCGGTCGTGGGAGACGAACAGCAGGTTGCCCCCGTATTCGGCCACCGCCTGCTCAATCCACTCCCGGGAGTCGATGTCCAGGTGATTGGTTGGCTCGTCCAGGATCAGCAGGTTGATCCGGCTGTCCATAAGCATACACAGCCGCAGCCGGGATTGCTCCCCGCCGGACAGGGCGGACACCGGCTTGAACACCTCCTCCCCCCGGAAATGGAAGGCGGCCAACCGATCCCGGGCCTGCTGGGTGGAGCAGTTTTGGGCGTACAGCATGGTGTCCACCAGGTTGCGTTCCGGCCGGTCAAAGTGGATGATCTGGGGCAGATACCCCGCCCGGATGGACGGGCCCAGGTAGACTGTGCCTCCGTCGGCCGGCTCCTCTCCCAGCAGGATCTTCAGGAAGGTGGACTTGCCCGCCCCGTTGTCCCCCAATAGGGCGATGCGCTCTCCCCCGGCCACCTCCAGGTTCACCCCGGAAAACAGCTCCCGTCCCCCAAAGGATTTGGACAGTCCGGTGATCACCACCGCCTCATCCCCGTGAAACTCCCGTTCCCCAAACCGGGCGGTGAGCTTTCGCTCACGGGTGGGCTTGTCGGTGGTGCGCATGCGCTCAATGCGCCGCTCCATGTGGATGGCCCGGCGATACTGCTTGTCGTTGCCCTGGAAGGCCCACAGGCGCATCTGCTGGGCCGCCTGCTCCAGCTGGGCGATCTTGGCCTGTTCCTTTTCATACTGGCGCAGCCGCTCCTGATACCGCCGCTCCTTCTCCTCCACATAGAAGGAGTAGTTCCCGGAATACAGCTCCGCCTTGCCGTCGTGGACCTCCACCACCCGTTTGACCACCTTGTCCAGAAACCAGCGGTCATGGGAGATGGCCAGCACCGTGCCCGAAAACTGCTCCAGATACTCCTCCAGCCACTCGGTGGCCTTCAGGTCCAGGTGGTTGGTGGGCTCGTCCAGCAGCAGGATGTCCGTGTCCTCCAAGATCAGCCGGGCCAGGTTGATCCGGGTCTTCTCCCCGCCGGATAGCGCGGAAAAGAGCCGCTGGCGCATCTCTGCGTCAATGTTCAGCCCGTTGCATACCTTGTTCAGCCGGGTCTGGGTATCATACCCGCCACGGGCCTCAAAGGCGGCTGACAGCGCGTCGTACCGTTCCAACACCTGGGGGGAGCTGTCCTGCCCCATCTGGGCGGCCAGCCGCCCCAGCTCCGCCTCCAGCTCCCGCAGGGGGGCGAAGGCCCGCTCCAGCACGTCCTGCACCCGGTCCTGGGGCGGGTAGACCGGGATCTGGGAGATCAGCCCCAGCCGCTTGCCCGGGGCGGTGGCCACCGTGCCCTCATCGGGCTCCACCTGCCCGGTGAGGATGCGGAAGATGGTGGTCTTGCCCGCTCCGTTCCGGCCCAGCAGCCCCACCCGCTCCCCGCTGTCCACCTGGAGGGAAAAGCCGTCCAGCACCCGGCGGCCCACCTCAAATTCCTTGACCAGGCCGGTCATCTGGATCTCAATCATACCCGCACCCCCCTTCTCCGGCGGCCCAGCCCCTACTGGGGCACGTGGGCCAGCAAGTAGTCTACAATCCGTTCAAAGGCCATAGAGCGGGATGCCTTGACCAAAATGGTGGATCCGGCGCGCAGCTCCCGCAGCAGGGCCGGCTCAGCCTGTTCCAGCTCGGGGTAGTAGTCCACCTGCTCCAGGCCCGCCTCCCGGGCCCCCTCGGCAATGAACCGGGCCTGGTCTCCCACGGCGATCAGCCGGTCCGTCCCCGCCTGGGCAAAGTAACCCCCCACCGCCCGGTGGAAGGCCTGGCTGCTACTCCCCAGCTCCTTCATATCCCCCACCACGGCCACCTTCCGGCGCCCCTTGGCATCCCCCAGCACCGCGGCGGCCGCCCGCATGGACTGGGGGCTGGCGTTGTACGCGTCGTTGAGGATCATGATGTCCCCCGGGCAGCGCACCACGTTCATGCGCATCTTGGTGGGCAGGAAAGCCCGCACCCCCTGGGTGATCTCATCCCCTCCCATGCCAAAGCGCTCAGCGATGGCAGCAGCCATCAGGGTGGGATAGACCATGTGGGCCCCAAGGGCGGGGATCTCCACGGAAAACTGGGCCGACGGGGTGCGCACCGTGCAGCTCAAGTGGGTGGCCCCATCGCTGTCCACGTCCAGGGCGGTGTAGTCCATCCCCTCTTCCCGGCCCACGAACCGCGCGGGCTGGGACAGCTTGCCCCGCAGGGTGGCCAGCAAGGGATCGTCCCCGTTGAGGATGGCCAGCCCGCCCGGCTTCAGGTGGTGGAAGATCTCACACTTGGCCTGGAAGATGGCCTCCCGGCTGCCCAGGTTCTCCATGTGGGAATCGCCGATATTGGTTACCACCGCCACGTCAGGCTCCACCAGCTGGCTGAGGTAGTCGATCTCACCGGCCCGATCCATGCCAAGCTCCACCACGCAGACCTCATGCCGGCGCTCCAGCCCCAGCAGGGTCAGCGGTACGCCGATGTCGTTGTTGTAGTTGCCCTCGGTCTTGTGCACCTGGTAACGCACGCTGAGCACCGCCGCCACCATGTCCTTGGTGGTGGTCTTGCCCACCGAGCCGGTAATGGCCACAAAGGGGATGGGGAAGCGTTGCTTGTAGTACCAGGCTAAATCCCGCAGCGCCCGCTGGGTGGAGCGCACCTTCACATAGAACTTCCCCGGCAGGTACCGCTCCCGCTCCCGGGCCGTCAGGCAGCCCACCGCCCCGGCCTCCAGCGCGTCCTGGAGGAAGGCGTGGCCGTCAAACCGCTCCCCCTCCAGGGGCAGGAACAGCGAGCCCGGCTCGATCTGCCGGCTGTCGGTGCACACGCCGGTAAAGGCCGTGTCCAGATCGGTGACCTCGCCCAATAGCACGCCGTCCACCGCCTCCAGAAGCTGGCCCAAACTCAACGCTTCCATCCCAGCGCCCTCCCCTCTTGGATCCTTCCCTTCCTCACTGCCCCGCCTCCCGGGCCTTCCGCGAGGCCTCCAGGATGCGCTGGCACAGCGCCCCATACCCCAGGCCGGCCGCCTGGGCCTGCTGGGGCACCAGGCTGGTGGGGGTCATGCCCGGCAGGGTGTTGATCTCCAAAAACCAAGGGGTGCCGTCGGGGGTGACGATAAAATCCGCCCGGGCGTACACCTGTAGCCCCAGCGCCCGGAACACCGTCAGCGCCGCCGCTCCCAGCCGCCGCTCCCACTCCGGCGGGATGGGGGCAGGGCAGATCTCCCGCGCCGCCCCAGGCTGGTACTTGTGCTCGTAGTCGTAAAACCCCTGTTCGGGGATGATCTCAATGGAGGGCAGGGCCCGGTCCTCCAGGATGCCCACCTGGATCTCCCGGCCGGCCACATACTGCTCTACCACGCACTGGCCGCCCTGGGCCAGCCCCAGCTCCAAAGCCTGGCGCAGCTCCTCCCGGCTGTGGGCGATGGACACCCCGATGGACGAACCCGAAGCCACCGGCTTGACCACGCAGGGGATGTCCAACCGGTCCAGCAGGCCGGGCAGGTCCGCCGCCCCGTAGTCGATCCGCTCCCACTTGGGAGTGGCCACTCCCAGAGGGGCTACCAGCCGCTTGGTCAGGTCTTTGTCCATAGCGAGGGCGCTGCCCAGATGGCCCGAGCCGGTGTAGGGAATACCCAGCAGATCAAAGGCCGCCTGCACCCGCCCGTCCTCGCCGCAGGCCCCGTGCAGGGCCAGAAAGACCATGTCCGCCCCCTGGCACAGCTCCAGCACCCCTGGGCCAAACAGGCTCGTCCCTCCGCCGGGACGGGCGGCCTTGACCTGCTCCAGGTCAGGGGCCTGCCGGTCCACCTGGGCCCCCTGGGCGGGCAAGGGGGCGGTAAAGAGGTCTTCCCCCAGGGCGGATACCCCCAGGTACATATCCACCAGCGCCGCCTGGTGCCCCCCCTCCCGCAGGGCCTGGCACACCATGGTCCCACTGGATAGGGACACGTTTCGCTCCGGGCTCAATCCTCCCGCCAGCACCACGATTCTCATCTTCTTGATGCCTCCCCCCGCTCCGTCATCCGGCGCTTTTGCCCTATGCGCGCGCCGCCCGGGACTTCCTTTCCAGTATATGCGCCCGTCCCGGCCGCAGTACCCATGTCAAACAGGCTCTCATTATACCACGCTTTGCCCCCACCGGCAAGGGTGCAAGTCACATAGAACCCAAAAGGAAAGGACAACCTTTCGGTTGTCCTTTCCTTTTGGCAGCGGATGAAGGATTCGAACCCTCACAAACAGAGTCAGAGTCTGGTGTGCTACCATTACACTAATCCGCTATTCCTCCCCCTGTCCTTGGGGCAAGCATGGTTATTATAGCAGATTCCTATCGTTTGTCAACCCTCAAATTTTCCGCCCAACCCACACGGTAAAGGCCGCCCTGGTTATCCGGGGCGGCCTTTGCCAATGCTGTTTCATTCGCTTATGCGTAGAAGGCGTGGTTGCCGATGGTGGCCACATAGGGCCGGGTCTGGGCAGCGTAACTGTTCAGCCCTGCCACGTTGAAGAACAGCGCGTCGCCCAGAACCACCGCCCCGTCCAGCACCATCTTGGCCGCCTCCACCGAGGCCGCGTTGGGCGTGCGGTGGATGGAGCCGGTCATGGCCGGGGTGAACTGGTTGCGCTGAAAGATCACCTCATAGACCGTGTCGGGGAACAGGGGGCTGGCCACCCGGTTCATCACCACGTTGCCCACCGCGATCTTGCCGTCCATGGGCTGATTGCCACTCTCGGCGTAGATGATGCGGGACAGCCAGTACAGCACGTCGCTGTCATAATACTGATCCCCGCTGGTCAGGTAGGCCCCCGCCCCCGCCTGGCTGGTGAGGGTGACGTTGCCTGTGGCCCCGTCATACCCCACATCCAGGTTGAACACCTCGGCCAACACCCGGATGGGCGCCGCTACCGAACCGTTCAGGGTCATCACCCCGTCCGCCACATACAGGTAGCGGCCGTTGGCGATCACATACGGGGCGCCCTTGACAGCGCCCAGGATGAGGGTCTCCTCCACCACATTGGCCTGGGTGTCCGATCCGGCCACGTCCACCACCTGGGTCACCGTGGCGGCCGAGACGTACACGCCTCCCTCCCACTCCTCGATCATGGCCTGCTCCTGCATGGCCTCCACGAAGGAGCGCACCGTGATATAGTTCACGCCGTTGTAGAGCCGGTACTCCAGCGTTTCCGCCGGCGCCCCGTCCAGATAGATGTCAGAGGTGGGCGCCTCCAAGCTGGACAGGTCATTTGTTGTGCTGGCAAACGCAGGCAGGGCCAGGCTGATGGCCAGCAGCCCCGCCAGGGCCAAACCGGTTACTCGAAGTTTCATGGAATCCTCCTTGCTACAATTTGTTGTCAAATTGTAACCGTATTGTAACCGATTTTATACCGCTTTGCAAGAATTTTCCCACGACAAAATAACCGAACCTTCCCATTGGAAAGGTTCGGTCCTCCGTCCATGTGTACAATTTTACCGGTAAAACCAATGTCTGCCGATGGTGACCACGAACTCCCGATTCTCCATCACCCAGAAGTTTGTGGCAATGTCCGGGGCGATGAAGAACAGGCTGTCCCCTGCCATCCGGGCCCCCTCCAGGCACAGCTTGGCGGCCAGTACGCTCTCCGCCGTGGGCTCTTGATAGATCATGCCGTTGACGGTGGGGGTGAACTGCACGCCCCACTTATCATCGAAGATCACGTCATAGATCGTGTTGGGGAACTCGTTGCTGGCCACCCGGTTGAGCACCACCGTCCCCACCGCGATCTTGCCCGCCAGGGGCTCTCCCTGGCTCTCAGCAGAGATGATCCGGGACAGCCAGTACAGCTCATCCTGGGTATAGGGGGCGGGCCCGGGCACCCCGCTGCCCACGGTGAGGGTGATCCCCGCCGACGGGCTCCAGTCCACCCATCCGCCCAGGGCCTCGGCCAGCACCCGGATGGGCACCATGACCCGGCCGCTTTCCATCTGGACCAGCTTGGGTACGTACAGCGCACGGTCGTTCACCGTGACGTAGTTCTGGCCGGGCCTTGCCCGGAGGGTCACGCCATCCCCCCGCACCCAGGCCGTTCCATCCTCCCAGCTCACCTGGGCCTGGGGAGCCAGCACGTTGGACACCACCCGCAGGGACACATAGGTGGTTCCATCCTCCAGCCGGGCCATGGACTCGGTCCATAGGTTCTGCCCGTTCACCGTCAGCACAGAGGCGGACCCCGGCAGGATCAGCGCCACGCCCAGGGCCAGCGCCAAGGCTACTGCGGCCAGTCTCTTCCACATAGGGCACATCACTCCTTATTCAGTTTGTTTGCTCCGTGGAGATTGTACCGGAAATTCCCCACCCGGGGCAAGGAGTAATGTTTGCCTGCCCTACCACACCCTGTCTGAGGCATTCTTCCAATAAATAATAATGTAGGAAGATCAAAAGCGCCGCTGACCATGAAACCTTCCAAAGCATAAAAGCTCCATCCAGGAGCTGAAAGATCTCCCTCTGCATATGAATCTCATGGGCAATTTTATCTATAATTTAGGCCCTATAGTCATTTTTGATTTCCTAATTATGGAATCCATTGTCATGCGTGGAAACAGCGCCAAGGACTGCCAGAGCAAGAAAAACCCGCAACCCATTGCATCGTCTGGGTTGCGGGTTTTGGCGCAGCGGGAGGGATTCGAACCCTCGAGCGGTTTCAGCCGCTACACGATTTCCAATCGTGCTCGTTATGACCTCTTCGATACCGCTGCATCAGCCGGCAGATGGGGTCAACCTATGTTATTATAACCAGCTTTCTCTGCTCTGTCAAGCTATTTTTTCCCCCTCTCCCGCCTGCGGCAACCCTGCTCACGGCGGCCAGGGCGAAGCTGAAAGCCCCGGCGGCGGCTCCCGTCTCCGGCCCTCGCCAATTCTCCCTCCAGCGGGGCCTCCCGTACCGGTCGCCGCTCCCTCAGCCACCGTCCCAGCAGATGCAGCGCCTCCGGCGAGAGCAGCAGCAGCGCCAGCAGGTTGGGGATGGCCAGCAGCCCATTGAGCAGGTCCACCAGTTCCCACACCGCTGACAGATCGGCCACCGCCCCCAGCATCACGCAGCCGGGAAAGATCAGCTGGTATGCCCCGGCGGCCAGGCGGGAACCGGTGAGGGCCTCCAGCCCCCGGCGGCCATAATACCCCGCCCCCAGTAAGGAGGTGAAGGCAAACAGGATCAGGCTGACCGAGACGATCCACTCCCCCGCCCCGCCCAGTACCGTGGCAAAGCTCGCCGCGGTGAGGGGGGCGCCCAAGGCGCTGTCAGGCACCGAACCCTGGGCAATCAGATCCAGCGCCCCCTCGGGGGTGTACACCCCTGAGGTGAGGATCACCAAAGCGGTGACGGTGCAGATGACCAGAGTGGCAAAGAACACCTCAAAGATCCCCCACATTCCCTGCTCCGCCGGTTCCTCCACATCAGCGCAGGCGTGGGCGATGGCCGACATTCCCAGCCCCGCCTCGTTGGTGAACACCCCCCGGGCTACCCCATAGCGCAGGGCCAGCCCCATACCGTAGCCCCCCACCGCCGCCCTGGGCTGGAAGGCATAGCGCACGATGTCCGCCAATGCGTCGGGTACTGCTTGGACATGAGTGAAGATCACCACCAGCCCGCCGCCGAGAAACAGCAGGGCCATCAGCGGTACCAGCAGCTCGCTCAGCCGCCCCACCCGGCGGATCCCTCCCAACAGCACCACCGATACCACCACCGCCAGCACCACCCCCACCGTCAGCCGGTTTGTCCCGGCCTGGGCGGACAGGGCGGTGGCGATAGAGTTAGACTGGGCCAGATTGCCCCCCACCAAGGTCTCTGCCACACACAATAGCGCGTACAGCTTCGCCAACCCTGGCAGGTTCAGCCCCCGGCGGATATACTCCATGGGCCCGCCCCGCCATTGGCCGTCCGGCCCCTTCTCCCGGTGGCGCACCGCCAGGATCTTTTCCGCGCACCCGGTCATCATCCCCAGCAGGGCGGACACCCACATCCAGAACACCGTCCCCGGCCCGCCATAGAAGATGGCCGCGGCCACCCCAGCGATGGAGCCGGTGCCGATGGTGGCGGCCAGGGCGGTGGACAGCGCCTGGAGCTGGCTCACCCCCGCCCCTTTCTCCTCCTTCCGCCGCCGAAGCAGCGAGCCCGCCGAAGCCCGCCACCACACCGGGAAGCGGAAGAGCTGGAAAAACCCGGTGCGCAGAGAATAGTAGCCACCTACCAACAGGAAGGCAGCCAGCAGCGGCCCGCCCCAGAGCAGGCCGCTCAGATCCGATAAAAACGCCATGTCCACACCCCCTGTCCTATGGGTATGCGGACATGGCTTTGCGGTATGACTGTCCTCCAATCTCTAGTACCTTGCAGGGGCCTTGCAGCGGTTTCCCCCCGGGGGCGACCCCCAGATGGATCACTCCACCGTCACGCTCTTGGCCAAGTTCTGGGGCTTGTCAATATCGCAGCCACCCCCCACGGGCCAGGCCCCGTGGGGGCCCCATTGCTTTGAATGCTCGGACGGAGTGAATCCGCCCTGCGCAAATCTCCGCTCCGCTCCGATTTTACGCGCCACCCGGCGCGGGGATGCGCGGCTGCCTGATTCTTTTCCAATTCCCCTTTTATTCCACCGTCACGCTCTTGGCCAAGTTCCGGGGCTTGTCAATATCGCAGCCGCGCATCAGGGCCACATAGTAGGAAAACAGCTGCAGCGGCACCACCCCCAGGGAGGGCAGCAGCATGGGATGGGTGTCCGGGATGGTCACCAGCCCGTTGGCCACCTTTCCCATCTCCTCCCGATGGCCCTCGGTGGTCAGGGCCAGCACATCCGCCCCCCGGCTCTTCACCTCCACCACATTGCTCATGGCCTTTTCAAACAGCCGGCTGTATGTGGCCAGGGCCACCACCAGCGTTCCCTGCTCGATCAGCGAGATGGTCCCGTGCTTCAGTTCCCCGGAGGCATAGGCCTCGGAGTGGATGTAGGAGATCTCCTTGAGCTTTAGCGAGCCCTCCAGCCCCAGGGCGTAATCCAGGTTGCGCCCGATGTAGAATACCGAGGCGTGGTTGAAATACTGGGAGGCGTAATACTGGATGTCCGCCCGGTTTTCCAGCACCTGCTCCATCTTGGCCGGCAGCAGCAGAAGCTCCTGGACAATGGTCTGGTACTCCTCCTGCGCGACCGTACCCAGCCGCTGGGCCAGATACAGCCCCAACAGGTTCAGAACCGCTAGCTGGGTGGAGTAAGCCTTGGTGGTGGCCACGGCGATCTCCGGCCCCGCCCAGGTGTACAGCACCCCGTCCGACTCCCGGGCGATGGACGAGCCCATCACGTTGACGATGGACACCACCTTCCCCCCTAGACGCTTGGCCTCCCGCAGGGCGGCCATGGTGTCCAGCGTTTCCCCCGACTGGCTGATGACCAGCACCAGGGTGCGGTCATCCACAATGGGCTGCTGATAGCGGAACTCCGAGGCCAACGCCACCTCCACCGGCAGGCGCAACAGCCCCTCCAGGTTGTACTTGCCCACCATGCCCACATGGTAGGACGAGCCGCAGGCCACAATATAGATCTTGCGCATCCCCTGGATGTCTTCATCGGTGAGGGGAAAGTCCTCCAAGCAGACCTGCCCATCCTGGACCCGGGGGAAGATGGCCCGGCGCAGCGCCTCTGGCTGCTCCAGGATCTCCTTGAACATGAAGTGCTCATATCCGCCCTTTTCCGCCGCATCGATCTCCCAGTCCACATGGCTGGTCTGCTTCTCCACCGGCTGGAGGAAGTGGTTGTAGCACCGCACCCCCTCCCGGGTGAGCACCGCCACCTCTCCGTCCTCCAGATAGATGACCTCCCGGGTGTGCTTGAGGATGGCCGTCACGTCGGAGGCCAGGAAGTTCTCCCCCTCCCCCACTCCCAAAATCAGCGGGCTGTCCCGGCGCACGGCCACCAGCTGGTCGGGGGTGTCCGCGCACAGGATGCCCAGGGCATAGGCCCCCTCGATCCGATGCAGCACCCGCCCCACTGCCTGGAGCAGATCCCCCTCATAGAAGTACTCAATGAGCTGGGCCACCACCTCGGTGTCCGTCTGGGAGGTAAAGGGCACCCCCTGGCGCTCCAGAAACTGCTTCAGGGCCGAGTAGTTCTCAATGATGCCGTTGTGCACCACGGCGATCCGGCCGCTGCGGCTGACCTGGGGATGGGAGTTGACGTCGGAGGGAGCCCCGTGGGTGGCCCATCGGGTGTGGCCGATCCCCGTGCACCCCTGGATAGCCCGCCCCCCCTGCAGCATGTCCGAGAGCACCTGGAGCCGGCCCTTGGCCTTGGCCACCTCCAGCTCCTCGCCGGTGTAAACGGCCACGCCGGCTGAGTCGTACCCCCGGTACTCCAGCCGGGCCAGCCCGTCCAACAGAATGGGGGCGGCCTGCTCCCCGCCGATGTATCCTACAATTCCACACATACGCGCTTGCCTCCAGGATCTTGATGGTTTTTGGCCTCACGCCGGCCCGGGCCCCAGCTCTCCCGCCTCCCGCTGGATGTGCGCGTCCACCTGATTGGCAAACTCCAGCGCCGCGTTGTGACCCATCTTCTTGTTGCGGTTGTTCATGGCAGCCACCTCAATGATCACCGCCAGGTTCCGCCCTGGCTTGACCGGAATGGTCAGGGTGGGCACCTCCACGTCCAGCAGGGTGGTAAAGAACTCATCCGCTCCCAGCCGGTCGTACACCGCCCCGTCCTGCCACACCTCCAGGTTGATCAGCAGGTCCACCGCGCAGTCAAACTTCACCGCAGACATGCCAAACAGCCGGCGCACATCCACCACCCCGATGCCCCGCAGCTCGATGTAGTGGCGGATCAGTTCCGGGGCGGTGCCCGAAAGGCGGTTGTTCAACCCCCGGCGGATCTCCACCGCGTCGTCGGCGATGAGCCGGTGGCCCCGCTTGACCAGCTCGATGGCCGTCTCGCTCTTGCCCACCCCCGACTCCCCCATCAGCAGCACCCCTTCTCCGTACACTTCCACCAGCACCCCGTGGCGGGTGATGGTGGGGGATAGGGCCATGCGCAGATAGGCGATGAGGGTGCTCATGATGTTGGCGGTGTTCTCCTGGGTGCGCAGCACCACCCGCCCGTGCTTGCGGGCCATCTCCAACAGCTCGGGAAAGGGCTCCAGCCCCCTGGCCAAGATCACCGCCGGCACCTGATAGCCCAGCAGCATATCAAACCGGTCCCGCCGCTGCTCCCCGGTCAACCGCTCCAGGTAGGAGGTCTCCACCAGGCCGATCATCTGGATGCGCTTTTCGTCAAAGTAGTCGAAAAAGCCGGTCAGCTGCATCCCGGCTCGGTTGACATCCTCGGTGGTGATCTCCCCTTCCCGGTATCCCTCGGGGCCATAGAGCACCTCAAAGTTGAAGTTGTCGATGATGCTGCCCAGGCGGATCGCTGCACCGGCCATGGCCCATCCCTCCCCTTCCGTGGCTTCCAAGCAAGTAGAATCGTTCTTATTCTACCACAGATTGCCCGGGAAAAAAATAGGCGTTTGCGGAAATTTCAGGCTTGATTTTTTGGCGAATATCTGCTAAGATAGCGTAGTTATCGTGTGAACGCAAATCTGAGCAGCAAGGAGGTTTGTCAGTATGGCCAAATGTGAGTTTTGCGGCAAGGGCGTCAAGTTCGGCATCCAGGTCTCCCATTCCCACCGTCGCTCCAACCGCCCCTGGAAGCCCAACGTCAAGCGCGTAAAGGCTGTGGTGGACGGCACTCCCAAGCACGTTTCTGTGTGCACCCGCTGCCTGCGCTCCGGCAAGGTCACCCGCGCGGTGTGAGCTTGCATCCCAGAGGTTGAAATGCCCGCTGCGCTGGCCCTTGCCAGCCAGGGGGCATTTTCGTTTGTCCCACATTTGTCCCATTGCTTCCCGTGGGCCCTCGGGCCTCCGCGGGGTTTGACCGGCGGCCCACGGCCTGGGCCGCCCAGATCGGGAGGTCTCTACCATGATGCCCATACCCGCCGCCTATCCCTTCCCCACCCCTTTGGGCACGCTGCTGCTGGCCAGCGATGGCCAGGCCATCACCGGGGCCTGGTTCCAGGACCGGCCTCGGCCGCTGCGCATCCCCGCCCTTGCGGGAGATAACCCGGCCTTGGCTCTGGCCAGGGACTGGCTGGAGGTCTACTTCCAGGGCCGGGCCCCCGGCCCCCCGCCCCCTCTGCGCCTGGTGGGCACCCCCTTCCAGCGGGAGGTCTGGCAGCAGCTGTTGACCATCCCCTACGGCCAGACCACCACCTATGGGGAGTTGGCCTCCACCCTGGCCCGTCAGCGAAAACTGCCTGCCCTGGCCGCCCGGGCGGTGGGTCATGCGCTGGGGCGCAATCCGCTGGCCATCCTGGTGCCCTGCCACCGGGTGCTGGGCCGGGACGGCTCCCTCACCGGCTATGCCTGGGGACTGGAGCGCAAGCGGGCCCTGCTGGAGATGGAAGGCGTGACGGGGCTGCCCCTCCAAGGTGGGCATCCCACCCTGGATCAGGGAAGCTGCCCAGCCCCCAGCCAGAGGGAGAGCACCCATCCCACAATCGAGTGAGACAGCCGGAGATGGGTGGGCATCTCCCTTGCCGTTTGAGAGGGGAAAACCAAACAACCCCTGAGGGAGCAGTCCAAGCAAACAGATAGCGCGGGGCGCCGGGAAGTCTCCTTCCCGGCGCCCCGTTGTATCCGATTTATAGCCAGGACTGCTCCGCCTCCGGCTCCTGCTCCCACCTGGCTTGCCGGGCCATCAGGCTGCGCAGCACCTGCTGAGGGTCCTTGCCCTGGTAGAGCACCTCATAGGCCCCAAAGGTGATGGGCATCTCCACCCCAGCTTTGTCCGCCAGTTCCTTGGCGCTGGCCGCGGCGTAGTAGCCCTCTACCACTGCGCCCCCCAGCTCCTCCATGGCCTGTTGGACGCTCTTGCCCTGGCCCACCAGGATGCCCGCCCGGCGGTTGCGGGAGTGCATGGAGGTGCACGTGACGATCAGATCTCCCAACCCTGCCAGCCCTGCAAAGGTCTCCTTCCGCGCCCCCATGGCCACCCCCAGCCGGGCCATCTCCGTCAGCCCCCGGGTCATCAGCATGGCCTTGGTATTGTCCCCATAGCCCATGCCGTCGCAGCAGCCAGCGCACAGGGCGATCACGTTTTTCATAGCCGCCCCCACCTCCACCCCCACGATATCCGGGGAGGTGTAAATGCGAAAGCGTTGATTCATGAACATCTCCTGCACCAGCACTGCCGCCTGCCGGTCCTCGCAGGCCACCACCACCGCCGTGGGCAGCCGGCGCCCAACCTCTTCGGCGTGGGATGGGCCGGAGAGCACCACCACCGGCCGCTCTCCGCCCAGCTCCTGCTCAGCCACTTGGTGCAGCAGCAGCGAGCTGCCCCGCTCAATGCCCTTGGAGGCCAGCACCACCGGCGTCCCCGGGTCAGCCAGCCCCCCCAACCGCCGGGTGGTCTCCCGCACGGCGAAGGAGGGAGTGGCAAGCACAATTACCTGACAGCCCTTTACACAGCTCAGATCTGTGGTTAGCGCCAACTCCTCCGGCAGCGGCACCCCGGGCAGCATGGGGTTCTCCCGCTCTGTCCGCAACCGGTCGCACTCCTGCTGAGTATGGCTCCAAAGGGCCACCTGGTGGCCGTTCTCCAGCAGTACCAAGGCCAGGGCGGTACCCCAGGCCCCGCTGCCAATCACCGCCGCCCTCATGGCTGCACCTCCTGGCCGTCGTCATTCGACGGATCTGTGCCATCCTCCGGGGCAGTATCCTTTGGAGCAGGGGATTCCATCGGATCGGCGTCTTGGGCGGCAACTGTGTCTGCCGGGACCGTCTCCTCCTGGGCAGCGTGGACGTCTGTCTGGGCAGCGTCATCCGTTGGGGCAGCAGGCGCTGTTGCGTCCTCCGCTGCCGGAGCAGTATCCGCCGGTCCCGCCGCCCGCTTGGGCGCGGCGCTCCCCCGATGGAGGGCGAACTTGGCCTCCGTGCCCTGGACCAGGCGCTGGATGTTGCCCCGGTGCTTCCACAGGATGAGCCCCCCGATGGCGATGGCCAACAGGGTAACCAGGGTGTCCTGATAGACCAGGCCGGAGACGAAGGGGAAGCTCAACCCCGCCCAGCACGAACCCAGGGACACATACCGGGTGAGCCCCGCCAGCAGCGCAAAGCCCCCCCACACCACCAGGGCCACCCGCCAGTCCAACATCAGGGCGATGGCCCCGCCGGACAGGATGCCCTTGCCCCCCCGAAACTGGAAGGTGCACGGGTACATATGTCCCAACAGGCAAAACAGCCCTGACCAGTATTTGCTCAGGGGGACCAGCGCCGGGGAGAGCAGGCTGGCGATCCAGGCGGAAAACCCCACAGCCAGCACCGCCTTGAGCACATCAGACAGGAGGACCACCGCGGTGAGCTTTCCGCCAAAGGTGCGGTGGAAATTGGTCAGGCCGGCGTTGCCGCTGCCGTGGGCGCGCACGTCGTCCCGAAGAATATAGCGGGAGACCACCACCGCCCCGTTGAAACACCCCAGGAAATAGGCCACCACCGCCATCCCAATCCCCGCCAAGGCCAGCCACCCCCCGGTGACACCCGAGTGCTGAATCATGTGTGAGAGCATGGGCTCAGTCCTCCTTGTCCCCCTTCTGCCGGATGGTGATGCGCACCGGGGTGCCTATCAGGCCGAAGGTATTGCGAATCTGATTTTCCAGGTAACGCTGGTACGAGAAGTGAAACAGCCTGGCATCGTTACAGAAGATCACGAAGTGAGGGGGCTTCACACCGATCTGGGTCATATAGTAGATCTTCAGCCTGCGTCCCTTATCCGTGGGGGGCTGGACCCGGGCCTGGGCATCGGCCAGCACGGAATTGAGCACCCCGGTGGGGATGCGCAGGCACGCCTGCTGCACCACCTGCTGGATCATGGGGAACAGCTGTCCCATCCGCTGGCCTGTCAGCGCCGAGAGAAAGAGGATGGGGGCATAGCTCATATAGGCCAGGCCCCGGCGCACCTCCTGCTCCATGCGCTGCATGGTCTTACCGTCCTTTTCCACCGCGTCCCACTTGTTGACCACGATGATACAGGCCTTGCCCGCCTCATGGGCCAGACCTGCCACCTTGGTGTCCTGTTCAGTGACCCCCTCGTTGGCGTCGATCAGGATCAGGCACACATCGCTGCGCTCAATGGCCATCACCGCCCGGAGCACCGAGAATTTCTCGATCCGGTCGTCCACCTTGGACTTGCGGCGCATACCGGCGGTGTCAATGATGAGATAACGCCCCGTCTCGTGGACGAATGGGGTGTCCACCGCGTCCCGGGTGGTGCCCGCCCGGTCGGACACAATCACCCGCTCCTGCCCCAGGATGCGGTTGACCAGGGAGGACTTGCCTACGTTTGGCTTTCCGATGATGGCCACCTTGACCACCTCGTCGTCCTCCTCCAGCTCCCCCTCCGGGGGGAAGTGGTCCAGGCAGACGTCCAGCAGATCGCCGGTGCCGTGGCCATGGACGGCGGACACCGGGTAGGGCTGGCCCAGCCCCAGGTTGTAAAACTCGTAGACATCCGGGTCGGTTGGCCCGGTGGAGTCCATCTTGTTCACCGCCAGCACCACCGGCTTACCCGAGCGCTGGAGCATCCCGGCCACCTCCTGGTCGGCGGCGGTCACCCCCGTGCGGATGTCGCACACAAAGAGGATCACCTGGGCCGCGTCGATGGCGATCTGGGCCTGCTCCCGCATAAACGACAGGATCTGGTCGTCGCTGCCCGGCTCAATGCCGCCGGTGTCCACCAGGTCGAAGACCCGGCCCCGCCACTCCGCCGGTGCGTAGAGCCGATCCCGGGTGACCCCCGGGGTGTCCTCCACAATGGACAGGCGCCGGCCAGTCAGCTTGTTAAACAGCATAGATTTGCCCACATTGGGGCGGCCCACGATGGCCACCAGCGGCCTGGGCATGGCGATCCCTCCAATCGGCTGGGGTTTGCGTCGGCCCCCAGTATACCAGATTTCCGGGGAAAAGGGAAGCGGATGGGGGCGGCACATATGGGCAAGCCCGCCGCAGAAGCACTCCGCGGCGGGCCGTTTCACAGGGTTCCAGCGCTCAGTTCTCGGCAGGAGCCTCAGCGGTGAGCGCACGACCGTTGTAGCTCATGCAGTGCTTGCACACCCGGTGGGGCAGCCGGACCGCGCCGCACTTGGGGCAGGTGTTGACGCTTGGGGCGGCCAGCTTCCACACGGCGCTGCGGCGCTTGTCGCGCCGCTGCTTGGACACTTTGCTCTTTGGGACAGCCATCTTGACACCTCCTTGTGCGGCCCGCGCGCCCAGGCGCGGCGCCGGGTCAATCCTCCTCCAACAGCTGGGCCAGTTTGGCCAGCCGAGGGTCCACCTCTTTCTTGCAGCGGCAGGGCTCCCGATTCAGGTCGGCCCCGCAGCCGGGACACAGCCCCTTACAGTCTGGGCTGCAGAGATTTTTTGTGTCCAAATGCAGGACAAACACCTCGCCCATCAGCTTCTCCAGGTCCAGCTGTCCGTCCCGGTCGGCCAGGACGATCTCGTCCTGGTCCCCGTCCTCCAGCTCCAGGGCGGCCAAGGTCTCATAGGCCACCGTTTTCTCCCGGGTGAAGGGCTGGGCGCAGCGGTCGCACACCAGGCTGAGCGTTCCCTTCAGCTCTGCCTGCAGCGCCAGCGCTCCCGCCCGGTTGCGCACGGCCCCCTCCACCGTGATGGGCCAGGGGGCAGGGCGCGTCCCGCTCCATTCCAGTCCGCTCAAGTCCAGGGCGAAATGGAAGGGCAGAGCCTGTCCGGGCTGGGCGGCGATCCGCCTCAAATCCAGTTTCATGGGCACACCTCGCATAATGGCACGAATGGTATTATACTAAAAAGCCGCCTGGTTGTCAAACCCTTTCTTGCATCTTTCTCTCTTTTTTCCCAGGGAAATCTGTGCTATGATGGGCCTGACCCATCTCATCGGACAGGAGGCCCTGCTGTGAAAGAGCGCACCATCGGACCTGACGACGCCGGCCAGCGGCTGGACCGCTATCTGGCCAAAGCCCTGCCCCTGCTCCCCGCCCCCCTGGCCCAGAAGTACATCCGCCTCAAGCGGGTCAAGCTCAACGGCAAGGGCGCCCGGCGGGATACCCGCCTCCAGACGGGGGACGTGCTCCAGCTGTACATCAACGACGAGTTCTTTGACACTCCCAGCCGGGACAACGCCTTTTTGTCCGTGTTCCGGCCCCAGCTGGACATCGTGTATGAAGATGAAAACCTGCTGCTGATCAACAAACGACCTGGGGTGGTGGTCCACCCCGATCAGCATGAGCGGGTGCACACCCTCATCACCCATATCCAAGCCTACCTCTATCAAAAAAAGGAGTGGTCCCCCTATTGGGCGCATGCCTTCGCCCCCGCCCTGTGTAACCGCATCGACCGGAACACCGGCGGGCTGGTCATCGCCGCCAAGAACGCCGAGACCCTGCGGGTGATGAACCAGAAGATCCGGGACCGGGAGCTGACCAAGCTGTACCTGTGCGTAGTCCGAGGGAACATGAATCCTCCCGAGGGCCAACTGAAGGGTTTCATCCTGAAAAATGAGGACAAGGCCCAGGTAAAGGTCTATGACCGCCCGGTGCCCGGAGCAAAGACCGCCCTCACCTTATATAAAACATTGGCTGTGGGAAACGGCCTTTCCCTGCTGGAGTGCGACCTCATCACCGGTCGCACCCACCAGATCCGGGCCCAGCTGGCCGCCGCGGGGCACCCCCTTTTGGGGGATGGGAAGTATGGCCGGGAGCGGGACAAGAAGCAGTATGGCCGCGCTTATCAGGCACTATGCTCTTACAAGCTGCGCTTCCAGTTCACCACCGACGCCGGCTGCCTGAACCACCTCAACGGCCGGGAGTGGACAGTGCGGGAGGTGGACTTTGTACAAGAGTACTTCCCCAATTTCCAGCTGTGATTTTGTGCAGTTCTATAATTTTATCCGCAATTTTATCCGCTTCCGGAGTGGCGTTCCCAGCTGCAGTTGCGTTTTGCCGGGTGATCTGGTGTGGTGTCCCCATAAGGGCCTGGGCACGGGGCAAAGTCTGCGCCGGGCCAAAGCGCCCAAGAGAGACAAAGAAAGATGAGATCCATGAACACGCAACCCATTCCAACCAGCTGTGTCCTGACCGTCTTGATCTCCCTGCTGCTGGGCCTGGTCGTCGCCTGCCTGTTCGCCGTCATCGCGGCCTTCCTGGGGCAGGACGGCCAGGCGGCCAATGCCCTATTCGCCATGCCGTTCCTGCTCACCGTCCCGGTGGTGGTCTGCACCGGGTTCCTCCTGACCCGGATCAACCGGGCCAGGGGCGAGGTCCTGGAGCGTCTGGATCACCGGATCTCCGGCCGGTAGTCCCCCGCCCTGCTCTGGAGGCCCTGCCCCGATCCCCCACCCTGCTCCCCCCGCTGCGGCGGGGGAGTTTTTTTGAAAAAACGATTGACAATTTTCGGCCAACATCTTATAGTGTATCTCGCTATCCGTGAAAACCCGGGCCGGTCAATACCGGCTGCCCGCTGGAGGGCACAGGGCCGGGCACTATACCAAGGGAGCTGACATTGCTGGGAACGGCTGTTTTTGACGGCGATCCGGCCATACAAATGCAGGTATCCGGGGTCTCCCCTTTCCCAAAGGGGCCCGGATGTTCGGCCTGAAGCCGTGCAAGGACAGAGAAATGGGGGAGGATACATGTCCAAGGAACTGATCCGCCTGTCGGACTGCGTCATGTCCTATGACGGCGACGTGGTGCTGGACCACATCAACCTGTATATCAACGATCGGGAATTCCTCACGCTGCTGGGCCCCAGCGGGTGCGGCAAAACAACCACGCTTCGAATCATCGGCGGGTTTTTGTCGCCCACCGCCGGGGATGTTTTTTTTGACGGCGTGAGGATCAACGACGTCCCTCCCCACAAGCGGGCGGTGAACACCGTGTTCCAAAAGTACGCCCTGTTCCCACACCTGAACGTGTATGAAAACGTGGCCTTTGGCCTGCGCATTCCCCGCACGGAAACCGTAGAGCAGGGCGAAAAAACGATCTCCCGGAAGGTCAAGCTGTCCAGGCAGGAGATCCACAACCGGGTGATGGAGATGCTGGAAGTGGTCAACCTCAAGGGGTTTGAGCGCCGGTCCGTCTCCGCCCTGTCCGGCGGCCAGCAGCAACGGGTGGCCATCGCCCGGGCCCTGGTCAACCACCCCAAGGTACTGCTGCTGGACGAGCCGCTGGGCGCGCTGGATATGCGCCTGCGCAAGGATATGCAAGGGGAGCTCAAACGCATCCAGCGGGAGATGGGCATCACCTTCGTCTACGTCACCCACGATCAGGAGGAGGCCCTGGCCATGAGCGACACGGTGGTGGTCATGGACCAGGGGAAGATCCAGCAGATCGGCACCCCCGAGGACATCTACAACGAGCCCAAGAACGCCTTCGTGGCCGACTTTATCGGCGAGTCCAACATCCTGGACGGCGTCATGCGCGCCGATGGGGTGGTGGAGATCTTCAACCGGCGTTTCCCCTGTTTGGACAAGGGCTTCGCCCCTGACGAGCCGGTGGACGTGGTCATCCGGCCTGAAGACGTGGACATCGTCGACCCGGGCAGCGGCCAGCTGCGGGGCACAGTGACCGCCGTCACCTTCAAGGGCGTCCACTACGACACCATCGTGGACTTCTACGGATTCAAATGGTTGATCCAGACCACCGACTTCTGCCCCACAGGCAGCGACATCGGCATCCAAATTGATCCCGACGGCATCCACGTCATGCGTAAGAGCCAGTACTCCGGCCTGTTCGGGGACTACTCCTCCTACTCTGAGGAGTATGATGAGATCGGCGACGCGGACTATGTTCCCGATGGGGAGGAGGACGGCCATGAAGCATAAGCGCTCCCTGCTGGCCCTGCCCTATGTGGGCTGGATGGCCCTGTTCGTGGTATCCCCCATCATCATGGTGGTGATCTATGCCTTCACCACCGCCGGCTTTGAGCCTACCGCATCCAACTTTACCAGCATGGGCACCTATGTGTCCATCTTCGCCCGCTCCTTCCAGCTGGCCCTCATCGCCACAGTGATCTGCCTGCTCATCGGCTATCCCATCTCCTATGTGATGGCTAAGGAGGGTCCCGGCTTCCAGCGGGTGGCCACGGTGCTCATCATGCTGCCCATGTGGGTCAACTTCCTGCTGCGCACCTACTCCTGGATGGCCATTTTGGAGAACAACGGCCTGCTCAACCAGCTCTTTGACGCCATCGGCCTGTTCGATCTGATCAACGGCCTGTTTGGCACCGATCTCACCTATTTCCGCATGATCCGCACCCAGGGGGCGGTGGTGCTGGGCATGGTATACAACTACCTGCCCTTCATGATCCTGCCCATCTACTCGGTCATCCTCAAACTGGACCGCTCCCTGCTGGAGGCAGCCCAGGACCTGGGGGCCAACTCCGCCCACGTCTTCCGCCGGGTGATCTTCCCCCTCTCTCTGCCCGGCGTGCTGTCTGGGGTGACCATGGTATTCGTCCCCTCGGTGTCCACCTTCGCCATCTCCCGCCTGCTGGGTGGGGGCACCCATATGATGCTGGGCGACCTGATCGAGCAGCAGTTCCTGGGCGGGGCCTACAACCCCCACCTGGGCTCGGCCATCGCCCTGGTGATGATGCTCATCGTCATCGTGTGTATGTGGGTGATGAACCGCTTCGGCCAGGGCGAGGAACAGGCGGTGGTGCTATGAAAAAGCAGCGCCGCGTGGGAAGCCGGCTGTTTATGGCCCTGGTCTTCCTGTTCCTGTACGCCCCTATCCTGCTCATGGTGGTCTTCTCCTTCAATGCCGGCAACAGCAACGTGGTATGGCAGGGCTTCTCCCTGCGCTGGTATGAAGCCCTGTTCCAGGACCGGTCTATCATGGGCAGCGTGTACACCACCCTGCTGGTCTCCCTGCTGGCCACCGTGGCGGCCACCGTGGCGGGCACCTTTGCCGCCGTGGGCTTCTACTCCATGCGCCGGCGCCGGCGCAATGCCCTGCTGGCGGTCAACAACATCCCCATGACCAATGCGGACATCGTCACCGGCGTGTCCCTGTGCCTGCTGTTCGTGGCGGTGTTCGGCTTCTGGAACCAGTTTGCCGCCAACTACCGCTTCACCCTCAACCTGTTCGGCACAGTCTACCGCATCACCTTCCCCCAGCTGTCCCTGGGCTTTGGCACCATGCTCATCGCCCACATCACCTTCAACATCCCCTATGTCATCCTCTCCGTGGGGCCCAAGCTGCGCCAGATGGACGGCAACCTGGTGGACGCCGCCCGGGATCTGGGCTGTACCTGGATGGGGGCCTTCTTCAAGGTGATCCTGCCCGAGATCAAGCCGGGCATCATCTCGGGGGCCTTGATCGCCTTCACCATGAGCGTGGACGACTTCGTCATCTCCTACTTCACCGCCGGTACCTCAGTGTCCACCCTGGCCATGGAGATCTACGGCATGGCCAGAAGGCGCATCTCCCCGGAGATCAACGCCATCTCCACCCTGCTGTTCGTGGTGGTGCTGGCCCTGCTGGCCTTCCACAACATCCGGGAGAGTCGCGCCCAGCGGGCTGCTGCCCGCCGGGCCTACTGACGGTCTTTTGGCCCTGGGCCTGAAGATAACCTTGAATCAAACTGGAGGAATGATCAATTGAAAAAAACTACTGCCCTTGCCCTGGCCTGCACCCTGGCCGCCAGCCTGACCCTCACCGCCTGCTCCGTGGAACAGGTGAACGGCACAGGCAGCCCCGATACAAGCGCCTCTGCCGGCTCCAACGGCCAGCGGGTGCTCAACGTATGCAGCTGGGGGGAGTACATCGACGAGACTCTCATCGACGAGTTTGAGGCCCAGACCGGCATCCGGGTCAATTACCAGGAGGCCCCCAGCAACGAGGAGCTCTACTCCCGCCTGCAGACCGGCGGAGCCAACTTCGATGTGGTGGTCCCCTCCGACTATATGATCTCCCAGCTCATCGAGGAGGATATGCTCCAGCCGCTGGATTACAGCAAGATCCCCAACTTTGAGAAGATCGCCGGCCGGTTCAAGAACCTGTCCTATGATCCAGAGAACCTGTACACTGTGCCCTACACCTGGGGCACCCTGGGCATCATCTACAACACCACCATGGTGGATGAGCCCATCACCAGCTGGAGCGCCCTGTTTGACGACACCGCCTCGGGCAACGCGCTGCTCATCGACAACTCCCGGGATGCCTTTGGCATCGCCCTGATGTACCTGGGCTACTCGGTGAACACCACCGACGAGGCCCAGATCCGGGAAGCCTATGAGCTGGTGGCCAACGCCTGGAACCGAGGGGTGTTCCAGGGCAAGGTCATGGACGAGATCTTCCAGATCATGGAGGGAGGCAACGCCGCCGTGGCCACCTACTACGCCGGCGACTACCTGTCCATGCTGGAGAACAATGAGAACCTGGCCTACGTCATCCCCGAGGAGGGCTCCAACTGGTTTGTGGACGCCATGTGCATCCTGAAGGACGCCCAGAACGTGGACGAGGCCCACGAGTGGATCAACTTCATGGCCTCCACCGATGCCAACCTGCGCAACATGGATTACATCTGGTACGCCTCCCCCAATGAGGAAGCCCTGGAGATGTACCCCGAGTGGTATGAGGAAACCTACGGCGAGCCGCTGGACATGGAGCTCTATGAGATCATGGCCGCCCCCCAGGAGGTGCTGGACCGCTGCGAGGCCTACCTGGTGCTGCCCCAGGACATCCGCACCCTGTACAACGATCTGTGGATCCAGCTGGGCACCTGATCCTTTCTCCCTGCCTCCCGGCGGCTTTGCTGCCCAAGGCGGAATCAATTCCTCCTGCGCAAAGCTGTCTGTCAAAGACGAATGCCTTGCATACGCACCCAACAAGAGGCGCAGGCAAACCCGTCCGAAAGGGCGCGGCCGGATCATTCGGCCGCGCCCTTCCCTTATGCCACAGTCCCTCCAATTTAAAAATTTTTCTTGCCAACCTCCCCCGTTTCGTGTACACTAAGGCCAACTCATCTGCATTGGAGGGATCCCCATGTCCATTGAAGTTGGCCTGAAGGGGCGGGCGGAAACCACCGTCACCCCGGAAAATACCGCCCAGGCAGTGGGCTCTGGCCTAGTGCCTGTGTTCGGCACCCCGTTCATGATCGCCCTGATGGAAAACGCCGCCGTCAACGCTCTGCAGTCCTGTTTAGGGGCTGGGGAGGGCTCGGTGGGCACCCAGCTGCAGATCGCCCATACCGCCGCTACCCCAATCGGCATGAAGGTGTGGGCCAACAGCGTGGTCACCGGGGTGGAAGGCAAGAAGATCACTTTTGAGGTGACCGCCTTTGACGAGGCCGGGGAGATCGGCCACGGCACCCACGAGCGCTTCCTCATCCAGACCGACCGCTTTCTAACCAAGGCCCAGGGCAAGCTGAAGCGCTGATCTCTGGGCCTCAGGAGGTTTTCTCTGCCTCACTCCCCCGAACCATGGTTCGGGGGAGTTTTTCTGCCCCGGCCGCTGGGAGCGATCGGGGCAATGGGTTCCAATGTTCTCCAGATTTTTCCCGTAGAAAAGTTTGCGTTTCCCTGTTGACAAATTCATAGAGTCATGATAGGATAATACTACCCCCCAGGGGGGTGTCTAAGCACGGTATGTGCGGCGCAGCCTCCTATTGGGAATACACACAGCCATACATCCTGCCGCAGGACCGGGAGGTGAGAGAATGCAGGCAGATCAAAAAACCGTACTCCGGCTGTTGAAGACGGCCCGGGGGCAGTTGGACGGCATCCTCAAAATGGTGGAGGAGGACCGCTACTGCATGGACATCTCCCAGCAGGTGCTGGCTGCCGACGCCATGCTGCGCCGGGTGAACAAGGAGATCCTCACCGCCCATCTCAAGCACTGCGTGGAGCACGCCAAGGACGATCGGGAGCGCTCGGACAAGATCGACGAGCTGGTCAACGCCCTGGGCAAGCTCCTGTAAAGGACGGCCCTCAGCCCCAAATCAACCATCCACCATTCCCAGTTTCTCATGCCCCAAGCGGGGATAGTAAAAAGGGAGGTGTCCCTATGAAACAAAAATTTGTCGTCACCGGCATGACCTGCACTCCCCTGGGCAGAGCCGCCCAGGGGGCCCCAAGGCCATTGCACTTGCGCGGGCGAATAAAATCCGCCCTTGCGCCAAGATTTTGCCTGCGGCAAAATGCTTGTACGGGCCACCCGGCCCGAGGGCTTTTGCCCGTAGCCGAGCAGTCCATGCCGGAGGAGGTGCTCCTATGAAACAAAAATTTGTCGTCACCGGCATGACCTGCTCGGCTTGCTCGGCCCATGTGGACAAGGCAGTGCGCAAGCTGGAAGGGGTGTCCGATGTCAATGTCAACCTGCTCTCCGGCTCTATGACCGTGGACTGGCAAGGCGACCTCACCGATCAGGACATCATCGCCGCCGTCGTCAAATCGGGCTACGGAGCCGCCTTGCCCCAGTCTGGATCCGCTACCTCCAAGTCTAAATCCCAGGCCCAGCCCGCCGCCAACGCCATGGAGGAGGATCTGCGGCACATGCGCCTGCGGCTGATCTGGTCGGTGGTGTTCCTGCTGCCCCTGTTCTACCTGTCCATGGGCCACATGATGGGCTGGCCCATCCCCGACTTTTTCCATGGCACCGGCAACGCCATGACCTACGCCCTGACCCTGTTCCTGCTCACCCTGCCCATTCTTATCATCAATCAGAAGTACTTCCGGGTGGGCTTTAAGACCCTGTTCCACCTGGCCCCCAACATGGACTCCCTCATCGCCGTGGGCTCCGCCGCCGCCATGATCTACGGCGTGGCCGCCCTGTACTTCATCGGCTGGGGACTGGGCCACGGGGACGACGCCCTGGTCAGCCGCTACTCCATGGACCTCTACTTCGAGTCGGCCGGCATGATCCTCACCCTGATCACCGTGGGCAAGTATCTGGAGACCCGCTCCAAGGGCAAGACCGGCCAGGCCATCGCCCGGCTGATGGACCTCTCCCCCAAGACCGCCACCGTCCTGCGCGACGGCTCGGAGGTGGAGATCCCCGTGGAGCAGGTCCAGGCCGGCGACCTGGTGCTGGTGCGCCCCGGCGGCTCGGTGCCGGTGGACGGGGTGGTGGTGGAGGGGGCCTCCAGCGTGGATGAGTCCGCCCTGACCGGCGAGTCCATCCCCGTGGACAAGGGCCCTGGAGACACGGTGATCTCCGCCTCCCTCAACAAGTCGGGCGCTCTCACCCTCCGGGCCACCCGGGTGGGGGAGAACACCACCCTGGCCCAGATGATCCGCCTGGTGGACGAGGCCGCCTCCTCCAAGGCCCCCATCGCCAAACTGGCCGACCAGGTGGCCGGCGTGTTCGTCCCTGTGGTCATGGCCATCGCCCTGGTCACTGCCGCGGTCTGGCTGCTCACCGGCCACAGCGTGGAGCAAGCCCTCACCTCCGCCGTGGCGGTGCTGGTCATCTCCTGTCCCTGCGCCTTGGGGCTGGCCACCCCGGTGGCCATCATGGTGGGCACCGGCAAGGGGGCCGAGCGGGGCATCCTCATCAAGTCCGCTCAGGGCCTGGAGGCCCTGCGGGGGGTAACCACCGTGGTGCTGGACAAGACGGGCACCGTCACCCAAGGCAAGCCCCAGCTCACCGACCTCTACCCCCTGGGCGGAGCGGACGAGCGGGAGCTGCTCCAAGTGGCCGCCAGCCTGGAGAAGCCCTCTGAGCACCCCCTGGGGGCCGCCATTGTGGAGGCGGCCCAGCTGCAAGGCATTCCCCTGGAGCCGGTGGCCAACTTCCAGGCTGTCCACGGCAAAGGGGTGCAGGGAGAGATCGCTGGCCGGAGCTGCCTGGCGGGCAACGCCGCCCTGCTGACCGAGGCCGGGGTCGACCTGGCCCAGGTGCAGGCGCTGGCCGACCGGCTGGCCGAGCAGGGCAAGACCCCCCTGTTCTTCGTGCGGGACGGCCAACCGCTGGGGGTCATCGCCGTGGCCGACACCGTCAAGCCCACCAGCCGGGCCGCCATCGAGGGCTTCCGGAAGCTGGGGCTGCAGGTGGTGCTGCTCACCGGGGACAACCGGCGCACCGCCGACGCCATCGGCCGGGAGCTGGGCCTCACCCAGGTCATTGCCGAGGTGCTGCCCGCCGACAAGCAGCGGCAGGTGGCCGCCCTACAGGAGAGGGGAGAGAAAGTGGCCATGGTGGGCGACGGCATCAACGACGCCCCTGCCCTGGCCCAGGCCGATGTGGGGCTGGCCATCGGTGCGGGCACCGACGTGGCCATTGAGT
>DVJZ01000003.1 GCA_018716385.1 Candidatus Enterenecus merdae
ATATGGTCGTGGTAAAAGACATTTCCCGCTTTGCCCGGAATACAGTTGACCTCTTACAGAATGTCCGTAAATTGAAAGCATTGGGGATTGAAACGCAGTTTTTGACCGCCAACATGACCAGTATGGGCAACAGCGAATTTGTCCTGACAATCTTCGGGGCGCTGGCGCAGGAAGAAAGTGCGAACACCTCTAAGCGCGTGAAATTCGGCAAGAAAATGAATGCGGAAAAAGGCCGTGTCCCCAACATTGTCTATGGATATGATAAGACCATCGGCGACTACTTCAACCTTGCAATCAATGAGGAAGAAGCGGCAGTCGTCCGCCAGATTTATCAGTGGTACATCAAGGATGGTTACGGGGCAGCAAAAATCTCTATCTTCCTCAATGAGCGAGGGCTGCGGACAAAGCGTAATTGCCAGTGGAGCCAGAATGGAGTGTGCCGCATCCTTACCAATGAACTCTATACGGGGAAAATCATTAACGGCAAGCAGGAAGTCACCGATTTTTTGACCGGCCAGCGGACGGACAAGGATGCTTCGGAGTGGATGGTGGTTGACCGCCCGGATTTGCGGATCATTGACCCGGAAACCTTTGAGCAGGCGCAACAGATTATGAAGTCCCGCGGCAAGGCATTCAAGGTGGACAAGGAGCGCCAGAGCAACAAATATCTGTTTTCCACCCTCATTAAATGCAAGGAGTGCGGCTGGTCCTTCCGGCGTACCGTCCGCACCTATAAAAACACCTATGTCCGGTGGGTCTGCTCCGGCCACAATGGGCGCGGGGCTGGCAACTGCCCCAACGCCGTGACAGTGGATGAAGATGAACTCATCGAGGTTTTGCAGGAATATTTCGCTGGGCTGCTAAAAGCGAAGAAGAATGTGATCCGCTATGTGGTAGGGGAATTCCAGCGGGTCTATAAGGCAAAGGATGAAAACCTGAATTATGAAAAGGATTTGACCGCCCAGCTTGCCAAACTGCAAAAGACGCGGCAGAAATACATGGATATGTACGCCGATGATTTAATCTCCCGCGAGGAACTCAACGATAAGATCGGTGGGATGCGGAAAGAGATTGAACGGCTGGAAAATGAACTGAAAATGGTATCCTACCATCTGACAAAGGGCGAGCAGCTGGAAAGTGTCCTGCAACAGACTTTCAAGGAGATTGAGGACATCACGGATGTGCGGCAAATGACAAACGCCCAACTCAAGCGGATCATTCAGAAGATTGAAGTGGACAAGGATGGGAATGTGGACATTTACCTCCGGCTGCTCGGCGATTTGGGCTTGGATGAAACCATTCTAATTCGTAACGACGAAACACAAAGACCTGGCCGAGCGCCTGCCCGCCTTTAACCGGTCCTTATACCTGCAAGTAAAGGCGGTGTTGGAGGTGAACAAGGCCCAGCGGCACATCCGGGGCGGGATCGCCACCCGGAAGAAGTACAAAGGGGGGTAGCGCTCCGCGCCGGCACTCCGCTTCCCCGGTGGGACGGGTGGGGAGGGGAGGCCGGCGCGGAGCGCTTGTCCTGGGGGGAAATCAATGGTATAATAACCTCGCTCATCCAGACAGATCAGAGGAGGGGGTGCGGGATATGACCATTCAGGAAGAGTTCATCCATTTCATGGTGCGCGCCGGCGTGCTCACCTTTGGGGACTTCACCACCAAGTCCGGGCGAAGGACCCCCTACTTCATCAACACGGGAAATTACAAGACCGGGGCCCAGGTTGCCCAGCTGGGGGACTACTACGCTGCCTGCATCCAGGCCAATATGCCCCAGGGGATCACCGCCCTGTTTGGCCCGGCCTACAAGGGCATCCCCCTGGCGGTGAGCGCCGCGGCCGCCCTGTTCCGCCGGTACGGGCGGGACCTGCCCTACTGCTTCAACCGCAAGGAGGCCAAGGACCATGGCGAGGGGGGCTCCCTGGTGGGCTATCAGCCCCAGGACGGGGATGAGATCGCCATCGTGGAGGACGTGGTCACCGCCGGCACCGCCGTGCGGGAGAGCCTGGAGCTGTTCCGGCATGTGGCCGATGTGCGGGTGCGGGCGCTGTTCGTGTCCGTGGACCGGATGGAGCGGGGCACCCGGTCATGCACTACCTTGGACGAGCTGCGCCAGGACTACGGCATTCAGGTGTACCCCATCGTCACCATCCGGGAGATCATAGCTTGCCTGCACAACAAGCCGGTGGACGGCAGGGTGTACCTGGACGATGGGATGCGGGCGCGGATGGAGGCCTATCTGGAGACCTATGGGGCAGGGTAAGCAGGACGGAGGCGGCATCCACGCGGGGCACCGCCGGCGGGCCAAGGAGGAATTCCTGGCCCGGGGGCTGAGCGGCCTGGCCGATCATCGGGTGCTGGAGCTGCTGCTGTTCTACGCCATCCCACAGGGAGACGTCAACCCCCTGGCCCACGCGCTGGTGGAGCGCTTTGGTGGACTGACGGGGGTGCTCAACGCCACCTATGAGCAGCTTAGGGAGGTCAAGGGGATCGGAGAGAACGCCGCCTGCCTGCTGCGCCTGATCCCCGCTGTGGCCGCCCGGTACATGGAGCTCAACGCGGACGTGTCCGGCCAGATGCTGACCAACTGGCAGTTTCAGGAGCTGCTGCTGCCCCTGTTCCTGGGCGCGCGCAACGAGCTGGCCTACCTGGTGTGCATGGACGCCAAGAGCAAGCTCATCGCCTGCCGCCCCCTGGGAGAGGGGATCCTGGACCAGGTGGGGGTGGCAAAGCGCAAGGTGGTGGAGATTGCCTTGGCCTGTAACGCCAGCCGGGTGGCCCTGGCCCACAACCACGTGTCCGGTGTGGCGGTGTTCTCCTCGGCGGATGTGCGTACCACTCTGGAGCTGCGGGAGCTGCTGCGCCAGGTCCACGTGGAGCTGGTGGACCACTTCGTGGTGGCGGCGGGTGAGATGATCTCCATGGCCGCCTCCGGCTACCTGAAGGGGCGGTGACCCCAAAGAACAGGGAACGCACAACGGCGGAGGAAGAGGGGGTCATATGCGCTCCCTTTCAGCGGGGGAGCCGCCCCCCGCCAGAGGTGTGGGAAGATCTGTCTGCGGGAAACGAAGTGATGACCGCGGAACAGGACGTCACCGGCAGCCGGGCCCGGGTGAGAACGGAGTGCCCCTTGCTGCTGGAGCGGAGCTACCGGCACTGCCGATGACAGGGACAGAGGCATGCACGCTGGAGCAGCAGGCTGCCCCGGCGCCCGGCGTGAGCGTGAGATAGAACCTATACCAAACACACAGGCGGAGGCACTCCACCTGTGTGTTTTTTGCCCAAAATGTCTGGGACAACTCGCCCTTGTGTCGGGGGCGGGCAGGTGGTATAATAAAGTTTCCCAGTGTTCCATTCCGGGCGGCCCGGGCCGGGCCCCGGACGGGGAGCGGGTATTGCCACATGGTTCAGACAACGAGGGAGACAAGGGGGGAGCGGCATGGCAGAGTTTCAGGTGGTGTCCGAGTACACGCCCTCCGGCGACCAGCCGGAGGCCATCCAGGCCCTGGCCAATGGCATTGAGATGGGGCTGAGCGAGCAGACCCTGCTGGGGGTGACCGGTTCAGGCAAGACCTATACCATGGCCAAGGTCATCGAGAAGGTGCAGCGGCCCACCCTGGTGCTGGCCCACAACAAGACGCTGGCCGCCCAGCTGTGCGCGGAGTTCCGGGAGTTCTTCCCCCACAACGCGGTGGAGTACTTTGTCTCCTACTACGACTACTATCAGCCCGAGGCCTATATCCCCCACACTGATACCTTCATTGAGAAGGACTCGTCCATCAACGAGGAGATCGGCCGGCTGCGCCTGTCTGCCACCGCCTCCCTGCTGGAGCGGCGGGACGTGATCGTGGTGGCCTCCGTGTCCTGCATCTACGGGCTGGGTGAGCCGGAGGATTTCGCGGCCATGATGGTGGCCCTGCGGGTTGGCATGGTCATCAAGCGGGAGGAACTGCTCAAGCGGCTGGTGGCCATCCGGTACGGGCGCAACGATGTGGCCTTTGAGCGCAACGCTTTCCGGGTCCGGGGGGACACGGTGGAGGTGTGGCCTGCCTATTGGAAGGACACCGCCATCCGGGTGGAGTTCTTCGGCGACGAGATTGACCGGCTCAGCGAGATCAACGTGGTCACCGGCGCGCCCATCAGGCGGCTGAACAACATTCCCATCTGGCCGGCCACCCACTACGTCACCCCCAAGGAGAAGATGGACGCCGCCATCCAGGAGATCTACAAGGAGCTGGAGCAGCGGGTGGCCTACTTCAACAGCCAGGACAAGCTGGTGGAGACCCAGCGCATCAAGCAGCGCACCATGTACGACGTGGAGATGATGCAGGAGCTGGGCTACTGCTCGGGCATCGAGAACTACTCCCGGGTGATCGAGGGCCGGCCGGTGGGTTCGCCGCCCCACACTTTGCTGGACTACTTCCCCAAGGACTTTGTGCTGTTCATCGACGAGAGCCACGCCACCCTGCCCCAGGTGCGGGCCATGTACAACGGGGACCGGGCCAGAAAGACCTCCCTGGTGGAGTACGGCTTCCGCCTGCCTTGCGCCTTTGACAATCGTCCGCTGAAGTTTGACGAATTCGAGGCCAGGCTCAACCAGGTCGTTTACGTCTCGGCCACCCCCGGGGAGTATGAGCGCGCCCGGTCGGGGCAGATCGTGGAGCAGGTGATCCGGCCCACCGGGCTGCTGGACCCCCGGGTGGAGGTGCGGCCGGTGGAGGGGCAGATCGACGATTTGATCGGGGAGATCCACCTGCGCATCGGGCGGGACGAGCGGGTGCTGGTGACCACCCTGACCAAGAAGATGGCCGAGAGCCTCACCGACTACCTGAAAGGGGCGGGCGTCCGGGTGCGATATATGCACCATGACGTGGACACCATCGAGCGCATGGAGATCATCCGGGATCTGCGCCTGGGCAAGTTCGACGTGCTGGTGGGCATCAACCTGCTGCGGGAGGGGCTGGACCTGCCGGAGGTGTCCCTGGTGGCCATCCTGGACGCGGACAAGGAGGGGTTCTTGCGCTCGGAGACCTCACTGATCCAGACCATCGGCCGGGCGGCCCGGAACGCGGACGGCATGGTGATCCTGTACGCCGACGCCGTCACCCCCTCCATGGCCCGGGCCATGGAGGAGACCCAGCGCCGCCGGGACAAGCAGGCCGCTTACAACCAGGCCCATGGGATCACCCCCCGCACGGTGAAGAAGTCGGTGCGGGAGCTGATGGCCCTCACCCCGGAGGGAGAGGGCAGCCACGATACGGCGGGCCATCAGCTGACCCGCCAGCAGCGCATGGAGCGCATTGCCAAGCTGGAAAAGGAGATGAAAGAGGCGGCCAAGATGCTGGAGTTCGAGCTGGCGGCGGCGCTGCGGGACCAGATCATCCAGCTGCGAGGGGAGAAGAAGTGAGGCCGCCTCTTTGCCCCGCGATCGCGGGGCCGCGCCGGGTGGCGCGCACAAGGGTTTTGCGAAGCAAAACCTTGGCGCGCAGGCGGATTCACTCCGCCTGCGCAAGATAGCAAAAGGGGCCCCACACAGCACGGCTGTGTGGGAAGCGGCCAAGATGCTGGAGTTCGAGCTGGCGGCGGCGTTGCGGGACCAGATCATCCAGCTGCGAGGGGAGAAGAAGTGAGGCCGCCTCTTTGCCCCGCGATCGCGGGGCCGCGCCGTTTCGCCTGGAGATGGATGCCCGACCATGCACTCCTCATTTTGATTCAAATTCCGACCTGCTCACTCCGGCCTTCCCATAGGAGGTCATGAGGAATCAGGCGTTTGCCACCCGGTGGCAGAGAAAAGGGGGAACTCATGGCCAAGCAGAAAGAGGAAAAGACCAATGTAATGCGAATCCTGGAGCAGCAGGGAATCCCCTACACCCCCCACACCTATCCCCATGACGGGGAGGCCGTTCCAGACGGAGAGACGGTGGCCCGGGCCCTGGGCCAGGACCCGTCGGCGGTGTTCAAGACGCTGGTGACCCGGGGCGCTTCGGGAGGATATTACGTCTTTGACATTCCGGTGTCCGCTGTTCTAGACCTGAAGAAGGCGGCCCGGGCGGTGGGGGAGAAGTCGGTGGCCATGCTGCCCAGTCGGGAGCTGTTGCCCCTCACTGGATATGTCCATGGGGGGTGCTCCCCGGTAGGGATGAAGAAGCGGTTTCCCACCGTGTTCCACGATAGCTGTTTGGGGCAGGACACCATCTGCGTGTCCGCGGGGAAGATCGGCTTCCAGGTGGAGGTGCGGCCGGCGGACCTGATCGCCCTGGTGGGTGCGTCCACTGCCGACGTGATCGTGGAGGAGTGAATGGAGCTGAAAACTGCCCGGCTGTGCCTGCGGGGCCCTTTACTCCCGGGGATGGGGACGGCCTGTTTGCCATCCTGGGGGACCGGGAGACGATGCGGGATTCCTTCCCCATGACCCGGGGGGAGGGCGACGATTTTCTGGAAAACTCCCTGCTCCGGCGTGAACCCCCGGTGGGCTACGCGCTGGAGGAGCGGGGCAGCAGGGGGCTGGCGGGATATATTCTGTTCTGCCCCCTGAAGGAATTAGGGGCATATGGGCTGGGCTGGTTCCTCCGCCGGGACCTGTGGGGCAGGGGATATGCTTATGACATCTCCCAGGCCCTGCTGGACTACGCCTTCGCCGCCCTGGGCCTGCGCCGGGTGGAGGGGGAGACCATCATCCTCTCCGGGCGGGCAGGCTGCTGGAGCAGCTGGGCATGGTCCGGCTGGGGGAAGACCGGACAACAGATCTGCCGGGGTCACCCGGCTGCGCTGTACCAGTACACCATTACCGCAGAGCAGTGGCGGGAGCAGGTAGACGGGAGACTTGACGGATGAACTATGAGTGGCTGGATGAGTACCTACTGAGCATGCCGGGGGCGGAAAAGGACTATAAACTGGAGTGGCGATGGCATCGGTATATGGTGCGGGGCAAGCTGTTCGCCGCTTTGTGTGCGCCGGAGGAAACCTACAAGGTCTACGGCGGGCACGAATTGGTGAACCTGAAGTGTGACCCCCGGCTTGGGGAATTGCTCCAGGCCCAATACCCGGAGATCCTGCCCGGTTTCTATACGGACAAGCGCAACTGGATCGCCGTGCTGCTGGATGGGGGAGTGCCCGACCAGGTGCTGGAGGGGCTCTGCCGTCAATCCTATGAGCTGGTGGTCTCCAAACTGCCCAAATATGTCCAGCGGGAGCTGGCGCCAGGCAAAGCGGGCCTACCAGGCCCAAAATAAAAATACAAATTGTAATATAACCGAGGGATATTACCATGCAAGATCATATTTTCATCAAAGGCGCCCGGGAGAACAACCTGAAGGACATCGACGTGACCATCCCCCGGGACAAGCTGGTGGTGCTCACCGGGCTGTCCGGGTCGGGCAAGTCCTCCCTGGCCTTCGAGACCCTTTATGCCGAGGGGCAGCGGCGGTATGTGGAGTCCCTGTCCTCCTATGCCCGGATGTTTTTGGGCCAGATGGAGAAGCCGGACGTGGACTATATTGAGGGGCTGTCCCCCGCCATCTCCATCGACCAGAAGACCACCAGCAAGAACCCCCGTTCCACGGTGGGCACCGTCACTGAGATCTACGACTACCTGCGTTTGCTGTGGGCCCGGGTGGGTACCCCTCATTGCCCCGAGTGCGGCAAGGAGATCCGCCAGCAGACCATCGACCAGATCATCGACCAGGTGCTGGCCCTGCCCGAGGCCACCCGCATCCAGGTGCTGGCCCCGGTTGTCCGGGGGAAGAAGGGGGAGCATGCCAAGGTCTTTGAGGACGCCCGGAAGTCGGGCTACGTCCGCTGCCGGGTGGACGGCTCCCTGTACGAGCTGACCGAGGAGATTCGCCTGGATAAAAACCGGAAGCATTCCATCGAGATCGTGGTGGACCGGCTGGTCATCCGGGAGGACGCGGCCCGGCGGCTGACCGACTCGGTGGAGACCGCCTCCAACCTGTCCGGCGGCATCGTGCTGATCAACCTGGTGGAGGAGGACCGGGACATCCTGTTCTCCCAGAACTACGCCTGCGAGGACTGCGGGGTGTCCATCGAGGAGCTCACTCCCCGGATGTTCTCCTTCAACAACCCTTACGGGGCCTGCCCCACCTGCACGGGGCTGGGTTCCCAGCTGAAGGTGGATCCCGAGCTCATCCTGCCCAACAAGTCCCTGTCCATCCTGGACGGGGCCATCACCGCCTCGGGCTGGAACCACATCAAGTCCGACGGCATCTCCCGGATGTATTTCGAGGCCCTGGCCAAGAAGTACCGCTTCAAGCTCACCGACCCGGTGCAGAAGCTGTCCAAGCAGGTGATGGAGGTCATCCTCTACGGCACCAAGGGGGAGAAGCTGGAGATCCAGTATGACCAGCCCCGGGGGAAGGGGGTGCTCTACCAGCCCTTTGAGGGCATTGTGAACAACCTGGAGCGCCGCTACCGGGAGACCCAGTCGGACGCCATGAAGCGGGAGATCGAGGAGTGCATGAGCCAGTCCCCCTGCCCCACCTGCGGCGGGCGGCGGCTGAAGCGGGAGGCGCTGGCGGTGACGGTGGGGGGGCTGTCCATCCACGAGCTGTGTGAAAAGCCGGTCACCCAGGCGCTGGACTTTTTGGACACGGTTCAGCTGGGCTCGGCCCAGATGCGCATCGCCGACCAGATCCTAAAGGAGATCCGGGACCGGCTGGGCTTTCTGCGTTCGGTGGGGCTGCAATACCTCACCCTGAGCCGCCAGGCAGGCACCCTGTCCGGGGGGGAGAGCCAGCGCATCCGGCTGGCTACCCAGATCGGTTCCTCCCTCATGGGGGTGCTGTATATCCTGGACGAGCCGTCCATCGGCCTGCACCAGCGGGACAACGACCTGCTGCTGGGCACCCTGAAGCACCTGCGGGATCTGGGCAACACTCTGATCGTGGTGGAGCACGACGAGGACACCATGCGTGCGGCCGACTACATCGTGGACATCGGCCCCGGGGCGGGGGTCCACGGGGGCCAGGTGGTGGCCTGCGGGACTGCCCAGCAGGTCATGGACACCCCCGGCTCCGTCACCGGAGACTACCTGGCCGGGCGCCGGAAGGTGCCGGTGCCGCAGACGCGCCGGCCTGGCAACGGCCATCGGCTGGTCATCCGGGGGGCGGCGGAAAACAACCTGCGGCACATCGACGTGGCCTTCCCCCTGGGTACCTTCATCGCGGTGACTGGGGTGTCCGGCTCGGGAAAGTCCTCCCTGGTCAACGAGATCCTATATAAGCGGCTGGGGGCGGATCTGAACCGCACCAAGGCCCGCCCGGGCCGGCACGACGGTGTGGAGGGGGAGGAGTTCCTGGACAAGGTCATCGCCATCGACCAGTCCCCCATTGGGCGCACCCCCCGCTCCAACCCAGCCACCTACACGGGGCTGTTCAACGACATCCGGGAGCTGTTTGCCTCCACCCCCGACGCCAAGAGCCGGGGGTACGGCCCGGGGCGCTTCTCCTTCAACGTCCGGGGGGGCCGGTGCGAGGCCTGCTCCGGCGACGGGCTGCTGAAGATCGAGATGCATTTCCTGCCCGACATCTACGTCCCCTGCGAGGTGTGCAAGGGCAAGCGCTACAACCGGGAGACCCTGGAGGTGCGCTACAAGGGCAAAAACATCCACGAGGTGCTGGAGATGACGGTGGAGGAGGCCCTGCCCTTCTTTGAGAATCTGCCCCGGCTGCACAACAAGATCCAGACCCTGATGGACGTGGGCCTGGGCTATGTGAAGCTGGGCCAGCCCTCCACCACCCTGTCCGGCGGCGAGGCTCAGCGGGTCAAGCTGGCCACCGAGCTGGCCAAGCGCTCCACCGGCCAGACCATCTATATCCTGGACGAGCCCACCACCTGGCGGTTTTTGAGGCTCCGATTGACGCCCTCTCCCATGCTACGCTCCAAAAGCTGGAGGGCTGGCAATGGAATGGTTACCGGCTTTCCCTGGGTGGGACTTCCTCTGTGGCCCTGGTCGCTT
>DVJZ01000042.1 GCA_018716385.1 Candidatus Enterenecus merdae
GCCCCCGCCCCCGGCGGGAGGGGGAGCCGCGTCCATTATAGCGCTCCTCCCCCCTCAAAAAAGGTCAAAGCAAGTCCGGGTTGCAAAAAGCCCCCAGGCGGCCGCTCCGCCTGGGGGTCCTTCTGAATATACGGTTATAAGATACAGTATACGGTTTCCCCGTCTACTATCCCACCAGCTCTGCCATGGCCCGCAGCAGCGCCTGCATCTCCTCGTCCGTCCCCACGGTGACCCGCAGCCAGTCGGCAATAGGGGGATCGCTCCACCAGCGGACCAGAATGCCCCGGGTCCGCAGGCCGTCCAGCAGCGCCTTGCCCGTCCAGCCCGGCCGGGAGAGAAACAGGAAGTTGGTCTTGGACTCCAAAACAGTAAAGCCCATTTCCTTGAGTGCTCTTGCCGCCCATTCCCGGGTAGCTGCCACCTTCCGGCAAAGCTCCTGGAAGTGAGCCTCATCCTCAACGGCCGCCTGGGTCCCCACCTGGGCGATACGATCCACAGGATAGGAGTTGATGGAGTCCCGCACACAGCGCAGGGCGGCGATGAGGTTCTCGCTGCCCATGGCCCAGCCCACCCGCAGCCCCGCCAGAGCCCGGGATTTGGAGGCGGTCTGCACCACCAGCAGGTTTGGGTAGCGTCCGATCAGGGGCACGGCGCTGTCCGCCCCAAAGTCCACATAGGCCTCGTCCACGATGACCACCACATCCGGGTTGGCCTGGAGCAGCCGCTCCACCACGTCCAGCCCCACAGCGATCCCCGTGGGTGCGTTAGGGTTGCACAGTACCACCCCGCCGTTGTTCCCCAGCAGCTCCTCCACCGGGACGGAGAAGTCTGGGTTCATAGGCACCCGGCGGCAGCGCAAGCCAAAGTACTGGGCGTACACCGGATAGAAACTATAGGTGACCCGAGGGAATACCACTTCCCGCTCCGGGTCGAAAAAGGCCTGGAAGGCAAAGGCCAGCACCTCATCTGAGCCGTTGGAGCAGAATACCTGCTCCGGCCGAAGCCCCTCCCGCCGGGCGATGGCCTGGCGCAAGCCCAGGCACTCCGGGTCCGGGTAGCGCCGCAGTCCCTCCCCCGCCGCCTGCCGGATGGCCTCCAGCGCCTTGGGCGATGGAGGATAGGGGCACTCGTTTGTGTTGAGCTTGATCAGCCCCTCCTCCCGAGGCTGCTCCCCGGGGACATAGGGGGTGGCGGCGCGGATACGCCCGCTCCAAAACTCCTTCATCCCGGTTCCCCTCCCTCCCGCTGTATCTTCTTGATTGACCGCTCCGCCTTGCTCCGGGGCAGCATCAGCTCGTGGCCGCAGCCGGCGCACCGGAGCTTGAAATCCATCCCCACCCGGAGCACCTGCCACTGCTTGCTGCCGCAGGGGTGCTGCTTCTTCAGCTCTAGCACGTCCCCCACGCGGATGTCCATGGGCATGGCGCCCACCCCCCTTTCACTCTCCCTTGATCTTCTCCCAATAGGCCCGGGCCGCCTGCTCGTTCCGGTTGGATCCGTATTCATAGTAGACCCGGTCCCGGATGGCGTCGGGCAGGTACTGCTGGGCCACCCAATGATGGGGATAGTCGTGGGGATATAGATAGCCCTGCTCCCGCTCAAAGCCCGCCCCGTCGGCGTGGACGTTTTGCAGGTGGCGGGGATAGTCCCCCGTCCTGCCCGCGCGCACGTCGGCCAGGGCCCGGTCGATGGCCAGCACCACGCTGTTGGACTTGGGCGCGGTGGCCAGCAGGATGGCCGCCTGGGCCAGGGGCAGCTTGGCCTCGGGCAGGCCCAGCTGCAGGGCGCTGTCACAGCAGGCCTTGACGATGGCCGCCGCCTGGGGATAGGCCAGGCCGATGTCCTCGCTGGCTGAGCACAGCAGCCGCCGGATGGCGGTGATCAGGTCGCCCGCCTCCAGCAGCCGGGCCAGGTAGTGCAGCGCCCCGTCCGCGTCCGAGCCCCGCAGGGACTTCATCAGGGCCGAGGCGATGTCGTAGTGATCGTCCCCCTCCCGGTCATAGCGCATGGCCGAGCGCTGGGCCGCCACCGCCGCGTCCTCCAGGGTCAGGCGCACCGCCCCGTCCTCCACGCGCCCAGCGTTCATCAAAAGCTCCACCGCGTTGAGCGCCTTGCGCACGTCGCCGCCGCTGGCGGCGGCCAGCTTCTCCCGCACCCCTGGCTCGCACCGGGCTTCCACCCCCAGCTCTTCGGACATGGCCGCGATCCCCCGGTCCACCGCCGGCAACACGTCCTGGGCGGTGAGGGCCTTGAACTCGAACACCGTGCACCGGGACAGGATGGCGTTGAAGATGGTGAAGTAGGGGTTTTCGGTGGTGGCGGCGATGAGGGTGATCTTCCCGTTTTCCAAAAACTCCAGCAGGGACTGCTGCTGCTTCTTGTTGAAGTACTGGATCTCGTCCAGGTAGAGCAGCACCCCGTTGGGGGCCAGCAGAGTGCCCACCTCGTCCATCACCTCCCGGACGTCGGACAGAGAGGCGGTGGTGGCGTTGAGCCGGCGCAGGGTCCGGCCGGCCCGGTTGGCGATGAGGTTGGCCACCGTGGTCTTTCCCGTGCCCGAGGGGCCATAGAATACCATGTTGGGAATCTTCCCGCTCTCGATCACCCGGCGCAGCAGGCCGTCCTCACCCAGGATGTGCCGCTGCCCCACCACCTCGTCCAGGCTCTGGGGGCGGATGCGGTCGGCCAGGGGCTGATACATGGCGCAAAACGCCTCCTCTCCATGAAAAACTGGGAGCGTCCGGCTTGGACGCTCCCAGTATAGCACACCGTCAAAAGCCCTGTAAAGAGGGCCCGCTCAGCGGTAGATGGGGTGGGCGGCGGTGAGGGCGCTCACCCCGGCCAGGATCTTCTCCTTGCTGGCCTCAAAGTCGGTGGCGGCCAGGGTGATGAACTCGGCCACCTGGTCCATATCCGCCTGGGTGAAGCCCCGGCTGGTGACCGCGGGGCTGCCCACCCGGAGGCCGCTGGTCTGGAAGGGAGAGCGGGGATCGCCGGGCACCTTGTTCTTGTTGGCGGTGATGCGCACCTCGTCCAGACGGTGCTCCAGCTCCTTGCCGGTCAGCTCACCCATCCCCCGCAGGTCCACCAGGGCCAGGTGGTTGTCCGTCCCGCCGGACACCAGCTTCATCCCCCGCTTCACCAGCCCGTCGGCCAGAGCGGCGGCGTTGTCCACCACCTGCTGCTGGTAGACCTTGAACTCGGGCTTGAGCGCCTCGCCCAGGGCCACGGCCTTGGCCGCGATGATGTGCATCAGCGGCCCACCCTGGGAGCCGGGGAAGATGGCGGAGTTGAGCTTCTTAGCCAGCTCTTCGTCGTTGGTCAGAAGCATACCGCCCCGGGGCCCCCGGAGGGTCTTGTGGGTGGTGGTGGACACCACATGGGCGTATGGGATGGGCGAGGGGTGCACCCCAGCCGCCACCAGCCCGGCAATGTGGGCCATGTCCACCCACAGATAGGCCCCCACCTCGTCGGCGATGGCCCGGAAGCGGGCAAAGTCAATGACCCTGGGATAGGCGGACGCCCCGGCAATGATCAGCTTGGGCCGGCACTGCTTGGCCACCCGCTCCAGCTCGTCATAGTCGATGTAGCCGGTGGACTCGTCCACCCCATAGGCCTCCATTTTAAAGTATTTGCCGGAAAAGTTCACGGGGCTTCCGTGGGTCAGATGACCGCCATGGTCCAGGTTCATGCCCAGCACCGTGTCCCCAGGCTCGCACAGGGACATGTACACCGCGTAGTTGGCCTGGGCGCCGGAGTGGGGCTGCACGTTGGCAAACTTGGCTCCGAACAGCTGGCAGGCCCGCTCAATGGCCAGATTCTCCGCCACGTCTACGCACTGGCAGCCGCCGTAGTAGCGCTTGCCGGGGTAGCCCTCGGCATACTTGTTGGTCAGCACGCTGCCCGCCGCGGCCAGCACCGCCTCGGACACGATGTTCTCCGAGGCGATCAGCTCGATGTTGTCACATTGGCGCTGATACTCCGCCCGGATGGCCGCCCCCACCTGAGGGTCAAACTTTTCCACAAAATCCATGTACTCCAGAACCATTGGAACTCCTCCGCCTTTCTGTTTAGAATCGGTCGGCCTCTATTATACCTTGTTTCTCCAAAGGAAACAACTATTTATTCCAAAAAAACCTGGTTCCCTTGCGTCGAATTTTGTGTTATCCTGGTCAGCGAGGTGAATGCTGCCATGAAAAAAGCCGACGTGTGGTCCATCGTCAACGGGTTGAAGGAGCTCTACCCCGACTCCCTGTGTTCCCTGGAATATGAAAAGGACTACGAACTGCTCTTTGCCGTGCGCCTGTCCGCCCAGTGTACCGACGAGCGGGTCAACCTGGTCACCCCCGCCCTATTCCAGCGCTTCCCCACCCTGGAGTCCTTTGCCCAGGCCGATCCGGAGGAGGTAGGCCGGTACATCCACTCCTGCGGCTTCTTCCGCACCAAGAGCCGGGACCTGGTGCTGTGCGCCCAGATGCTGCTGCGGGACTACGGCGGCAAGGTGCCCGGCTCCATGGAGGAGCTTTTGAAGCTGCCTGGGGTGGGGCGCAAGACCGCCAACCTCATCCTGGGGGACGTCTTCCGCACCCCCGGCGTGGTGGTGGCCGACACCCACTGCATCCGCATCGCCGGCCGGTTGGGCCTGACCGACGGCACCAAGGATCCGGGCAAGGTGGAACAGCAGCTGCGCCGCGCGCTGCCGCCGGAGGAGTCCAACGACTTCTGCCACCGGTTGGTGCTCCACGGCCGGGCGGTATGCACCGCCCGCACCGCCAAGTGCGGCCAGTGCCCCCTGACAGCCTGGTGCAAGTATGCCAAGACGGAGTTTAAGAAGGCGGGAAAGCCAAAACATTGAACAGGCACTACAGCAACAGCCGCGGGCGATTGCCCACGGCTGTTGCTGATCTATCCCTGGTTCTTATCTATCATTTCTGCACGTTCCAGCGTTTGCTCCAGCACCTGCGCCCAGGTGGGGGCGGCCATATTTTTCTCCGGTGGCACAGAGGCCAGGCCACCCAGGCCGCCGACAGCCGCTGGCCAGAGCAGCACGCCGTCCAGCCCAGGCCGCCGGGATAGCTCGGCCAGCAGCTCCGCCAGCCCGGCCTCGCCCATCCCGGGGGGCAGGGCGTACCGCTCGCAGTAAAGGCCGCAGGCCGCGCAGTCCTCCCCCACCCAGGCGGGCAGCTCTCCCAGGCAAACCACCGCCAGGGCGGGCCGATGGGCCAGTCTGGCCACCCGGTCCCGGAGGGCGGCCCGCTCCTGCTGGCTCAGCGGCCCCTCAGTCATCTATGTCCTCCGGTTCCGCGCCCTTCAAGCAGTCGGTTTGCTCCGGGCCGGCCTCCTTCCCCGCCGGAACGGACTCCTCCGCTTCCCCTGTTTCCTCCTCTGGCAGATCGGGCTGTGCCGCCCCATCTTCTACCGGCGAGACCAACGCAGGGGTGGCCGGGCCGGCGGTCCTGGCCCGGACGATGAGCAGCACCAGGGCGGCCGCGGCAGACAGCACCCCCACCAGCTGGGAGCTGCGCAGGGCGGTGCCAAAGAAGTACAGGCTGTCGGTGCGCAGCCCCTCGATGACCGTCCGGCCCACCCCGTACCAGATCACATAGCACAGGAAGATCTGCCCGCTGAACCGCCGCCCCTTCCGGGCCAGCAAGAGCAGCAGGCCCAGCCCCAGCAGGTTCCACAGCGACTCATATAGAAAGGTGGGATGGACCCCCAGCGTGCCGTCCAGCACCTGCTGGTAGGTCTGCGCGTCTACGTAGCCCTGGTTCCACAGGTAGTCGGCGATGGACTGGGCGCTCATCCGCCAGGGCAGATCGGTCACCCCGCCAAAGGCCTCCACGTTGACAAAGTTGCCCCACCGGCCGATCATCTGTCCAATGAGCACCCCGTAGCAGCCCACGTCCGCATAGTCCCAGAAGGACTGCCGGCGCACCTTGCAGTACACCGCCACGGTGACCACCGCCAGGATGATCGCCCCATAGATGGCCAAGCCCCCGTCCCAGATGGCGACGGTCCGGTACAGGCTAAAGGACCCGTCTGGATTGAAGCAGACCGAGGGATGGAAGATCACATAGTAGGCCCGGGCCCCCACGATGCAGGCGGGCACGGCGAAGAACAGCATGTCCATCAGCTTTTCCCGGTCCACGCCGAACCGGTGGGCCAGGCGGAAGCAGAACAGCACCGCCAGCAGAAAGCCGCAGGCGATGATGATGCCGTACCAGTAGATCTCCTTGCCAAACAGGGTGAAGGCCACCCGGTTTAGCTCAAACTCCAGGCCCAGGCCGGGAAAGGTCACAAGATTGGTCATGCGCTCATCTTCTTTCTCTGGATTACGCCGTCCCGCCCGCGGGCAGGATCAGTGACAAAGCGGCCCGTTCCCGGGTACACCAGCGGGCGACCAGCTGGCGCACATGCTCCCGCTCGATGCTCTGGAACCGCTGGGGGAAGCATAGGTAGTCCTCCCCCTCAAAGTAGGCCTGGGCCAGGTCAATGCAGGTGCTCTCCAGCGAGTTGAGCCGACGGACCATGCCACCGTAGGCCGCCCGCTTCAACCGCTCCCAAAGCCCCTCGTCCACCCCGTCTCGGGCCAGCCGCACGGCCTCTTGCAGCAGCTGCTCCAACACCTGCTCCGGGTCCCGGCTCTCCCCGCTGACCATCAGGTGGGCGCAGCCCGGCGCGGCGTCATAGTAGCAGTCCAGCGTGGCGTTGATCAGCCCCTGCTCATACAGCCGCCGGTACAGCGGTGACGAAGGGCCCAGCAGCACCTCGCAGGCCAGCTGGCCCACCAGCTCCTGGCGCAGCCGCTCCCCCGCCGGCGCGGGCTCCCCCTTGAAACCCAGGGCGAACAGGGGCATAGACACCGCCATCTCCCGGCGGGCGGAGGGGCGCACCGCCCCAGGCGGCTCCGGCTGGCCCAGGTCCACCTGGGCCGCTACGGAAACGTCCGGGGGCAGGATCTCCCGGGCCAGGCTGGCCACCCGATCCGGATCCACCCGGCCGGCCACGCACAGCACCATGTTCCCCGGCCGGTAGAAGGCCCGGTGGCAGGCGTAGAGCAGCTCTGGGGTCAGCCCCGCAATGGACTCCACCGTCCCAACCACCTGGTTGCGGATGGGGTGATGGGCATACAGGCACTCCAGCAGCTGATAGTAGGCCACCGTCTCCGGCTCGTCCTGGCACATGCGGATCTCCTGGGTGATGATCCCCTGCTCCTTGGCCACGCTCTCCGGGGTGAAGTAGGGCACCGAGACGAAGCTGAGCAGGGTGCGCAGGTTCTCCTCAAATCCTCGGGTACCCTCAAAGTAGTAGCCAGTGATGTGGGCGGCGGTGAAGGCGTTGTCCACCGCGCCGTTGGCCGCCAGGATCTCCAGGGCGTTGCCGTCCTCGGTGTCAAACATCTTATGCTCCAGGAAGTGGGCGATGCCGGCGGGGGTGTCCACCCAACCGGCCCCGTCCTCCCCCCGGAAGCGCAGGTCCATCCCCCCGTACCGGGTGGCGAAAAAGGCAAACTGCCGGCTGTACTCCGGGCGGTGGAGCACCAGGATCTGCAAGCCGTTTGGCAGCTTGCCGGCGTATACCCGCTCCCCCAGGGCGGCATAGTCGGTATGCTCCATCTTCATCCTTCCTCCTTTCCCGTCAGGCGGTAGACGGTGTCCAGCCCGATCTGTCCGGCCACATGGGCCACCTGCTGGGGGCTCACCCGCTCCACCGCCGCGGCCAACTCCTCGGGGGCCGTCCACCCGCCCACCGCCAGCAGCTGGGTCACGCAGTCCTGCTCCATCTGGCCCTGGCTGTCCCGGCGGCTGAGCAGGGCGTTGACCACAGAGCGCACGGCAGCCTGGTGCTCACCCTGGTCAAAATCTCCCCGGCGCACCGCCTCCAGCTGCTCCAGGATGGCCTGCTCAGCCCGGTCAAACTGGGCAAACTCCACCCCGGAGGACACCACCATCAACCCCTTGACGGCATCCAGCATGGAGGAGACAAAATAGCACAAGCTCATCCGCTCCCGCACGTTCCGAAATAACTTGGAATGGGCGGTCCCCCCATACAGGGCGTTGCACACCAGCAGGGCGGGATAGTCCGGCGTCCCCATGGTCACCCCGCCGGTGCGAAAGCCCATGGCCAGCTTGCCCTGGGTCACGTCCATCCCCTCCTCCACCCGGCGCACCGCCCGGCCCGGGGTGGACACCACCTGACAGGGCAGATGGGTGTTCCGATCCCGGATCAGGGGGGCGAAGCTGCGGCGTACCGCCTGCTCCACCCGTTCTGGTTCGGCACTGCCCCCGTAGTAGAAGATCACCCTGGCCCCCTCCAGCAGGCGCTGATAGTGGCCCCACAGCTCCTGCGGCCCCAGGGCCACCGCCTGCTGGGCATCGCCCAGCTTGTCCAGGGCATAGGCCTCGCCAGCGCACATCTCCTGGGTCAGCCGGAAGATGGACCACCCCCGCTTGTCGTTCACCCGGGCGTTGATCTCATCGGCCAGGTTGGCCCCTTCCCCGGCCACATAGTCCTTGCAAAACACCCCGTCCTGGGTGGCCGGGTCCAGCAGCACCTCCCCCAGCAGCTGGGTGGCCGGTTCCAGCAGGGCTGTGCCATCCAAAGCATACCGGTCGTCGATGAAGCTGCACAGGAAGCTCACGCACTGGCTCTCTCCCCGCTGGCGCACCCCAGGGCCGATCACCGCCCCATACAGCTGGTCGGCGGCTGCGGACAGCCGCTCCATGTCCGGGTAGTTCCGGCTGCCCCGGAAGAGCACCTCCGGAGCCAAGGCATAGGCGGTGGCCGTCTGCTCGGCCAGCGGGACGGCCAAGGTGACGCTGAGCAGCCCGGTCTTGAACTGCTGGGACCGGCACACCGCCAGTTCCACCCCCTCGGCCAGAACCTTGTGACATCTCTCCATCGTTTCCGCTCCCCCTATCTAAATGGGCGCGGGCCGGGCCACCGCTCTTGCGGCTTGGCCAGGCTACGCCCCCTCCCACGCTTGAAGGCAGGTTATTATACCATGAGTTTGCCCCGGATGGACAGCCCTTTTTTCACCCCAATGGAAATCTTAAGATTTGCCCCCTGTCCTGGCACGGCCATGTCAATCTCCGTTGCTTGCCGCAACGGGGATTTTCTGCTATTATGCCCCCAGCAAAGAAGGAGGTTCACAGCCATGTTTTCTGAAAATCTGAAGGCGCTGCGCAAGGCCAAGGGGCTGACCCAGGAGGAGTTGGCCGCCCGGCTGCACATCGTACGCCAGACCGTTTCCAAGTGGGAGAAGGGGGTTTCACTTAGTTAAAGATACCACATCAATCCCACGCTGACTTTTGCTCAACCGATACAGCCGGAGGGCTGGATGACAAGAAAAGGCGGTATGCGCCCCGTGGAGGGGTAGCGTACCGCCTTTTCTTGTGGGGGTTTCCAAAGGGGGCAACGCCCCCCATTTGGCACACGACTTTGCGGAGCAAAGTGTAGTGTGTTATACGCTCT
>DVJZ01000004.1 GCA_018716385.1 Candidatus Enterenecus merdae
GCAACCTGCGCAGCTACCTCATGGAGGACGTGCTGGAGAAGTTCCTCCGGTACGACGGCTACGACGTGACCCGGGTCATGAACATCACCGACGTGGGCCACCTGTCCTCCGACGCCGACACCGGTGAGGACAAGATGCTCAAGGGGGCACAGCGGGAGCACAAGACCGTCATGGAGATCGCCCAGTTCTACACCGACGCCTTTTTCGAGGATTGCCGCAAGCTGAACATCCGAAAGCCCGACACCGTCCAGCCCGCCACCGGCTGCATCGACGAGTATATCAAGATCATCTCCGGCCTGCTGGACAAGGGCTACGCCTATCAGGCGGGGGGCAACGTGTACTTCGACTCCTCCAAGCTGGAGCGCTACTATATCTTCAACGACCACGACGAGGAGGACCTGGCCGTGGGCGTGCGCGAGGGCGTGGAGGAGGACACCAACAAGCGCAACAAGAACGACTTCGTCCTCTGGTTCACCAAGTCCAAGTTTGAGGACCAGGCCTTGAAGTGGGACTCCCCCTGGGGGGTGGGCTACCCCGGCTGGCACATCGAGTGCTCGGGCATCTCGCTAAAATACAACGGGGAGTACCTGGACCTGCACTGCGGCGGGGTGGACAACGCCTTCCCCCATCACACCAACGAGATCGCCCAGTCGGAGGCCTACCTGGGCCACCCCTGGTGCCAGCAGTGGTTCCACGTCCACCACCTGAACACCAATGCGGGCAAGATGAGCAAGAGCAAGGGAGAGTTCCTCACCGTCTCCCTGCTGGAAGAGCGGGGGTACGACCCCCTGGCTTACCGCTTTTTCTGCCTGCAAAGCCACTACCGCAAGGCCCTGGTGTTCTCCTGGGAGAACCTGGACAACGCCGCCACCGCCTACCAGAAGCTGATCCGCCGGGTGGCCGCCCTCCAGCCGGGGGACGGGCCGGTGGACGAAGAGGTGGTGCGGGCGTACCGGGAGAAGTTTATCCGGCAGGTGGGCAGCGACCTGAACACCGCCCAGGGGGTCACCCTGCTGTACGACGGGCTGAAAGCCCAGGCCAACGACGTCACCCGCCTGGCCATTTTAGAGGACTTTGACCAGGTACTGTCCCTGTCCCTGCTGGAGAAGGGGGCGGCCCTGCGGGAGGAGCAGGCCAGGGTGCAGGCCGCCCAGGGGCAGGGCGGCTACACCGTCACCGGCGAGGGCGACCCGGAGATCGACGCGCTGGTCCAGGCCCGGGGCGAGGCCAAGCAGGCCAAGGACTTTGCCGCCGCCGACCGCATCCGGGATGAGCTGAAGGCCCGGGGCATCGAGGTCACCGACGTGCCCGGCGGGGCGGTGTGGAAACGGATATGAGAAAGGGGGGCGGCCCAATGGGCCGCCCCCGAACCGCTTATGTCAAGTCCCGTTATGTCAAGTCCTGACCTCCCGCATCTTCCCGTTCCAGCGCCTTCTTCCGCTCCCGTGCCGCCGCCAACTCCCCGGCGATGGCCGCGTGGAGGCACAGCACCAGGCCAATCAGCTGGACGGCCAGGGAGAAGATCACCACACCATCCCCATCTCTACCCGCTGTGTAGGAGGCGGCCATGGCCGCCATCCAGGCCGAGCCGGTAAACAGCAGGGTGAAGCCCAGCAGCCAGCGCATGAGATAGCGTTTCATGGTATGTTTCTCTCCTTTTTCGGGAGGTTTCAGCACATCCATTCTATACGCCCGCGGCAGCGGTGGCAAGGAAAGAGGATGCAGAGCGGCGGGGCGGTGTGGACAAGGGTATGAAACATGGCTGGCAGCGCTGGGTTTAAGCGCCGCCAGCTATGTCTTCCGGGCGTTTTAAGGGGACCGCATCTTGATCCATGCGGCCGCATCCCCGCAGATATAGCAGGCGGCCAGCCCCAGCCACCACCCAAAGGCAAACTGACCGCGCTGGATGGGGATGAGCCCGACAAAACCGGCAAGGGAGAGGAACCCCCGGGAAATGACATTGATCCACGCCAGGTGGGAACAGAGCTGATAGCGGCGCCGCCACAGGGCAACGGCGGCGGCCAGGCAGAGCGCAAACTGGCCGGAATACGTGATCAACCCGGTCAGGAAGAGGGTGATCCCGGCGGAGCGGTCGGGAAGCACGAACGGGGCGGCCAGCAGGGAAAAAACCAGCCGGAACCCGCTGACACAGCAGGTAAGAAAGTCCGGGGCCCCACCGAGCTCCAGGGCCCCACCCAGCTCCGGAACCCCACCCAGACCCCAATCCCCGCTCAGGTAAAGGGCCGGATCCCCACCCAGATAGGGGAGCGCGTAGCTCGCCACGGCGATGAGCGCGGTGCCTATGGCCACCCTTCGCACTTGACGTATTCTTTTCCACGGCTCCCATTCCGCCATGGCGCCCTCCCCCTCCCCTGCGCACAGGCACAGCCGGCCGCCGCTGCCTGTGCCGTGACCTGCCGGACGGGCCCCATCCCCGTCCCACTCTATGCTGTCTCTCACCACACCAGCCCCGGGGGCTTGCGCCCCCGGGCGGCGGGTGAAAAACAAAAACGCCATGCAGGGCGAACCCTACACAGCGCAAGAAGCAGACGCTTCTCATGCGACACAGGCACGGAACGCATACGACAGTACATAATCCAAAAATAATTCGACAAAATACGCCGGGATAGGGCGAGAGGGAAAATGGCTCTTGAAAAGGAGAGCCGAAATGTCGTATAATGTTCCATGCGGTGCGGCCGGATGGCCGTTGTGTAGGTGGTTGTGCACCTGCGCAGGCTTGTGGGTGTTCCCGCACCCGCAAGCTGCCGCATTTTTGTTTTTCAAGGGGATTATAGCAAAATGCCGCCCCCATTGCAAGGGGGTTTGTCAAAAAAAGCAGGACTTTACCAAAAAACAGGAGTTTGTCAAAAAAAGCCGGGAGGGCCTGTGGCCCTCCCGGCCGGTTTGCGGCCAGCGCTGTCTGGCAGAACGCATTGTCTGGCAAAACGCATTGTCTGGCAGAATGCGCTGCCTGGCAGAATGCGCTGCCTAATAGAACGCGTAGAACGCATTGCCTTACAAAAACCGCTTCATCTCCTGGATGTTGGCCTCCTCCGTCTGGAGCAGCCGGTCGGCCAGCTGCTGCACCCGCTCGTCCGTCACCTGGCAGCTGCGGATGGTGCGCAGGCTCTTGCTCACCCCCATGGCCGAGCCCTGGATCATCATCTGGGCGATGTTGGAGGGGGAACGGTCGGCCAGGGTCTTCATGGCGGTCATGGCCTCGGAGGAGAACTTGGCCATGGCGCCGATCCCCTTGGGCACCCGCCCCCGGGCCAGCAGCAGGGAGCTGGCCGAGCGCTGGAGCTGGCGGTACTCCCGCATCTGGCTGTACAGGGCGGAGACCAGCCCGGGCTCGTCGGTGCGCTTGAGCACGGCGCGGATGCCGTCCTGGCCCATCTCGGCGGTCTGGTAGATGTGGTTGAGCAGTTGACTTTCGCTGAGCACGTTGCATCACCTCACAGGATTAGGATGCCCGGCGGACGACCAGCCAGCCGGGCAGTTTCCGCCAATGGGGGAAAATCCCGGCAGGAATGGGGCGCGTCCGCGTTGAAATCGGCGGCGAAACTTGCTATAATAGGAAAACATATGTTTGAGAAACGGGGCGGCAGCCATGGAGGAAGCCAGATACAATCAGGAGGAGCACAGCCGGTTGGAGGGGATTGCCGGCGCGGTGCTGTTCCGCAATGAGGAGAACGGCTACACGGTGCTCAGGCTCCGGTGCGGGGAGGAGGAGATCACCGCGGTGGGCTGTATGCCTGGGGTGGCCCCGGGGGAGGCGCTGGAGCTGGAGGGCAGCTGGGGGCACCACCCGGCCTATGGCCGGCAGTTCCGGGCGGAGGTGGTGATGCGCCGGATGCCGGAGGGGGAGCAGGCGGTGCTGGCCTACCTGGCGTCGGGGGCGGTGAAGGGGGTGCGGCTGGGGCTGGCCCGGCAGATCCTGGAGCGGTTTGGGGCGCGGGCGCTGGAGGTCATCGAGCGGGAGCCGGAGCAGCTGGCCCAGCTGCGGGGGATCAGCCCCAAGCGGGCCCGGGCCATCGGGGCGGCCTTCCGGGAGCAGATGGGGATGCGGCGGCTGGCCGACTTTTTGGTTGAGCACAAGCTGCCCCTGTCCGCCGCGGCCCCCCTGTACCGGCGGTATGGCCTGCTGGCGGCGCAGGTGGTGGAGGACAACCCCTATGTGCTGGCCGAGCGGAGCTTGGGCATCCCCTTTGAGCAGGTGGACGGGCTGGCGGTCGCCCTTGGGGTGCCGGGGGACGACCCCCAGCGGGTGGAGGCGGCGCTGGTCTTTGAGCTGGAGCACAACGGGGACAACGGCCATGTGTTCCTGCCCCAGGACAAGCTGCTGGCGGCCACCGGGGCGCTGATCCACCTGGAGGGGGCGTGCCTGGAGCAGGGGCTGGACCGGCTGGTGGAGCGGGGGGAGGTGGTCCGGGAGGACATTGCGGGGGTGCGGGCGTGCTATCTGGCCGGGCTGCACGGTGCGGAGGGATATGTGGCCATGCGGCTGGGGGAGATGTGTCGGGAGGAGCTGGCAGCTCCTGGGGATCTGGACAGGCTGATCGACCGGATCCAGGCCGAGCAGGGCATCGTGTACGCCCGGCAGCAGCGGGAGGCGGTCCGGCTGGCGGCCAGCCGGCAGGTGATGCTGCTCACGGGGGGGCCGGGCACGGGTAAGACCACCTCGCTGCGGGGGGTGCTGGCCCTGTTTGACGCGCTGGGGTTGGACACGGCGCTGGCCGCGCCCACCGGCCGGGCGGCCAAGCGGCTGGCGGAGACCTGCGGCCAGCCAGCCCAGACCATCCACCGCCTGCTGGAGGCCAAGCTGGACCCAGCCACGGGGCAGCTGGCCTTCACCCGGAACCGGGAGGAGCCGCTGGCGGCGGACGCGGTGATTGTGGACGAGACGTCCATGGTGGACCTGAGCCTGATGGCGGCGCTGTTGGCGGCGCTGCGGGGGGATTGCCGGCTGGTGCTGGTGGGCGATCCGGACCAGCTGCCCTCGGTGGGGCCGGGCAACGTGCTGGACCATCTGCTGCGCAGCGGGGCGGTGCCGGCCCTGACCCTGACGGAAATCTTCCGCCAGGCCCAGCAAAGCGCCATCGTGATGAACGCCCACGGGGTAAACCAGGGGCGGGCCCCGGATCTGAGCAACCGGGGGCGGGACTTCTTCTTTCTGGGCCGCCGGGATGTGGAGCGCACGGTGGCCACCGTGGTGGAGCTGTGCCAGACCCGCCTGCCCCAGGGGATGGGCATCCCCGCCGACCAGCTCCAGGTACTTTCCCCCACCCGGCAGCGGGGGGCGGGGACGGGGGTGCTCAACCGGGCGCTCCAGGCCGCCCTCAACCCGCCCGGGCCGGACAAGCGGGAGGTGGCCTTCGGCCCCTATGTGTTCCGGGAGGGGGACCGGGTGATGCAGGTGAAGAACAACTACGACCTGTTCTGGGAGAACCCGGAGACAGGGGAGCGGGACCTGGGGGTGTTCAACGGGGACATCGGGGTGATCCTGGCGGTGGAGCCGGGGGGCGTGACGGTGTCCTATGACGGGCGGCTGGCGGCCTATCCAACCCAGCTGTTGGGGGAGCTGGAGCTGGCCTACGCCGTGACGGTGCACAAGGCCCAGGGCAGCGAGTACCGAGGGGTGGTGCTGGCCGCGTGCGGCGTGCCGGCCTCCCTGTGTACCCGGGGGGTGCTGTACACCGCCATCACCCGGGCCCGGGAGCTGTTTGTGGCGGTGGGCAGCGGGGAGCTGTTGACCCAGATGGCGGCCAACGACCGCCAGGCCAGGCGTTACTGCGCCCTGCGGACCCGGCTGCTGCGGGAAGTGGGGCAGGGGGCGGGGTGAGGGAAAGTGCCACTTGACAAAGCCTGGGTTTTTATCCTATCCTGAACACAATACGAAGGACACCCAGGCCGCAATGGGGCGGCAAGAAGGAGAGAAACACAGATGAAACGACCATTCCTCACCCTGGAGCAGGCTGAGCAGATCTGCCAGCGCTATCCCACCCCCTTCCACCTCTATGACGAGCAGGGCATCCGGGGGGCGGCTCGGGCGCTGAACGCGGCCTTTGCCTGGAACCCGGGGTTCCGGGAATACTTCGCGGTTAAGGCCACCCCCACTCCCGGCATCCTGAAGCTCCTGAAGGAGGAGGGCTGCGGGGTGGACTGCTCCTCCCTCACCGAGCTGATGATGGCCCAACGCTGCGGTTTTTCCGGCCAGGAGATCATGTTTTCGTCCAACGAGACGCCCGCCGAGGAGTTCCGCCTGGCCGACCAGCTGGGGGCGATCATCAATCTGGACGACCTGACCCATGTGGACTATCTGCACCAGGCCCTGGGCCATGTGCCGGAGACCATTTGTTGCCGGTACAACCCCGGGGGGGTGTTCTCTCTGGGGGAGAGCAAGGAGGGCTTTCAGGTGATGGACAATCCCGGACAGGCCAAGTACGGCATGACCCGGGAACAGCTGGGCCAGGCCTTCACCCGGCTAAAAGCGCTGGGAGCCAAGCGGTTTGGGCTGCATGCCTTCCTGGCTTCCAACACCCTGTCCAACGACTACTATCCAGCCCTGGCCCGGATCCTGTTTGAACTGGCGGTGGACCTGTCCCGGCAGACGGGATGCCAGATCACCTTCATCAACCTGTCTGGCGGGGTGGGGGTGCCCTACCGACCGGACCAGCCTGCCAACGACATCGCGGTCATTGGGGAGGGGGTGCGCCGGGCCTATGAGGAGATCCTGGTCCCTGCGGGCATGGGGGAGGTGGCCATCTGCGCCGAACTGGGCCGGTTCCTGCTGGCGCCCTATGGGCACCTGGTGACCAGGGCCATTCACGAAAAGCACATCTACAAGGAGTATATTGGGGTGGATGCCAGCGCGGCCAACCTGATGCGCCCGGCCATTTACGGGGCCTATCACCACATCACGGTGCTGGGCAAGGAGGACGCGCCCTGCGACCATCAGTACGATGTGGTGGGCTCGTTGTGTGAGAACAGCGACAAGTTTGCCATCGACCGCATGCTGCCCAAGATCGACCGAGGGGACCTGCTGGTGTTGCACGACACCGGGGCCCACGGCTTTTCCATGGGCTACAACTACAACGGCAAGCTGCGCTCGGCCGAGCTGCTGCTCCGGGCAGACGGCTCGGTGAAGCTGATGCGCAGGGCCGAAACGCCGGAGGACTACTTTGCTACCCTGGTGTGGTGACAAGGCGTTTCGGCGCCGCCCCATCGCAGATGGGGCGGCGCGGGCGCGCTGTACAAGGCCTCTTGCAGCAGACTTTGGAGTTCTATCGTTTCTATTGCGAGGCTCCTGATGCAAGTTCGTATCTCGGGCGGCCGAACGGCTGGGTAGCGCGGTTGCCCAGGGCTGAAACGATGGATGACGAGGCGTTTTAGCAGGGAAAAAGCAAGAGCCTGGCAGAGTTTGCGTCACTGGGTGCAGACTCTGCCAGGCTCTTTGGACATCCTGCGCAGCTGTATGACAGGAGCAATCACTTTTTCAACCGGTCCAGAAGGGCCTGCTCGACCCGGTCTCCGTACTTCATGGCCAGGAAAAAGACGGCCAGCCCGGCCACGCCGATGACCACCATGGCCCACCCGGGGATATCCAGGGCGGAGCCGCCCACCGCGCAGGCCACCAGCAGCCCCCAGGGGCGGGCCAGCAGGCACAGCAGCAGGAAGCGCCGCCAGGAGATGTCGCTTAGGCCAGCCAGGATACACAGCAGATCGTCGGGAAAGAAGGGAAAGAGGAAGGCCAGGAGCAGGAACACGTCCTGCTTGCGGCGGATGACATCCAGGTACTTCTCCGACAGTTTCTTTCCCACCAGCCGGTTGGCAAAGCCCTGGCCCAGCCCCCGAGCCAGGGAGAAGACAAACATGGAGCCCAACACCACCGCCCCATAGGTGAGTAGGAAGGCGGGAAGCATGCCGAACAACACCCCGCCCACGGCGGCGGTGAGGTTGCTGGGGATGGGGGCGAGGACCACCGAGGCCAGCTGCACGCCGAAGAACACCAGATGGGACCAGGGAGCGCTGGACTGGATATAGGCGGTCAGCCGCTCCTGGGAGGAGACGGCCTGGAAAAAGCCGGTGGACAGCAGCCACAGGGCCAAGGCGGCCAGGATGAGGATGGCCAGCAGCCAGAGCAAGATCGTGCGTTTGCGTTCCCTCACGATGACATATCCTCCTGGGTACAGGGTGAGGCCAGTATAACAGAAAAAGGGCGAAAGGGAAAGGAAAATGGCCTTGAGAATTGTTTAAGAAAGGCGAAAGACCGCCAGCACTCAGCTCAGCAGGAAGGGGTGGGCGAGGCTGCCGTCGCCGCCGGAGCGCTCCGCCCCGGCGACCTGGACCACCGGTCGAACCACCCGGGCCACCTGGGCTGGGCCAAAGTAGAGGTGCCCGTCCCGGGCGGCATAGCGCACCAGGGCGTCAGACGGGCAGTAGGGGGTCTCCAGCCAGTAGGAAGTCCCGGAAATATCTTGCCCGGCGCGGGCCAGGGCGGCGATGAGGTCGATGTCGGGCAAGGTGACGGTATCCTGTGCCTGGCGCCGGTAGGCCCGGTCATAGCCCCGGTCGGCCAGCACGGCGATGTGGGTACAGGCAAAGTCCAAGTATCCTGCCTGGGCCTGTTCGCGCAGATGGTCGGGCAGCAGCACCGTGTTGTCCTGGGTCTGGAGCAGAGCCAGGTGGGCAGGGGAAAAGCCGTCGAGAAAGTCGTCGTTGAGCCAGGTGCGCAGGGTGCTGCCCAGCCAGTTGTTGCCGCCGTCCTCGTCAAAGGGCAGGGAGATGGCCTCATCCTGGCACAGCAGGGTGAAGCGATCCCCCTCCTGCCCCACCACCAGCCAGGTGAGGGGCTGCCCATCGTAGCTGCCCAGGACGACATAGGAGCCGGGCTCCAGCTGGCTGTGGGCCTGCCCGGCCCGCCACAGGGCGGCCGCCTGGCTCCAGGCGGGGGGCAGCAGCAGGGCCAGAGCCAGCGCCCCACCTACGGCGGGGCACAGTATCCCACCGGGTTGGCCCCGTCCAGCCCGATCCAGAGCCAGGGCCAGGCAGGATAGCAGGAGCAGGTCCAAAAGCTCCAGAAAGGCGAACATATGCTTGGCAAAGTCCCCCTCGCCGTTGAGCATCACCGGCAGCCCGTAGCAGTAGCCCAGCGCCCCCCACAGGGCCAACAGGAGCAGGGCCAGATGGGCCGGCTTGAGCCGCCTGCGCCAGACGAGGACGGCCAGCGCGGTGAAGGCGGCCGGGACGGCCAGGTTGCCAGCCAGGGTGTCAAAGGGCAGCGCGTCCCGGGCGGTGCTCCACAGGGACATACGCTGGGAGTAGCTCATCAGGGGCTGATCCCCCCCATAGTTGGCCAGGTAGTAGGGGCGGAGCATCCCGCAGTGCAGGGCGGTGAGCTGCATCTGCGCCCACAGCCGGCCCGGATGGGTGAGGTAGAAGCGCACCAGATCCAGCTTGGTGACCGACTCCGCCGCGTCCCGCAGCCCCCGGGCCTCCAGGGACTCCAGCAGTCCGCCCAGGTAGTAGTTGGTGTCTCGGTAGTCCGACAGCTCCGCGGGCAGTCCCAGGTCGGAGAGGTACTCCTTTGCCGTGTCCTCGTCCACGTCCCGCACGATGCCGTAGAAGACGGCGTTGTAGTTGGTCTCCACGTCCATCCACCCCGGGACGATGGCCCACACCCCCAGCAGCAAGGCCAGGGCCGCGCCTCCCACGGCCAGTACCCGCCGCCGGCCCAGCCGGATCAGGACGATGCCCTCCAACACCAGCACCAGCAGGATGGCCACAGGGATGTTGAAGAACTTGGCCCAGCCGTAGCTGGCGGCGGCCAGGGCACACCACACCCCGTCCCACACTGTAGGCTGCCGGGTGAGCACCCGCACCAGCATGGCCGCGCAGTAGACCAGGGCGATGTGCTCCAGGGCCTCCCCATACAGGGAGTTGAAGTAAGCCACATAGCCGATGTCGCACAGCACGATCAGAGCGGCCAGCTTGACCAACAGGTCCTGCCACAGCCGCCGCAGGCGGAACTGGCTTAGCAGCAGCCCGATCCCGGCGGCGTACAGCAGGGTGTACATCCCTCCCAGCACCTCCAGGTGATAGGTGTCTATGGGCAGGCCGGCCAGCTTGTTGACCACCAGGCTGAGCACGACTGACACCCGCACGGGCAGCACATGGAGGGAGGGGTAGTTGGCCAGCCCGTCGCCACCAAAGAGGATGGAGGCCACGTTCTGCCAGGCGGAGGGGTGGGGCAGGACGATCTGGAAGGTGTCCACATAGATGTGGCTGGGCAGTTGGTCGCCAAAGCGCAGGGAGGAGGCGGCCATGGTGCGGACAAAGTCACCATTGTTGGACAGGCCCACGTCCTGTCCGGCAAACAGCACACAGGCCACCACCAACAGGGCCAGCGCCCCGAACAGCAGCCCGCAGTATCTGTGATAGCCTGTCTCCAGGCGGCTTGTCCAATGCGTCATGGGTGTGCGCCTCCGCTCATGTCCCCCGGTGGGGGAGAGATGCGCCCCGGCTGGGGTGGGGGCCAAAGGGGCCGGGCGGCCCCTCACTGCTGGGGGGAACCGTGGAGGATAAAGGTGTTGCGCTGGAAGCTGAGCAGCCCGTCCCGGCGCATTTTGGACAGTTCGTGGGACAAAGCGCTGCGGTCCACCCCCAGGTAGTCGGCAAGCTGCTGACGGTTGAAGGGGATGGAGAAGCGACGGCCTCCGGCCAGCAGGGCCCGCTCGGACAGGTAGGACAGCAGGCGGCCCCGAATGGTCTTGGCAGAGGTGTGTAGCATCCGCCGGGACAGCTCCAGGTTCTTCCGGATGGAGACGCGCAGCAGGTTGCCCACCATCAGGTTCACCCCCGCGTCGGAGCGGGCCCCGGCGATGAGCCGCTGGGCGTCCAGAAAGAGGATCCGGCTGTCCTGGGCGGCCACGGCGGTGACCATCAGCGTCTGGTCGGGCAGACAGGCATAGGTCTCGGCGAACATCTCCCCCGGTTCCACAAAGGAGAAGATGCTTTTGCCGCCCCAGGCGTCGTCGTGTTCGATGCGTACCCCGCCGGACAGAACCAGGCCCATCTGGGTGGTGTGATCGCCGGCGTGGAGGATGGATTCATGCTTACGGTAGGCGCGCTGCCGGGCGTTCAGCATGGGCAGAGCCGCCTGGAGCTGTGTGGGGGATAGGCCTTGGAATAGAGGGGTGCGGAGCAGAAAGGCGTCGTCCATGAGAAACCTCCAAAGCAAAGCCGCAGGAGCCGGCGAAAATTTGAAAAAGCGTGGTTTTAACCACATCATGTTTAGCAGCAGTATAGTACAATCGGATAGAAAAGGCAAGAGGCCGGAAACAAGGAGGACGACGCTATGGTCAGACGGATCATTCAGATTGACGAGGAGAAGTGCACTGGCTGCGGCATCTGCGCCGAGGCCTGCCACGAGGGGGCCATCGGCATGGTGGATGGCAAGGCCAAGCTGCTGCGGGACGATTACTGCGACGGGCTGGGGGACTGCCTGCCCGCCTGCCCCACGGGAGCCATCACCTTTGTGGAGCGGGAGGCGGCGGCCTATGACGAGGCGGCGGTGCTGGCCGCCAAGCGGTCGCAGGCCCGGCAGGCTGAGGCCCCGCTGCCCTGCGGCTGCCCGGGCAGCCATTCCCGGCAGATCACCCGGGAGGAGGAGCCGCCTGCGCCCCAGGCGGGCGGGCCGCGGCCCAGCCGCCTGTCCCAATGGCCGGTGCAGATCAAGCTGGCGCCGGTGCGGGCACCCTACTTCGACGGGGCCAAACTGCTGGTGGCCGCAGACTGCGCGGCCTACGCCTACGGGGATTTTCACGAGCGATTCATCAAGGGCCGGGTGACCCTGGTGGGCTGCCCCAAGCTGGACGGGGTGGACTATGGGGAAAAACTCACCGCCATCCTCCAGCAAAACGACATCCGGGAGGTGTGCGTGGTGCGCATGGAGGTGCCCTGCTGCGGTGGGATCGAGCAGGCGGTCAAGACCGCCCTGCAAAACAGCGGCAAGTTCCTGCCCTGGCAGGTGGTGACCCTGTCCACCGACGGGCGCATCCTGGACTGAGCGGAGAAATAGGATAGGACATAGGTTAAAAGATAGTGCGCGGGCAGCTCCAGATGGAGCTGCCCGCGCTGCCGTGTCACACAGAGGTGGGCCCATCGCCGGGGCGGGAGACGCCCTGCTCGGTCACGACCAGGCCCATGGGGTGGTCCCAGGGCTGGGTGGGGACGCGGGGCAGCCGCTGGACCTCAAAGGCCACGGCGGCGACGGCCGCATCTGGCCGGCACTGGGGCAGATACCGGTCGTAATAGCCCGCCCCCATGCCCAGACGGCCACCTTGGCTGTCAAAGGCGGCGCAGGGGCATAGGATCAGGTCCAGCTCCTGGGGAGGGATGAGCTGGGAGCGCTCCGGGATGGGCTCCGGGATGCCGAAGGGGCCGGGCCGCCAGGCGTCCTCCCCCTGGGGGATCAGGGCGGCCATCTGGCCGGAGTCCAAGCAGAGGGGGTAGGCCAGGCGCTTGCCCTGGGCCTGGGGGGCCTGGGCCAGCCCGGACAGGTCCGCCTCGCCCCGGACGGCGCGGTAGAGCAGCACGGTCTGGGCGGCTTGGAACTGGGGGCAGTCCAGGACGTGCTGCACGATCTGCCGGGATAGCTGGGCCCGGGTCTGGGGGGAGAGGCTGTCCCGGGCACGGATCTTTTGCCGGCGTAGCCATCCCCGCAGGGCGGTGGGGAAGGCGGTGCGGACGGCCCCGGCCAGGTACAGCGAGCCGAAGGCCGCCACGGGGAGCCCCGTGTCCAGGGCGGCGGGGATGGCCTGGGCGGGGGTCTGGCAGACGGTGACCGGCAGGGGGCACAGCGCGCTAATGGCCTGGGCCAGCTCCTGGGCGGGCAAGGCCCTGGGGCTGTCGGGGGTCAGGCAGACAAAGCCGGCGGCGCAGGGCAGCAGGGTCCGGAGAACAGAGGTGTAATCCTTCTCCGCCAGCACCCCCACCAGGAAGGTGAGCTTTTGGCCGGGGAGGTAGTCTTGAAGGGCCTGGGCCAGGGCTTGGGCGCATTGGGGGTTGTGCCCGCCGTCCAGCAGGAACAGGGGGGCCTGGCAGAGCACCTCCAACCGGGCGGGCCAGCGCACCTGGGCCAGGCCGCGGCGGACGGCGTCCTCCGGGATGTGCCAGCCCCGCCGGGCCAGAGCCTGGACGGTTTCCAGGGCCAGGGCGGCGTTGCGCAGCTGATGGGCCCCCAGCAGGGGCAGGGAAAATTGGCTGCCCCGCCAGGCAAAGCGCTGGCCGGACAGGCCGTGGGAGAGGGGGGTGAGCTGGGAGAAGTCGGCCAGCGTCATGGGGACGCCCGCCTGCCGGCAGACTTGCGCCACCACCTGAGTGGCCTGGGGGGGGCCGTCATAGCACACCACCTGGCAGCCCGGCTTGATGATGCCTGCCTTGGCCGCGGCGATCTCCTCCAGGGTGTCCCCCAGGTACTGGGTGTGCTCCAGCCCGATGTTGGCGATGACCGCCACCTCGGGGGCGGGGATGACGTTGGTGGAGTCCAGCGCCCCACCCATGCCCACCTCCAGCACCACGATGTCGCAGCCCTCCTGTTGGAAGTGGGCCATGGCGATGGCGGTGACCAGCTCGAATTGGCTGGGGGGATCGTCCATGGCGTCGGCCACGGGCTGGAGACGCTGGGTGAGCTGGGCCAGCCGGGGGCCGGGGATGTTCTGGGCGCAGACCTGGATGCGCTCGCAAAAGTCCTGAAGATAGGGGGAGATGTACAGCCCCGTACGGTAGCCGGCCTGGCGCAGGATGGACTCCAGCATGGCGCAGGTGGAGCCCTTGCCATTGCTGCCGGCCACATGGAGGAACTTCAGCTCCCGCTGGGGATCGCCCAGGGCGTGGAGCAGAACCTGGGTGCGCTCCAGCCCCAGCCGCTGGGCGCTCCAGGGGTGGGCCTCCAGGTAGGCGATGGCCTGGGCCCCGGTCATGGCAGCTGCCTCCCACCTGCCTGCGCCCACTGGCAGAGGGGGCGGAAAGCCCTGCTCAGGGCCAGCATCACCGTCACCTCCAGCACGGACAGGATGGCGGACTGGGGGATGCGGGAGAGCAGCAGAGGCCAATAAGGGGAGCCGTACAGGAGGGAGATCCACAGGGTGGTAAGCAGCAGGCTCAGGACAAACTGGTTGAGGATGGTGGCGGTCATGACCCGGCTCACGCTCTGCCGTCGATGGAGCAGCAGGCCGAACAGCAGCCCGGTCAGGGCGCAGTTGAGGGTGAAGCCGGGGAAATAGGGGCCGATGGGGAACAGCACCGCCCCCAGCAGATCGCCCAAACCGCCCACCAAGGCTGCCGGCAGGGGCCCAAAGAGGTAGGCGGCGGCGAACACAGGGACGAAGGTGAAGCCGATCTTCAGATTCCAGGCGTTGAGGGACAAGAACCGGGACAGCACGATGTGAATGGCCACCAAAACCCCAAGGGCGGCCACTGAACGGACCTTCCATCTTCTCATGATTCCAAACTCCTTTCAAACGGACGCCACGAAAGGAGCGGAAACTCCCAGGGTGGCAGCGGATGCGAGACAGCACCGCACACACGAGGTGTTTCGTCCGTGGGCAACCTCCCATCCCACGGCACTTAACGCGCTGGCTCTACTCTGTCATCTGTTGCCGCAAGCTGGTTTTTCGCTGCGGCTGCTCGCTTGGGCAGGGCCGCCCTGTTGGGCGCTGCCCGGGTTATCTTGTTTAGAGCGGGTTCGGGTTATTTATGGGCGGCCTCCCGCTCCCGCTGGCCGCCGGCCAGCCAACTGCGGACCAGGGCGAAGGCCACCCCGCCCACGGCGTTGCCCAGGGTGATGACCAACAGGCGCAGCAGGGTGTCCCAGCTCCAAAGGCCGGCCATGGTGAAGTAAAACATATCGGCCACACAGTGCTCATACCCGGACAGGATGAAGCCGGTGACGCCGAAAAAGATGGCCAGGTACTTGCCGATCTGATGGGGGCTTTGCTGGAAGCCCTCCACGGCGATGTAGATGAAGAGGTTGCACAGCACCCCCAACAGGAACAGGCTCAGCCAGCCGTCGTCCAGTTTGACCTGACACAGCTGGGCGGCCTGCTGGGCGAGGTTCTCGCCCAGGCGGGTGGCTCCCGCGGCCAGGGCCACCAACACGGCCCCAGCCAGGTTGCCCAGCCAGATCAGGGGCAGGGCCAGGGCATAGGAGGGCTCCCGGGCGAAGAAGACGTAGCAGACCTTACCGGTGAACAGGCTCAGCCCCAGCGTGTAAATGGAGAACAGGCCCACGCAGAAGATCAGCGCCCCCAGGGCCTTGGGGGATACGGAGAGGTAGGCCACGCCCCCCAGGGCGATGCACCCGCCGGCCAGTATGCCGGAGACGAAAGATTTTCCGTAATTCATCCACAGCCCTCCTGATTTGTGGCGCGCTGTGCGGCCCGCACCACATGGGAGATGAGCACGCTGGTGGTGACGCTGCCCACACCGCCGGGCACCGGGGTGATGGCGGCGGCCAGAGATTGGGCGGCGGGGAAGTCCACGTCCCCCACCAGGCCGCCGTCGGCGCCGGCGTTGATGCCCACGTCCAGCACCACCTGGCCGGGGGCCAGGCAGTCCGGGCCGATCACCCCCGCCCGGCCGGCCGCGGCGATGAGCACGTCGGCCCGGCGGCACTCGGCGGCCAGGTCGGCGGTGCGGGTGTGGCAGAGGGTGACGGTGGCGTTGCGCTGGAGCAGCAGCATGGCCACCGGCCGGCCGATCACCAGGCTCCGCCCCACCACCACCGCCCGCTTGCCGGTCAGGTCATAGCCGTGGAAGTCCAACAGCTCCAGGCAGGCCTGGGCGGTGCAGGGGGGAAAGCCCTGGCCTGTGCCGGAAAAGACCGCGGCCAGGGAACCGGCGGTGACCCCGTCCACATCCTTGGCCGGGGAGAGGGCGGCGCACACCGCTGCCTCATCCAGATGGGGGGGCAGGGGGCGGAATAGGAGGCAGCCATGGATGGCCGGGTCGCTGTTGATCTGGGCGATCACGTCCAGCAGTTCCTCCTGTCCCACCTGCTGGGACAGGAGGAAGGGGCGCACAGCCACCCCCGCCTGCTCGCATCGCTTCAGGGCCCCCCGTTCATAGGCCAGGTCCTCCGGCCGCTCCCCCACCCGGACGATGGCCAGGGTGGGGGTCACCCCATTGGCCCGCAGGGCGGCGGCCTGGTCGGCCACCCGTTGGGTCAGGGCGGCCGCTGCCGGCGCACCCTTCCAAAGCTCGGCCATCACGCAAACCTCCCCATGACCGCCTGGTAGATCTTCTCGGCGGTCTTCCAGTACCGGCCGGCCAGCTCGTCCGCCTCGGCATTGACGGCCTGGGCATAGGCCCGGTCGGCCATGCTTTTGGTGTTCACCTTCACGTTGAGCCAGGCCCCGTACAGGGCCCCCCAGCACAGCACGGCCCCGGTGCCCACGTCGGAGCACATCATGGCGCTGCCCCGTTCCAGCATCTGCTCGTGCAGGTCAATGGCCTGGCTGCACAGGCGCAGGATCTCCATGGGGGCGGCCGCCGCGTCCCGGAGGCAGCGCTCCATGACCTCCTCCCGGGTGGGATCGTCCTTGGGGATGGCGTAGGCCTTTGACAGGGGGGCGAAGGCGGCGGCGTCCTCATCCACTAAGGCCAGCAGCCTGGCCCGGATGTCCTCGGCCCGGGCCATGAGGGCCTTCACCTCATCCTCCACAGGGGCATATTTGGGCTTGCCCACGGTGTAGTTGCCCACCATGGTGCACAGGGCCGCCCCCAGGGCCCCCGCCAGGGCGGAGGCCCCGCCTCCACCGGGGATGGGCGCCTTGGCGGCCAGCGCGTCCAGGAACGCGCCGCAGCTTTGTTCAGCGGTGTTCATCCATTTCCTCCTTATCTCAGCAGGGGGGGAGCCCCTCGCCTGCCTGTCTGTTCCTCAAAACAGCCCGGAGATCAGGCCGTTTTCATCCACGTCAATCCGCTGGGCGGCGGGGTGCTTGGGCAGGCCGGGCATGGTCATGATGTCGCCGGCCAGGGCCACCAGGAAGCCCGCCCCGGCGGACACCTTCAAGCTGCGCACGGTGACGGTGAAGCCCCGGGGCGCGCCCAGCAGGGTGGGGTCGTCGGAGAAGGAGTACTGGGTCTTGGCCACGCAGATGGGCAGCCGGCCAAAGCCCAGGTCGGTGAGCTGCCGGGCCTGTCGGTCAGCCTCGGCGCTCAGGTGCACGCCGTCGGCGTGGTAGATACGCTTGCAGATGGCTTCCAGCTTCTCCTGAATGGATAGCTCCAGGGAATAGGCCGGTTGGAACTGGCTGGGCTGCTGGCACAGGTCCACCACCTCTTGGGCCAGGGCCACGCCCCCCTCGGCCCCCTTGGCCCACACCTCGGAGCGGGCCACGTTCACCCCAAGCTGTCGGCACCGCTGGGCCACCAGCTCCAGCTCCGCCTCGGTGTCGGTGGGGAAGGCGTTGACGGCCACCACGCAGGGCAGGCCGAACACGTCTTTGAGGTTGCTCACGTGTTGGAGCAGGTTGGGAAGGCCCCGTTCCAGCGCAGCCAGGTCCTCCCGGTCCAGATCCTCCTTGGCCACGCCGCCGTGATACTTCAGGGCACGCACCGTGGCCACCACCACCACTGCGGCGGGGGCCAGGCCGGCCAGGCGGCACTTGATGTCCAGGAACTTTTCCGCCCCCAGGTCGGCGGCGAAGCCCGCCTCAGTAACGACATAGTCGGCCAACTTCAGGGCCATGCGGGTGGCGGTGACGGAGTTGCAGCCGTGGGCGATGTTGGCAAAGGGGCCGCCGTGGAGGAAGGCGGGGGTGCCCTCCAGGGTCTGCACCAGGTTGGGCTTGAGCGCGTCCTTGAGCAGGGCGGCCATGGCCCCCTCCGCCCCCAGGTCGTGGGCGGTGACAGGTTTCCCACCGTAGGTGTAGGCCACAATCATCCGCCCCAGGCGGGCCTTCAGGTCGGACAGGCCTTCGGCCAGGCACAGCACCGCCATGACCTCGCTGGCCACGGTGATGTCAAAGCCGTCCTCCCGGGGCACGCCGTGGGCCTTGCCCCCCAGGCCGTCCACAATGCGGCGCAGCTGGCGGTCGTTCATGTCCACGCACCGCCGCCAAGTGACTTGACGGGGGTCGATGCCCAGCTCATTGCCCTGGTGGATGTGATTGTCCAGCATGGCGGCCAGCAGATTGTTGGCCGCGCCGATGGCGTGGAAGTCGCCGGTGAAGTGCAGATTGATGTCCTCCATGGGTACCACCTGGGCCCGGCCGCCGCCGGCCGCCCCGCCCTTGATGCCGAACACGGGGCCCAGGGAGGGCTCCCGCAGGGCGGCCACGGCATGCTTGCCCAGCCTGCGCAGCCCATCGGCCAGGCCCACGGAGGTGGTGGTCTTGCCCTCGCCGGCGGGGGTGGGGGTGATGGCGGTGACCAGGATCAGCTTGCCGTCAGGCCGGTCGGCCCGGTCCTGGAGCAGGCGGCAGTCCACCTTGGCCTTGTAGTTGCCATACTGCTCCAGGTATTGGGGCTCAATGCCGGCCAGTCCGGCAATCTCGGTGATGGCCCGCTTCTGGCAGGCCTGGGAGATCTCAATGTCGGTTTTCACGCAATCCTCTCCTTCCCAATCAAGCCCTGGGTACGCAAAAAGGGCGCACCCAGTTCCGGTGCGCCCAGACGGTCGGCATGGAGGCGCAGCAGACGCCCGCTATACTTCATGTGGTTCCATCCACTTCCGCCAGTCGTATAGCTCCCATCCCCCAGGGGGGAAAGTGCTATCACTATACCACAGCCCTTCCGGGCCGTCAAGCGCAAGCTGGGGACCGGGTGGGGGCGCAGGGCAGACGGAACTTGGGTTTTTGTGGTTATAACAACAGATTTGCCAGCGGGCAGGCTGGTATAATAACCCCAACCTGCGGGAGGAAAGCCCTTCCAACCCCCAGCAGGCAACCGCAAAGGAGGAAGTACAAATGGAGCATACCATGTTTTGTTATCAATGTCAGGAGACGGCCGGCTGCTCTGGCTGCACCCAGTCGGGGGTGTGCGGCAAGAAGCCGGATGTGGCGGCCATGCAGGATCTGCTGGTCTATGTGACCAAGGGGCTGGCCGCGGTGACCACCCAACTGCGGGCCGAGGGCAAGCAGATCGCCCCTGAGGTCAACCACCGGGTGACCAAGAATCTGTTCATCACCATCACCAACGCCAACTTTGACAAGCAGGCCATTGTGGATGAGATCGCCGATACCCTGGCCGAGAAGCAGCGGCTGCTGGGGCAGGTGAGCGCCAGCGACGGGCTGCCCGAGGCGGCCCGGTGGAACGAAGGACGGGAGCGCTTTGGGGAGAAGGCCGCCCAGGTGGGGGTGCCGGAGGAGGGGGACGAGGACGTACGGTCCCTGCGGGAGCTGATTACTTACGGGCTGAAGGGGCTGTCCGCCTATTCCAAACACGCCAACGCCCTGGGGCAGGAGGACGAGGAGACGGACGCTTTTCTGCAAAGGGCCCTGGCCGCCACCCTGGATGACTCCCGCACCGTGGATGAGCTGGTGGCTCTGACCATGGAGACGGGGAAATACGGGGTGAACGCCATGGCCCTGCTGGATCAGGCCAACACGCAGGCCTACGGGAACCCACAGATCAGCAAGGTCAACCTGGGGGTGCGGGGCAACCCGGGCATCCTGGTGTCCGGCCATGACCTGCGGGATCTGGAGATGCTGCTGGAGCAGACCCAGGGCACCGGTGTAGACGTGTACACCCACTGCGAAATGCTGCCTGCCCACTACTACCCCGCCTTCCAGAAGTATCCCAACTTCGTGGGCAACTACGGAAATGCTTGGTGGCAGCAGGCCGCGGAGTTCGAGGCCTTCCATGGCCCCATCCTGATGACCACCAACTGCATCGTGCCTCCCAGGGAGAGCTATCGGGAGCGGATGTACACCACCGGCGCGGCGGGCTATCCCGGATGCCCCCACATCCCCGGCGAGGTGGGGGAGCAAAAGGACTTCTCCGAGATCATCCAGCGGGCCAAGAGCTGCCAGCCGCCCCAGGAGCTGGAGCAGGGGGAGATCGTGGGCGGGTTTGCCCACGCCCAGGTGCTGGCCCTGGCCGACCAGGTGGTGGAGGCAGTGCGCTCCGGGGCCATCCGCAAGTTTGTGGTCATGGCCGGCTGTGACGGCCGGGCCAAGAGCCGGGAGTACTACACCGAGTTTGCCAAGGCCCTGCCCAAGGACACGGTGATCCTCACCGCCGGCTGTGCCAAGTACCGGTACAACAAGCTGGATCTGGGAGACATTGGGGGCATCCCCCGGGTGCTGGACGCCGGCCAGTGCAACGACTCCTACTCCCTGGCGGTGATCGCCCTGAAGCTGAAGGAGGTCTTTGGGCTGGACGACGTCAACAGCCTGCCCATCGTGTATAACATTGCCTGGTATGAGCAAAAGGCGGTGATCGTGCTGCTGTCCCTGCTCTACCTGGGGGTGAAGAACATCCACCTGGGGCCCACCCTACCCGCCTTCCTCAGCCCCAACGTGGCCAAGCTGCTGGTGGACACCTTTGGCATCGCAGGCATCGGCACCGTGGAGGACGACATGAAGTTGTTCTTCGGCCAGAGCGCGTAAGGCGCCAGGGAAGAAAACCGCTCCTCATTAGGAAATGTCAAAGCACTGGGGCACGCCGGAAGGCGTGCCCCAGTGTGTACAGGGGACGTGATATCCCCTGAACATCGAAGAAAGAGGATGGGCGGCACGGGCTGTCGAAGTCCCCAAAGGTGGCGGCGGCGATCTTGTCTGCTGTGGTGGGCGCGGTGATTACCTTCCTCGCGATTCAGCTCGGGATGAGGTGATCCGAAGTAGAAAAGAGGGTCCACAGCGGGGCCCTCTTTTTGGGTTGGCAATAAGATGGCGAAGGCGTTTCTCGATGACAAAGATGCCGCTCCGGGCAAGCTATATTCATACTATGAATATACTTCCAAGAAGTGATTCGGGGCAGAACGTTTGTTCGTAGCAACACAAATAGCAACAAAACATCCCGCCAAATCCCGGCAAATCAGCATTTTGCTGTTGCTCGAACAAAGAATAAAAAGTCCCTGAAAGTGCTTAAAAATCAACACTTTCAGGGACTTTTTTCATGGTACGCCCGAAGGGACTCGAACCCCCAACATTCAGAACCGGAATCTGACGCTCTATCCAATTGAACTACGGGCGCGTAGACGTGAGTTTGAACGCTGAAATTATAGCAGGATTTGCGTGGCTTGTAAAGCATGAATTTTAAAAATCTTCACCTCAGGGCGGACTATGAATTTTTTCTGAAAAATTCATAGTCAAAGCCTGTAGGTCTATGGTACAATAGACCAGAATGCCTGGGGGACGCTCGGATCCGGGGCGCCCGGTGGGGCAGACGAAAGGAGGCGGCGGCATGGTGCGGCGCGCATTGCAAACGCTCAGGCTGTTGGCGCTGGCTGGGCTGCTGGCCCTGGGGTGCGCCGGCTGCCTGTTCCAGTCGGTGGACGACCTGTACATCCTGCCGGCCCTGCCGGAGGCGTACACCGGCCTGGAGCAGACCATCCAGGGGACCATGGAGGAGCTGGGGGCGGAGTATGCCACCATCAGCTATGGCAGCAACACATCCACGGTTCAACTGCTGGATCTGGACAACGACGGGACCCAGGAGACGGCGGTGGTCTTCCTCCGGGTGACCGCGGCGGAAGAGCGGCCCCTGCGGGTTTGCCTATTCCGGCGGGGCAACGACGGAGTGTTTGAAAAGACCCACGAGATTGCTGGGGACGGGGCATCTATCAACTCCGTGGCCTATGAGGATCTGACAGGGGACGGAGTGGAGGAGATCATCGTCAGCTGGCAGATGAGCGCCCGGGTCCATATCCTGACAGCCCATATGATCCATGCCGATGAGGCGGTGGAGCTGATGAACACCACCTACAACGCCAGCTACCTGGTGGCGGATCTGGACGGCGGGGAGGACCAAGGCCGGGAGATCCTGGTGTTGCAGCAAAACAGCACCGGCCAAGTGGGCGGCAATCGGGCGGAGTACTACCGCTACCAGGATGGGGTGATGGCCATGGCCTACACCGCCCCGTTGTCGGACAATATCGTAGAGGGGATCACCGCCCGCACGGGCCTGCTCTCGGACGGGCAGCCCTGCGTCTACGTCACGGCGGAGACGCAGGGGGGCGTGCTCACCGACATCCTCACTCTGGGACGGGATGGGCTGCACAACGTGACCCGGGACGAGAACAGCGGCATCAGCTCGGCCACTTTCCGGGCCTACACCGACGTGGCCGCCACCGACATCAACGGCGACGGCATCCTGGAGATCCCGCTGCCGGTCCAGGTGCCTAACCTGATGGCCGAGGAGGCCAGATTGCAGACGGCCTCCACTTCTGCCACTTCCAGTCCAGTTCCCTCCGAGTCAGCATATCCAGCGTACTATGTGATCCATTGGCGCCAGTTTGACAGCCGGGGCAACCCGGCCACCAGCTGCGTAACCTATCATTCGGTCACGGACGGATGGTACCTGATGCTGCCGGATAGCTGGCCGGGCAACATCACCGTGTCCCGGGATGACAGCCGCAGCAGCCGGGGGGAGCGGGCGGTGGTCTTCTATTACTGGCCGGACTCGGAGCAGAGCCAGCCAGCTGCCTTTTTGACCATCTATACCCTCACCGGGAACAACCGGGAGAGCTGGGCGGCCCGGCCTGGACGGTTCACCCTCTACCGGGACAGCACCAGCATCTATGCCGCTACCCTCAATGGAGAGGTGTGGGACTGCGGCGTGGACCAGGAGCAGCTCACCCAGCGCTTCCGGCTGATTACGACAGCCTGGTCCAGCCAATGAGTAGGAAAGGAGCCTGCCATGAGAAAGGTTTTGGTATTGGAAGATGAGTTGAATATCCGCAGTTTTGTGGTCATCAATCTGAAGCGGGCGGGATATGAGACCATCGAGGCCGGGGACGGCGAGGAGGCCCTGGAGCAGATCCGGCGTAACCCGGACATCAAGGTGGTGCTGCTGGACATCATGCTGCCCGGGGAGATCGACGGGTTTGAGGTGTGCCGGCGCATCCGGGCGGGCAACGCCCAGATTGGCATCATCATGCTCACCGCCCGCACCCAGGAGATGGATAAGGTTACGGGACTGATGACTGGGGCGGACGACTATGTGACAAAGCCCTTCTCCCCCGCGGAGCTCACTGCCCGGGTGGACGCGCTGTACCGCCGGGCAGGGGGGGAGGCCCTGCGGGATCGGGATGAAATCAGCCAGCCCCCCTTCCTGCTCAACACCCGCAACCGCACCCTGGAGAAGAACGGCCAGCGGGTGAAGCTGACCCAGGTGGAGTACTCTATTGTCAAGCTGTTTATGGACAACCCAGGCAAGGCCCTGTCCCGGGAGGAGATCCTGGAGGCGGTATGGGGCAAGGACTACCTGGGAGAGCTGAAGATTGTGGACGTGAACATCCGGCGCCTGCGCATCAAGCTGGAGGATGACCCCCAGAGCCCGGCCTATATCACCACCGTGTGGGGATACGGATACAAGTGGGGGTTTTGAGGTGGCATCCGACCCCGCCGCAGGCGGGCGGCCCGGAGACCGTACAAAGGCGAATGGAGCGTGGCCTTGCCGCCGCCGGGATTGTTTTCCGGAGGCGGGATGGGTGAAAAGGGGCCCTCATGGCCAGGGGCTATGGGATGTGTGACTCCCAGAGCTTGGCCTATATCACCACCGTGCGGGGATATGGGCACAAGCGGGGGATAAGCCGGGGCGGCGGGCTGTGAACTGCGGGCCCGGCCGGCGGCGGTAAGCGAACAGGAAGGGAGGTGGATCAGATGGCCCAGAAAGAGCGGCGGCACCGCTGGCGGCCGGTCTGGCAAAGGAGAGAGACGACCCGGCGGGAGCGGGTGGAGACGCCGGGGGAGGACGGGGAAAAGAAAGAGCGCAAGCGCTGGGGCCGCACTGGCGTCATCCGCCGCCGGTGGCTGTTCAATTCGGTGCTGGCTACCTTCGGTATCGTGGCCGTGGCGGTGACGGCGTTGACGCTGGCGATCTCCAACTACTACTCGGCCACCATGCAGACCTCCCTGGAGAGCCGGGCCCAGACGGCGGCGGGGATGTTCCAGAACTTTACCGAGAGCACCTATCTGTACTCCGCCCGGCAGTTCATCACCCAGTTTGAGGATCGGGACCGGATCGAGGTGCAGTTTCTCAGCGCCACAGGCTGGATTCGCATGACCTCGCTCATGGATATGTCCGGCGGATACCCAGGCACCCCGGACGTGGCCAACGCCATCCAAAACCGGGATCTGTCGGTTTGGTCGGGGCAGGATCCCTCCACGGGGGACCGGATCATGGCCGTGTCCGCCCCCATCCTGTACAACGGCACCCTGGTGGGGGTAGTGCGCTTTGTCACCTCCCTGCGCCTGCTGGATGCGCAGATGGCGCGGGTGGTGCTGAGCATGGCGCTGACGGGGCTGGTGATCGTGGCGCTGATGTGGGTGTATACGTTCTACTTCAGCCGTTCGGTGCTGGAGCCAGTCTCCCGGGTGACGGAGACGGCCAAGCGCATCGCCACAGGCAGCTATGGCATCCAGATGGAAAAGCGTTCGGACGACGAGATCGGGCAGCTGGTGGATGCCATCAATGACATGTCCCTGAAGATCGACCAGGCGGAAAAGACCCAGTCGGAGTTCATCTCCTCCGTCTCCCATGAGCTGCGCACCCCCCTGACGGCCATCAACGGCTGGGCGGAGACGCTGTACAACGGAGAGGTGCGGGACGCCCAGGACGTGAAGAAGGGGATGGGCATCATCGTGTCTGAGGCCCGCCGCCTGACCAATATGGTGGAGGAGCTGCTGGAGTTCTCCCGGATTGAGACCGGACGCTTCAACCTGTCCGTGGAACCCATGGACCTGAAGGCGGAGCTGGAGGACGCGGTGTACACCTACCGGGAGTTCTTCCGGCGCAAGGGGCTGGAGCTGGTCTACGACGAGTGTCAGGAGGAGTTCCCTCCCATCAGCGGCGACCCTGAGCGGCTGCGCCAGGTGTTCTGCAACCTGCTGGACAACGCCGATAAGCACGGCGGCTCGGGCGGGCGGGTGGACGTGTCCATCCAGCCGGAGGGGGAGCAGGCGGTCATCCGCATCCGGGACTACGGCCCTGGCGTGCCCGAGGAAGAGTTACCCTTTATCAAGTACAAGTTCTACAAAGGTTCCTCCAAGGCCCGAGGGTCGGGCATCGGCCTGGCGGTGTGCGAGGAGATCATGCTGGCCCACAACGGCACGCTGGAGATCAGCAACGCGGAGGGGGGGGGCTGCCAGGCCACCCTGCGTCTGCCCGTCCATGGGGACTGAGGGGATGGAACAAAAGTTCTAATCCCGGCTTGCAATCTTTTGGGAAACCTGTTAGAATAGGGCCGTGTCTGTCAAATGCGCCCCGGCGCCCCAGGCCGGGGCGTTCTATTTGAAGGGCGGATGATGCAAAGGAGAAGACCAAATGGCAAACAGAGATCCACAGGGGTGTCACACGCCCTATAAGACGACCTGTGGCGGACAGGCCCTGATCGAGGGCATCATGATGCAAGGGCCGGAGCAGCGGGCGGTGGTGGTGCGCCGGCCGGATGGGACGCTGGATGTCACCACCAGCGGGGTGAAAAAGCGCAGGGGACTGGCCAAGCTGCCCTTGATCCGGGGCGTGTTTGTGTTCTGCGGCTCCATGGTCAATGGGGTAAAGGCGCTGATGCACTCCGCCGAGGTGGCCGACGACGGGACCGGGGAGGAAGAGGAACTCACCGGCCTGGATAAATGGATCAGCGAGCATGTTCCTGAGGAGAAGGCGGCTTCGCTCATCATCACCCTGGCGGCGGTGCTGGGCATCGCGTTTTCCGTGGGGCTGTTCATCCTGCTGCCCACTGCGGTCACGGGGCTGATTGGTCTGGCTTGGAGCGGGATGCCCCTGTGGTTCCGGGCGGTGCTGGAGGGGGTGCTGAAGGTGGTCATTTTCCTGCTCTATCTGTTTCTGTGTTCCCGGTTGAAGGAGATCCACCGGGTGTTTGAATACCACGGGGCGGAGCACAAGACCATCTACTGCTACGAGAAAGGGCTGGAGCTGACGGTGGAAAACGTGCGCGCCCAACCCCGGCACCATCCCCGGTGCGGCACCAGCTTCCTGTTTGTGGTCATTATGGTGTCCATCTTTCTGTCCATCGTGATCTTTACCCCCTTGCAGATTGAGAACACCTGGCTGCGGATGCTGCTGCACCTGCTGCTGCTGCCCGTCATCGTGGGGGTGACCTATGAGTTCAACCGCTATGTGGGCGGCCACGACGGACCGGTCTCCCGGTTCCTGCGGGCGCCGGGGATGTGGATGCAGAACTTCACCACCTTTGAGCCGGACGACGGCATGATTGAGATCGGCATCCAGGCCCTCCAGCTGGTCCTGCCCCGGGAGAAGGGGGCAGACCGCTGGTGAGCGTCCGGCGGAGCCCTGCCCGGGCTTGGGTGGGATAGGCTGACGGAGGGAAAGAAAGAGACGGGGGCGAAGGGTGCGGGTATGGCTGCAACGTATAACAATCTATACCTGGACGCCCGCCGGGCCCTGCGCCAGGCGGGCATCGAGGCGGCCCAGATGGAGGCCCGGGAGCTATTGAGCCACGCCGCGGGCAAGAGCCGCCAGGAGCTGTTCCGGGATCTGGCCCTCTACGCTCCAGAAGGGGTGGAGGAGCGGTTCCAGCAGCTGCTGGAGCGACGGCTGGCTGGGGAGCCGGTGGCGTACATCATCGGGGAGTGGGAGTTCTATGGCCTGACCCTGTCCCTGTGCCGGGACGTGCTCATTCCCCGGGTGGATACCGAGACGCTGGCCGAGCGGGGCATCCTGGCCGTGCGGGCCCTGGGCCGGCCGGCCCGGGTGCTGGACCTGTGCGCGGGCAGCGGCTGCGTGGGGCTGGCGGTGGCAGACAACTGCCCGGAGTGCCATGTGGTGCTGGCCGACTGGTCGGAGCAGGCCCTGCGGGTGTGCCGGAAGAACATCCCGCGGTGTGGCCTGAGCGGGCGGGTGAGCGCGGCCCGGGCGGACGCACTGGCCCTGCCGCCGGCGCTGCTGCGGGACTTTGACCTGATCCTATGCAACCCGCCCTACATCCCCACCGGGGAGTTGGCCGGGCTGGAGCCGTCGGTGCGGGACTATGAGCCCCGGCAGGCCCTGGACGGCGGTGAGGACGGGTTGAGCTTCTACCGGGCGGTGAGCGACCGGTGGAAAACCGCCCTGTGCCCGGGGGGCAGACTGGCCTTTGAGGTGGGTTGGAACCAGGCCCCCGACGTGGAGTACATCCTGGCCCGTCAGGGCTTTCAGAACATTCAGACCCACCAGGACGCCGGGGGAAATTGGCGGGTGGTGGAGGGGATTCTAACCCCTTGAGATAGGGGAGAAATGCGCCGGCCCGGGCCGGTGGGGAAAGGAAGATGGAAGACATGGCAGAAAAGAGACACGCGGCGGTGGACAGCCCGGCGCCCGCTTCAGACCGGAAGCGGGCGCTGGAGACGGCCATCGCCCAGATTGAACGGGAGTACGGCAAGGGCTCCATCATGCGCCTGGGGGAGAACGCCCAGATTATGGTGGAGGCCATTCCCACCGGTTCACTGTCCCTGGACATCGCCCTGGGGATCGGAGGGGTGCCCAAGGGGCGCATCATTGAGATCTATGGCCCCGAGTCCTCAGGCAAGACTACCCTGGCCCTGCACATCCTGGCCGAGGCCCAGAAGCGGGGCGGGGATGTGGCCTTTATCGACGCCGAGCACGCTCTGGACCCCACCTATGCCCGGGCCCTGGGGGTGGACATCGACTCCATGCTCATCTCCCAGCC
>DVJZ01000043.1 GCA_018716385.1 Candidatus Enterenecus merdae
CAACCACTCCGGCGCCCACAAGATCAACAACGTGCTGGGCCAGGCCCTGCTTGCCAAGAAGATGGGCAAGACCCGGCTGATCGCCGAGACGGGGGCGGGCCAGCACGGGGTGGCCACCGCCACGGCCGCCGCCCTGTTCGGCATGGAGTGCGTGGTGTTCATGGGGGAGGAGGATACCCGCCGCCAGGCCCTGAACGTGTACAAGATGCGCCTGCTGGGGGCCCGGGTAGTGCCCGTCACCTCCGGCACCGCCACATTGAAGGACGCCTGCTCGGCCGCCTTCCGGGAGTGGACCTCCCGCATTGCCGACACCCACTATTGCCTGGGCTCGGTCATGGGTCCCCACCCCTTCCCCACCCTGGTGCGGGACTTTCAGGCGGTGATCTCCCGGGAGATCAAGCAGCAGCTGCTGGAGCGGGAGGGCCGGCTGCCTGACGCGGTGCTGGCCTGCGTAGGGGGCGGCTCCAACGCCATGGGGGCCTTCTACCACTTCCTGGACGACCTGTCCGTGCGCCTGATCGGCTGCGAGGCGGCGGGCAGAGGGGTGGACACCCCGGACACGGCGGCCACCATCGCCACCGGGCGGCTGGGCATCTTCCACGGTATGAAGTCCTACTTCTGCCAGGATCAGTACGGGCAGATCGCCCCGGTGTACTCCATCTCCGCGGGGCTGGACTACCCAGGCATCGGCCCCGAGCACGCCTGGCTGCACGACACGGGCCGGGCCCAGTACGTAGCCGTCACCGACCAGCAGGCGGTGGACGCCTTTGAGTTCCTCAGCCGCACCGAGGGGATCATCCCCGCCATCGAATCAGCCCACGCCGTGGCCCACGCCATGCACCTTGCCCCCTCCATGGATCGGGATCAGATCCTGGTGGTCAACCTCTCAGGCCGAGGGGATAAGGACTGCGCGGCCATTGCCCGCTATCGAGGGGAGGAGATTGTAGAATGAACCGGATTGCAGACGCCTTTGCCCGTGGGAAGGCCTTCATCCCCTTCCTCACCTGCGGGGACCCGGACCTGGAGACCACCGAGGCCGCCGTCCGGGCCATGGCCCAGGCGGGAGCCGACCTCATCGAGCTGGGCATCCCCTTCTCCGACCCCACCGCCGAGGGGCCGGTGATCCAGGCTGCCAACCAGCGGGCCCTGGCCGGGGGGGTCACCACGGACCGGATCTTTGAGATGGCCGCCCGCCTGCGCCGGGATCTGGCCATCCCCCTGGTGTTCATGACCTACGCCAACGTGGTCTTTTCCTATGGCGCCCAGCGTTTCCTGGCCAAGGCCGCCCAGGCGGGGGTGGACGGGCTGATCCTGCCCGACGTGCCCTTTGAGGAGCGGGAGGAGTTCGCCCCCCTGTGCCGCCAGCACGGCCTGGCCCTGGTGTCCATGATCGCCCCCACCTCCCAGGATCGCATCACCCGCATCGCCGAGCAGGCCGAGGGCTTTCTCTACTGCGTATCCTCCCTGGGGGTAACCGGCGTGCGGGGAGAGATTGGCAGCGACGTGGCGGGGATGGTGGCCCTGGCCAAGGCGGCCAACCCCACCCTGCCCTGCGCCGTGGGCTTTGGCATCTCCACCCCGGAGCAGGCCGCGGCCATGGCCGACGTGGCCGACGGAGTCATTGTGGGCTCGGCCATCGTGGAGTTCTTCGCCCGGCACAGCCGGGACGTGGTTCCGCCCCTGCGGGACTATGTGGCCCAGATGAAGGCCGCCCTGTCCTAATTTCAACCTCTGAGCCGACCAAAAGGCTGTGCCCCAGGGATCCCTCCCCGGGGCACAGCCTTTGCGATTGGATGAAATATCTCACGCCCGGTCCCGGCGCTCCAGCAGCTCCAGCAACAGCCGCTCGTTTTCCCGGGCGGACTGGGCCAGCTGCTCGGACCGGTCCCGCAGCCGGGCCAGGGTCGCGTCATAGTCAGCCATGAGCCGGTCCACACAGTCCGCCGCTGCCGAGCCGTCAAAGTCCTCCACATGCCCCGCCGCAGGCATCCCAAGCTCCCGCAGGTAGCTGTCCACCTTGGGGTCGTACACCAGGCCGACACAGGGCACTGCCATGCGTGCGGCGAAGATCAGCGTGTGCAGGCGCATGGCCAGGCACAGCTTGGCCTGCCCCAGCACCGCCATGAGCTCCTGAGGGACGCAGGGGGTGTCCAGCAGCCAGGAGGGTTCCCGCATGGCTTGGCGCACCGCCTGGGCGGCGGGCCGGTCCCGGTCAGGCTGCATCAGCAGGAAGAGCACCTCCAGCCCATGGGCCCGGCGCAAATGGTCGCACACCCCGGCCAGGGCCTGGGAGAATCCCTCCACCCCCGGCCAGGCCCGCACCGACACCGCCGCGAAGGCCCGGTCCGTAGGCAGTCCGGCCTGGGCCAACAGCTCCCGACCCCGCTGGGCCGGGGCAGGGGCCAGATTGAACACCGGGTCGGCGGTGACGTACAGGTCCTCCCGCTTCACTCCCATGGCGCGCAGCTCCTGCTGGGAGCTGCGATCCCGCAGGGTGACCAGGGCCGCCCGCTCCACCGCCCGCTTGACCCGGCGGCGGTTGCCCGGCTTGCGCAGCGGGCCGATGCCGTTGGCGTAGAGCACCACCGGCCGGCCCAGCAGCCGGGCCGCGCCCATGACGGTCAGGTAGTACATCAGGGAACGGGTGGAGGTCCTGTCCTGGAGCAGGCTGCCCCCACCGGACAGCAGCACGTCGCAGCGGCGCAGGGCCTGGAACACCCGCCAGGCCCGGAACCGGGGCTCCGCCTGCACCTGGCACATCCGCTGGGTGAGGCCAGGGGCGTTTGACAGCACCGTGATGTCCACCTGGTCACTGGCCGCGGCAATGCCCTGGCAGATGGACTGCAGAATGGCGTCGTCCCCGGCGTTGGAGAAGCCGTAGTAGCCGCTCATCACCACCCGGTAACGCCGTTGGCGCACCTTCTCGTACACCTCCAGGCAATCTTGGGCCATCCGATGCACCGAGTACTGCTTCAAAATCACCTGGCGGCCATACGCCCCCAGCTGCTCGCGCCGCGCCGGCTCTAACGCCAGGGCCGCGCGCACCTCGTCCAGTAGCCGCTGGGGGGTGGGCAGGGGAAAGCCCCGGCAGCAGAAGTTGCCCGCCTGGGCGGGAGCCAGCTGCTCCGGGGTAAATAGGCCCTGGCAGCCCTCGTTGCCCGCCAGAATCACCGGCTTGGCCGCCGCCATGGCCTCCAGCGCGGCCCGGGACACCCCCACAAACAGGTCCCCTGCGGCCACGATCCGGTTGATGTCCGCACGGGGCCCGGTCAGCACCACGCAGGGCCGCCCCAGCGCCCGGTTTACCTGGTCAGCCTGGGCCTGGAGCTCCTCCAGCAGCTCGCCGCCCCCCACCAGCACCAGCTGGACGCCGGGGACGGCCCGGTCCAGTTCCGGAGCCAGCTCCACCAGCTGGCCGGCCACCAGGGCCCGATCCTGGTCCATCCGGCTCACATGGCAGAGCACCGGCCGGTCCGGGTTCAGCCCCAGCTCGGCCAGCACCCCGTCCCGGGGCAGGTCGGGGGAGAACTTCTGGGTGTCGATGCCGTTGACGGTGACGCTGATGCGCCCCTCAGGCAGGTTGTACTCCTGGATCAGGTATTCCTTGATGTCCTGGGACACGGCGATGGTGCGCTGGCCCCAATTGGTGAGGTAGCGCACCAGGCCACGGTTCTCAAAAACCCAATGGGCCGTGGTAACAAAGGGAAAGCGCAGTCTCCGCCACAGGGTGGCGCACAGGAAAGCGGGAATGCGGGCGTGGGCGTGGACCACGTCGGGCTGTTCCTGGCGCAGCACCTTCCGGAGCAGCGACCGGGCCCGGAGCATACACCGCAGGTCCCGGCGGTGCATGGGCACGCAGTAGTGGCGGATGCCCGCAGCCTCGATCTCGGGCACGTAGATCCCCCCGTTGGAGGCGATGGCCACGTCGTGCCCCTGAGCCCGCAGCTGCTTGGACAGCTCCACGATATGGGTCTCCGCCCCGCCGATGTCCAGCCCCATGGTCGCCATCAGGATGCGCATGGCCCCACCCCGCTTACTGCTCCGGATCCCCTTGGGGGATCTGGATGTTCATCACCCGGCCCACAAAGCTGGCATACTTGGTGGTGAAGGTGCGGTTGCTGTTCACCCCCAGGGCATACACCCGGTTGAGCAGCACCGTCCCATCTGATTCCACCAGGGCCTGGCCCTCGATGGTCAGCAGCAGGTCGTAGTAGCCCTGGGCGGGCACCATGGCCACTGTGCCGTCGTCCAGAGAGGCCTGGTTGGTGCCGTCGCTGACCTGGATCTCGGTGATCTCGCCCAGGGAGCCCCCGGTGCTCCGGGCCGGGTCAAACAACTGATCCCCCACCTGGATGGCCTCCAGCATCTCCTGGGGCTGGTTTTGCAGCCGCATCTGGTAGACCACCGGCACGGTGGACACCGTGCCCCCCGTCTGGGGCATCTGGTTTTTGAGGTAGACGGCGGCCACCAGTACCGCGGCCACCACCAGCACGATTACATCGAGGATGCTGATCTTGCCAAACAGGCGGCCGTCCCGATCTATCAGCTTCATGCCTGCCCCTCCCTTACGATCTGCGTCACCCGGCCGCTGCCCATGTACCCGGGACCCCGGGCGGTGATGGCCTGGCCCACCCGGAAGTCATAGCCGCCGTCCAAGAGCAGCGCGTCCTCCTGCTGGGTACAGGTACTCTCCACGGTGATATACACGTCTTCGTACCCCTCCAGCTGGGCCTGCACATAGCGCCGGTTCTCCTGGTCCAGCACCTGGACCAGGGCCGGCTCGGCCTGGACGGACACCACGGTGCCCAGCCGATGATTCTCCACCGTCTCCTCCAGCTGGTCTCCCGGCTGGATCAGCTCGCTGTCCCCCTGGGCCATGCGCTGGATCAGGATGGTGTAGCGCACTGTGCCGGCGGCGCTCTCCTGCCCGCTCCCGCCGTCTGACCGCAGCCCAAACCACACCAAGGCTCCCCCCACCACGAGCACCAGCACCAGAATGAGCGCGTCAAATAGGTTCAGCCGCAGGCGGAATTTTGGATTACTCTGTTCCATGGTTGTCTCCTTTCAGCACGTCCAGGTATACCTGCTCCACGTTCCGGGCAAAGCCCTGGCCGGTGAAGCGGGCCAAAAATTGCTCCCGGGCCTGCCGGCCCAGCTGGGCCCGGGTGTCCGGCTGATCCATCAGCCGGGCGATGGCGCCGGCCAGCGCCCCGCTGTCCCGGCTGGGGAAAATCAGCCCCGACACCCCGTCCTCCACGATCCACGGGTTGCCCCCGTAGTTGCTGGCAATCGTGGGCAGGCCCAGGCTCATCCCCTCCAGCAGGGCCAGACTGGTGGCCTCGGTGCCGTAGGAGGCGTTGAGCTGCACGTCCAGCAGGGACAGCGCCGGGGCCACGTCGTCCTGGAACCCCAGAAAGAACACGGTGTCCTCCAGCCCCATCTGGGCCGCCTGGGCCCGCAGCCGGGCCTCCTCGCTGCCCGTGCCGGCCACCAGGATCTGAAGGCGGCGGCCCTCCCCCTTCAGCTGCCGGGCCGCCTCCAGGATGTGCTGGTGACCCTTATAGGGCTCCAGGCGGGCCAGGATGCCGGCGGTAAACACCCCTTCCGACAGCCCGTACTCCTCCCGCAGCGCCCGGCACGCTTCCGGGCCGCTGCGCGCCACCGGGGCCACCCCGTTGAGGATGACCTGGATGCGCCCCGCCGGCACCCCCGCGTCCACGAGGTTCTCCGCCGCGGCGGGGCTGACCGCGATGATCCGGTCGGCATAGCGCAGGTTCACCCACCGGTTGAGCCACCGCCCCGGGGGATAGCGCAGCTTGGCGCTCACAGGAAAGACCGAGTGGCGGGTGTACACCACCTTCTTCCCGCACCGCCGGGCGGCGATACGCCCGGACAGCGCGCCGTGGGTGTGCACCAGGTCGGGCCCCTCCCGACGGATCAGATCCACCAATGTCTGCATGTCCTGCCGGTGGTAGGACCGCTCGGCCAGCCCCTCCACCGGCAGCACCCGGGCACCTGCCTGCTCCAGGGGAGCGGCCAGGGCGCTGCCCGCCGGCACAGCCACCCAGGTCTCAAAGCGGTCCCGGTCGGCGTAGCGCAGGTAGTTGAGGATCACCCGGCCCGCGCCGCCGATGTTGCTGTCGCTGATGATGTTGAGCACCCGGATCACAGCCTCACCTCCCGCTCGGGCAGCTGGTCCCGCCGGGCCAGCAGCGCCCCCAGGGCCACAAAGACCCAGAACAGCAGCATGACCCGGTAGTTATAAAAGGAGTAGTCGGTCATGGCCTGGACCAGGAAGCCTGACATGCCGGCCAGCACCGCCGCCTGGTGCAGCCGGCTGAAGGCGTCCCGCGTGCGGCTGAAGGCGGCGCACAGGTCCCGGAAGAAGTGGAACAGCAGCAGCAGGAAGACCGCCAGGGCGGCCATGCCCGCGTCGCATACGATCTGTAGGAACAGGTTGTGGGAGTGGGGGGCCACGATCTCATTGTAGCTGTACCGGGGATAGACCAGGTTGAAGGCCGCCTCCCCCGGCCCCACGCCGCACAGCCAGTAGTCCCGGAGCATGTCCAGCGTCCCCAGCCAGATGGACAGCCGGTAGGAGGTGGAGGTGTCCTCCAGGTTGCCGATGCTGGCAAAGCGGGCGATCACCGTGTCGGGCATCAGGAAGTACAGGGCCACCAGCATCACCGGTACCAACAACAGCAGCCGGGGCTGCAGCAACAGCACGAACACCAGCCCCGCGCACAACAGCCCCAGCCAGGCCCCCCGGGACAGGGTGAGCAGCATGCAAAGGCACATCACCCCGCAGGCGCACAGGTAGGCCACCCGCCGGCCCCAGCCCTTGGCCGACAGCAGCCCTGCCCCCCCCAGGGGGATGATCAGGATCAGGTACTGGCCCAGCATATTGGGATTGCCCAGGGTGGAGGGCACCCGGAAGCTGATGTCCTGGAACATCTCGGTATCCACCCAGGCCTGGGACTGGTAGCCCCAGCCAAACAGGTACTGGCACACCCCATACAGCGCTACCACCGTCCCCGCCGCCACCAGCACCAACACTAGGCCGTCCAGCTGCCTGCGGCTGTTCACGGCGTTTTCCAGTACGATGGCAAACAGCAGGAAAGCTACCGTCAGCAGCCCCACCGGCAGGCTGCCCGACGGGTTGACGGAGAACAGGGTGGCAACCAGATAGACGGCGGCATACAGCCAGATATACCGGTTGAAAGAGGCGTGGCGCAATTCCAGTTCCCGCCGCTGCACCAGCCGCAGCAGCAGGGACAGGGCGCTGACCAGCACCAGGGCCAGCACCGCCATGGTGGGCAGGATGGGGGCCAGCGCCGCCGCGGCCAGAGCCCACAGCCAGGTTTGCTGGAAGACACTGCCCTCCAGCAGTCGGTTCAGGCGCAGGACCTCATAGATCCGGCACAACAGCCGGTGCAGCGCCCGCCACAACCGGGCAAATACGCTGTGCTCCGACTCCGCCCGCTCCCGCTGGGCGGGCGGGTGGAGGAACCACTGCGCCAGCCCGCTGCTGCGCCATTGCTCCCCACACCACAGGGACAGGGCCGCCAGAAGCCGGTATAGGACGCTGGCCTGTAAAATCCGCCGGATATGCTGCATCGCTCAATCCTCCTTCCCCGTGCGCCGGGCCAGCTTGCGCCAGACCAGCTTCATCTCGTCCAGCCGGAGCAGCCCGGCCAGCAGAAAGTAGGCCACAGCCCCCGCTCCAGCACAGGCGGCCAGCAACAGCGCCTCCCCCAGCTTGTCCGCCGGCAGGAGCCCGGCCAGCCCCCGCCGGGCCAGCCAGACCACCCCAGCCATCCCCGCCGCGCACAATAGCATCTTGCCAAAGTCCAGGGCCAGGCCCCGGTTGACCACTCCCTCCCCCCGAACCTGCAGGGGGATGAGCAGCAGCAGCGCGTAGAGGGTGGAGGAGACGGTGGAGGAGATGGCCAGCCCCGCCACCCCCAGGGGCTGGGTGAGGAACATACACAGCACCAGGTTTGCCAGGATGGACACCCCTCCCGCCACCAGCGGGGCCCGTCCCTCCTGCCGGGCGAAGTAGGCCCGGCTGAGGATGTTTTGCAGCGCGTACCCCACCATTCCCAGGGACACCCACACCAGAGCCTGGGAGGTGATGTCCACCGAGAAAGCGTCAAAGGCCCCGCCGCCGTACAGGAAGGACACCAGGGGCCGGGCCAGCAGCATCAGCCCCGCCGCCATTGGCAGCACGAAGAACAGGCTGCTGTGCACCGTCTGGCGCAGGGTGTCCTGAAAGTCCTGCTGCCGGCGCTGAGCGGTCAGCCGGGAGAGTTTTGGGAAGATCACGTTGGTGATGGACAGGATGAACACCCCGGCGATGACCAGATACAGATTGGTGGCGTACTCCATGGCAGACACCCCCGCCCCCCCGTACAGGTGAGAGCCAAAGCGGCTGTTGATGGTCAGGTTGATGGGCTGCACCCAGGTGGACACCATCACCGGCCCCATCAGGGCAAAGGCCTGCCGGATCCCCTCTGAGCGCAGGGAGAAGTCGGGGTGGTAGCGAAAGCCGGTCCGGTGCAGGGAGGGCACCTGCACCAGCGCCTGGAGCAGCCAGCCCACCAGGTAGGCCACCGCCAGGCCATACACCCCGTAATCCTCGTCCAGCAGGTAGAAGTAGCCGATGATGACCAGGTTGGACACCACGCTGATCAGCGCCGGGACGTGGAAGCGGTCCATGGCCTGGAGGATGCCCACAAAGGAGAAGGCCACCCCGGTGAGCAGCACGGTGGGGAACATCACCCGGGTGAGGGAGGCGGCCAGGGCGGCGGTCTGATCGTCGTACCCGTCGGCAAACAGGGCCACCAGCGGCTCGGCCAGCAGGATGCCCAGCAAGGTGAGGACGGCGGTGAGCAGACCCATTACTGACAGGAAGTTGCCCCCGAACCGGAAGGCCGCCTGCCGCCCCTTTTGGGTCATGGTCTGGCTGAAGACCGGGATAAAGCAGGCCGCGATGGCCGAGGAGAACACCACGTCGAAAAAAACCCGGGGGATCCGGCTGGCGGTGTAGAAGGCCATGGCCTCCATACCGGTGGTGCCGTAGTGGACGGCCATCAGCCGGTCCCGGAACAGCCCCAGCGCCTTGCCCAGCAGGGTGATGAGCATCACAGCGCTGATGGTTCGGGTGGCGTGATCGCTTTGCCTGGCCAACCCGTTCCCTCCTCTCCCGCCCCCGGATCGGGGGCCTTTCCGGGCTTGCGCAGCCCGGCCACATCGGTTCAATGGACAGTATTGTACACCAACCCCCGCCCTTTTTCAACCATCCTCCGGGAGATTCACGGCTTGTTCACACTTTCCACGGCCCTTGGCTGTCCTACCCAGCCGGTCTCAGCGGGCAAGGACGCATTGAACTTTGGTCGATTTTATGCTATTATTATCCTATCTGCCCGAATTTTGGCTCCCCCGGAGCCCTAAACACCCCGGACGAGACAATTCCACGGATGATGAAAAGGAGCGTGCCATGAACCGCAACACCTTCCCCCGCCTGGCCCGGCGCCTGACCGCTCTGGTCCTGGCCGCGGCGCTGCTGATCCCAGCCGCCTTCGCCACCGCCGGCGACACCCGGCTCACCACCACTCAGGCCCTCACCAACCAGCTGACTTACCGCAACACGATCTCTGAACACTCCTCTGCCGGCCGGATGGAGAGTTTCTCCCTGGAGCTGGAGCCGGGGGGCTCGGTCTATCCCATCGCGGTCCAAGCCAGTGGCCGCATCTACGGCTCGGGCACCATCACCCAGGCCATCCAGGTGGCCGAGTCCATGGGCTACCACGTGGTGGGGGGAATCAACGGCGACTTTTATACCCTCAGCACCGGCATCCCCAACGGCATCTCCATTGAGGACGGGGTCTACCGCTCCAGCGCCGATGGCTACGCCGCCTTGACCGTGGTAGACGGGCAGCTACAGTTGTGTCAATCCCCCCAGGTTACCCTCACCCTCACCAACCAGCGCAGCGGGCACACCGCCTCCCCCGATCACTTCAACAAATACCGGGACCACGACGGAGGCCTCTATCTCTTCAATTCCGACTTCTCCTCTACCGCACATACCTCGGGCCGGGGCGGCTGGGTGGTGGTGCTGGAACCGACAGGGGAAAGCCTGGGCCAAGCGCTCACCGTCAACTCCACCCTGACCCTGGAGGTGGTGTACACCACCGACACCTCGGCAGAGGTGGAGATCGGAGCCAACCAGTACATCCTGACCGCCGACCACGCCTCCTCCACCGTGGCGTTTTTTGACAACTATCAGGTTGGAGATCAAATCACCCTGACCGCCTCTTGCTCCGAACCTGTCCTCTCCCAGGCCCAATGGGCCATGGGCTGCGGCGATATCATCGTATCCGGCGGTTCAATTACCGACAGTTCCAACTGGGTTTACGCCACGGGTCGGGCTCCCCGCACCAGCGTGGGGGTCAAGGCGGACGGCACCATGGTGTTCTACACCGTGGACGGCCGGCAAAGCGGCTACTCCGGCGGGCTGACCGAGCTGGACCTGGCCCAGGAGATGCAGCGCCAGGGCTGCGTGTGGGCGGTCAACCTGGACGGGGGCGGCTCCACCACCTTTGCCGTCCAGCTGCCCGGCCAGAGCAGCCCCACCGTGGCCAACTCCCCCTCGGACGGGGGGCTGCGGGCCTGCGCGTCGTTCCTCTTGCTGGTGACCGATCCCTCCGCCGCCGACGGGGCCGCCCGGCAGCTGGCCCTCCAGGAGGACGGACTGGTGGTGCTTGCCGGCTCCAGCGTCACCCTGGGCAACGTGGTCAGCGTGGACGGCGGCCTGGAACCCGTCCACAGCCGGGTGGCCGACGCCACCTTTGTCTCAGAGGGAGGGCTGGGCAGCTTTGACGGCGGGGTGTATACCGCCGGCTCCAACCCGGGGACGGACACCATCTCCATCACCTCTGAGTCCCTGGGTCTGTCGGGCACCGCCCAGATCCATGTGGTCAGCTCCCTCAGCCAGCTGAACGTCACCCAGGCTGGTAGCAACACTCCCCTGTCCTCCCTGAAGGTAGCGTCAGGCCAGAGCGTGGCGCTGAGCGCCACGGGCTCCTACTGGTCCCGCACCGCCCTGCGCGCCGGCTCCGGCGGGGTGAGCTGGTCGGTGAGCGACGGGGCAGGCTCCATCACCCAGAACGGGGTGTTCACCGCCTCGGCCGGCGCGCAGCCCGGCGTCATCACCGTCTCGGCCGGCGGGCTCACCCGCACCATCCCCGTCAACCAGACCCAGTACGCCCACACCGACGTCACCCCGGATCACTGGTCCTATACCGCTGTGGTGTTCTGCTACCAGCAGGGCATCGTCAACGGCATCAGCGACACCCTGTTCGGCCGGGACGACCCCATCCGGCGGCGGGACTTTGTGGTCATGCTCTACAATGCCCTGGGCCAGCCCCAGGCCTCTGGGTCCTCCGGCTTTGCCGATGTGGAGGCCGGGTCCTACTATGAGGGCCCGGTCACCTGGGCCAGCCGTGCAGGGCTGGTACTGGGTATCTCCGACACCCTCTTTGCCCCGGGCGATCCCATCACCCGGGAGCAGGCCGCCGTCATCCTGCACCGGGCCCTGCCCCTGCTGGGGCTGGACGCCCCGGAGCCCGACCTGTCCGTCCTGGACCAGTTTGCCGACCAGGCCCAGATCTCCGGCTATGCCAGACAGTCGTTGACCGTGCTGGTCTCCCTGGGCATTCTCAATGGCACCGGCGAGGGAATCAACCCCCAGGGGATCCTGACCCGGGCGGAGATGGCCGCGCTGCTCTACCGCCTGCTGGGGGAGCGAGGCAACACCCCCGACACCCCTCAGCTGGGCCCTGACGCCACCCTGACCCTCTCGCCCACCTCGGGGACACTGGAGCCCTCCCAGTCTCTGAACCTCACCGCCACCCTCACCGGCGGCACGGGGGAGATCACCTGGACGTCCAGCAACCCGGACGTGGCGGTGGTCTCCGGCCAAGGCGTGGTCACCAACGTGTACTTGGGTACGGGTTCCCCGTCGGTGACCATCACCGCCCACTGCGGGCCGCTGAGCGCCAGCGCGGTGTTCCAATGCGCCCCTGCCCAGCAAGTGGGACTGGTCACCGCCAGCCCCAGCCTGAACGTCCGCTCCGGCCCGGGCACGGGCTACTCGGTGATCGCCAGCCTGTCCACCGGGGCCCAGGTGGCCGTACTGGCTGAGCAGGACGGCTGGTACCGGGTGCTGTTCTCCAGCGGCTCGGCCGCCGTCACCGGCTGGGTGTCGGCCAGCTATGTCACCCTGTCCTGACGCACCCCCGGCGGGGGTGTTCTGATCCGCGGCGGCGGCCCTGAAGGTTCGGGGCCGCCGCCGCGTCCCGTCTCCCACCTCTGGGCGAAAATGGTTGACGGGCCACTGTTTCTGTTATATCCTGAACAGGCAACCTAAAGGGGTTGTCCGCAAGGTCTGCCCCGCCCGATCTACGGGTTGGGAGCAAAGGGGGAGCAAGCATGAGAGAACAGGAACTGATCCAGCGCATCCTGGCCGAGGTGCGCAAGGCGGTGCTGGGCAAGGACACGGTGCTGGCCCAGGTACTGCTGGCCATCCTGGCCCGGGGCCACGTCCTGCTGGAGGACATCCCCGGCGTGGGCAAGACCACCATGGCTCTAGCCTTCTCCCGGGCGCTGGGTCTGCGCTACCAGCGGGTGCAGTTCACCCCCGACGTCATGCCCTCCGACCTGACCGGCTTTTCCATCTTCAACCAGGAGACAAACGCCTTTGACTACCGTCCCGGCGCGCTGATGTGCAACCTCTTCCTGGCCGACGAGCTCAACCGGGCCACCAGTCGCACCCAGTCGGCCCTGCTGGAGGCCATGGAGGAGGGGCAGGTAACGGTGGACGGGGTATCCCGTCCCATCGGCCAGCCCTTCGTGGTGATCGCCACCCAGAACCCGGTGGGGGCTGCGGGCACCCAGCCCCTGCCCGACTCCCAGCTGGACCGCTTCGCCCTGCGCCTGTCCCTGGGCTATCCCTCCCACCGGTCGGAGGCGGCTATGGTGCGGCAGCGCCAGACGGGAAACCCCCTGGACCGGGTGGAGCAGGTAGCCGACCACGCCCAGCTGGAACAGCTGCGCCAGGCCGCCGACCAGATCTATGTGTCCGACGATGTACTGGACTACCTGCTGGCCCTGGTGGCCGCCACCCGGCAGCACCCCCTCATCCTCCAGGGGGCCAGCCCCCGGGCCACCCTGGCCCTGACCTGCGTCAGCCGGGCGCTGGCCCTGGCCTCGGGTCGGGACTACGTACTGCCTGAGGACGTACAGGCTGTCTTCCCCCATGTCATCGCCCACCGGCTGGTGCTCTCCCCCAAGGCGGAGGACAGCCAGCCCGCCCGGGATGAGCTGCTGGCCGCCCTGATCCGAGGGGTACGGCCCCCTTGTCTGCGGTGAACATGGCCGGCCGCCGCATCGTCTACGGGGTGGCCCTGCTGGCCGCCCTGGCCTTCCAGATCTTCTATGACGGGTATCTGACCCAGTTCCTGCTGGTCTGTCTGCTGGCCCTGCCCGTCCTCTCTTTGCTGCTCAGCCTGCCCATCCTGGCAGGGCTGCGCCTGGCCCTGGCCCCCTCCGGCCCCCGGCTCGTCCAGGGGCAGGCGGGGCACTGGCGGCTGACCGCCCGCAGCTCCCTTCCCCTGCCCGTCGCCCGGCTGGCTCTGCGCCTGACCTTCCACAACGCCCTGACCGGCGCCACGGCGGACCAGCGGCTGCAACTTGCCGGCCTGGCCGGCGGCCAGACCCGTCCCCTTCCCCTGGAAGGGGACCATTGCGGCGCGCTCACCTGCCGGGTCAGCCGGGCCAGGGCTCTGGACTTCCTGGGCCTATTCTCCCTGCCTATCCATCGGCCAGACCCCGCCCAGGCCCTGGTGCTGCCCCAGCCCGTTCCCCTGGAGGAACTGCCTGGTCTGGAGCCCCTTCTGGCCCAGGCAGGAGTGGGGGCAGGCTCCGCTCCGGATGAAGAAGATGAAGAACTGCGGGACTATCGCCCGGGCGATCCCATCCGGGCCATCCATTGGAAGCTCTCCTCCAAATACGACGCGCTGGTGGTGCGGGAGCGGGCCCGGCGCGGCCGGCCCCGGGTAGCCCTGTCCTTCGACCTGTTCGGCACGCCGGAGCGGCTGGATCGGGTGCTGGCCCGGCTGTGGACCGCCTCCCGCTTCCTGGTGGGGCGGGGGCTGGCCCATGAGGTCTGCTGGACCGCTCCGGACGGGCAGTCCCGGCGGGAGATTGTGGACAGCCAGAATCAACTGCTGTCCTGCATGGCCCGCATCCTCTCCCAGCCCGCCCCGGCGGCCCGGCCCCAGCCCTCCGCCCCGCTGCCCCACAGCCCAGGGCTATCCCACCTGCACATCACCGCCGGAGAGGAGGATGTGCCATGACCCAGCCCTTTTCTCCCCGCCGGCAGAGCCGCTGGGGCCTGGCTGTGCTGGCCGACGCTTTGCTGGTGACGGTACTCTTGGCCGCCCTGGCCCGGTTCTGCCTGACCACCTACCTGCAACCCTTCTACTACGATCTCCTGGCCGTCTCCTTTGCCCCCACCGGCGGGCTGCTGCCCATCCCCCCGTTGCCCGCCCTGGGGGTGTGCGTGGGAGCCGGATTGACGGCCACGGCGGTGTGGTCGCTGCCCCGGTTTCGCTGGCTGGCGGCGGGGGTGCTGCTGGCAGCGGCCGGGGGGCTGCTCTACTACCATCGGCTCCTGCTGTCCTGGGGCGCCCTGGCCCTGTGGGAAACCCTGTCCGTCCTGTTCACCGACGCCACCGGCTTCCCCGGCTACTTCGTTTGGGACACCCTGCTCTCCCCAGCGCTGCGGCAGCTGGCCATCCAGGCCCTGCTGGCCGCAGTGGCGGCGCTGTACGCCCTGATCCTGGGCTGGGCGGTGGTCCGGCTGCGCCGCTTTTGGCCCGTCTTTGCCCTCACCCTGCCCTGGCTGATCCCCGCCTTTCTGGCAGAGGTGGAGCTGGACTGGTCGGCCCTGATGGCGGTGTGTGCCTGCTGGGCCGCGCTGCTGCTGGCCAGCCTGTCCGCCCGGGCCGGGCGGGACGCTGGGGCCCGGGTGGCCCTGCTGGCCCTGCCCGCCAGCCTGGCCCTGATCCTGGGGGTATCCCTGGCCTTCCCCCGTCAGGGCTATATCCAGCCCGCCTGGGCGGCGGCGGCCCGGGACGAGCTGCTGGCCCTGGAGTGGTTCCCCTCGGGCAGCACCCCGGACGGCGGAGATGTCCCCGCCTCCCCCAACGGCGGGGCAGAGGCCCTGGCCGAACCCGAGGTGGACCTGTCCGCGGCAGGGCCCCGGCGATACACCGGCCGGGCAGTGCTCCAGGTGGAGGCCACCCACGCCGGCCCCATGTACCTGCGGGGCCTGGTCTATTCCGACTACACCGGGACGGCTTGGACGGGGTTGCAGATCCACACTCTGTCCGGCCAGGCGGCCCAGGCCTCCAGCGGAACGGCCCAGGGCCTGTCCACCGCCCGCATCCAATCCCTGTCCGGCACCAGCGCCCTGGCCTACCTCCCCTATCGAACGGTGCAGGTTCAGGACGTCCCCACCGCCCCCAACGCTGCCCTGGCCCTGCCGGAGGCCGTGGAGGCATACAGTGTGTCCTACCTTCCCCTGGAGGGGGAACCCATCCCGGAAGAGGGGACGGACGGCGCGGCCCTTGAGGGCGGCCTTTCGCGCTACCTCGAGGTTCCCCAGCAGGCTGCCGCCTTCCTGCGCGCCTGGTATCAGCAGGCCCAGCGGGAGCTGGAGGACAGCGGCGTCCAGCCCGCCGGTGGGGCCACAGGCCCCTATGCCCGGCAGCTGAACACCTCCGCCCAGATTGCCCAGCTGCTGGCCCGGAACGCCCAATACGACCTGGGCGCTCCCGCCGTCCCCGAAGGGGAAGACTTCGTATCCCACTTCCTGGGGGAGAGCGGCCGGGGCTACTGCGTCCACTTCGCCAGCGCCGCCGCCCTGTTGCTGCGCCTGGAGGGCATCCCCGCCCGGTACGTCAGCGGCTACGCGGTGCATATCCCCGGCTCCGGCCAGGCCCAGGTGCTGGACTCCAACGCCCACGCCTGGGTGGAGATCTATCTGGAGGGCTACGGGTGGTACCCGGTGGAGGCCACCCCCTCCGTCCCCAGCCAGGAGGATCCGGAGCCTCAGCCCTCTGCCACACCCACGCCCACTCCCGCTCCGTCCACCACTCCCTCCCGTGCCCCGGAGGCAACCCTGGAACCCGACGCAACTCTCCCGCCTCAGCAGACCCCCGGCGAGCAGGTGGAAACAGAAGCCGGCACCCCGGTCTGGCTGGCCTGGGCCATCCCTTTGCTGGCTGTGCTGGCCGCTCCCTGGGTACTGTGGGGGCTGCGGCGGCGGGGCTGGCGGCGGCTGGAGCACCGCCCGGACGCCAACGCCGCCGTGCTGGCCGCCTGGGGCTGGTTCCAACGGCTGGAGCGGTGGGGTGGGCAGGCCAGCCCCATGGCCCGGGAACTGGCCGGCAAGGCCCGGTTCAGCCAGCACACCCTCACCCCGGAGGAACGGGGGCAGATGCTGGCGGAGCTGGGCGGGGAAATTCTCCGGGTGCGACGGAGCCTGCCCGCGTGGAAGCGGCTGCCCTTTGCCCTGCTCTTCCCCCTGCCCCACAGCAAGGCGGGGTGAGCAAACCACGCCCCGCCCTTGACTTTTCCCCAGGGCTGTGCTACCCTGTGGCAAAGGCTCCCGCCAGGCGGGGGTCCATCCAGTTTGTACGGGAGGGATCGCCATGTTCCGGCCGATGCGCCGCCATCGCCAGGCCCTGTCCCATGAGGCGTGTGAGGCCGTGCTGCGCCGGGGCACCTCCGGCGTGCTGGCCCTGGCTGGGGATGACGGCTACCCCTATGCCGTCCCCCTCAGCTACGTCTACCACAACGGCAAGCTCTACTTCCATTGCGCCAAGGCCGGCCACAAGCTGGACGCCATTGCCCGCAGCCCCAAGGCCAGCTTCTGCGTCATCGATCAGGACCAAGTGGCGCCCTTGGAGTACACCACCTATTTTCGCAGCGTCATCGCCTTTGGGGCGGTTCGGGTCCTGGAGGACGAGGGGGAGCGGCGGGCCTCCATCGAGCAGCTGGCCGTCCGCTACGCCCCCCAGGACAGTTCCCAGCACCGCCAACAGGCCATCCAGGCCGAGTGGAACGCCCTTTGTATGTTGGAGATGGAAGTACACCACCTGTCCGGAAAGCAGGCCAAGGAGCTGGCCCCGCCCCAGGGGGAGTGAGTACGCCCACAACTGCATCCTGCCGCCCGCCGGGGCGTTTTGCTTGTGTAGTAGGCCCGCGTTACACCAGTAACGCGGGCTTTTTATTTTTTCTTCTGGAGGTTTCCCCCATGCTGCTTTTGCTTGGCGCCACCCTGGCCACCAGCTTTCTGGACAGTCTCAACCCCTCCGCCATCGCCCAGCAACTGCTGTTGCAGGCCATGGTGGAGCGCAAGGGCCACATCCGGTTCTTCATCGCCGGGGTGGGCCTGGCCAATCTGGCCATGGGCCTGGCGGTGTACTACGGCGTCGCCCTGTGGGCTGCCCGGCTGCTCCAGGCCGTCGCCGTCTCCCACCCGCTCCCTCTTTCCGCCGCGGCGCTGTGCGCCGGGCTGGCCTGCCTGGCCGCCGGTGGACGCATGATCCTCCGGGCCCGCCGCCCGCAGCGGGCTGGGGCGGGCGGCGAGGAGGCCAGCCCCAAGCCGCTGGGGGATCGGATCGGCCCAGTTCCCCTGTTCCTGATGGGGGTCGCTTTCTGCGCGGTGGAGCTGCCCAGCGCTTTCCCCTACTTCACTTTCCTGGCCATGCTCTCCGGGCATCCCCTGGCCTTCCTCCAGGCGCTGTTGCTGCTGGCCGTCTACAACTTTGTGTACATCCTGCCCCTGATCCTGCTCTACCTGAGCTACCACAGGCTGCGTGGCACGGGGGCAATCCAGCGGCTGGAACAGATGCTGGGCCGGGTCTCCGCCTACCTGATCCCCGCTGTGGTGGTATGCCTGGGCGCTGCGCTGGCCGGGTGGGGCGCGGCCCTGCTGTAACCCCCGCTCCCTTGTGCAAAACGGCATTGCCAAACGGGGGTATTTTGTGTAGAATAGGATCTGAGGTTATCTGTCATCTCCGGGCCCCGCCGTGGCCGGGGCCGGCCATCCTTGGAACCTGGAGGCGAATCCTGTGCGATTATTAGTGGTCGAGGACGAAAAGGATCTGAACCTTCTGCTCCAGAAGGCCCTGAAGAAAGCCGGCTACACCGTGGACGGCTGCTACGATGGCGAAGAGGCCCAGCTGCACCTGCTGGGCGCGGAGTACGACGGCATCCTGCTGGATGTGATGATGCCCAAAAAGGACGGCTACACCCTGGTCAAAGAGCTGCGGGAACAGGGGGTGGACACCCCCGTGCTGTTCCTCACCGCCCGTGACAGCGTCTCCGACCGGGTAAAGGGGCTGGATCTGGGGGCGGACGACTACCTGGTCAAGCCCTTTGACTTTGACGAGCTGCTGGCCCGCATCCGGGCCATGACCCGCAAGCATGCGGGCAACCGGACCAACCGCTTCACCGTGGGCGACCTGGCCATGGACGTGGGGCAGCGCAAGGTAACCCGGAGCGGCCAGGAGGTGCCCCTGCTGCCCAAGGAGTTCTCCATCCTGGAGTACCTGTTGCGCAACAAGGAAAAGGTGCTGTCCCGGGAGCAGATCGAAGACCGCATCTGGAACTACGAGTACTCGGGCAGCTCTAACAACGTGGACGGCTACATGAGCCGGCTGCGCAAAAAGATTGACGAGGGGCGGTCGCAAAAGCTCATCCACACCATCCGGGGAATTGGCTGGGTCATCCGGGAGCCCTCCGACCAGGGAGGCCCCCGGTGAAGGGGCTGAGCGTCAAGGTCAAAATCACCATCTGGTATGTGCTGCTCATGGTGCTGATGGCCGGGCTCATGCTGAGCTTTCTGGTGCTGGTCAGCGGCTCGGTGTCCACTCAGACGGCCATGGATCAACTGGATCAGGCGGTGCGGGCCAACCTCACCCAGGTGGACATGGTGGACGGCAGCCTGCAGCTGGGGGAGGACTTCGTGTTTTCCGACAACGGCGTCTACATCCTGGTTTACAGCCAAAGCGAGTCCCTGCTGGCCGGCCAGGTGCCCGTGTCCTTCACCGCCAGCGAGCCCTTCCAAAACGGCCTGACCCGCCCGGTGAGCGTGGGGGCCAACCAGTACTATGTGCTGGATTTTTGGGTGCCGCTGAGCTGGGAGAGCGGCGTGTGGCTGCGGGGCATCCTGGAGGCCCCGGAAAATCCCCAGCTGCTCACCAACCTCATGCTCATCGCCCTGATCCTCATGCCGCTGCTGATCGTGCTGGCCGCCCTGGGGGGCTATCTTATCGCTCACCGGGCCTTCCACCCCCTGGATCAGATCACCTCCACCGCGGCGGCCATCAGCGAGGCCTCCGACCTGTCCCGCCGGGTGGACATCCCGCGGGGCAACAACGAGTTTACCCGCCTGGCCCGCACCTTCAACCAGATGTTCGCCCGCCTGGAGCGCTCCTTTGACGCCGAACAGCAGTTCACCGCCGACGCCTCCCATGAGCTGCGCACCCCCGTGGCCGTCATCAAGAGCGCCTGCGAATATGCCCAGCGGTATGGCGAAAGCCCTGAGGAGCAGCGGGAGACCCTGGCCATGATCCACCGCCAGGCCGACCGAATGACCGCCCTTATCGGCCAGCTGCTGTCCATCACCCGCCTGGACCAGGGCACCCACATCGCCCACCAGGAGAAGGTGGACCTTTCCGGGCTGGTCCTGGAGGTCTGCCAGGATCAGCCCTATCCCCAGGACCGGCTATTGGCCCAGGTGGAACCGGGCATCACCGCCCGGGCGGACCCGGCCCTGCTCACCCGGCTGCTGCAAAACCTCATCGACAACGGCTTTAAGTACGGCAAGGAGGGGGGGCACGTCTGGGTTTCCCTGCGTCAGGAGTCTGGAGAGATCCAACTCACCGTCCGGGACGACGGCATCGGCATCCCCAAGGACCAACAGGAAAAGGTGTGGCAGCGTTTCTACCAGGTGGACACCGCCCGCACCGGTGAGAAGGGTGGGGCGGGCCTGGGCTTGTCCATGGTCCAAAAGATCGCCCAGGCCCACGGGGGCACCATGAGCCTGGAGAGCATCCCTGACCTGGGCAGCACCTTCACCCTCCACCTTCCCCTGTCCCAGCCCGCCTGAGCCCCTGTCCGTCCGCTTTCCCATCCGTTTCATCCTGGCTTCATGTTGCCCTGGTAACATGGGGCCATCCCCGAAGAAAGGAGCCCTTTCCATGAAATTGACACGCAGATCCATCGCGGCCCTGTGCGCCGCCGCGCTGATCCTCCTGGCCGGCTGTTCCCAGCCCAGCAGCCAGGCGGAATATATCGGTCTGGATGCGGCCAAGGCCATCGCCTTGGGGGCCGCCGGCGTGCCCGAGTCGGCCGCCGCTTTCTCCACCACCGGGCTGGACCGGCAAAACGGAACCGATTTCTATGCCATCGACTTCACCGCCAACGGCCAAAGCTACTCCTATGCCATTGACGCGGTCACCGGCGTCATCATCAACAGCCAGGCCGGCGCCGAGGTCATCGCCAGCCCCGATCCGGCTGCCAGCATGGATCCCGCCGCTGACCCCAGTCAAACCAGCGGCAACGGCGCAGGCGCTGTGCCCAGCGCGTCCTCCAACACCGCCGCAAGCGCCAACCCCAACACCAGCACCAATACCGGTTCCAACTCTGGCTCGGCCATCACCGCCGATCAGGCCCGGCAGATCGCTTTGAACCACGCGGGGCTCAGTGCCAGCCAGGTCACCTTCCTGCGCAGCGCCCTGGACTGGGAGAACGGCCGTCAGGTGTATGATGTGGAGTTTTACAGCACCTCCAACTACACCGAGTACGACTATGAGATTGACGCGTCCACCGGCGCGGTGCTCTCCTACGACTATGACGCGGAGTACTATACGCCCCCCAGCACTGGGGCCACTGCCATTACCGCCGACCAGGCCCGGCAGATCGCCCTGGAGCGGGTGCCCGGCGCCACCACCAGCAACATCGTGGAGTTCGAGGTAGACCGGGACGACGGCCGCCTGGAGTATGAAGGCACCATCTTCTATAACAGCATAGAGTATGAGTTCACCATTGACGGCTACTCCGGGGCCATCCGGAGCTGGGAGGTGGACTGATCCTCTCTTTGCCCGCTCCTGTCCATACAGCAAGACGCGCACTGCCCGGTTGGGCGGTGCGCGTTCCTTTATGCCGGTGCTGTGGCCGGGGCACAGTGACGGGAAAGGGGTGGGCGGCCCCAGTTGGGCCGCCCACCCCGTGGATTTTAGACTGTCCCTTACCGCCAAACGGCGATGAGCAGCGCGATGAGCAGACCAAAGGCCACCAAGAAGACCGCCGCAATGAGCAGCGCCGCCTTCAGCGCCCCCAGCACATACCAGCGGCGCTCCCGCCCGGTTATCTCCTCTCCATCCTCCTGCCGGCCCGTTTTCTGCGCCCCCCGGTCCGTACCCGGCCCAGGAGGGCGCCCCGGCATCCACATCCGCTGGGGAAAGACCCCGCTCATGTCAGCGACGGTGCGCCCGTCGTCATCGTCATAGCCCTTCCGTTTTCTCGCCATTACTGATCGTACAGGTGGCAGACCACATAGTGGCCCGGCTCCACCTCCCGCTGAACCGGCTCCTCCTCCACGCACCGCTGAGTGCAATGGGGACAGCGGGTGTGGAACTTGCACCCGGAGGGCGGGTTGGCCGGGGATGGGATGGAGCCCTCCAACACGATCCGCTCCATGCGCACCGTGGGGTCAGGCACCGGGATGGCGGAGAACAGGGCCTTGGTATAGGGGTGCATGGGATTGCGGAAAATATCCTGGGTGCTCCCATACTCCACCAGGTTGCCCAGGTACATCACCCCCACGCTGTCCGAGATGTGCTCCACCACCGACAGGTCGTGGGAAATGAACAGATAGGTCAGCTTGTACTTCTCCTGCAACTGCTTGAGCAGGTTGATGATCTGCGCCTGGATGGACACGTCCAGGGCGGACACCGGCTCGTCGCATACCACAAACTCGGGATTGAGGGCCAGCGCCCGGGCGATGCAGATGCGCTGGCGCTGCCCGCCGGAAAACTCGTGGGGATAGCGATCCTTGTGGAAAGGCTGGAGGCCGCAGTTGTCCATCACCTGGTCGATATAGTCGTTGAACTGCTCCTTGGGCACCAGGTTGTGCTCCCGCACTGCCTCACCGATGATCTCCCCCACGGGGAGTCGGGGGGACAGGGAGGAAAAGGGGTCCTGGAAGATGATCTGCATCTTGGTGCGCAGGGCGCGCAACTGCTTGGGAGACAGGTCATAGACCTCCTGGCCGTTGAAGAGCACCTGGCCCCCGGTCTTCTCCCCAGACAGGCGCAGGATGGCCCGGCCGGTGGTGGTCTTGCCGCAGCCAGACTCCCCCACCAGCCCCATGGTGGTGCCCCGCTTTAGGTTGAAGGTGACCCCGTCCACCGCCTTGACCTGGCCCACGGTTTTGGACACCATGCCCCCCTTGATGGGGAAGTACTTCTTCAGCTGGTTGACCATGAGGATATATTGGGGGTCATACTCCACCGGGGTAAAACCACCGTCCTCAGCAGGGCTCCGGGCCCCGGCCAGCCTGTCAGTTTTCCGCTCCGGCATTCTCGCTCCCCCCCTTTCCGTCTCGATAGAGATAGCAGCTGACCGTGTGGGTAGGGGACAGGCGCACCTCGGGAGGATATTCCCCCTGACAGGCCTCCACGCACCGCTCACACCGATCCTTGAAATAACAATAGTTTGGCATGTTGACCGGGTTTGGCACCTTACCTGGGATGGAGTAAAGCTTGTCCACCTTTTTGCCCACCACCGGCTTGGAAGCCATCAGCCCAATGGTGTAGGGGTGGCTGGGGTTGGCGAAAATCTCCTCCGCAGTCCCCTTCTCCACCACCCGCCCAGCGTACATGACCACCACATAGTCGGCCATCTCCGCGATGACCCCCAGGTCATGGGTGATGAACAGGATGGAGGAGTTGATCCGGTTTTTCAGGTTGCGCAGCAGGTCCAGCACCTGGGCCTGGATGGTCACGTCCAGGGCGGTGGTGGGCTCATCGGCGATGATCAGCCTGGGGTTGCAGGCCAGGGCCATGGCGATGACGATGCGCTGGCGCATCCCGCCGGACAGCTCATGGGGGTACATCCGGTAGACCCCCTCGCTGTTGGCGATGCCCACCAGTTCCAGCAGCTCGATGGTGCGCTTCTTCACATCCTGCCGGTTCTTGCCCTCCCCGTCGTGCAGGGCGATCACCTCGTCCACCTGGTCCCCGATCCGAAAGACCGGATTCAGGCTGGTCATCGGCTCCTGGAAGATCATGGACACCACGTTGCCCCGGATGCCCTGCATCCGCTCGTTGGGCACCTTGACCACGTCATAGGCCTTGTCCCCCAGGTTCAGGCGGATCTCCCCCTCCACCACCTGGCCCTGGGGCCGCTGAAGCAGCTGCATCAGGGACAAGCTGGTCACCGATTTGCCGCAGCCCGACTCCCCCACTACCCCCACGGTCTTGCCAATGGGGATGTCAAAGGTCACACCGTCCACACTCTTGACGGTGCCCGCGTCGGTGAAAAAATAGGTGTGCAGATTGTCAAACTCCACGGCGTTGTTGGGGTCGCGCATCTGGGTCAGGTACTCCGACTCGGGCACCTTCCTGCGCTTGCGCCGCTTCTCAAAGGCGTTGGTGATCCGTCGGTTCTCCCGAGAGATGCGCCGGGACTCCTTGGCGGAGAGATAGCCTTCCGCATGTTTTTTTGCCATATGCGCGTTGCCTCCTTACCGCTTCATCTTGGGGTCAAAGGCGTCCCGCAGCCCGTCTCCCACAAAGTTGAACCCCAGCACCGCGATGAGCAGGCAAACGCCGGCGGGAATCCAGATGAACCAGTAGCTGGTCATCACATGGGCGTCGTTGACCGCGCTGATGATGGAGCCCCAAGAGGCGTAGGGGAACTTGACGCCCAGGCCCAGGAAGGACAGGGTGGCCTCCATGATGATGACCGAGCCCAACCCCATGGTGCAGGTGACGATGAGCTGGGGGATGACGTTGGGGATCAGGTGGCGGAAGATCCTGCGGGGTACGCTGATGCCACAGGCCTCGGCGGCGGTCATGAACTCCTGCTCCCGCAGGGAGAGGATCTGCCCCCGCACCAGCCGGGCAATGCCTGGCCAGCCCAGCAGCCCCAGCACCAGCATCAGGGCCAGCAGCCGCGTGGTGTTGTCCACCTGCATCGAGTCCATGGCCGCCCCCAGGATGATCATCAGCGGCATGGAGGGGATGCAGTAAAACACGTCCACCACCCGCATGATCACGTTGTCCACCCACTTGCCGAAGTAGCCCGACACACCGCCCAAAATGACGCCGATGACCAGCTCGATGAGCACCACCACAAAGCCCACCAGCAGGGACACCCGCCCGCCGTACATCAGGCGGGTGAGCATATCCATGCCGTTGCCGTCCGTGCCCAGGGGATGGGCCAGGGAGGGGGCGGCATAGGTGTCGTAGACATAGGTCTGCGTCTCCTGCATGACCGCCCAGACCTGGGTGCTGGCGTTGTACGCGATCTCATAGAGATGCTCCACCCCGTCCGCGCCGGTGTAGGCAAACCCGGTGATGTCGTTTTCCAGCGCCTCCTGGAGCTGCTCCCGGAAGTCAGAAGTGATGACCACGCCGTTCTCCCGGGCCTGGACCACAAAACGGCTGATATAGCCGATCTCCGTCCCGTCCAGCAAGATATTACCCCCATCATCCAGGGTGTACTGCGCCCCGTCGGCGGTGAAGGCGTCCTCCCCGTTGGTATAAGCTCGCAGGGCCGCGCGCTGCACGGTAAAGCTCAGCTCCTGCCCGCCGGGGGCAGCGTTGACGATGTCCTGAAAGGCTATGCCGATCAGGGTGTCCCCCTGGTACACGCAGTAGAAGTCCGGCCCCTCCTCCACCATGCGGTAGCTTATCCCCCGGTACTCAAACGTCTCCTGTCCGGTGGTCTGAGCCAACAGGAACTGGGCCCGCAGCGCCCCGCCAAACTCCTGGCCGTCGGCCGCAGTATAGCGGAACTCGTCGTTCTGGGTGGCCGAGACGTACTCTTGGGATTGCAGGTTATAGGTGTAAAACACCTCGGCCTGCCCATAGGGAATCACAAGGCCGCCCACGAAGGAAAACAGGAACATGGCTGCCAGCATGATCAGGCCCAGCACCGCCAGGCGGTTGCGGAAAAACCGCTTGACCACCAGCGCGCCGGGGGAGAGCACCTTGACCCGGCGCTCGTCATCCAGGGCCATGGCCTGGCCGTCCAGAGCCGCCTGGTCCTGGCGGGCATCCAACTTATCGCTCATATCCAGCTCCCCCTTTCCTCACGCGATGCGCACACGGGGATCCACCACCGCGTACAGAATGTCTGAGATCAGGTTACCCAGCAAGGTCAAGATGGCCAAGAAGGTCATGTAGAACATGGAGAAGGGGATATCCCCCGCCGTCATGGACTGGAAGGAAATATAGCCGATCCCATTGATGGCAAACAGGGTTTCGGTGATCAGCGCACCGGAGAACAGCCCCGGCAGGGACCCGCCCACAATGGTCACCAGAGGGATCAGGGTGTTGCGGAAAGCATGGTGGTAGACCACCTTGCGCTCGCTCAGCCCCTTGGCCCGGGCGGTGCGAATATAATCGGAGTTGAGCACCTCCAGCATATTGGCCCGGGTGTAGCGCATCAGCGAACCCACCGAGACGATGACCAGGGTGATGATGGGCAGCACCAAGTGGTGGGCGATGTCCCAAAACTGCCCCCAGCTGTCCAGCAGGGCGTGGTTGCGCCCCACCATGCCGGACACGTCAAACCAGCCCAGCTGCACCGCAAAGACCAGCTTGAGCAGCGTGGCAAAGAAAAACGTGGGCAGGGAGATGCCCACCAGGGCCCCGGCGGTGATGGCATAGTCCGCCTTGGAATACTGCCGGGTGGCCGCGATCACCCCCAGGGGGATGGCGATGACCAGCTGCAAGACCAGGGAGATGGCCCCCATGATGAAGGAGATGGGGATGACCTCCACGAACTTGTCCACCACCGGCACCGTCCAGCGCCAGCTGTCGCCAAAGTTGCCGGTGAGCAGGTTGCCCAACTGCACGAAGTAACCCGGCAGGAAGGGCATATCCAGTCCATATTGGGCGTTGAGCTGCGCCACCCACTCCTCATAGGGCTTGGAACCTGGAGCGGCGGCAAGCTGCATGGCCCGCTGCTCCACGAAGGAGCTGGGCAGGCAGCGCAGCAGGGCGTAGATGATAAACGTCACGCAAAACAGAATCAGCACCGAGATCAACAGGCGCTTGACGATGAATTTCCTCAAATCGAATCCCTCCAAATCAAACCAGGGAGCCCAGTCCCTTTGACCACCCGTGCGCGGTGGCCCGGCTGTACACCAAGCAGCCGCCCCCGCCCGTGGGAGCGGCCGCTTGCTGCACAGCGGGTCAGACAGGGTTCCCCGGCCAGCCCAGAACGGGCGGCCGGGGAACCCCCAGGAAAGCCTGCGCGTCGGTATATGGCCGACTCTTGCCGCGCGGGCTTACTGCGTGACCAGGGACAGAGTGTGGATCTCCGCCAAGGGGCCCCAGTAGGGGGTCAGGTCGGTGGGCAGGGTGGACACGTCCACCACCTGGCTGGCGATCAGGTAAGCCTCCGAGCGCTGGTAGACGGGGATCTCCACCGCCCAGTCCATGATGATCTCCATGGCCGTCTTATAGATCTCCTTGCGGTAGGTCTGATTGGTGTTGGTCCGGCCATCCTCGATGAGTGCGTCCAGCTCGGGATCAGAGATCCGGTAGTAATTGGTGGTGCCGTTGGTGTGATAGAGCTGATACATATCAGGATCAGGGGTGGCCTGCCAAGCAGCACACCACAGCTCGGCAGCCCCGGTCTGATAGGTGGAGTACAGCTCGCTGGCGTTGGCGATGTCGTTGATGTTCAGCGTGATGCCGATCTCCTGCAAAGCGTTGGCCGCATTGGTCAGGATCATGAAGGTGGGATGGTCGCCATTCCCGCCGCCGCCAATGTTCACCTGGTAGTTCAGCTTAGCCCCCTCGGGCGCAGCGGTGACCACGCCGCCCTCCACGGTGAAACCGGCGGCTTCCAGATAGCCCAGGGCAGCCTGCTGGGCGGCCTCATAGCGCTCCTGAGCGCTCATCTCGGCGGTGTAGATGGGGTTGCCGTCCACGTCCACAGAGTAGGCCACCTGATAGCCGTCGTCGGTGGTAACCGGCGCGGCCCAGGAAGTGCTGGAGATGGGGTAATTGATGACGGAGGCCGTCTCCTCATAGTAGGAGTTGATGCCCTCGTCCCGGTAGACAGAGATGATGGTGGCCAGCGCCTTGCGCAGGTTCCTGGAGGCGTCGGAAGCCGAGTCGTCGCCCACTCGCACCCGCTCTGGATTGATCCCGATATAGCCGTAGCCCAGGTAGTCATACAGCCGGGTGGTGATGACCGAGCCGTCCAGCTCTTCGCTGCCGTTGATCTGGGCCACCTGGTCGGCAACCTGGTTGGAGTAGCTGGGGTCGGCGATGTCCAGGGTGCCGCTCTGCAGCCCGGTGACCATGTCCGCCTCCGAGGTCTCCTGATAGATGAAGTTCTTGATCTTGGGCGCGCCCAGGTAGTAGTCCTCATAGGCGGTGAAGACCACTTGGCCGTTGGCATAGCTGTCAAACACATAGGGGCCGGCCCCCATGGGATCGGTGGTCTTTTCCCGGATGATGGACAGGTCGCCCTTCTCAAAGCCGAACATATTGTTCTCGTAGTCGTACAGGGCCTCATCGCCATAGTAGTGCAGGGGGGCGATGGGCAGGGACAGCTGGTAGATCATGGTGGCGTCCACCTCGGTGGTCACCACCCGCATGGAGTACTCGCCGGTCTTCTGGATGCCGGAGATATTGGGGGCGGACTCGCCGGTCTCCACACCCAGGCTCCACTGGTCCTCATAGCTCTCCATCAGGGAGAAGAAGTTGGACCCGGCGCTCTCCGTCTGCACCGCCTCCACAAAGGTGGGGTATGCAGCGAGGATGGCGTTGAAGAAATCTGTGAGGGTGGCGTCCTGCGCCAGGTCGGGGAAGTTCCAGGCGGCGGCCGCCTCGGCCACAGAGGCCCCTTCGGGAACCAGGCCGTTGTTGATGACATAGTCCACGATCTCCTGGGTCCAGGGCTCGATCACCGCGTCCACCTCAGACCAGAACTGGGTCTGCTGCTCCTGGGTCCAGTTGGTGAAGTCGGTGTTGTCCCGGCCGGCGTTGGCAATGAGCTGATACAGCGGGGTGATGCCAGAGCGGTACTCCTCCACCCCCTGGATGGGCCGGGAAAACAGGGTGGCGTTGCCGTCATAGGTGGGATCCAGGTAGACGTACATCCCGAAGATCACGTCGTCAATGGTGGCGTTCTCCCCATCGGAGAAGTAGATGTCATCCCGCATGGTGACATCGTAGTAGACGCTGCCATCCTCATTCTCGGTCACCGCGATGTCGGCGGGGCCATAGTAGGTGTAGTCGGTGCCGTTGTACTCCCGGGTCTCGCCCTCAATGGCATTGAGCACAGGCTCGCCCGCCCGGTCCACCGTGAGCAGGAACAGCTGGCTCATCATGACCACCTCCTCGTCCGCGGCGGCCAGGTAGAAGAAGGGGGAGAAGCGCCCCTCCAGCCCCTGCTCGATGGCCACCACCAGGGGGGTAGTCTCGTTGGCGTTGCCCTGGCCGCTGTTGGCCGGGTCACCGCTGGTGTCGGTTCCGCTGTTGTTGCAGCCGGCCAGCAGGCTCAGGCCCATGGCCAGGGCAAGCGGCAGCGCAAGCAGTTTTCTTGCCTTTCTCATTTGCGTCATATCCTCCTTGCATATGCTTGGAACCCAACGGGCCGGCGGCCCGGAGTTCAAGATGGAATGGCTTGTGTCCCACAAGCCGGCGGAAAAGGGGCCCCTTTTCCGCTGTCTGTCCCCAGCGGGCAAATGTCCATCCATCAGATGGAATGGGACAGATTCTTTGTCTATTGTATCTGTTTCGTCCCAGGATGTCAATTTGAAGCTCCAGCAATATCGCACAAAATTCAGGAGACTGTTCTGTGATTTTTACCAGCGCAGATTTTGCCCCACCGCCCGCCAAACACCCCCGGCAGCGGCGGCCAGCCCCTGGCAGGCCAGGAACCCGATGGCGGAGGCCAGCCCTGGCCCCGGCCCATGCAGGGCCAGGTAGAGCGCCTCCCCTCCGGCGGACACAGCAGGGCCGGCCAAGGCCAGCATCCCCCGGGCGCCAAACCGCCCCACCGTGGCAACGTACACGTAGTCGGGCAGAGGGTCGCCCCCAGCGGTGAGCCGGCCCATCAGCCAGAGCACCCCCACCGCCGAGAGCAGCGACCCCACATAGGGCAGGATCACATAGGGGGTGTTTGCCAGTCCGGGGGCAGGTAAGCAGCCGGCAGCCGCCACCGCCCCGGCCTGCACCGCCGCCAGGGCCCACAGCCGCGCCAGGGCCTGCCGCCGGGTCAGCCGGTCGTCCCGGTAAGGGTGGGTCTGCCCGGTATAGCGATAGCCCCCGTCTGCAGTAGGGACAAAGTCGTCCAGGTGGGCCCGGCGGCCCCGGCCCCTGCGCTGCCCTGCCATCTCAGTGGATCCCGGACAGGTCGGCCCCGTCCAGCCAGGCCTGGGCCGCCTGACACACGTCCCGCAGGCACCCCTCATCAAAGGGGCTGTCCAGCCCTGCGTTGGCCAGCAGCTGGGTGAAGGTGCGGCTGCCTCCCTGGCTGGTGTAGGCCATGTAGCGCGCCCAGGCCGCCTGCCGGTCCTTCTGGATCAGGGCCCAAAGCTGAAGGGCCACCGTCTGGGCCAGGCAGTAGTCGATATAGTAGAAGGGGCTGGAGTAGATGTGGTGCTGGCGCTGCCAGCCCTCCCCCTGGCTGTAAAAGGGGATGTCCCCATCCAGGCGCATCCAGGGCATATACACCCCCAAAAGCTCCTTCCACACCCCGTGGCGCTGGGCTGGGGTCATATCCGGGTTGGCGTACACCTCGTGCTGGAAGTGGTCCACCAGGGTGCCGTAGGGGATGAAGGTCAGCGCGCCGGACAGGTGGCTGTACCGGAATTTTTGGGCGTCCGGGCCAAAGAAGCCGTCTGCCCAGGGCTCGGCGAAGAACTCCATGGACATGGAGTGGACCTCACAGGCCTCCATGCTGGGCCAGGTGTACTCCATGGGCACCCGGTCCCGGTTGAGCCAGGCAGCAAAGGCGTGGCCCGCCTCGTGGGTGACCACCTCCACGTCATGTTGGGTGCCGTTGAAGTTGGCGAAGATGAAGGGCACGCCGTAGTCGGGGATGGAGGTGCAGTATCCCCCGGACTGCTTACCCGGGGTGGACAGCACATCCAACAGCCCGTTCTCCAGCAGGGTGCGGAAGAAGGCACTGGTCTCCGGGGAGAGCGCGTCGTAGAAAGCCCGGCCCTGGGCCAGGATGTCGTCGGGGCCGCCCACCGGCCGGGGGTTGCCCGAGCGGAACTCCAGGGCGTTGTCGGCAAAGCTCATGGGATACTGCTTGCCCAGGCGCTGGGCCTGGCGGCGGTAAATGCCGTCGGCCACCGGCACCAGGTACTTGACCACCGCGGCCCGGAAACGCTCCACATCCTGCTGGGTGTAGCAGTTGCGGCCCATACGGTAGTAGCCCAGGGTGGTGTAGCCCTCATAGCCCAGCTTGCGGCCCATCTCATCCCGGAGGTGGACCAGCTGGTCGTAGATGCGGTCCAGCTCGGGCTGGTGATCCTTGTACCACCGCCCTTCCGCTTTCCAGGCAGCCAGGCGGCGGGCGTCGTCCGGGTCGTTTTTGAAGGGGGTGAGTTGGGACAGGGTGTACACCCCGCCCTCAAAGGGGATCTGGGCGGAGGCCAGCAGCTTCTCATAGGCCTGGGTCAGCTCGTTCTCCTCCTGGAGCAGGGGGATGAGGGGCGGGGCGAAGGTCTTGAGCTGGATCTCCGCGTTGACGAACATCAGATCGCCGTACTCCCGGGCAAAATCCTGCCGGAAGGGGAAGTCCAGCATGACCCGGGTCCAGTCCTGCTGGTAGGGCTGCAGCTCGGGCTCGGCGGCGTTCCAGAACTTCACCTCCCCGTCATAGAAGGCGTCCCGGGTGTCGATGGAGTGGCGGATATGGGCCAGGGTCTGGGCCGTGTGCAGATGCTTTTGCTCCCGCTCCCGCTCCAGGAATACGGCCTTGGCCTCATCGTAGCTGGCCGCCCCTTTCAGACGGGCCGTCTGATCGCTCAGCCGCGCCTTCACCTGCTCCAGATCCGGGCGTTGGTAAGGCATATCACAAAACTTCATGGTGCAATCCTCCTATGTCCGCCGCAGGGGCGCTGGGCCGCCTGCGGGGAAAATCTTCTGAGTAGCTGGTAGGGCCGCTCCGTCGGGGCGGCTGCGCCTCACTCATACGCCGCTCGGCTGCCCCCGATGAGCTTTGGCCGGGTGCGGGCGCACAGCAGGGGGGCCTGTCCGATGCGCGTCAGGCTCAGCCGCACCGGCACCGCCACCTCCCGCAGGTGCATCCCGATGAGGGTGCCCCCGATGTCCAGCCCCGCGTGGGCCCGCACCCGCTCCACCACCACCGGAGCGTGGAACGCTTGCCAGGCGGTGGCGGCAAAGCTGCCCCCCGCCTTGGGCTTGGGCACCACCCAGACCGGGTCGTATCCGTATTGCCGAGCGCAGTCCCCCTCCACCACCAGCGCCCGGTTGAGGTGCTCGCAGCACTGGGCGGCCAGCCAAATCCCTCGCTCTTGCAACAGGGGGTAGATGCCGTCAAACACCGCCTGGGCGGCCTCCAGGCTGGAGGCCTGTCCAATTTGCCCGCCCACGATCTCCGAGGAGGAGCAGCCCACCACCAGCAGCGCCCCCGAGGGCAGCGTGGCCGCCGCCAGCAGCTCCTGGGCCGCCTGCCGGGCCTGGTCAGCCCACTGCCGCGTTTTGTCCACGTCCCATCCCTCCATCCGTCTGTCCCCGGGGCACGGCCCCGGCGAGGCCCTCGCCCCACCGCCGGACCGCCCACCCCTTCTGCTTTTCTATGTAGTGTTCCGCCGGAGCCCGGGGGCTATTCCGCCCTCTGTCCCGCCCCGGTCGGCTCCGCCGCCAGGCGCACCCCGTCTTGCAGGCTCAGGGTGCTGGCCAGCAGCCGCCCTTGGGCATCCAGGCCGTCGTCCCGGATGACCACCGTCCCCCGCCACAGCCCGGTCCGGCGCATCCAGAGCAAGGCGCGCACCGCCTGCTCCAGGTACTCCCCTGTCCCGTGCCCCTCCAGGACCACGCGGGCGGGGCAGCGCAGGGGCAGCAGCAGCCATCCCGCCCCCAGCCAGAGCAGGCAGACCAGTCCAAAGGCGGCCAGCAGGGAGAGCAAACTCTCCAAAAACGCCATGGTTTCCACACCTCCTGGCCCATTCTATGCCTCCGGCGGGAAATCCGTCACCCAACGGGGTACCGGCCCTGGACGAGCCCATCCAGGTCATAGCATCCGTTTGAGGTACTGGCCGGTATAGCTATCCGGGCAGGCGGCCACTTCCTCCGGGGTGCCGGCGCACACGATCTGTCCGCCGCCGGCCCCGCCCTCGGGGCCCAGGTCGATGATGTGGTCCGCGGTCTTGATCACGTCCAGGTTATGCTCGATGACCACCACGGTGTTGCCCTTGTCCACAAACCGCTGGAGCACATCCACCAGCTGGTGCACGTCGGCGGTGTGCAGTCCGGTGGTGGGCTCGTCCAGGATATAGATGGTGGAGCCGGTGGACTGCTTGGACAGCTCGGTGGCCAGCTTCACCCGCTGGGCCTCGCCGCCGGACAGGGTGGTGGAGGCCTGACCCAGCTTCACATAGCCCAGGCCCACCTCCTCCAGGGTTTTCAGGCGGTTGTAGATGCGGGGCAGGTTCTCGAAGAAGGGCAGGGCCTCGTCCACCGTCATCTCCAGCACCTCATAGATGTTCTTGCCCTTGTAGTGGACCTCCAGGGTCTCCCGGTTGTAGCGCTTGCCCTTGCACACCTCGCAGGGGACGTAGATGTCGGGCAGGAAGTGCATCTCGATTTTCAGCAGGCCGTCCCCCTGGCAGGCCTCGCACCGGCCGCCCCGGGTGTTGAAGGAGAACCGCCCCGGGCCGTAGCCC
>DVJZ01000044.1 GCA_018716385.1 Candidatus Enterenecus merdae
CACCATCGGACAATATCCGATGATGACGCTCCCATTTTAAAAGAAAACCGAACGATTTACCAATTTGCGAATTGCAGACATCATGTGTTCCCGCCAGTATTTCAGTGTATTTTCGTCAAATCCGTCATAAACATTCGCACCATCGAGGGTATCCAAATCGGGCACCCCCGATTTTTTATCCCAATTTCTAATTTTTTGTGTCTATGGTTCCACCCATGGCTTTCCTGCAACCATGTATCGGCACGCAGACCCACAGCGAAAGCGGTGAAGGGACCACAAGACAGGGCAGAACCTATGTGGTTACAAATAAAATACCTTCCAAAGACAGGTGCTCACTACTTGCACGTGCTATAGATGACCGAAGCGCTGAACCGCGCAAAAGGAAAACTCTATGCAAATGGTTACCAAATTCGATTGAGTTTTTCCCTTGTCTTCGGTCGTCAGTTTTTTGGTGCTTCTTCTGCACCCATGCCATTTTATAGATGTCTTTCTTTTTGATAGCACCGTCTGTAGGGCGGGCGGTTTCCTCAGATTTGAATACAGTTGCCGGTCTGCCGAATCATGCCTGGGTGAGGTCAGTCCACTGCTCCGCCCCTTCAGTCTTGGTGTAGCTGTGACTGTTGGTTGCCTCCACAATGTCATAGTAAGCCCAGTTACTCGGATCATTGTCGGTGAAGCGTACTGTCAAGCTGTCCGCATTGGCGTCTATGTAGCTCTGATTCGCCATCTGGCCCAGCATCCGGTTGGCGATGGCTGTCATCTCCGCTCGGATAATGGCTGCATTTGGGGCAAACACACCGTCTCCATACCCCTCCAGGATTATCAGTGAGGCAAGGGTGCGTACTGCCGTGGTGCACCATTGCCCGCCAGGCACATCGGCAAAGCTAACTGTCTGATCCACGTTCTTGTCCAGCAACAGGTTGTAGAGCATCTGGGCCACCTCCGCCCGGGTCAGGTTAGCCGAGGGCCTAAACTGCCCGTTGCCACATCCCTGGAGATATGCATTGTGGTCGACAGTGTCCAGCCAATCGGACACACCGGTATCATCTGGATTGGCCAAACCCGAGTTCTCCTCGTCAGGGTCCTCTCCCGTAGCACTCCATTTGGCATACAGTGTCAAATTGGTAGTCAGCGTGATCTCATCACCGGACTCATATGAGTCTCCGCTTCCATCAGCTTGGGTATTCCAGTTGGCAAACTCATACCCTGCCGGGGCGGTGAAGCCGTTATCCGCAACGGTCACAGAATCACCTACATCTCCAGACTGGGGCGTCATGCTCCCCATGTCCCCGTTTGCGTTGTAGGTCAGGGTGCAACGCGTGGGAGGCATGGTGCCCGTAACGATAGCGGTGCAGGTGGCGAACACACCATACGCGCCTATCGATGGTCGCCCGAATCGTCGTCATACCAATTGCCTCTCGTATTCACCGAGGTAATCAATGAATCATCCGAGGTCCAAGTTGCGGTCTGCGTCGTGGGGCAGGCAGTAGCATTAAGCGTCACAACATTATTGGAAGTTTCCATGGATAAAAGTGGCCGCGCTCCACTCCACCACCTCGGGCACTGACTTGGTAAAAGTGGCAGAACTGTCATAAATATATATAGAAATTCGCCGTCCAGTTGTCCGTGTTGGAGGCACGCCAGGAATAGACGTACGAATTGTCCAGCACAGGCGCGCTGATGAGCGGCCCCGTGTTTCCGGCGGCTATCAGCAAAACCTCATCTGCCAAAGTAGTATCAAAAGAGAACAGACCGTAGCTGCCACCGTAGCATTGAGATATCCGTCACCCCGGACAGTAACCACACCGTTTGCATACACACCATTACTCATACTAGTCGCTGAGCCGCCATTGCCGGTGAGATTTCCGCCCTCAAGGGTGATGTTGATGGTATACACACCACAGTTGTTGCCCCATCCCATCGCCCTGTCCGATGAGCGCACCACTGGCTACGGCAATGGAGTTTGTCAGCACACCCGTACTTATATTGCTACTGTTTTGTACGCTCCTTGCCGTCAGTCTGCCAGTACCCGTACTCTGGACGGTTAGGACTCCTGAGACAAAAAGACTATATGTGTTGCTCAGGCTCCCCCACTCCAAGCATAGATGACAGTACTATTGCCGATCAAGTTTAAGGTCAGGTCTCCAGTACTGACGATGGCCGCACTAAGGCTACTACTGCTGCTACTATCCCCGTGTAGGCAACGCTTCCGTCCCTGTTTAAGCAAAAATTCCCATCCTTGTCCAACGATGGGTTAGCCACGGTCACAGTGGTCAATGCTGACGGAGCCGATGGCAATGCCTTAAGGGGCAGCAAGCCCATAAACAAGCAGGCCGCAAGCCCCGCCAGCAATATTCTCCGACTGGTGATCTGATTGCTCATAACAGCCTCTTTGTTGTTTGCGCGCCCATTCCATGGCCGCGCCCTGTGTAATATGGCCAAACTCCCTTTTGTCACCCATTCCATAATGGAACTGAAATCCCTTCCGAAGTCATTATATCCGATTTTCAGTCAATTTTGTAGTATTTTTTCTCCCTCCGCCGGCTTGCGGCCCGCTTTCCCGCACGGCTACCTTCCTTTCCCTCAGACAAAAATAAATATAAAATAAATATAATAAAAATTACCCCTAATATTTTAATTTATTTGACTATATCACAGGTGCTGTTGTCTTAATATTTCCACATATTATGTCTGAGTTTTTGATTGTTTTTATCTTTTATGCAAAATATGGCCTGAGCTGAATCTTCACATCCATTGGAAGTACAGGGCCATCTGGGTGGCCCAACAGTCAGAGTAAATGGTACAGAAATCGGGCGCCTGGCTGGGCATACCCGCTTCTCTATGCGCCGCCTTGCCCTTCCAGCAAAGCTTTCCCCGATTAAAAGGTCCCCCCGCGCTATTTAGCGCGGGGGGACCTGCGTGTCAATGTCAGTCTGGTGGGTGTCACCCTTCCCGGGCGCTCCGTGGCTTCCAGGAAAAGTGGCCTGCATCTCGGCTGCCGCTTATCCCTCCTTCCTGACAAAGTCCTGTACACTGAGCAGGGCGGACTGGGCCATGCCGCTTGCCATGCTCCAGTCTGCTGTGTAGTCGTTGCGCACCATCACTTCTCCCGTGATCACAACTCCAGGGGCAACCATCATCTGATCAGGCACCACCGCAGTCCACACGTAGGTATTTGTCCCGCCTGGCGCGTTGGTGAATCGTTCACCCTCTTTCAACTTCCACGACAGCTGGATGTTAAAACTGCCCTCATTCATCTGGGCCAAGGTCGTCTGGGGCAGCGCCTGGTTGGCCACAATGGATGCCCTGCTATAGGCCTGGCTGAGCGAGATCACACTGTCCGGCAGGGTCACATCCAGTAACTGGTTGACGTACTCCATGATGCGCACTGTCACCGTATACGTCTTGATGCTGCCATCCTCCGCTCGCACTGTGTAGACCACAGGCTGTGTGAAATCTTGGATAATCCCTGTGGAGGGCGTGATCTCCACACCGCTGTGGGTCACGATGGGTTCCAGCCGGGACAGGTCCGTGCCAATAGGCATCAGCACTTCTACTGTCCCCGCCACGTGGTCGATAATAGACTGTCCGGTCTGCCCATCAATAACAAAATAGATGATCTGCTTGCTACTGCTCTGATCTGCCTCCCGGCTCACGATGATCTCCACCGTCACGGTAGCGGTTGCAGACCCATCGCTGGCAGTGACCTCCAATGTCACCACCTGATCCACGTCAGCCGCATCCGGTGTATAGGTGAGGATGGTTCCTGTCAGGACGGCAGATCCACTCCCAGAGGTCGGGGTCAATCCATAGGTTAAGTTAGCAGTGTCCTCATCTGTGAACCAACTGGAAATGTCCGCGCTGTAGTCCTGGCCTATCCGATAACCGTCTGAAGAAGTTACCGTAGCTGTACCTGTCTGAGTCAGCTGTGTCACCTGCGGATCGTAAGTCACGATGGCGTAGTAGGTGGTGGCCGTACTAGAAACGTTCACTCCAGTCAGAGAGCTCCCCATCGTAGCTGCCGGATCGGTGTCCCAGCCGTGGGTTGTTACCCCGTCCTCCGGAGTCTCCCAAACCGTAGGCACCTGAAGCGTGCTGCCCGGGGTCTGTAAGGTTACGATAGGCCCGGAGACATAGGCTCCCATACTGTCGGTCAGGCCAACCGGAGAAATAAATGTGATCTCCACCTGCTGGCTATCCGGCGTACCGTCCCCATTGCTGTCCACCTGCCATTGAGCGGTGAACACCACATTTTCTCTTGGCATGGTGAAGGGATCGCCCGAATTAGTAGGCAAGCCAGCCACGTTTACCTGCCAGCCATCGAAGATCCAGCCTGCAGCAGTGGGTGTGCTGCTGGCCACGTTCTGGTTGCTACCAGCCAACAGGCCCGTTTCAGGCTCGGGTAACCCAGCCGCATTGGTGGCAGCCCCTGCCTCATAGGTGATGCTGTAGGTTCCTTCCTGATGGTCCGGAGTGTCGTTGTTGTTTGCATCTGCCCCGTAGACCAGCTCATAGGCAGCATCGTTTCCTGGCACCGTACTGGGCAGGCTGGGATTCCACCCCACCAGAGCAATGCCATCGTTGTTACTCTCACGGCCCTCAGGCGAAGCTAGCGGCTGGCCAATCGTCTGCACTGTCACGATTTGGGTCTCTCCGGCTGCAGAACCACCAAACGCAAACGCCTGGAATCCGTTCGGGTTCCCCGTGATGGTGAAGGTAATCTTCACCTGCTGGTCGTCAGGCGTTCCATCGTTGTTAGCGTCCTCAGACCACAGAGCGGTGAAGATCACATCCTGCTCTGGCATGCGGTAGGTGTCACCACTGGTGGTGGGAATGGGGTTGCCATCGTAGTCCCGCTGGGGGAATACTGTCCACCCCTGAAAGATGTACCCAGATGCACTCGGCTCAGTGATCGGCACCGTCTGGGGGCTTCCGGCCAGCTGCCCAGGCACGTCGCTGGGCATGGTGGCAGTGATCCCTGCAATTCCAGAACTGTAGGTGATAGTATAGGTCGTCTCTGTCCCATCCGGACGGCCATCGTTGTTGGTATCCGCCACATACTGTGCCTCGTAAGTCGTCGCTCCGTTAGGCACCACGGTCATGCCCTCTTCGATGGCGGGGCTCCAACCAGTGAACACCACGTTGTCATCATCGGTGTCCCGAGGAGTCGGAATGCCGGTCAAGATCTCCCCCGCCGTCAGGTAGATCGGACCATAGGGGCTGCTCCCCTCTTCAAACCCATGGTCAGAGGTGAAGGTAATCCCAACCCTCCATTGTGCGGTGAACACAACGTTCTGGCTCGGCATGGTAAAGCTTGCTCCCGCCGTGGTTGGCACGCTGCTCACATTCACGCTCCAGCCGATAAACTGATATCCTGTCGCCGTGGGAATAGCACCATCCACTGTCACTGTTTGACCCGCCACCAGGTCGCTTCTGCCAGCAGGCATCCCAGTCAGGCCGCTGGCGCTAGCGGCAACTCCGGCCTCATAGGTGATGGTGTACTTGCTCTCCTCCGAGTCCGGCTTGTCGTCGTTATTCTTATCCGGGCTATAGACCAGCGTATAGCTGGCGTCACGACTGGGCACTGTACTTGGCAAGCTGGGATTCCACCCCACCAACGCGATGTTGTCCCCGGCACTCTCCACGCCCACGGGCGATGCCAGGGGCTGGCCGGCTTCCTGCACCGTTACGATGCTGATCTCACCTACATCCCAACTTTGAGTCCCATTGGTGAAGGCCGCAAACCCAGCCGGATTGCCCGTGATGGTGAAGGTGATCTCCACCTGCTCACTATCCGGGATCCCATCCCCATTGGCATCCTGCTCCCACTGGGCGGTGAACGTCACGTTCTCCGCGGGCATCAGGAACGTAGAGCCGCCAGTGGTGGGCATGGAGTACCCGCTATAGTCTTGGCTGGGCGTCACCGTCCACCCTTCGAAGAGATACCCATTTGCAGAGGGCTCTTTGGTGTCCACAAGCTGCATCGTATTCCCTGGCACATCTGTCGCATTACTCGGCATCCCAATGGCATTGGAACCTACAATCCCAGCATCATAGATGATGTTGTATAGTTCCTCTTCCCCGTCCGGCCTGCCGTCCCCATCCAGATCTGGCAGGTAGATAGCGTAGTAGGTAGTATCCCCTTCAGGAACACGGGTGGGTATCGAACCCGCCTCAGCATTCGCGTCCGTGCTCCATCCCACGAAAACCACCTTGTCCACAGGAGTGTCCAGAGGCGTATCAGGGATGTTCAACACGCCGCCCAGCTCTTGCACCGTGACGATCTCCTTAGTTGCCCCACCTGCAGTGGTGAAGCCTCGCTGAGAGTAGAAGGTGATAGTCACCTGGCTACTGTCTGGTATCCCGTCATTATTCTTGTCATCCGCATACTGCGCAATGTAGACGGTGGGGCCCTCAGGTACAACCACCCCGATTTCAATAACAGGCTGCCAACCAGTGAAGGTCACCTTGTCTGTCTCGGTATCCCGAGGCGTGGGAACATTGGCCAGTGGCTGACCCGGCGTCTGATACCCGCCGTCGTAACTATAGCCGCCGATTCCCTCAAAGCCATAGGCAGACGTGAAGGTGATCTGCACATCCCATTTGGCGGTGAACGTCACATTCTGGGCCGGCATGGTGTACCTGGCCCCACCAGTTGTGGGCACGGCATCCGGATCCACGCTCCACCCAGTGAAGCGATAGCCGGTGGCCGTCGGCTGTTGTGTGGATACCTGTTGGGTGGTTCCGGACAGCACATCGGTCTGGCTAACTGGCAGGTTACTGACATTGCTGCCCGCCACCCCCGCATCATAGGTGATTGTGTACGTCTCCTCCTCCGAGTCCGGCTTGTTGTTATTGTTCCGATCTTCCTCGTATACCAGGGTGTAGGCGGCATCGCTGCTGGGCACCGTATCAGGCAGGACAGGCTCCCAACCCACCTCGGCGATGCCATCATTGGCACTCTCTACACCATCAGGCGCGACCAACGTTTGGCCTGCTTGCTGCAGGGTCACAATCGTCGTCTGCCCTGCGCTCCAATGCTGGCTGCCGTGGCTGAATGCGTCAAACCCTGCTGGGTTGCCCGAAATGGTGAAGGTGATCTCCACCTGCTCACGGTCGGGCACTCCGTCCCCGTTGGTGTCCTGCGCCCACTGCGCCGTGAATGTTACGTTACACTGGGGCATCTGGAAGCTCTCCCCACCCTCGGTGGGCATGAGGTCACCAGCATAGTCCGTGCTAGGATAGACGCTCCAGCCGTCAAAGACGTAGCCCGTTGCCGTTGGCACCACGTCAGACACCTGCTGCGTACTGTTTACCAACACATCCGTCACGGTCGTAGGCAACCCGGTCACCGAGGCGGGCACGCTGCCCTCCGCATAGATCACTGCGAACTTCCGTTCCTCCAAGTCCGGTGTCCCGTTGTTATTCTCATCCGCCGCGTACTGCGCCACATAGGTAGTGGCTTCATTAGGCACCTGGGTCTTGCCCACGTTGATAGCGGGCGACCAACCGGTAAAGACCACATTGTCATCATCCGTATCCAGCGGCATTGGGATATCAGCCAGAATCGCTCCCGGGACCTGGAAACCGCCGTCCACGATGTTGCCCATCGCATCAGAGAAGCCGTTATCAGACTCAAAGGTGATCTGCACGCCCCATTGAGCGGTAAACACCACATTTTCATTGGGCATGGAGAAGCTTTCCCCAGGCGTGGTAGGCACACCGTTCACGTTCACACTCCAGCCGGTGAACTCGTACCCCATCGCCGTGGGCTCCTGGATGGACACGGTCACAGACTGGCCAGCCACCAAGTTGGCCTCAGAATCGGGCAGGTTAGTGGCACTCGCACCGGCAAAGCCAGCCTCATAGGTGATGGTATACTTCGTCTCCTCGCTGTCCGGCGTGTTGTCGTTGTTTACATCTGCGCTGTACGTCAAGGTGTACATCGTGTTTGTACCGGGCACATTGGCAGGCAGGGGAGGATTCCATCCCTCCGAGGCGATGTTGTCATCAGGTGTCTCCACACCCTGGGGATAGATCAGGGCTGCACCAGGTGTCTGGCGGGTGACAATGTCTGCTGTCGTACCATCCGGCCAAGTCTGATCCGCATGGGTAAATTCTGCAAAGCCCTTGGTATTGCCTTCGATCCGGAAGGTGATAGTCACCTGCTCGCTATCCGCCACACCGTCGTTGTTCTCATCAGCTGTCCACTGAGCCGTGAAGGTCACATTCGACAACGGCATGGTAAAGTTTTCCCCTGTGCCGGTAGGCATGGAGTTGCCGGCATAGTCCTCGTCAGGCATCACGCTCCAACCGATGAATAGCCAATCCTCAGCAGTCGGCACATTGTCTGTCACGGTCTGGCTGCTGCCTGCCGCCACGGTGACAGCATTCGGCAGGTTAGCCGCGGTACCCACCGAGCCTGCCTCATAGGTGATGGAGAAGTTCTCTGATCCATCCAGGATATCGTTGTTATTCAGGTCGGGGCCATACTTCAGCGTATACCTCCCGCCACCCGTCGGCACGATAGCATCCAGCTCAGGATCCCATCCGATCCTCACGATATTGTCATCGGTACTCTCAACACCATTAGGGTACTCCAATGTCTCGCCCGGCGTCTGGAGGGTGGTGATTTCCATCACACCTGCGGGCCAAGTCTGGCTTCCATTAGTAAATCCCTGGAATCCATTTGTGTTGCCCGTGATGATAAAAGTAACTGTCGCCTGGTTGCCATCTGGCTCACCATCGTTGTTGGTATCGGCCACATAGATGGCATAATAGATTGTGTTTGCGTTAGGCACCTCCGCCCCATCCAGATCCGTACCGGTGGTGGCACTCTGATTGGTATTCCAGCCCACGAACACTACGCCGTCACTGTCCGTATCCCGTGGGATATCTGCGATGTTCAGCGGATCGCCTGGAGTCTGCAGGGTGTCAATCTGCTTCCTACTCGCGCCCGTAGTCTCAAAGCCATGCTCAGAGTAGAAGGTGATGGTCACTTGATTGCCATCGGGCTCATCGTCGTTGTTAATGTCATCGGCATACTGAGCCACATAGGTTACAGGGCCCTCTAGTACCGTCTCACCGGTCAGATCGTCAGTCAATGTAGTGCTGCCCGAAGTGTCCTCCCGTACCCAGTGGGTAAACACCACCCCGTCGTTGTTGGTATCCAGCGGATCGGGGATATTATCCAGAGCCTCGTTCGGAGTCTGATAGCTGCTGATGCTGGTATTGGCATCTCCGTCAAAGCCGTGCTCGGACTTGAAGGTGACCTCCACATCCCACTGGGCGGTGAACACTACGTCATCACCTGGCATAGTGAAGCTAATGTCAGCATGAGTCAGAGTCCCTGCAGGCAACGAAGTCCCGCCACCTCCACTGACACCACCGCCGGGAATCCATATCGTTGGGATAGATGCTCCAGTGTAATCATCAACAGGAGTTACTGTCCAACCAGTGAAGCGGTATCCATCTGGGGCAGAAATATGGTAATCCCCAAGGAACACATCACTATTGACTGGCTGGCCGGCTACTAAGTTGCTAGCACTATCGGGGATACTGTCGGTATTTGTAGCACTATTTCCCATAATCCACTCAAACGTAGATACGCCGTCCGCAATACCAGGATTAAAGGTGATGCTATAGTGCTCCTCATCCTCATCCGGCCTGTCGTCATTGTTCAAGTCATCCGCATAGATGGCATAGTAGGTTTCAGACGTCATGGGCACCATAGCTCCGGTCATGGGTTCTCCAGTGGTGGCGTTCTCATCAGTACTCCAGCCCACAAACACCACATCGTCATCAGCCGTCTCCCAAGGCGTGGGGAAAACTAGCGTCTGGTTCGGAGTCTGGAGCGTTTCGATGGGGCCATCATCCTGGCTGCCCTCTACATTAAACCCATACTCAGAGTAGAAGGTAATGGTCACCTGGTTGCCATCGGGCTCACCGTCGTTGTTCACATCGTCGGCATACTGAGCCACATAGGTTACGGGCTCCTCCAGCACCGTCTCACCGGTCAGATCGTCGGTCAATGTGGTGCTACCTGAAGTATCCTCCCGCACCCAGTGGGTGAACACCACCCCGTCGTTGTTGGTATCCAGCGGATCGGGGATATTATCCAGAGCCTCGTTCGGGCTCTGATAGCTGCTGATGCTGGTATTGGCATCTCCGTCAAAGCCGTGCTCGGACTTGAATGTGACCTCAACATCCCACTGGGCGATGAACACTACGTCATCACCTGGCATGACAAAGTAGACATCATAAATACTCATTGCGCCCGACGGGATTAGATTGCTGCCACTCGTATCAATAGTCGCGGTGGGCCACCAATCGGTGGGGATAGGCTCGTCGTCATAACCGTTGACCGGGGTCACCGTCCACCCGGTAAATTGAAACCCGTCTGGAACGATCATATACGTATCCACATTAAATGTCCCGAAATCTACGGGTTGACCAGCCACCAGGTCGCTAAAGATATCAGGGGTGACGACTGTATTACTATTAATGCCACTACCATGACCCATCATGTGCCAGTCAAATCCGCTCACGCCATCCACAATTCCAGGATCAAAGGTGATGCTGTAGTGATCACTCTCCTGGTCATCAGGCGTGTTGTCATTATTCAGGTCCGCACCATATTCCAGCGTATAGCTCCCGCCGCCCGCCGGCACAGTGGCATCCAACGGAGGATTCCAACCGATCTCGGCGATATCATCCCCACTGCTCTGCACACCATTGGGATGGGCCAACGTCTCACCCGGGGTCTGCAGTGTATCGATGGTTTTCACGCCCTCAGCCCAACTCTGGCCGCCGTGGGTAAAGGCCTGGAATCCGTTTGGATTGCCCGTGATGGTGAAGGTAACCGTCACCTGGCGTTCATCCTCTGTGCCATCGTTGTTGGTGTCGTCCTTGTAGATGGCATAATAGGTGGTGTCCGTGCTTGGCACACTCTCCCCGGACAGACTGGTGCCGGTGGTGGCGTTCTGATCGGTATTCCAGCCCACAAACACCACGCCGTCGCTGTCGGTGTCCCGCGGCGTGTCGGCGATATTCAACGGAGCCCCCGGAGTCTGGAAGGTATCAACGCTGTCCACATGCGATCCGGCAAGATCAAAGCCATGCTCAGAATAGAAGGTGATGGTCACCTGCTCGTCATCCGGCACCCCATCGTTGTTAAGGTCGTCGGCGTACCGGGCAATATAGGTGGTAGGAGCATTTGGCACGGTGGTACTGGCTTCAATGGCAGGCTGCCAGCCGGTGAACACCACACCATCGCTGTTAGTGTCCAGCGGGGTTGGCACGCCGGTCAGCGGCTCACCCGGGGTCTGATAGCTGCTGATGCTGGTGCTTGCCTCATCTCCATTCAGCCCGTAGGCCGAGGTGAAGGTAATCTCCACGTCCCATTGCGCGGTAAACACCACATCGGAGGCGGGCATATAGAAAGCGATTTCCGAACCATCTTCCCACGTCGGGGGGAAGGGTGATGGGACATGCTCCCCTGTCCCCGGTGCTCCCACATGAGCAAGCCAGAATTCGGTGGGAATGGGATCCCCATAATAGTCATCCGTCGGTGTTACCGTCCAGCCGGTCAGGATATAGCCATCTGGACAATGCATATCCCACGAAGGAAAGCTATCATCAATCGGTTGACCCCCCACTAGGGCAGTATACTCAAATGGAAACCAGTACCCCCCAGATGCCTCATCCGAAAAGTCTGCAATCCCCGGATCAAATGTAATGCTATAGTGATTCTCCTGATCGTCCGGCGTCCCGTCATTGTTCAGGTCTGACGCATAAGTCAAAGTGTAGGTCGTCTCGGCGCTTGGTACCGTGGTGGTACCCACGGTGATATTAGGCTCCCAACCTACCATGGCAATGTTATCCCCTGTGGTCTCACGACCAACGGGCACCGTCAGGATCTCTCCAGGCATCTGGAAACTGATAATCTGGGTAGCTCCCGCCGCAACCCGATCCGTCCCATAAGCCCATGCCTCAAAGCCAGCTCCATTGCCCACCACCTCAAAGGTGATGCGCACCTGCTGGTCATCGGGGAAGCCGTCGTTATTGATGTCAGTCACATAGATCGCGTAGTAGATCGTGCTCTCATTTGGTACTTTTTCCCCAGACAGATCTTCTCCGGTAGTGGAGTGCTCGTCAGTACTCCAACCCACAAACACTACATTGTCATTATCAGCGTCAATTGGAGTCGGAATGAGACCGGCCATGGGTGCGCCCGGCTCCTGGTTTGTACGCACGATATCAAGATTGTCGGGCGCCTCCACAAAGCCATGAACCGAGTGGAAGGTAATGTCCACATTCCAGCTTGCGGTGAACGTCACGTTACTCGCAGGCATAATGAAAGTGCTCTCGCCCGGATTGCTGGGCATAGGCTGCCCTGCACCATCAACGGACGGGCTAGCCGTCCAGCCCCGGAACTCATAGGTGCTGGTGGTTGGAACATTGCCGGGAAAGGTCACCGTCTGCCCTGCCACCAACCCGGTTAAGTTGTCTGGCATATTACCAGCATCTTCACCTGCCAAGCCCGGATCAAAGGTAACGGTGTAGTGTTCTTCCTGGCTATCCGGTGTGTCGTTGTTATTCAGATCGGATTCGTAACCTGCCGTATAGGTGGTAGAAGTCGCGGGTACGGTTGTCGTCCCTACTACCACATCAGGGCTCCAGCCAGTAAACACCACGTTGTCATCTGCCGTATCCCACGGCGTGGGAAGAACCAGCGTCTGTCCCGGAGTTTGGAGCGTGATAATGGGGCCGTCAATCTGATCTCCGTTCTCATCCTCAAACCCATGAACAGACTCAAAGGTGATGGTTACCTGATCCCCATCAGGTACACCGTCGTTATTGCTATCAGTGGAGTACTGGGCAACATATGTGGTGGGGCCGTCAGGTACTGTCTCACCAGTGAGATTATCCGTCAGCTCCGTGGTAGTGGTGCTGCCGCTCATGGTAGTCTTCCTCACCCAGTGGGTGAACACCAGTCCATCACTATTGGTGTCCGCCGGCGTTGGCACGCTGGTCAGCGGCTCGCCCGGGGTCTGATAGCCGCCATTGGCTGTCCCGCTGCTAAATCCGTTCTCAGATTCGAAGGTAATCTGCACATTCCACTTGGCGGTGAAGTCCACATCGGAAGCAGGCATTGAGAACTCCACCTCAGTCACCAGCGGATCGCTTGAGGTCAAGGTAGTCTCACCCATGGCAGTCCGATCCGTATGTGGATACCAGCGTGTTGGAATGGCAACGCCGCCATAATCGTTAGTCGGAGTCACTGCCCAACCATCAAACTGGTAGCCGTTGGGAACTTGGATGCGGATGATATTCCCAGGTTGCTCTACCATTGTCCCAAAGTCCATCTCATCCATGCTAATGGGCTGACCGGCCACCAGATCTGTATAGGTGTAGGAGCCGGGACCGCTACTCGCAAGCTCATTGAACGGGGCCTGGCTTGTGATTGCAGACTCAGTGGTACCTGCATGGAAGTCGATCGTATACTTCGTCTCATCCCTATCTGGAGTGCCATCGTTATTTAAATCCGCCACATAGACCGCATAATAGGTGGTATTTCCCCCTGGAACCGTAGTGGCGGTCAGATCCTCGCCCTCGGATGAGCCAGAGGTGGTTCTCCAGCCTACAAACACCACGTTGTCGTCACTAGTGTCCCAAGGTGTGGGTAAATCGCTAAAGGCCATGCCGGGCTGATAGATCCTCTGTTGAGGATCCTTCGTCTGAACACCTTCTACATCAAATCCATAGGAGTCAGAGCGGAAGGTAATCGTGACCCATTCCGGGTCATAGTACAAATGGAACTGATTACTGCTGGCTCCACTTGCACCCAGATGAAGCATAGCGGTACTTCTCACCGCATTCAACACATATCCCTCTGGAATAGAGGTACTGATCGCATTTCGCACATCGGCAATGGAGAGCACGGTATCCCGATCCAGATAGCTTCCCTCCAGCAGGCCGGCAATATTAACGGTATCCGTACTGGTGTCCCAGTGAAGGGTAATCCGGACGGAGGTAGGCTGGCCCAAACCGGTAGTAGTAGTGGTCACCGGATAGAGGTGGATGGTGGCCTGGCCGGCGGTGTTCCCATAGGTCACGCAGTGTTCCTGCTGGGCGATGATGTCTACCCTGGGGATCGTCTGGCCAGGGTAGTAGACGGTGGAGCCATTACTACCCAGCTTCCAACCGAGCAGCGTCGCTCCGCCAGTGTTGCCTGTCAGCATCACCGAGGGGTTTGTTTCCCGACCGGTTGACTCCAGGGGCAAGGTAAAGGTCTCCCCATCGTGGGCTGTAACGTTAGTGTTGTCCACATCATTGTGATAGGCGAACTGAAATTGTATCAAGTCAGACTCCAGATAGCCCCGGTTTGTGGAGTTTGCTGCAATCTTGTTGTAGTTCTCCTGGGCTAGTGGGCCGCCTCCATTATTAGTCCAGTATTTTTTGTCTCCATACCAGTTACTGCCTGACTCAGGAGAGATATGGTCGTTCTCTCCCATGCGGAATTCGGTCACGTAATAGCCAAATTCCACATCCAGAGCTAAGCTTGGTTGACTACCAGAAGACTGATAGGGATAGATAGCAGAGCCTTGCACCAGCGCAGATGAGGTACTGTTGTTAACCGTTCCGCTCAGCCCCTCATCAATCTCGTAGATGATAAGGTCTGGATAGTTCTTGGGAGCCAGGTTAGCCCGGTTCATCTTGATGTTGTTATAGATCTCCTTGAACGTGACCTGCGTATAGGAGTCTCTATTCGGCCAGCTGTTGGAAGCGCTAATGCCCTGTATTGCCACATAGGTCGTGATATCCACAACCGCCATGACCTGCCCGGAGCTGTCCAGGATGGAAACATCGTTTTCGCGGTATGTCCCTCCCCAATAGCTGCCGTTGTGATTGGTCCAGCTCCAGCCCGTGGGCAGATTCAGAGCGGTTCCATTGAGCACGATGGTGTTCACCATGTATGATTGTGTCATGTCTGAACCGCCAGAATTAAACTTGAGCACATCCCCTTTCTCGATCTCAATCGTGCGCTGGGCTCTGCTCAATGCTGTTCCGTTAAGCATGACCGAAAACCCATGGTAACTTTGCCCAACGCCGGGATTATCCACATAGTGGCTGTATTCCAGGAGATAGGTGCTCAAATTTTTAAATTCGACGGTAACGGATTGACCGCCCCCCATACTGGCACCAGAGAATTGATAGGTGAAGGTCTTGACCTCGTACCCAGCACTGGCAGAATCAAAGAGGACTGCACCTGTCGTGGTGTTGGTGACCACCGCATTGGAACCACTTTCCATACCCACAGTGAAATCTAGGTGTCCGTTCTCGGGTACGGAGAAGATGTACGTACTATCAGGCAGAGGGGATCCATTGACGGTGTTTCCCAGTTTACCACCGGAACCGGTGATGGTAACATTCAGCCAAAAGGCTCGCTGGTAGTAGATCCAAAGGTCATACTCACTCACCGGCAGCAGGACGCTGTCGGCAGAGGACATATCTGAATCTACCTGATAATATAGACCACCGTACACCAGTCGCACTGAAGTCACTGAAAGGGAACCAGATCCGGTCTTGGGACGCAAAGCGGCAGAATGATAGCCCCAAGTAGTGCCTTCTGGGATAGCAACATCAGATCTCCTCAGAGCATCGAGGGCAGAGGTATCATTAATTGGACCAGCTACCAATTTACCGGTTCCGGTAACCGGAACCTGCGTATCCCCGGGATAGCCGCCCAAAGACAGGTGCACATCCACCAGCCCAGAGTCAGTCTCTTCCCCATTCTGACGGTAGAATAAGTAAATAGTGCCACCCGAGCTCTCCACGTCATCGTAAGTCAGTGTGTCGATGGGGTCAGCTCCATATCGATCCTCCCAGGCAGCAAAGTCAAAGGTGTAGGTCACGCCGTCGCTGTCCTGCACCACGTTCATCCCGAAGCCGGAGGCAAGGTTGAGTAAGCTAACGGGAGTAGACCCCACGTTGAACTGAGCGCCGTCCAGACCATTTACCGTTGGGGTAAAGGCTACAGCTGGGAGAGACGCATCCGTCCAAGCCCGGAACTCCACGTTCAAGGTCGTGAAGGTGGCCGAATCCCGGATTACAGTGACGGTGGTACCGCCAGCGGACCGAGTGATGGCCCCAGTCACGCCGCCGTTGGCAGCGGCAGCCAGGGCTGGGGCGGCCTGAACGGTGATCCGGCTGGTCAGCTCAGCCCAGGCAGCCAACTTGGCCGGATCGGAGGATTCCGTCTTCTCCTCCAGCTGAGTCTCGCCCTCGGCCTGCGTCTCGACCTGTTCCTGCTGGCGGGAGACAGTCTCCTCCGCCGGGGCTGGAGCAGCCCAGGCCCCGGCGAGCAACAGGCCCAGGCAGAGAGCCAGGGTCACAAGGGTGGATAGGATTCTCTTCTTCATCTTCTGCGAATCTCCTTTACTCTCAGATTTTTAGGCAAGCAAGCGCGGTTACGTTCCTCGTCTTTCTCTGGATGGCAAAACGCAAATTTTCAGTCCGTTTCCTCCTTCTTCTCTTCGGCCAACAAAGGAAATTCAGTCGTTCCCGTACGGGAACGACCCCTTCAGAATTTCTGAAAGGGCCCCTCTTCCCTCCTAGGGCCTGGGATACAGAAGGGAAAATGTTGGCAAAGTTTCCTACATTATAAAGAATCTGAACTCAAATTTCAACCATTTTTTAGGAAGTTTTTAAATATCCTGGCTGGCCGATCCATCAGCCCTGCCCCTTCTCCACGGAGGTGATTTTATCACGGAAAGCGGGCAGGCCGCCTTATATAATACTCATATATTATTATGTAAAAAACTCAATTCAAGACCTAGCAGGAAGGTGGAATTGCATATGAAAGTCGTCATCGTTGGAGGGGTGGCGGGGGGCGCCACAGCGGCCGCCCGCATCCGCAGGCTGGACGAACAAGCTCAGATCACGGTCTTTGAACGCTCGGGCTATGTATCCTATGCCAACTGTGGGCTACCCTACTACATTGGCGGGGTAATCTCAGACCGGGAAGAGCTGACCTTGCAGACACCGGAGAGCTTTCAGCAGCGCTTCGCGGTGGATGTGCGGGTGGGCCATGAGGTCATCGCCATCAACACCCAGGCCAAGCGAGTGCGGGTGCGGGAGCTGGCCACAGGGCGGGAGTTTGAGCAGGAGTACGACAAGCTGCTGCTCTCCCCGGGCGCAAAACCCACCCAGCCGCCCATGCCAGGGCTGGACGACCCCAGGCTGTTCACCCTGCGCACGGTGGAGGACACACTGCGCATCCGGCAGTATGTCCTGGAGCACAAGCCTCGGTCGGTGGTGATGGCGGGGGGCGGTTTCATTGGCCTGGAATTGGCTGAGAACCTGCGGGAACTAGGGCTGGAGGTGACCATTGTGCAGGGCATCTCCCACATGTTGCTCCAGATGGATGGAGAAATGGCCGCCTTCCTCCATGCCAAGCTGCGTCAGAAGGGCATTCGGCTGATGACGGGCTGCCTGGTAGAGGGCTTTGCCCCCGCAGGAAACGGTATCCAGGCCATGATCAAGGATGGGCCCGCAGTACAGGCGGACATGGCGGTGATGGCCATCGGCGTCACGCCGGACACCGCCCCGGCCAAAGCTGCTGGGCTTGAGCTTGGGCAGCGGGGTAGCATCATAGTCAACGAGCGCATGGAGACCTCCCAGCCCGACATCTACGCTGTGGGCGATGCAGTGCAGGTGCGCCACCTGGTGTCTGGCCAGGAGACCTTGATCGCCCTGGCCGGGCCGGCCAACAAGCAGGGGCGGATCGCCGCGGACAATATCTGCGGCAGAGACAGCCGCTATCGGGGGGCGCTGGGCTCCTTCGTGCTCAAGGTGTTTGACATGACCGCCGCCTCCACCGGGCTGAGCGAGGAGGCCGCCCGAGCCGCGGGTATCGACTGTGACAAGGTCTACCTGGCCCCGGCCAACCACGCGGGGTATTACCCGGGTGGCAAAGTCATGATGATGAAGGTGCTCTTTGAACGGGAGAGCCTCCGCCTGCTGGGCGCCCAGATCGTGGGCTATGAAGGGGTGGATAAACGTATTGACGTGCTGGCCACCGCCCTCCACGCCGGCCTCACCGCCCCGGAGCTGAAGGATCTGGACCTCGCCTACGCTCCCCCCTATTCCTCGGCCAAGGATCCGGTGAATATGGCGGGCTTCATGGTGGAGAACCTGCGGGACGGATTGGTCCAGCAGTTCCATTGGGACGAGGTGGACACCCTGCCGCGGGACGGCAGCGTGACGCTGCTGGATGTGCGCACCCCGGCGGAGTACGCCATGGGGCACATCGACGGCTTCCAGAACATCCCCCTGGACGAACTGCGCCCACGCATGGGAGAGCTGCCCGCGGGCAAGCCGGTGTACGCCCACTGCCAGAGTGGTCTGCGCAGCTATGTGGCCTGCCGGATGCTGGCCCAGAGCGGGTTTACCTGCTACAATCTCTCGGGCAGCTACCTGCTCTACGCCACCGCCACCCAGCACTACTCCCCCGCCCCCTCCGCCGACCCCTGCGGCCGGGAGCGGCGATAACAAAATAGAGAAAGCCGCTACCCCCCAGGGTGGCGGCTTTCTCCATATGCCAAAAGGTTAAGTTTTCCCAAACAGAAAAACCATCTCCTGCCGCGGCGCGCACACGGGCCCCTGTAAGTGTGCCGCATGCACATTTGCAAGACAAGCAGTATGTTTGTCCGCGCACCTGTCGCGGCTGAACATGGTTTTCCTTTCTTTCGCCCCTGCGGGTGCAAACCCTGCGAGGTTTTTCAACAAGCTTAGACAGCCGCCACCCTTCTGGGTGGCGGCTGTCTCTTCCCCGCGGTTACGGTGCCCATCCTCTCTCAGCAATCCAGGCGGGCCCGGTGGAACACCTTTTTGCCCTTTTTGAGCAAAAGCCCCTCGCCAGCAAAGTCCTGCCGGTCCAGCCGGGCATTGGGGTCTGTGAGCTTCTGGTCGTCGATGGACACCCCTCCCTGCTGGATCAGACGGCGGGCCTCGCCGTTGGAGGCGGCCAGGCCGCACCGGACCAGCAGGGTGAGCACGCCGATCTGACCATCTATAAAATCGTCGCAACCCAGCTGGGTGGCAGGCATGTTGGAGCTGTCCCCTCCACCGGAAAATAGGGCCCTGGCGGCGCTTTGGGCCTGCTCGGCCTCCTGCTCGCCATGGACCAGCTTGGTCAGCTCGTAGGCCAGGATCTCCTTGGCCTGGTTGAGCTGAGCCCCCTGCCAGGTATCCATCTCGTCAATCTGTTCCAGGGGCAGGAAGGTGAGCATGCGCACGCACTTCATCACGTCCGCATCCTCCACATTGCGCCAGTACTGATAGAAGTCATAGGGGCTGGTCTTGTTGGGATCCAGCCACACGGCATTGCCCGCGGTCTTGCCCATCTTATTTCCCTGGGAATCGGTGAGCAGGGCGATGGTCATGGCATGGGCGTCCTGGCCCAGCTTTCGGCGGATCAGCTCGGTACCCCCCAGCATGTTGCTCCACTGGTCATTGCCGCCAAACTGCATGTTGCAGCCGTAGTGCTGGAACAGGTAGTAAAAATCGTAGGACTGCATGGGCATATAGTTGAACTCCAGGAAAGACAATCCCTTTTCCATGCGCTGCTTAAAGCACTCGGCCCGGAGCATGTTGTTCACCGAGAAGCAGGCCCCCACCTCCCGGATGAACTCCACATAGTTCAGCTCCAGCAGCCAGTCGGCGTTGTTCACCATCCGGGCCTTGTCAGGGCCAAACTCGATGAAGCGCTCCATCTGCTTTTGGAAGCAGTCACAGTTGTGCTGGATGATTTCCCGGGTCATCATCGAGCGCATATCCGTGCGCCCGGAGGGGTCACCGATCATGGCCGTGCCCCCTCCGATGAGGGCGATGGGTTTATTCCCTGCCATCTGCAGGCGCTTCATCAGGGTCAGGGCCATGAAATGGCCCACATGCAGGCTGTCCGCCGTAGGGTCAAAGCCAATATAGAAGGTGGCCTTGCCCTGGTCGATCATGGTGCGGATCTCTTCCTCGTCGGTCACCTGGGCGATCAGGCCCCGGGCAACCAGTTCCTCGTACAGCGTCATTGTGTTAGCTCCTTTCCCGTTCAAACTTGGCCCCCACATCGGGCTGGCCGCGGGAAGGGGCGCGCCATGGGCAAAGAAAAACGCCCCTGTCCCAAAGGACAGAGGGCGAACGCTCGCGGTACCACCTCTGTTCACTCCGCCCTCGCGGACGAAGCCTCAGAGAGTCAGAGACTCTGCACGGCTATATCGGGCGCACCCGTCCGCCCCTACTCAGCGTTTGCCGTTCAGGGGGCCGCTCCGAGGGGTATTCACAGGTGTGCCTCTCCCCCTTCCACCGGCCGGGGGCTCTCTGTTCAGGCAGGGTCCTGCTACTCTTCCTCTTCCACGCATTGTCGGCATCATAGCACAGGAGCGATGCAAAGTCAAGCCCTCAAACATACACAGCCCACATCAGCCGGGCGGGCCGCCCTTTCTATCCCTATTGACACCGCAGGAAACGCCGTATCTGCGCACGTTGTACACACGCTGGATTGATCGGCCGCCGCCTGCCCATCGGAGGGGGCACCGGTACTGCGATCCTTGCAAACCTTACCCGGGCAGCAGTCCCAGATGACGCAGGGCCTTGCTCACGCCGTCCGCCTCCACGGTATCGGTGACATAGTCCGCCTGATCCTTCACCGCCTGGACAGCATTGCCCATGGCCACGCTGGTTCCCGCCAAGGCCAGCATGGACAGATCGTTCCCCCCGTCCCCAAAGGCCACGATCTCCTCCCGCTTCAGCCCGTAAGCCTCCAGGGTGGCCCGAATCCCCTCCGCCTTGCCCTCCCCAGCGGGGATGATGTCCACTCCCTTGGGGTGCCAGCGGGTATAGGTGCAGTGGGGCATCACGTCCAGAAAGAGCGCCTCCTCTCCCGCCTCCACCAGGGGAATGAACTGATAGATCTTCCGCTCCAGCATCCACTCCGGGGGGCGCACCGGGTAGGGTGGGGTGTGCATATAGGAGAAAATCTCCAGCGCCCGCCCGTTGAGCTGGCTGACATAGCTCTCCCCGTCGGAGGCCATCAGGGCAGCCAGCTCCGGGCGGGCCCGGAGCACCTTGCAGGCTCCCTCCAGGTCGCCCCGGCAGATGGGCCGGTCCAGATAGACCCCCTGGTCGTTGTAGCAGCAGTGGCCGTTGAGGGTCACATAGGCGTCAAAACGCAGGTCCCGCAGCATCCCGGTACGCGCCAGGTCCTGCCGGGACCGGCCGGTGGCCAGGAATAACAGCAATCCTCGATCCCTCAGTGCCAGCAAATCGGCGTGCAGTCGGTCTGTGACCACGCCCAGCTGGAAGGACACCAGGGTACCGTCCACATCAAAAAAGGCCGCTTTGATCATCCCTGCCCCGGTCCTCCCCTCTCCTGGCCCGCCTTATATGCCTCCGCCTGGTCCAGCAGCTCCTGGGCCCCGTCCAGAGCGGTCTGGGTGACCCGCTCCCCGCTGGTCAGCCGGGCCAGCTCCTGACGGCGCTGAGCCTGCTCCAAGCGCTCCACCGCCGTATAGGTGCGCCCGTCCCGCTCCCCTTTCTCCACGCAGAAGTGGACGTCCCCCATAGCGGCGATCTGGGGCAGGTGGGTGACGCACAGCACCTGCTTGGACTGAGCTACCTGGAACAGCTTCCGGGCTACCTTGTCCGCCGCACGGCCGGACACACCGGTGTCCACCTCGTCAAAGATCAGGGTGGACACCTGCTCGGTCTCGGCCAGCACGTTCTTCAGGGCCAGCATGATCCGGGCCAGTTCCCCGCCGGAGGCCACCCGCTGGATGGGGCGCAGCTCCTCCCCCAGGTTGGCCGACATGAGAAAGCGCACCTCGTCCACCCCGGTGGCGTCCATGCCGTCCTGGCCCTGCTTGGGTGCAAAGGCCACCGAAAAGCGCACTTTGGGCATGTCCAGCTGGGTCAACTCCTGGCCGATCCGCTCCTCCAGCCCCCCGGCCGCTGCCCGACGGGCCTGGGATAAAATCTGGGCAGCCTGCTCCGCCTGGGCCAGAGCCCCGTCCAGCTCCTCTTGAAGCTGCTGCATCCGCTGGTCGGAGCCCTGGATCTGATCCAGCTGCCGGCGGCAGTCGTCCAGAAAGGCCAGCATCTCCCCCTCGCTGCCCCCGTACTTGCGCTTGAGCCGGTGCAGCTGGTCCAGCCGCCCTTCCAGCTCGTCCAGCTCCCCGGGCTGGAACTCCATTGACTCCCGCAGTGCCCGCAGGGACTCGGCCACGTCCTCCGCCTCATAGCGCAGCTCCTGGGTCCGGTCGGCCAGCTGGGCCAGCTCCTGGCTGTGCCGGCCACCCTGGGATAGCTGCTGGGCGGCCTGGTCCAGCAGCGCGGCCGCCCCCAGGCCGTCCTCCCCGCCGGTGAGGGCGGCCCAGGCCCCGTCCACGGCCAGGGTCAGGCGCTCGGCGTTGCGCAGCAGATCCCGGCGCGCAGCCAGTTCCTGCTCCTCCCCCTCCCGCAGCTGGGCCCGCTCCAGCTCGTCGATCTGATAGCGCAGCGTGTCCATCCTCCGGGCCTTCTCCCCCTCGTCCATGGCCAGCCGCTCCAGCTCCCCACGCAGAGCGCGCACCCGCTCATAGCACTGGGCGAAGGCTCCGCGCTGCGCCCCCAGACTCCCAAAGCTGTCCAGGTAGTCCAGGTGACAGCCCTCGTCCAGCAGCTGCTGGCCGTCGTGCTGGCCGTGGATGTTCAGCAGCTGGCAGCCCAGCGCCCGCAGCTGGGTGACCAGCACGGGCCGGCCATTGACCCGGCACACGTTCTTCCCGTCGGCCTGGATGGAGCGCTCCAGCAGCAGCTCCCCATTCTCGTCCGGGCCCAGCCCCTCCTGCTGGAACCACGCCAAGTCAGGCAGGTTCTGGAACAGCGCCGACACCTGGGCCGACTTGGCCCCGGTGCGGATCAGGTCCCGGCTGGTGCGCTGCCCGATGATGGCGCCGATGGCGTCGATCACGATGGACTTGCCCGCGCCGGTCTCGCCGGTGAGCACGTTGAGCCCCTCCCCAAAGGCGATGTCCGCCTGGGAGATCACCGCGATATTCTCAATATGCAGCAGGGACAGCATGGTTATTCCACCTCAATCCAACATAGAACCCATTTCCTTGCACAGTTCAGCCGCCAGCTGGTTGTTGCGCATGATCAGGATGACGGTGTCATCCCCCGCCAGCGAACCCACCAGCCCGTCAATCTCCATGCCGTCCAGCGCCGCCCCCGCGGCGGGGGCCAGGCCGGGCATGGTCTTGACCACCACGATGTTTTGCGCCATGTCAAAGGAGGTGACCCCCTCCTTGAAGATGTTGCGCAGCCGCCCGGCAAAGTTGGGATGGGCCGGTTTGGCCGCGGCAGCCGCATATTTGTAGCGCCCCTCCCCGGTGGGCTGCTTGACCAGGTTCAGCTCCTTGATGTCCCGGGAGATGGTCGCCTGGGTCGCCCGGATGCCGCAGGTGCGCAGACAGTCCAGCATCTGCTCCTGGGTCTCGATATCCATGCGGCCCACCAGGCGCAGGATCTCCGCTTGCCGTTTGGCCTTCATGTCATTCACGCCCTTCCCAGTTTCTGATTGATCCGCTCGTAGAAGCTGCGCCCCGTGAGCTTGACCAGCTTGGTCACCCGATCTGAGCGACGGCATTCCACCCAGTCGCCCGGATGGATCCGGAAGACCCTGCCCCCGTCCACCGACAGGTAGGCCGTCCTGCGGCTGCCTGGCGGGACGCGCACGCCCACCACCCGGCCGCTGTCCAGCACGAAGGGCTTGACGTGCAGCGAGTGGGCGCACACCGGCGTGACGATCACATTGGCTGCGGTTGGCTCTACGATGGGGCCACCAGCCGCCAGCGAGTAGGCGGTGGAGCCGGTGGGGGTGGCCACGATGACCCCGTCCCCGGAAAAGGCGGAGATGGTGGCCCGGTCCCCGGTCACCTCCAGATCCAGCACCCGGGCCACCGAGCCCTTGGTGACCACCGCGTCGTTCAGCGCCGTCTCCCGGAAGATCCTGCGTCCCTCCCGGCGCACCACCACGTCCAACATCATCCGCCGCTCCACGTCAAACTTCCCCCCCGCCAGCCGGGCCAGCAGAGACAGCTCGCCATGCTCCAGCTCCGCCATAAAGCCCACGCTGCCCAGGTTGATGCCCAGCACCGGGACGTTGTAGGGGTTGGCGTCCCGGGCCGCGTGGAGGATCGTCCCATCCCCACCAAAACACACCAGCACGTCCGCCTGCTTGAGCTCCTGCTTCATCCCCTTCAGGGTTACGTGGGCCGGAAGCTCCAGGCGGCTGTTGGCCTCCGGCTCAAAGGGCAGGCAGACCGCCGTCTCCATCCCACATCCCTCCAGGATGCGGATGGCGCTCTGGGCCGCCTTCAGCCCCCTGTCCCGATAGGGGTTTGGGCACAGCACCACTTTCAAAGCTCCACCTCCTCCGCTTGCTCGTGGGAGCGCCTGACCAGATCGGCCAGGTCCCCGGGGACGGCCGGGCCCGGCCGCGCCTCCAGATAGCCCAGGTACTCCAAGTTCCCCTCCGGCCCCCGGATGGGGGAGACGTCCATACCCCGGACGGTGAAGCCCGCCTGAGCGGCGTGTTCCAAAAAGCGCTCCAACACCTCCAGGTGGACCGCCGGGTCCCGCACCACCCCCTTCTTGCCTACCTTCTCCCGCCCGGCCTCAAACTGGGGTTTGATCAGGGCGGCCACCTGGCCGTCCTCCCCCAGGAGGGGGCGCAGGGCGGGCAGGATGAGCTTGAGGGAGATGAAGGACACGTCCACACTGGCAAAGTCCAGCTCCTCCGGGATCTGCTCCCTTGTGAGGTAACGGGCATTGGTGCGCTCCAGGCAGACCACCCGTGGGTCGCTGCGCAGGGACCAGGCCAGCTGGCCGTACCCCACATCCACGGCGTAGACCCGGGCGACCCCATGCTGGAGCATACAGTCGGTAAACCCCCCAGTGGACGCGCCAATGTCCGCGGCCACCTTCCCGTCCAGGTGGATGGGAAAGCACTGCATGGCTTTCTCCAGCTTCAGGCCCCCCCGGCTGACGTAGCGCAGCTTGCCCCGCACCTCCAGGGGGACGTCCTCAGCCAGGGCCATGCCCGGCTTATCCAGCCGGCGGCTGCCGGAGAAGACCGCCCCGGCCATGATGACCGCCTGGGCCCGCTGCCGGCTGTCCGCCAGCCCCCGTTCCACCAGCAGCACGTCCAGCCGCTTCTTGGGCATCCTCCATCACCTCCATCGCCCGCTGGCACAGGCCATGGGCGTCAATGCCGCACAGGGCCCGCAGCTGAGCCACCGTGCCGTGCTGCACGAACCGGTCGCCCAGGTTGGCCAGCACCGGGCAGCACACCACCCCCCGCAGGGACAGCTCAGACAGGATCCTGCGCCCCACGCACCCGGCGTCCACGCACTCCTCCGCCACCAGCAGACGCCCATCCGTGCCCGCCAAGCTGTGGACAATGGCGTCCAGGTCCAGCGGGACGACGCTGTTGAGCTTGAGCACTTGGGCGGATACCCCCTGCTCCTGGAGCAGATCGGCCGCCCCCAGCGCCTCATTGAGCATGGTCCCGTAGGCGATCAGGGTCAGGTCCGTGCCCCGGCGCACCACGCTGGCCCCCTCCGAGCCGCACAGGCCCTGGAAGGCGCCCTCCCCCCCTTTGGGGTAGCGCACCGCCACCGGACCGGTCAGCTCCAGCAGCGCGTGGCGCAGCATGGCCCGCAGCTCGGCAAAGCTGGCCGGGCACAGCACCCGCAGGCCGGGCACCGAGCTGAGGTAGGCCACGTCGAACACGCCGTGATGGGTCTCACCGTCCTCCCCCACCAGCCCCGCCCGGTCCACGGCAAAGACCACGTGCAGCCCCTGGATGGCCACGTCGTGAATGAGCATATCGTAGGCGCGCTGTAGGAAGGTTGAATAGACTGCGAACACCGGCAGGGCCCGCTGCTTGGCCATGCCCGCGGCCATGGACGCGGCGTGCTCTTCCGCGATACCCACGTCAAAAAAGCGCTTGGGGTACTGCCGGGCAAAGCCGTCCAGCCCCGTCCCCGACTGCATGGCCGCGGTGATGGCGCACACCTGATCTCGCTCCTGCGCCAGCTGGCACAGGGTCTGGCCAAACACGTCGGAGAAGCTCTGGCCTTTCTGTTTTCCCAGAGCCGCCCCCTCCTGCCGCTGGAAGGGTCCCACCCCGTGGAAGCGGTCGGGCTCCTCCTCGGCGGGGCGGTAGCCCTTCCCCTTCACCGTCTTGGCATGGAGCAGCACCGGGCAGTGCAGCTCCCGGGCATATTGCAGCAACTGAGTCAGCTGGGCCACGTCGTGGCCGTCCACCGGGCCCAGATAGACAAAGCCCATATCCTCAAACACGCTGCCGGTGAGCAGCGCGTCCTTCACCAGCTTTTTGGCCCGATGGGTGAAGCGGTACACCGCCCGGCCCACCGGGCCATGGCTGGTCAGGCGGCGGTAGATCTGCTTCATGCGCAGGTACTGGGGCTTGAGGCGCTGCCGGGCCAGATGGCTGGCCACCCCGCCCACGTTGCGGGTGATGGACATCCCGTTGTCGTTGAGGATGACGATCAGGGGTTCCCCGCTCTGCCCGGCGTTGGACAGCCCCTCGAAGGACAGCCCCCCCGTCATGGCCCCGTCCCCCATCAGGGTCAGCACCTGATAGTCCTCCCCGGCCAGCGTCCTGGCCCGGGCCATGCCCAGGGCCACCGACACCCCGTTGGAGGCGTGGCCGGCGATGAAGGCGTCCGCCCGGTGCTCCCATGGCTTGGGAAAGCCGGACAGCCCTCCCATCTGCCGCAGGGTGTCCATCCTCCCCGCCCGGCCGGTGAGCAGCTTGTGGGCATAGCACTGGTGGCCTACGTCGAACACCAGCCGGTCGGTGTTCAGGTCAAACACCCGGTGGATGGCCACCGTCAGCTCCACCACCCCCAAGTTGGAGGCCAGATGGCCGCCGGTGCGGGAGACGCTGTCCAGGATCCGCTCCCGCAGCTGGGCGCAAAGCTGCCTGGCCTGCTGATCGGTCAGCTGATCCAGCCGCTCTGGCAGTTCCATGTGCCGTCCACCTCCTTGTCTGTTCCATGTTTCTCCGCTCAAGCGCCTGGATTCAGGCAGTCAGCAGACTGCCCACCGCCCCCACCGCGACGCCCAGCACCGCCCCCATGGCCACCTGGAAGGGGGTGTGTCCCAGCATCTCCTTGAGCTCACGGTCCGGAAACTCCGGTTTCTCCCCGCTCCAGGCCCGCATCATGCAGTTGAGCGCCTTGGCCTGCTTGCCCGTCTGCCAGCGCACGTTGCACGCGTCATACATTACAATAAAGGCCAGCACCGCAGCGATGGCAAACAGCGGGTCGTCCACCCCCTGGTGAAAACCCACCCCGGTGGCGCAGGCGCACACCATGGCCGAGTGGGAGCTTGGCATCCCGCCCCCGGTGGACAGGTATCGCCAGGCCAGCTTCCGGCCAGAAGCGGAGGCGATGACCATCTTGATGGCCTGGGCGATGGCCCAGGCGGCCACCGCGTGGATCAGGATGGGTGTGATCATGGCCGTTCCCCCTTTCCCGCTCAGCGGCCGCGCCCGGCCAGCCAGTCGGCCAGCCAGCACAGAAACTCGGCGTCCCCAAAGGCATCGGCCACCGCCTGCTTGGCCCGCTGGGTGTGCGCTTCCACCAGCTGCTGGCACCGCTCCGGGTCGTACAGGGCGGCAAAGGTGTGCTTGCCCTGCTCCACGTCCGACCCCACCGGCTTGCCCAGCTCCTGGGTGGTGGACTGCTGGTCCAGCAGATCGTCCCGGATCTGGAAGGCCAGGCCCAGCTCCCGGGCGTAAGTCTCCACCGCGGCCTGCTGGGCCGGGGTGGCCTCCACCGGGGAGGCGGCCAGCCCCATCAGGCAGGCCGCCTGGAGCAGCGCCGCCGTCTTCCACAGATGGATCTGGGTCAGCTCCTCCTCGTCCAGCCGCCGGCCCTGGCCGGCCATGTCCAGGTACTGCCCGGCGCAGATGCCCGCCAGGGCGCCGGAGGCCCGGCCCAAAACGGCGCAGGCCCGGGCGTTGGCCGCCGGCCCTGCCGACCGATTGGAGGCGGCTACCCGCCGGAAGGCCTCCGCCTGGAGCGCGTCCCCGGCCAGCACCGCGTTGCACTCCCCATAGACCTTGTGGCAAGTGGGCTTGCCTCGGCGCAGCGCATCGTCGTCCATGCAGGGCAGGTCGTCATGGATGAGGGAGTAGGTATGCAGCATCTCCACCGCGCAGGCGTAGTCCAGGGCGGGCTCCATATCGCCGCACAGGGCCTGGCAAACCTTCAGGGTGAGCACCGGGCGCAGACGCTTGCCTCCGGCCAGCAGGCTGTACCGCATGGCCTCCAGCAGCTCCCGCTGGGGCCCCTGCTCCAGAAAGCAGCCCTCCAGCTCCCGCTCCACCAGCTGGGCCGCCTGCCGGTAGGCCCGCTCAAAGTCTGTTCCGCTCATCCCTCTTGCCCAAAGGGCTCTTCCTGCCCGGTCTCAGCGTTGAGCAGCAGGTCCACCTTCTGCTCAGCCTGGTCCAACATCTGGTTGCAGCTGCCCACCAGCTTGGCCCCCTCCTCAAAGAGCTTGAGGGACTCATCCAGCCCGCATGCACCCTGCTCCAGCTTGCCCACAATCTCTTCCAGCCGGCTCATGGACTGTTCAAAGCTCAGCTTTTTTTCTGCCATTGCCCTTCCTCCTTTCCCCGCACCTCACAGCGCAGGGTTCCGTCTGATAGCATCACGTCCAGCGCCTGCCCCGGTTCCACCTGGGCCAGCTGGGTCACCACGCCCTGCTCCCCCATGGCGATGGCATAGCCCCGGCCCAGCACCCCCAGCGGACTCATGGCGTCCAGCCCCGCACTCAGCCGGGCCAGCTTGCCCCGGGCCTGCTTCAGCCCTACCCACATCGCAGCGCTCAGCCGCTCCCGGGCCCTGTCGGCCAGCAGCCTGCCGTCCTGGATGGGCGCCTTGGGCTGGCGCATCGCCCGGCTGTCGGCCAGGCGGCGCAGCTCCTGCCGCCCCGCCCGCAGCCGGGCCTGCTGGGCGGCGGCCAGCCTTCGGCCCAGCTGGGTCAGCCGATGGCGCACCTGGGCCTGGTCGGGCACGGCCAGCTCGGCGGCATTGGACGGCGTGGCCGCCCGCAGGTCGGCCACATAGTCGGCGATGGTCACGTCCGGCTCATGGCCCACCGCGGAGATCACCGGGATGTTAGACCGGGCGATGGCCCGGGCCACCGGCTCCTCGTTGAAGGCCCAGAGGTCCTCCCGGGAGCCGCCCCCCCGGCCGGTGATGATCAGGTCGATGTCAGCCCTCCGGTTCACCTGGTCGATGGCCGCGGCGATCTCCTGGGCCGCCCCCTCCCCCTGCACCCGGACGGGGACCACCAGCACCCCGGTCATAGGCCAACGGGCCCCTAAAATACGGATCATGTCCCGCACCGCCGCTCCCGCCGGCGAGGTAACCAGGGCAATGCGTCCGGGCCAGGGGGGCAGGGGCCGCTTGCGCGCAGGGTCGAACAGCCCCTCCTCCTCCAGCTTCCGGCGCAGCCGCTCAAAGGCCAGGTCCAGCGCCCCCCGTCCGTCCTCGATCAGCTCGGTGCAGTACATCTGGTACTGCCCGTCCCGGGGAAAGACGGACACCCGGCCAAAGGCCAGCACGCTCATGCCGTTGTCCGGCTGGAAGCGCAGCCGGGCCGCGTCCCCACGGAACAGCACGCAGCGGATGCTGCCCTTGTCGTCCTTGAGGGAGAAGTAGTGGTGCCCGGAGGGGTAGCGCTTGTAGTTGGAGATCTCCCCCCGGATGAGCAGGGACTGGAGCAAGGGGTCTGCCTCCAGCAGCTGCTTGAGATACCCGTTGATCTGGGAGACTGTATACACAGGCAGTTTGGTCAGGTTCATTCCGATCCCTCCCGTTCCAGCCCCCGGTGGGCCAGGATGGCCACTCCCAGGGCGTTGTCCACAGAGTATTCCGGTGGGGCGAACACCGCCCCCACCCCCGCCAGACGAAGGCGCAGCAAGGTGTTGGACGCCACCCCGCCCGAGCACAACAGGGGCAGGTCCCCATACCGTTCCCGGGCCCATTTCGTGGCCTGGAGCAACGCCCCGGCCAGGGTCTCCAGGGTGAAACGGGCCGCGTCCGCCCGGGGCGTGCCGCCGGCCAGCATCTCCCGGATCTTGTTCTCCATACCGGACAGAGAAAAGTACCCCTCCCGCACCTTCACCGGGAAGCAGTCCGCCCACTGGGACTGGCTGCTCAGCTCGTCCAGCCCTCGGCCGGCGGGAAAGGGCAGCCCCATGGCCACCCCGATCCGGTCCACCAGCTGCCCGGCGGCCAGATCCTGGGTGCCGCCCACGCATTGGGCCTGTACCAGATGTCCCTGGGGCTGGACGTAGAGCAGCTCAGTCGTACCTCCCGACAGGTGCCAAGCCAGGTGGGGACGGTCCAACAGGTCGGCCCGCCCGGCCGACCAGGCCGCCGCGGCGATGTGCCCCTGTTGATGGGAGCAGGGGAAAAAGGGCACCCCCAGCGCCGCGGCCAGGGTGCGCCCATGGCCCTCCCCCACCAGGAAGCAGGGCATATAGGAGCCCTCCGCAGCCCTGGGCTGAGTCGAGGCGCCCACCGCCTGGATCTGGCCCAGCAGCCCATCCTCCCGCAGCCGCTCCATCATCTGATGCAGCCGCTTGACATGTTGGAACACCGCATCGCTCTGCCGCAGGCCCAGCTCCCCTGGCTTCACGGCCAGCAGCCGCCCCCGGTTCTCCCCCCGCGCGCCGTCAAACACCGCCGCAGAGGTGGTGTAGTTGCTGGTGTCCAGCCCCACGCACAGCCCGGGCATCTTCCTCATCCTTTCCCAGCCGGCTCCTGGGGCCGCTCCTCCCGGACCAGGGAACCCAGGATCCCGTTGACAAAGCCCACCACGTCCGTGTCCAGGTACTTCTTGGCGATCTCTACCGCCTCGTTGATGGCCACCTTGTCAGGTACCTGGGGCAGATGAAGGATCTCGTAGATGGCCACCCGCAGCACCGACACGGCCACCCGGTCGATCCTGGCCACCCGCCAGCCCCTGGCATAGCGTTCGATGCGCCCGTCCAGCTCCTGGCGGTACCGCTCCACCCCCCGCACCAACTGGCAGATATAGTCCCGTTGGGCCTGGTCCGGGAAGTCGGCGTACAGCGGCTCCTCCCCCCGCCGGTCGGCGAAGACCTCCAGCGTCAGCTCCCGCTCCAGCAGCGCCTGCGCCCCGTCGCCTGAGAAGGCCTGCTGGAAGACCAGGTGGACGGCAATCTCCCTGGCGCTGGTCCTGGTCATGGTGCATCCATCCTCTCCCCGGGGCGGCCCGGAGCCCCCGCCCGGTTTTTTGCATATACGCTGATTATACACGGGCCGCCCCCAAAAGGGAAGCCCTTTTTCCCTCCGGGCACAAAAACAGAGCCGGATCCCTTCAGACCCGGCTCTGTCGGCCCTTGGCGCCTACTTTGGAAAGCTCACCCCGGCCACCGTCACGTTGACGCAGTCCACCTGCAGGCCGGAGGTGTTCTCCACCGCGCTGACGATGGCGTCCTGCACACTCCTGGCCACATCGGGCACCACATGGCCATAGCGCACCATCAGGGAGATGTCCACCGACACCCGGTCCTCGTCCACCGACACCCGCACACCCTTGGACAGCACCTTCCGGTGCACCATGGCGGCCACGTCGCTGCCCAGGCCAGAGCCCAGCGCGCTGACCCCCTCCGTCTCCAGGGCGGCGGCGCCGGCGATGGCGGCCAGCACCTCCTCGGAGATGTTCACGCTGCCCAGCTCCTCTTCCCGGGAGATATATTCCCTGCTTTCGGCCATCCGGCCTCACGCTCCTTCCGGTACATTTGTGCCGCTATTATAGCATTCCCCCCGGAAAAATACAATCCCGTTTTTCCTCACGGATCAGCCTCGATGATCTTGATCTGGCTGGCCTCCAGCCCGGTGGTCTCCATGACGATCTCCACAATCCGGGCCGTGTCGCTCTCGGTCAGGCCGGTCTGGGTGGTGGCCACCACCACGCTGGCGCTGTTCTCATTGAGGAAACACACGCACTCCCCATAGCCCTTGGCCGCAATCAGGTTTTCCGCCTGGGCCTCGGACATGGTGTAGGTGGCCATGGCCTGGATGGAGGCGTTGGCCTCGTCGATCAGGGTCTGGTCAGCTGAAGCGTCCGCCGCCGCCTGCTGCAACAGCGCCAGGGCGTTGTCCCGGGCCTGCTGCCGGTTGAGCCGGGCGGAGGCAAAATAGCCGGTCTGGCCACTCTCTGCCTGGGCAGTCCCGCTGGGTGCTGGGCTGGCGCTGGAGCTGGAGCTTGGCTGGGCGCTGGCCCCGCCGTCCTGACCCTCCTCCTGAGCGTTGACCAGGCTGGCCTCCCCCAGCACCTTGCCCGGCTCCTCCCCGGTCTGCTCTGCCTGGTTGTTGTACGACCAGTTGAGGTAGACCGCCGCGCCCACAAACAGGACGATGGCCACCACCACTGCGTTGCGCTTCCATACACTCATCGCTTTTCCCTCCATTATCGCTTTGATTTCAGGGCTTTACGAGCCCGCGCATACTGTGATCCGGTCCGCGCCCAGCCCCGTCAGGCCGGATACCGCCTGGGTCAGCGTCAGCCGGAGCTGGGGATCGTTCCCTCCAGGGCACACCACCAGGGCGCCTTGGAAGGTGGGATACCGCTGGGTCACCAGCACCACCTCCTCCCCGGCGTCGGTGGAGATGATGACCGTCTGCTCCTGGCTGGACAGCTCCCCCTCCCCCTGCTGCTGGGTGCGGTCGGTGGCCAGCACGCGCTCCATACCGCTGTCCACCGTGAGCACCACCGATACCTCTCCCGCCCCCTCGATGCGAGACAGGGCCTGGGCCAGGCGCTGCTCTAAGGCCTCCACGGAAAAATCCTCCTCCGCCCCGGTCAGGCCCTGCTCTTCCACGGGCTGCCGCTGTTGCCCACCCGTTGGCCAAAGCAACAGCAGGATCCCAGCGGCGGCCACCAGCAACACATACCGGTACTGCTTGAGGACGGCCAGCACCTGCCCCTGCTTGGGCGGCTTCCATGCCAGCTTCATGGCGTCCCCTCCTCAAACGTCTGCCGCTGGACGGGGATGCCCAGATCCTGCTCCAGGATCTGCTCCAGCTGCTGCCGCTGCTCTTGCGTCCACTCCCCCCGGATGCTCGCCTCGTAGGGATAGGGGGTCGCGTCCTGGTCATACTGGTACCTCACCTCCACCTGGCAGGAAAGCCCCAGCTGCTCCGCCTTGTCCGAAATATATGCGGCAGTCTGCCGCTCTATGATGGATTGATACAGCAAATCGTTTTCCTCCTCCAGTGCGTCGGTATAGCCGCCCACACTGGCCGGGAAGTCCCCGGCCAGCTTGGCCAGCGCCCCCTCGTCCAGCCGCAGCAGGGGCTGGACGGTGGCCAGCAGCAGCACCAGTCCGCTGGCCAACCTGCAGATTCGTTTGGGCCCTCCCTCTGGGGCCAGGCTCTGGGCCAGGGCGGCGGCCATGGCCGCGCAGGCCATGCCCAGAAGCCATTGGCGGATCAGCTCCATCATGCCGCCACCACCGAGACGGAGGACACCAGCGCGATGAGCAGCAGCAGGCAGCAAGCCCCTATCATGCCCAGCATCAGCCCGAAGGCCCCGCCGATCTGATCCACCAAAGCGCACAGCGGCCCGGACCCCACCGTGGCCGACAGCGCGGCGGTCAGTTTGTAGAGCAGGTAGTGCACCGCTATCTGCAGCAGGGGCAGCAGGCAAATGGCCAGGATGGTCAGCATCCCAAACACCCCCACCGTCGCCTTGAGCACCCCGGCGGAGGCCAGGATGGTCTCGGCCGCGTCGGACAGGATGCCTCCCACCACCGGAATGGCCCCGGAGATGGCGAACTTTGTGGCCTTGACTGTCATGGCGTCAGCGCTGCCGGCCACCACGCCGCTCACCGTCAAGTAGCCCACAAAGGCCAGCATCACCGTGGTCAGCAGGGCCCCCGCCGCCCATTTGAACAGCCCCGCCACCCGCTTGAGCCCCTCGTTGCCCAGCGCCGCGTTGGCCACGCAGGCGGCCAGGTAGGCGTACAGCAGGGGGACGAGCAGGCCGTTGATCAGGTTGACCAGCGCGTCGCTAAACAGCACCGCCGCCATCTGCCGCACCGTGGCCCCCGTCACCGCCCCGGTGGCCGCCGTCACAGCCGCTACGGCGGGCAGCAGTACATTGGCAAAGGTGGTCATGCTGCCGATGGCCTCCCGCCCCAGGCCCAGCAGGGAGTTAACGTCGGTCACCGCCACCGCCGTCACAGCCAGGGTGCCCGCCAGCGCCACCGCCGGCGTGCTCTGCCGGCTCAGCCCGCTATACAGGTTGTCCGCCACCCCGCACAGCAGCATCACCAGCAGGATCAGCACCCCCGAACGCACCGCCCGGCGCACGATGCCCACCAGCTCCTGGCTGCCCGTGTCCAAGATCTGCCCCAGCCCCTGCTCCAGGCCGGTGCCGTAGTCAATCTCGCTCCCGGTTTGGCCGGCGGCCCGCTCCAGCTCGTCCACGTCCAGCGCCTGCTCCTGGGCAGAGAGGATCTCCTCCTGCTGCGTGGCCGCCCGGGCGGGCAGGACCATGGCCCAGATCAACACAGGCACCAGCGCCAGCATCTTCCATCTCATCATTGGTATCCTCCCGTTCTACAGCAGCTGGGCCAGCAGGTCCAGCACCGCGCTCATCAACGGCAGCACCGCCGCCAGGGCCAGGGCGGTCCCGGCCAGTTCCACCACCCCGGCCAGGGCGCTCTCCTTGGCGTCTCGGCAGAAGTCAGCAGCCAGCCGGGTGACCAGGCCGATGCCCACCGCCTTGAGCATGGGGGAGAGCACCTGGGGGGACAGTCCGCCCAGCTCGGCCAGCCGGTCTAAAAAGGCGGTCACCGTCTCCAACGCACCGGAGCAGTACAGCAAGATCAGCGCCCCAGCGCAGATGGCCAGCAGGATGGCCACCTCCGGAGCCTGCTTTCCCACCACCAGGGCGCACACCGCGGCCAGGATGGCCACCGCGGCCACGCTCAGCGCCCCGCTCATAGGTCAAATAGATTCTCCACCAGGTTAAACAGGCTGCTGATCTCCTGTACCACGATCATCAGCACCACCACCAGGGCCACCAGGGTGGTCATGGTGGCCATCTCGTCCCGCCCCGAACGGGTCAGCACCTGGTTGAGTACCGAGACCAGGATACCAACCGCCGCAATTTTGAAGATCAGATCCACGTTCATACACGCCCCTCCTATGCCTATACCAGCAGTATGATCAGCAGTGCGCCGGCGGCTATCCCCAGCGTCCCGTACACCCGGCCCAGCCGCTGCCGCTGGGCCTGGGCCTGGAGCCGCTGCTGCTCCAGCCGCTCCACCGCACCGGCCAGGGCCTGGCGCTGGCTGTCCCCGTCGTAGCGGCCCAGCACCGCCCCCAGCTGCTCCAGCAGCAGCCGGTCCGTCCCCTCCAGGCGCAGGCCGCTGGCCTCCTCCCCTTGGGTCCAAACCTGGCGAAAGGCCCGTCCGTTAAGATGGCCCGCCCCCTGGGCGCACAGGCGGAAGAACTGGGCGGCGTGGCCGCCGGTGGCCTGAGCCGCCCGCTCCAGCAGCTCCGGCAGGGGGGGCAGACGCCAGGCCAGCTCCCGCTCCATCACCTCCAGACCGGCCACCAGATCCCGCAGATCCCGCACCCGGCCCTCCAGATGCCCCACCGCCGACAGCCCCAGGGCGCAGGAGCCGGCGGCCAGCAGCACAGCCCCCACCATCCGGATCATGACAGCACCTCCACCCGGGTCCGCCGGACCGTCCCCCGGCGCTCCAGCACCGCCGCCTGCCGGAACACCCCGCTCTCCAGCAGGGCACGGTACACCGGCCTGCGCCGCAAGTCGTCCACGCCGGCGGCATGGGCGGTGGCCAGCAGAGCAACCCCACAACCCGCAGCCTCCTCCATGGCCCGCACGTCCGCCGGGTGGGTGATCTCATCGGCGGCCAGCACCTGGGGGTTCATCCCCCGCAGCAGGATGGTCAGCCCCTCCGCCTTGCCGCAGCCGTCCAGCACGTCGGTGTGACGGCCCACGTCAAACTGGGGCCGGCCCTGCCAGAGGGCGGCCACCTCCCCCCGCTCGTCGGCCAGCCCCACCCGCAACGGGGGGCCGCCCACCCCGTCGGACAGGCAGCGCACCAGCTCCCGCAGCAAGGTGGTCTTTCCCACCCCCGGAGGGGCCAGGATCAGCGTGCTGTGCATCCCCTCTCCCGCCCTCATCCGATCCAGCAGGTCCCCAGCCTGTCCCTCCACCGGGCAGGCCACCCGCAGGGCCAGGGAGGTAAGATAGCGCAGAGTGGTGGTCTCACCCCCGTGGCGGGCCACCGTCCCGCACAGGCCCAGGCGGTGCCCGCCCCGCAGGGTGACATAGCCGTTTCGCACCTGGTCCAGCACCGTGTGGGCAGAGGCCTGGCTGGCATTTTCCAGCACCTGGCGCAGGTCCTCCTCCATCACTGGCCCTCCGCCCGTCTCCCGCTCCTCTCCTCCCAGGTTCACTGTCACGGGACGGTCCAGGCGCAGGCGCACCTCCTCCGCCTGGGCCAGCTCGTCCCCCTCCAGGGCAAGGACCGCCCGGGCCAGCCTGTCCGGCAGCACGGCGGCCGCCTGCCGGATGGCCTCGATCCGTCCCCTTCCCCGGGCCGCGGCCACCTCGCGTCCCAGAATCTCTTGCCTCATTCCAGCTTCCATGGCAGTTTCCTCCGGCCCTTCGGCCTATGTAAAGTCGGCGGAGCGACAGCCAGCCTGTCCTGCCGCCCCGGTGTGTCAAGCTGTCCCCATCCTATGAGAGCATGTCCTGGGATATTCCGGCTCGTCCAAAAAAAGTGGGGCGGCCCCCCATGAGAGCCGCCCCAGTTCCCTGCCCCGCCGCAGGGAAGACAAAGCGGGCAGGCGCAAGCGCCTGCCCGCCCCGGCTCCCTCACGAAGCCGGTCCTCCCCCCTCCAGGGAGAGGGTGATCTGCACATCCCCGCCGCCCAGCGCGTCAGCCCAGCCGGTCAGGTCGTCCACCCGCCCCAAAGGGGTATAGCTCCAGGAGTTGGAGCCGTAAAACAGCACAATCTGGTTACCCTGGTACAGCACGATGTCCCCGGGCCCTGTGGTGGTCTGCCGGTCGCTGGCCGGCAGGGAAAAGCCCAGCGCCCCCACCTTCTCAAAGCCGGCATAGTCCCGCAGCAAGAGCTCCAGCGGCCCCCGCGCCAGCCGCTGGGCCAGGGCCCGGGCCGCGTTGGTATCCCCCAGGGTGACGGCAAAAGCCGTCTGTCCAACCTGTAACCTTAGTTTCATGCTTTCCTCCTCTTGTCCCCCTCCGGGGCTGCTCTGTCCCGGCTGTTCCCCCTGGGCGGCAGCCGTCTGCCCGGCTGTCTCCCCCGATCCTACCGCCGGCTGGGGCTGCTCCGGCCCGCCCGCTCCGGCGCATCCGGCCAGCAGCATGGCCAGGGCGGCGGCCAGGGCCCAGGCCAGTAGGCCGCCCCGGCGGCCAGTCCCCGTCCGACACTCCTTGCTCCCCATGTCTCCCGCCCCTTTCCCTTGGATGTTCCCCGCCTCATGCCCCCCAGTATAACTCCCCACGGGCAAAAGGACAACCTCCGATTTCTAACCCCGCCCGCTGAATCCGGGCGGAGGCAAAAAAAACAGGGAGAGACGTCTGGCGTCCCTCCCACATCTAAGGTCTGCTGCCTCCGGCCACGGCCGGCAGGGGCCTCCCCCCTCACACGGCGGCGGCCATGGCCGCCGCCAGGCGCTCCATCTGAGCGCGGCTCTCTTCGTTCAGCGCCGAGCGGATGGTCACCGTCTGCTCCAGCACCTTCATGTTCTTCAGCTCTCCCACGGCCGCCTGCATGGTCAGCAGCGCGGTGGGGCCCCAGGAGCCATTCTCCACCAGGCCCACCACCCGGTTTTGCAGGTTGCGGATCTTCATCCGGTACAGAAACTGCGCCATGGGGGTGAACACCCCACCGTCATAGCTGGAGGCGGCCAGCACCAACCCGCTGTACCGGAATGTCTGGGCCACCGCCTGGGCCCAGTCCTGACGGGCCAGGTCAAACAGCTCCGCCTTCACCCCCGCCCGGGTCAGCATTTCCACCAGCTCCTGGGCAGCTTTGGCGGTGTGGCCGTGGATGGACGCGAAGGCCACCAGCACCCCCCGCTCCTCGGGCTGATAGCGGCTCCACAGGTCATACAGCTCCAGCGCCCGGGAGATTCGTTCCCCCGTCAGCACGGGGCCGTGCAGCGGGCAGATCGCCTGGATATCCAGCTGGGCCACCTTCTTCAGGACGGCCTGCACCTGCACGCCATACTTGCCCACAATATTGCAGTAATACCGGCGCCCCTCGTCCTCCCAGGGCAGGCTCTCGTCCGGGTTGCCAAAGCGGCCGAAGGCGTCGGCAGAAAACAGCACCTTCTCCGTCTGCTCATAGCTCATCATCACCTCGGGCCAGTGCACCATGGGCGCCATGAAGAAGCGCAGGGTGTGCCGGCCCAGCTCCAGGGTATCCCCCTCCCCCACGGTGATGGTACGCCCCTCGTAGCTCTGGCCGGTGAACTGGGTGAGCATAAAGAAAGTCCTGAGGTTGCCCACCAGCTTCATCTCTGGGTAGAGGGCAGCCAACCGGGCAATGTTGCCCGAGTGATCCGGCTCCATGTGATGGATGATTAGGTAATCCGGCTGCCGCCCGTCCAGGGCCTGCTCCAGATTGTCCAACCACTCCTCGCTCTTGCGGGGATCAACGGTATCCATCACGGCGATCTGCTCATCCAGGATTACATAGGAGTTATAGGAGATCCCCTCGGGAACCACATACTGGCACTCAAACAGGTCCAGCTCATCGTCATAGCAACCCACGCGGCAAACAGCCTGCGTGTCCGGGCGGTACCCCATTTCACATTCCACCTTTCCTATTTTCCAGACCATATTACTATGAATTCTGGGATTCGTCAACCCCCAATTTGTCTTTTTTTTGACACATCTTGCTTTCCCTTGAATTTCCTTGACTTGCGGCCGCTTTTATGCTATAATTTTTTAGTAAAATCATTTTTGAAACGATATTAGGAGCTTTTGATTATGAGTTTTCAAGTCGTTGTAGATAGCTGCTGCGACCTCACCCTGCAGCAGCGCTCCTCTGGACTGTACACCAATGTGCCGCTGACCATCCAGGTGGGATCAGCTCAGTACCGGGACGACGCGTCGCTGGACACTGCGCTGCTGGCCGACGCCATGGCCCGATGCGACCAGGCCGCCCACACCGCCTGCCCCTCCCCGGGGGACTATCTGGCCGCCTATGAGGCCGCGCAGGGCGACGTCTATGTGGTCACCCTCTCCGCCCTGCTCTCCGGATCCCACAACAGCGCCTGGCAGGCGGCCCAGCTCTTTCAGGAACAGCATCCGGAGCGGCACATCCATGTCTTCAACTCCTGCTCTGCCTCCGCCGGACAGACGCTGGTTGCCCAGCGGGTGGCCGACCTGGCCGGGCAAGGTCTGTCTTTCACCCAGGTGGTGGCCCAAACCGACCGGTATATCGCCGAACTGAACACGCTATTCGTGCTGGAGAACCTGGATACCCTGCGCAAGGCGGGCCGGCTGAACCGGACCCAGGCGCTGATCACTGGCGCGCTGCGGGTCAAGCTGGTCATGGGGTCCACCCCCGAAGGGGAGATCCGCAAGCACACCCAGGCCCTGTCCATTAAGCAGGCCCTGAGCAAATTGACCGACTTGATGGCCCAAGACCGGCTCCATCGGGGCAAGACGCTGTGCATCTCCCACTGCCTGTGCCCCAAGCGGGCAGACTATCTGCGGGATCTGGCCCAGCGGCGCTGCGCCTTCTCCCGCATCCTGATCACCGAGACCAGGGGCATCAGCACCTTTTACGCCAACCGCGGCGGCATCGTGGCCGCCTACTGAGTCCGTCCCGGCCGTCCGGGCCGGCCAGAGGAGAGAGATACCAATGAGAAAGCTCCATCTTCCCGCCATCCCTCACATCGGGATGCGCACCATCAAGACCGCCGTGGCGGTCACCCTGTCCTATCTGATCTTTGTCCCCTTCGGCCTGCTGTACAACAAGAGCTATCCGGGTGTGCTGGGCTACCTGGGGCCCCTATACGCCTGCATCCCCTGCGTGGTGTGTATGCAAAGCTCGCTGGAGCAGACCCTTCAGGTGGGGCTGGCCCGGTTCCTGGGGGTGCTGGTAGGGGCGGTCATCGGCGCGCTGATGATCCTGATCCCGGAGTCGCTGTTCTCCTTCTGGGCCTTCCAGGCAGTGCTGCTGGGGCTGTCCTGTGTGGTAGGCATCTGGATCTGCACCCTGCTGCACCAGCCCGCGGCGTGCACCATGGCCTGTGTGCTCCCCTGCGTCATCGTCCTGTCCAGCGGTTTGAGCGGCGAGGAACGTTACTATTATGCCCTGGCCCGGGTGCTGGAAACCATCGTGGGCGTCTCCATGGCCTTCCTGGTCAACGCCGCCCTGCCTGCCCGGCCCGCCGCGCCCCCGGAAGAGCCGCCCCAGCCATAAGTATTTGGACCCGCTACACCGCTGCCTGCCATCAGGCGGCGGTTTTTTCTATCATGAAACAACATAGGCCGTCCACCCTTTGTGTGGACGGCCTATGGTTTTCAACTGGTTTGCGCCTTGGCCCCGGGGTCAGCCCCCCAGCTCCCCGCTGCGCCGCCAGGCAGCCAGCACCGCGTCCATGGCCGCGGCCCGGAAGCCTGCCCGCTCCAACGCGGCCACCCCCGCGATGGTGGAACCGCCGGGGGAGCACACCTCGTCCTTGAGCACACCGGGGTGCTTGCCCCGCTCCAGGGCCATGGCGCAGGTGCCCAGCACCATCCGGAAGGCATACTCCATGGCCAGCGCCCTGGGCAGCCCTGCCAGCACCCCTCCGTCAGCCAGCCCCTCCAGAAACAGGCAGGCAAAGGCGGGCCCACAGCCGGCCAGGGCGGAAAAGGCATCCATCTGCCCCTCCGGGATGCGGGTGACCAGGCCCGACTGGCTCAGGATCCGCTCCACCTGGGCCAGCGCCTCCTCCCCGGCTCCCTCCGGGGCGCACAGGGCGGTCACCCCCTGGCCCACCCCCACGCAGGTGTTGGGCATCAGACGCAGAACGAGCGGGCTATACCCCGCGCCCTGGGCAAAGCGGGAAAGGTCGGCCAGGCGCAGGCCCGCCGCCACCGACACCAGCACCTTCTCCTGCCCCGCCTCATGGCAGCGCCGGAGGGTGGGGGCCAGCTGTTCCAGCACCCCCTGCATCATCTGGGGCTTGACGCACAGGAAGATGTAATGGGCCTGCTCCACCGCCCGGTCGTTGTCCGGCGCGGCGGCACAGCCCAGCTCCTGGGCCAGGGCCTGTGCCTTGCCGGCGGTGCGGTTTGTCAGCACCACCTCATCCGGACCAATGGCCCGGCAGGCCGCCCGTGCCAAGGCCCCTCCCATGTTCCCGGTCCCGATAAACGCGGCTGTCTTCATGGCGATCCCAACTTTCTGATGATTTATTTCATCCTACCACGTCTGCCCCTCCCTGACAAGGGTCACTTCAGCAGGGAGCGGTTGATGGCGTTCAGGATCGCCCGCAAGGAGGCCCGGTTGATGTTATGGCTCTTGCCCACGCCGAACACATCCTCCCCCTGGGGATTTTTCAGATGGATGTAGCACACCGCCTGGGTGTCTGAACCAGAGGAGACGGCGTGCTCCTGATAATCCACAAACTGATAGCCGTCGATGGCCCCCTGGGGCAGGCCGTGCAGGGCGTTGAAGAAGGCGTCAATGGGGCCGTTGCCTTCCCCGCTGGCCGCCATGGTCTTGCCCTGGTAGCCGATCTCTCCCTGGAACTTCACCCAGCTGGCGTCCCCGTGGCGGGCGTCCTCCTGGAAGGTATGGCGCACCAGCTGGTAGGTCTTGGGGGCAGAGAGGTACTCCCGGTCAAACAGGTCGAAGATCTGCTGGGGCTGAAGCTCCCGGCCCACCCGGTCGCTCTCCCGCTGCACGATGGCGCCAAACTCCCCGTGCATGGCCTTAGGCAGGTCGTAGCCGAAGGTGTGCTGCATGACAAAGGCCGCCCCACCCTTGCCCGACTGGGAGTTGATGCGGATGATGGGCTCATACTGCCGGCCCACGTCCGCCGGGTCGATGGGCAGATAGGGCACCTCCCACAGATCCGTGCCGCTGCACTCCATGTATTGGAAGCCCTTGTTGATGGCGTCCTGGTGGCTGCCCGAAAAGGCGGTGAACACCAGCTCACCCGCATAGGGCTGGCGCTTGCCCACCTCCATCTTGGTGCATCGCTCATACATCTCCCGGATCCGGTTGATGTCGTGCAGGTCCAGCTGGGGATCCACCCCCTGGCTCCACAGATTCATAGCCAGGGTGACCAGGTCCACGTTGCCCGTGCGCTCCCCGTTGCCAAACAAGGTGGCCTCCACCCGCTCCGCCCCCGCCAGCAGCCCCAGCTCGGCGGTGGCCACGCCGGTACCCCGGTCGTTGTGGGGGTGCAGGGAGATGATGGCCCGCTCCCTTCCAGGCAGCTTGCGCAGGAAGTACTCCAGCATATCGGCAAACTGGTTGGGCATGCAGTTCTCCACTGTGGTGGGCAGGTTGAGGATGACGGGGCGCTCAGGGGTGGCATGCAGGTGGTCCAGCACAGCCGCGCAGATCTGGGCGGCATAGTCCATCTCGGTGCCCATAAAGGACTCCGGAGAGTACTCGTAGCGCAGGTTCATCCCGCCGGCGATCACCGGCTGGGCCATCTCATAGATCAGGTCGGCCGCGTCGGTGGCTATCTTGGTGATGGCGTCGCAGTCGGCATGGAAGACCACCTTGCGCTGGAGGGTGGAGGTGGAGTTGTAGAAGTGCAGGATCACGTTCTTGGCCCCGTCGATGGCCTCAAAAGTGCGGCGGATCAGGTGCTCCCGGGCCTGGACCAGCACCTGGATGGTCACATCGTCAGGGATATGTCCCCCCTCGATGAGCGCCCGGCAGATCTCATACTCCGTCTCCGAGGCAGAGGGGAAACCGATCTCGATCTCCTTGACCCCGATGTCCACCAGGGTGTGGAAATACTCCAGCTTCTCCTGGTGGTTCATCGGGTCGATCAGGGCCTGGTTGCCGTCCCGCAGGTCCACCGAGCACCAGATGGGCGCCTTTGAGATGGTTTGGTCCGGCCAGGTCCGGCCCTGGATGGGCTGAGGCTGGAAAGGGATATACTTCTGGAATCCTGGCTTCAGGTTCATGGCGAGTCCTCCTTTGGCTCATACGGGGGACAAGCGAACACGCCCCCGACTGCAAATCGTCAGGGGCGTGAGATCACGCGGTACCACCCTTATTCCGCCCCGGGTTACCCAGGGGCGCTCAACGGCCTCCAACAAGGCCTTGACCTGTAACGGGATCAACCCGTCCGCCCCTACTACGCGTCACGGTTCGGGACGGCGGCTCCGGGATCAGCATCCGTGTGGGCCTCCGCGCCGGTTCGCACCTGCCACCGGCTCTCTGCATCGGGGGATCCCGCACCTTCTTCCCATCCACGCCTTTAATTGGCTCTATTCTAATGGAGCACAGCGGCGTTGTCAAGGGGTGAGGCAGGAGAATTTTTCGTTGACAAACCCCATTGTCTATGGTAAGATAATGCTCGCATTTAAGCTCCCCCTATCTGGAGAGATGTCCGAGTGGTTTAAGGAGCCGGTCTTGAAAACCGGTGACCCGCAAGGGCCGTGGGTTCGAATCCCACTCTCTCCGCCAAAGTCAAATCGGCTGCCTGTCAGCGTTCCCATTCTGCCTGCGGAAGTACCCAAGAGGCCGAAGGGGCTCCCCTGCTAAGGGAGTAGGCGGTGAAAGCCGCGCGAGGGTTCAAATCCCTCCTTCCGCGCCAACAAAACCCCGAATCCGTTATATCCCAACGGATTCGGGGTTTTGTTAGTTTACCGCTCTTGACTTGGAAAGATGTGCCCAAACACACTGCAATATAACTTATAGTTAGCAGTATAGTTAGCTCTCTTATTGCCCCTACAAATCTGTTTTGATGCCCGATTTTTTGTCGGGCCAGTTGTTGTTTTTACTCAGGTTCTCAATCACACTCTTTGCCAGCGCTACACCCACGGTACCCAATAGCTCCGTAACCACATATCTCCCTAACGTCTCCGCTATCTGATCCGCCCCTGTGACGGCCAAGTATAGCACGCCCCACATCACGCAGGTTCCGTTGACAATCAGCCATGCCACGATGACATGAGAAAAAGTGAGGATGTCTCTCTCGTTGAGCCAATACAGCAACCAGCCCAAAAAGGCTCCCGAAACCAGCGCTACCAGCGTGAACAGCAGGCGCACCCCACCATAATTGAGTGCATACAGGATGCCTGCACTTGCTGCTATGTAAGCTCCTACCAGCGCCAGCGTAGATGCCCGGATCTTCATTTGTACTGATCTGGATCCTTGCCGGCCGCACGAATCGCCTCGTCATATACGCCGGCGCGATAGTTAAAGACCAGCATCCTGATCATATCGTGGGATAGGTCAATCACATCATTGTTCCCATCTGGATCAGAGCCATCTCCGTTGATGATCCCAGCATCCATCAGGGCGCCAATAATCCCCCGGAAATCGCTGCCCTCCGGGATGTCACTCAACCGCTCATACCTCGCTGCCATATCTTCATCATCCTCCTCAAGATTGTCTGTGTAGTCCACCCAGGGCAGCTTCCCGTGGCTGGTCCATTGCCTCTGTCCTACAGTGCCAGATTTTTGCTGTTTTGAGACGTTGGAACAGGTGGACAATTGCACTCCCCAATGCCATTTGGGAGTAGCCTCTGCCACCACTCCATCTCCCACATAGATGCCAATATGGCCGGGCATATACACCACTTCGCCGGGCTCAATGCTGGAGAAATCCGTAGATACCTCAGCGCAGCTCTTGATCATCACCCCAGCGTCAATGTCCGGCAGACCGTTACAGGCGTATCCAGCTCCGCCATAGGTGCGGCTCATATCACCGCTCCAGCCCCACAGGATGCCCTTGATCAGCCCCACGCAGTCGAAGATAAACCCCTTGTCCTTGATGGCATAGGCGTAGGACAGCCACTGCTTGTTGGTCTGGGCATGACTGCCGTTGGTGGTGGCCCGGGTAATCATCTTATCCGTACAGGGCCATCCCCATGGGCCTAGCATGTAGGTGGTCTTGTACTGGGTCGCGATTTCTCGGGCCTTTGCCACGAAGGCCCCAGAAGTCATAATCTTAGCCATCCTTTCCACCCCAATTCATTACCTCCCGCAGCTTATCAAACCCGAACATGGCGGCGTAGGCCACGGCAAACCCCGCCACGATCAGTCCTACCACCAGATACCAGGTGATGGACACCGTCTTGATCTGACAGTAGGCAATTCCGGCCGCCACAGTCAAGACCATAGCCACGATCACTGCCACTACATTGGTAGGCATCTTGTCCCAGGTCACTCGTTTGACCACCTGGGTGACGATGTTGGTCAGGGCCACCAGCAGACCAATGACCGGTAGCAATACAGCAAGATTTTCCATTGATATATCCTCCTCATTCGCTCATCAAGGCGTGTACGCCTTGTTTGTTTAAAAATTCTTTCTGTTCATGCTTGATACGGGTCGCGTATTTCAGCGCGGCTTCCATATCTCCGTTGGTATGCCCCCGCTGCATGGCGTGGGCAGTCGCCTCACCCAGTGCGATGGCCGCCTGGTTCCCCTGCACAAGCAACACCAAAAAATCCTGCTGGGCCTTGGCTCGGGCCTCCTGTTCCTTGTCCCTTGCCTCGACCGATTTCTTCAGGCGCCAAACAAACAGCCCCAGGATAGTGCTTGGGATACCCATGGCCGCGATAAACGTCGCCGCAAGCGCCCCGAGATCCATCTGGACCATTGGATTCACCCCCTCATCAAAAATTAAGCATCCAGGTGTAATGCGGCTTTTTGCCACCCGACACGGCCCAGCGCAACCAGTCAAAGCTCGGCACGAACACAAGACATAGTCCCACCCACAGGGCGGAAAATTGCGGGCATATCTGCCCCAGGAAGTTTAGGGGCAGATGGGAGTAGTCCCATATGTCAAGCCCCAGCCAGATATTGAGCACAACCCCGGCAACCAGCTCCACGGCTGTCACAAGGGCAGCACAGGCCACCGCCTGGAGCCATATGGGCCAATCCCACGGCGCTTCCGCCCCGCACCGCTCTATTGGGATACACAGGATCACCGCCACCACCAGCATCGTCCAGCTAATCCGCTCCGGGTGCCCCCCTATGGATTTCCACGCAACCTCAAACAGGAAATAGACCGCCCCGCCCCATGTCCACAGGAGCATGGAAAGGACGTACCGTCCCGCCCTATCCATTTTGAGCGGTGGACAGGATCTGCGCCATGTTGGCCGCAAGATCCTCCGGCATCCCTTCGTCGGTGTAGGTAATGCCGTTGACTTCTTCGATGGTCTCAGCCCGTCTCGCCCAGGTAAGGAGATGGTTGCACAGCGTCGTGTGATACAGCTTGTGCGCGATGGAGGCGGCGGAAATTGCGTTGATCTCCAGGGCGGTAAACATCCGGCACAGCTCCCCGTCTGCATGGTATGGATAGCCGGGTGCGCCGGCCTGGATCGCGCTGTGCGCCGCAGTCAGATTGATCTGGTCAGTCTCTGCCAGGCTGAAATGCTCCATCCCCTGGGTGGTCTCCACGTCCATCCCGGCCACGATGGCCGCATTGCAGGCGGCGGACAGCTCCGCCGCTTTCTTAGCCTTGGCCTCGTCGATAGGGTCAGGCTGTGTACTCTTCCACGCCTCCCACGCTTCCATGTTGGGGACGTAGCTGGCCACGGTGGCCGGTGTCTCCTCGTAGGCTGCGTTGATAGCCAACAAAACATAGCCGCCGTACTGGTAAAATGTATCGGTCTCCAGACTGTCTGGCCACACCGCCATGCCCTCCGGCACATTTGTGGTGCTGACCTCCTGAATGGGCGGATAGGCTCCGCTGGGATTTGGTGTGCTGCGGATCAGTTTCATTTATATCACCTCGATGAAAGGATTTGAAAAATTATGACTTACGGATATATCAGAGTTAGTATGGGAAAGTAAACCGTGGAAAACCGGCGCTTTGAGATCCTGCGCTTCGCGGGAAAACTTAGGCACAAAATCGAGCTATCCGACGGCAAGCCAGTAATAGTGCTGGCCTAAGTGGTTTGCTTGGCCGTAGTCATGCATATATTGAGCCCACGTGGTGTACCAGGACACCGACGCGCCCGACCATGTGATCGCCCCGGTATACGCAGCCGCATCCACATCTGACCCAATTGCGACATACTTGGGGCAGCTATTAATAAATGCCCACATTAGTCCCTGATCGCTGGATGTGATCAAAACGACCTTCGGTACGAAATAGAAGGTTAAACTGCACGGGTTGTTCTGCCCGTATGTGCCAGTCCCAACGTAGGAGCCGGTTTGCACCCGCGCGATGTTGTTCTGCCCGAGCTTTTCGGCGAGCGCCGCGATCGTAGACCAATAGGGCGCGGCATTCCCGGCCTGCATGAGCACGCTGTCCTGGCTGGGCGTAGCAAGTTGGGCGAATGCGCCATACAGGAGCCGGTTAGCGGTGAAGCTACTCTTCCCGGTGCCACCTCGGAGAACGGGCAGTATGCCGCTGGTAATCTTGTTCGTGTTCAGGTTTGGGATCTGATCTATTGGGACTTTAACTCCAGCATCCAGCGTAGCCAGTCCGTTGGCCACGCCGGCCAGCAGCTGCGCCAGCGGAACCTTACCGTTTGCGTTCAGTGTGGCCAGTCCGCCGGCCACGCCGGCCAGCAGCTGCGCCAAGGGAACCTTACCGCTCTTATTCAACGACGCTACACCATTTGCCTTGCCTTTCTGAGATGTGGGGATGAAGTCCATACTCGGCAGTTCCTCTGCGGGGATCTTACCATCATCCCCCAGAGACGCAAGTAACGAGAACGCATCATTGATGGCGGTTACGCCATTCGCAAGTGCGTTGACCAGCTGCATGAGGTGGTTATAGCCGTGCTGCTCTGTCAGTCCAACCTCTGTCCCGTCGGGTGCGACAATCTGTCCCGTGGTCCAATTTTCTGGGAGATCTCCCTGAGGTGGGGTGACAATCGGTTTATCAGCCATTCTCGATAACTCCTTCCCGTACTGGGATCTTGTGCGTCATAATAACCGGCTGCGGGCCCACGGCCACATAAATCGCCGAGCTGGTCAGCACATTTCCCGCGCTGTCCAACAGCTCTGCTTGTAGGATTTCATCGGTCAACGAGCTGGATACTGGGTAGGTTACGGTGACCAGTGCCCCCTCCTGCGTCTTGCTGACATCATTGACCACGATCGCACCATTGATCCGGGCCGCAGCGATGTCCCCCAGCACAAACCCGGCTACCCCAGAGAGCAGCGGCGGCTGTACGCTCGGTGTTGTCGGCAATTTAAGCACCCCCATGTCCTCCTCGACGGCAAACGGCAGCACTCCCAACTGCCAACTGCCCAATACGTAATTGTAGTCTCGCAGCGCTCCGCTGATCGTTTCACTGAGCAGCAGCCCACTTTGCACAAAAGGTTTCTGCACAAACGCGATGTGCGCCGGCTTGATCCGGTTCACTGTATACGTGACCTCGGTAGCGTAGTTAAAATTCTGCGCTGCGCTCTCGATATACAGCGTATAGTTCGGGTAATCCACCGTCACGGTCCACTCTCCAGGGCCGATCAGCTCGTCCAGCTTCCGGTAGAGGAACCCCAGGGTAAAGGGCGGCTTGGTGCTGATCCGGTTGAGCACCCGGGCCCGGCGGAACTCCAGATCCTCGGTGGACGGGTTGGGCACGATACCGAACACCTGCTCCCACTCCTCCACCCCGCTCTCGGTCATGGTCTGGAAGTAGAAGTTGTCCTTCACCGTGTGCATGGCTTCCGCCAGCAGCTCCAGCTCCTGGCTCTCCGTCTGGCACAGCTGCTGATACTCCTGGATGGGCTTATACCAGGTGGGGAGGTACTGGAGCAGTTCAGGGTCAAACTGGATCGGGTTCATGTCAGCGTCACCGTCCCCAATACTGGCACCTGCTGCGTGGTGCCGTTCTCTGTCAGCTCCAGATCGGCAGTGCCGCCGTTTAACTGCACGTTGGTGGCGTTGACCACCCCGGTCACCCCCACGATGGCAGCGGTCACCCTGGCCACGTACACGTCGGCCGCATAGGCCACATTGTCTGTGCTCACATTGGTGTCCCACTCCTGCCGCACGCTGAGCAGGTAGGCCTCGATGGCGTCCTGGATGGGCTGCTGCACCTGCCCGATCTGGTACCCGGACGCCAGGGTGAGGGTGGCTCTCACGTTGACGGTCAGGGCCGTGGGGGCCACCACCGTCACCGTCGCCCCGATGGGGGCGGTACCCAGGCCCAAGCCCTGGTTGGGCGGAGGATCCACCGCGTTCTGTACATTTTCCACCAGGGTCTCGCTGGCCGGCAGCCAGTCGCTACCCAGGATGGACAGCTTGACCGTCCCCCCGCCGTTCCAGGTGGGGTAAACCTGCACGCTGCCCACCCCGTCGATGCTGGGCGCAAACTGCCGGTAGCTGGCAATGTTCCCACCGAAGGGCCGCTCGTTGAGCGCCTCAATGATCCGCTCCCGGAAGTCATCGTCGGTCTCCGTGTCATCCCCGGGCACGAGGATATCCTGGATCTGTGCCGAGCCCAGGCCGGGGATGGTGTTGATGGGGAGGATGGGGCCGGCGTAGTCGTTCCCGATAGTTCCGGGCGTCTCCGCAGTCAGCTGGTAGTAGTAATCCCCCTCCTGCGGATCCTCCACAGTGGCTGCCGCCGTGGCCACGAAGTTGATGCTGTCGCCGCCGTTGATGGTGGAGAACCGGGAGCCGATGGGAATCTCGGCGTCGAAGATGCCCAGGCGCACCGCGGCGCTGGCCGGGTACCGGGTCAGGCTGGCAATCAGGGCCAGCAGGTCCAGGTCGCTGCCCACCGCCGTCTGAATGAAGGCGGCACGCTGCACCTGGTTCAGGGCCAGGTATGCCTCCTCCAGGGCATAGGCCGCCGGTCCCAGGGCGGTGGGTATCGGGGAGCCGTCCCGCTTGTCATAGATATCCGGCACCCGCCCCAGCATGCGCTGGAGAAGGTTCCGGTAGGTCTGTGCGGATAAATCAATCATGCGATCGCCACCTCCATGCTCTGGCCCTCGATCTGCCCGAACACCGTGCGCACGGTGAACGTGGCGTGGAGGATACCGTCCTCAACGGTGTAGGCGTAATCCTCAATGCCGGTCACCCGGCTATCCACAGCCAAGGCAGCACGGATCCGGCGCTTGAGCTCCACACCCACATAGCCCGGGTCCAGGCCGATCAGTCCGTCATATTCCGTGCCGGTATAGGGCTGGTAGATCTGCCAACGGAACCGCTCCGTCCACAGCAGGATCTCCACCGCCTGCCGGACTGCCGCCAGCTGGTCACAGGTGCCCTGGATGCGGCCGGTCTCCCGGTTGCAGTACCAGGTGAGCCCGGGCTGCTCCTGATAGGAAACAGGGCCGGACAGCTGGATGCCGTTGTCATTCGGCAGTGTCGGCATACCTCGTCCCTCCTCACTCGTGCTCGAAGATGCGGGATAGCACGATGAACTTCTGCCCACGCGCGACGGACAGAAGCAGCACCTTGTCTCCCACCTCCAGCTTGCGGTTCAGTATGATGAACCCGTCCTCCACGGGCAGCTGCTTTCCGTGCTCCCAGCAGACGATGTCCTGCGCCTGCTCCGTGCTGTCGAAGCCTTCCGATACCAGGGAATAGGGCTCCGTCCGGTACCGGTCACTCAAGTCTGTAGAGGTTGTCCCGTCAGGGCAGGTATGGGAATGCCCCAGGGTGTTGATCCAGTGGTTGTGCGCCAGGACCGGGATCTTTTTCTCCACCACGCTCTCTGTGAGGTAGAGCACCTCCTGGCGGAGCGCCTGCTGATGCACATCCCGGGTGATCTCCAGCGGGTTGACGGCGGTCACCATGCCCGTGGACAGATCCGTGGGCTGAGAGGCCCCCTGCTGTTGATCCGCGATCATTTGAAGCGTCTGCAACAAACTCATGCCCATAGTTAGATCTCCAGTGTCTCAAATTCCATCGTGTGGACATCATTCTCGAAGGTGTGGGTGACCTTTTCAAGCAGCACCCACTGATCCAGATTGATGTCTCCCAGGCCTTGTACCTTCATCCGGATCATCCCACCGGCCCGGACTCCGACAATCCCCAGGGATTGTACCTTCAGTGTCCGCATCCGGCGGTTGTAATACGCCAGCGTCGCCTTCGCCTGCTCCGTCATCTGAGCGGTGTTGACATCCCCGTCTACCTGCTGGTAGAGCTGCAGGAGACCCCACTGCCCAATGTTGGCGCTATCCTCCACTACCACTACATCCGCCCGGCCGGTCTCCTCATTGGGCCGCACCAGCTTGATGGAGTTGTAGGTCTGCTCATCGATGTCGGTCTTGTAGGTATAGTCCGTCAGCAGGGACTTGTCCCCGACCATCACGGGGTACTGCATATCCTCCGGCCGGCTCAGCGCCAGGCCGTTCCCGTCGTCGTACAGCACATAGATCGTCCCCGTGTTCAACAGCGTGGTTTCCAGCACACCCTGGATAATGTCCAGGCAGCTCTGGTCTGTCTCTACCAGGGAGGGTATCTGATACCCGGTGCTTGCCAATACGCTGGTGGCAATCTGCCGGTCCGCCGCGATCTGGGCGATAATCTGGTCTGCCGTCTGCCCATAAAAGGCATAGGAGGCATTGGCCTTGAGGTACCGGATACGGTCGTAGCAGGTCACCTCAATCAGCCCCCAGCGGTCTTTGGACTTGGTGAACACCCAGCCGTAAAATACCAGGGTGCCGTCCACGGAAAACCGCACGATGTCGCCCTCCAGGAAGTCCAGATCCCCGCCCTTGATAACGGTGAAGGTCAGTTTCCCCGGGCTCCCGGTGCGCTCCGTGGTGTAGGAGACGGTGGTGGTGCTGTTGGTCACGTCCCACATTTTCCCGCTGCGCTTGTTGGCAATGATGAGTTCACAGATCATGTGTCAGTCACCACCTGCAGCTGATCCGCGGAGATCCACCCCAGGTCACCCCCGGATTCCGTGGTGATGTGGACCTTGCACGGCCGGGTGGGGTCTGAGCTGACGATCCGGGACACTACCACCCGGCTGCCGTTGGCGGTCCCGTGGGGCTCGTCCCCGTAGGAGGTGTAGTAGTAATTGCCGTTGGCGATCACCGTAGCGCCCACCACCAGCTGGTTTTGCGGCACATCTCGGCTTGGCTCGTTGGTCAGGATGGTCTCCTGCTCCCCGTCCTGGCTCGTCTCCTGCTTCACGGTGACCGCCTGGGGGGAATAGTCCCGCCACTCCCGGATGCTCAGGCCATAATAAAAGTCTCCGGTCTCCCCGCCGCGCTCCTCGTAGGTGAAGCCCGTGACGATGCAGTCAAAGCCCTCATCAGACGTGAAAAACGGGGCCCCGTTTTCATAGTAGCGCACCGGGGTGTAGGTCAGAATGGATCTTTCCCGCATGGCCCGCTCAAAGAAGCCGATGTAGAACTCCGGCTCACGAAACCCGTTGGGGGTGACAGTAAAACTGTCCGGACGCCCGGGGAAATAGTCGGAGATGGTGACCTCTTTCTGTTTCGGGATGCAGGGCAGCGTGATGGGTCCGATGCCCAGCACGTTCTCGTCCTGGTTGTCGTTATCCAGGGTCACAGGCAGCTTCTCCGGGTTGTGCGGCAGCCGGATCACTTGCCCGTCCAGGGTGAAAAACAGGCCGTAATTGATCCTCATACAATCAGCCTCCCGAATAAGCATGCGCGGTAGCTCGCGTGGCGCCGGCCGCCGCCTGCTCCTGCAGGATACTGGCGATTGTGTCCGCCAGCGCCTGCCGGTCTGCCTGTGTTCGCCCGGTGTTGGCCCCGTTGACGGTGATGACCGGGGTGTTGGCCTGCAGGTTGATGTTGTTCACATACCGCCGTTCCGCCATGTCCACCAGGTTTTTCAGGTCCTCGTCCGCCATGTTGACGGACTTCTCGATGCTGCTCAAACTGCTCGCAGCTGACCCGGTATTGGCCGCGGTCTCCACGCTGTAAGGGTCATAGCTCCCAACGTTCCCAGTGGTCCACTGAGTGCCGCTCCCAGAGTTCGCCGCGGCCGCCGGCTGGCGCTGGGCAATCTCTTGCTGCCGGGCGGCGTGGTCGGCATCTCTGTCCGCCCACATCTGCTCAAGCTCTGCCTGGCGATCTGCGATGTTCTGCGCCACCTGTTGCTGCTGTGCGGTCAGCGCCTGGTTCCGGGCCGCCGTGGCTGCCTCATTCTCCAGCTGTGCGGTGGTGCCAAAGGTGACACGCTCAATGGTTTGGATAGCCACACCCGGCAGGAGGTTCAACTTTTCGATGAACCAGTTGATTAAGTCAATGGCCCCATTGATCATAGTCTGCAGGATCAGAAGCACGTTGGCCTTCATCTGGCCCATGAAGTTCACAATATTCGTGGAGGCGGTGGCCAGTGCCAGGGTGAGCTGATCCCAGAGGTTCATCACGAAGAACACCCCGGTCATAAAGCCGGCCTTTACCGTATCCCAACCGTACATCAGAGCATCCACGACGATCAGCCATGCGGTCTGTAGGCCGCCCACCGCCTGCACCCACTGGACGATCAACGCGATCACAATGCCGATGGCCACGGCGATCCAGGTCAGCGGGTTTGTCAGCAGCCTCGTAAAAAAGCCACTTACTGCGGCATCAGCTATGGCAGTCGCTGCCGCAAAGAACAGCAGCCCCGCTGCCAGGCCGGCAATGACCGGGATCACCACGTCAATGTTGTTGCTCACCAGCTGCGCAAAGCTGCTGACCACTCCCAGCAGCGGCTCCAGGGCCTGGATGGCGATGTTCTGGCACTGGTTCCACACCTGGGCCCAGGTCATGGGCATGGACTCAAACTTGGCGTTGGTCTCCTCCGCGGCAGCGAACATGGCGTTCTTCACCACCTCCGCCGTCACGGCGCCCTGGCTGGCCAGCTCCCGCATCTCCCCAGTGGTCACGCCCATGTACTGAGCAATAGCCTGGGCGATGGTGGGCGTCTGCTCCAGGATGGAGTTGAGCTCCTCGCCCCGGAGGGCGCCTGAGGACAGGCCCTGGGTCAGCTGCAGAATGGCCGCGCTGGCCGCAGTGCCGGACGCCCCGGACAGGGCGATCTGCTTATTGATCTGCTCTGCAAAGGCCACGATCTCCTGGCTGCTGCTGAAGGCGTCGCCGGCCAGGTTGCCCAACTGGGCCACCAGGTTAGCTGTCTCCGTGTACAGCCCTCGGGAACGTTGCGCAGACTGCCAGATCATGTCGTTCAGCTGCGCAGTGGTCTGCAACCCGTCGTTCATCATATCGATGCGGGCCGCGGTCGAAGTGATTGTATCGGACAGGTTGATGAGCCTGGAGATGGTTTGTAAGCCTACATACCCGGCCACCAGTTTGCGGACGGAGCCGGCCAGGCCGTCGGTGGCATTCGCGGCCTTCTTCTGACTCTGCGTCATCCGGTCAACGCTCTTCTGCGCGCTGGAGGTGGCGCCGGCCGCCTGGTTCGCCTGGCGAATGTACTTCGTGAAGGTACCAGAAAATTTATCGTAGAGGATGAGTTCCTCCTGGATCGTGGCCACGGTATCACCTCTTTTGTTCGGCCTTCTTCCGTTCGCTGACCTCTTTCGCCACGAACTCGGCGATCAGCACCCGCTCCCGGTAGGGCAGCGAGGCATACTTGGAGGGGGGCCAGCCCAGATTGACGAAGCAGTAGTAGGCGATCAATGTCTCGGGATCTGGGTTGGCCCCGGCGATCAGTTTTTTGCCTCGTCCTCCACGTTGTCACCAAACCCGGACAGGGTGGTGATGGCGTCCACCAGTTTGTTGTACTCCCCGCTCAGCAGCATCCGCCCCGGAACTTCCAGCGGGTCCAGGGTTTCAAAATGCTGGCACAGGGCGCTGTTGGAAAAGTCCGGCTCCACCGTGGCCGCCACCACTAGCCGCCGGCCGTAGTCCAGACTGTCCAGCTGGCTCACCTTTTGGCCCTTGACTGTCGTGGTGCGGGTGGCCCGCTTGGTGATCTCGTCGTTCTCCGCCTGGGTCAGCGCCCGCACCCGGAACGCCCGCAGCAGGGGCTTGCCGTCCGGGCCCTTGACCACGTTGCCCTTCTCGTCGTGCTGCACAAACCGATCCGAGATATAGACCTCCTGCTCCTCCGGCAGGATGGGATTGAGAAAATCGGAAAGTCCGCTCATGGTAATCTCCTCCTATCAGCCGCCCAGCTGCGCAGGATCACTGAATCCCTGCAGCATAGCCACATCTGTGTAAACAAAATTGAAGTCATAGCTCAGCATGGCCTCCTCGGAATTGAGGATGCTGAGGGGGATGGTACCGGTCAGATGGCAACCGTAATAGGCAATCACCTGGCTGCCCATGCTGGTGGTGGGGTCCTGGTTGGTGATCTGGATGTCGAACTCATCCATCACGCCGGTGTTGATGTACTGGAGCACCATGTCCCGCCACATGTTGGAGCCGTTGGAACCGTAATAGATGTTGCCCGTGCCGGTCAGCTTGGACCCGTTGGGCTTGTCCTGGATCTTCCGGGTACCGATCACCCGCATGTCGCTGGACTGGATCTCGGCATTGGTCGTGATGTTCTTCATGCCGCAGACCTCAACATTCCGGTTGCTCCGGGTTACGAAGATCTTACCCTCCGCGCCGTTTACCGTGTCTTTTGCGATCAAATAACTCATCTTTTACACACCTCCTCAGGAGACCGTTACAGTCATATAGATCTTCTCCACGCTGTCCACGGCCTGGATGGCCACATTGACCACAATGGAGTCGATGTCATTGCCGGGCAGCACTTCCACATCCTCGGCGTCGAAGTTCTGGATGCCCTCGTTGGCCTGGATCTGGAGCAGGTAGCCCACGATGGCCGCCTGGAACCGGGCTCGTCCTGCCTCGTTATTGTTCACGATACCAATATAGTTCTGGCTGAACTGCTGGTAGATGTCGTTGGCGATGGTGTTGCACAACCGGATGATCCGGTTCTTGTGGTAGACTTCGCCGATCTCCGTGGTGTAGGTGACCAGGCTGTTGATGTCCTGCTCCACATGCACCTCGTCGCAGTCCGCCACCAGGATGAACTGGCCTGCGGCGAGCGCGGCGATGATCTGGGTGTTGGTCAGCTGCGGGGAGACCGACACGGCGGTGGGATAGGTGGCGTAGGTCAGGCTTTCGTTGTACGCAGCGCCCGCCGTGGCTCCGCCCGCCCACCAGGTCACCTGCTGCGGGGTGAGCACGGTGCCATCTGCCAGGGCTACCCCGGACATGACATTGACCACGAACCGGCTGTCTGGGTTAGTCAGGTTGGCGGCCACCAGCTGGGTATACTGGCCATTCTCGTCCGCCAGACGGTTGACAAACGCGACCATAGCATCCTGCACGGTGCTGTCGGCGCCGTCGTAGATGATGACGTCGAACTTGTAGGGCTCAATGGCCTCCAGGTAGGTGGAGTAGGCCGAAGCCGCCACCGTCCCGTCCGCCCCTCCGGTGAGCGGGGCGCCCACGGTGGCCGTCAGCGCGCCGGTGCCGCTCCAGTCCACCCAGTCATTGGCCACCAGGTCCGCCACCACCGCGGCGTGCTGCTGATCCACGATCTCGCCGTCCACCACGGTGGACACATAGAACTCGTCGGTCTCGCTGTCCGCATCCGCCGTCACCACGATGGTGATGTCGTTGCCCCGGGCGCCCACGTACTTGGCCGTCGCGGTCAGCACACCGGTGGTCACGGTGGCCTTCGCACTGGAGGCGGCGGTGGGCCGGTACAGGTATAGCAGGGTGGGCGCACTCGTCCGGTTGGTTCCCCGGAAGATTTCCCGCAGGAACCGGTTCTTCTCATGGGTGATGTCATAGCCGGTGAAGGGAACCATGTTCGCTCCGCTCTCGATGGTCATGACCTCGCCCACCGGGCCCCAGCTCAAGGGCTCGCAGATGGTCACGACACCCCGCTCACCCACCGTCAGCCCGGCATTGGAGCCAGTGCGGAAGCGGATATACACGCCCGGCCTCACCTTGTTCTGGTCGGTCCAGGTACCACCCGCCATGTCAATCACCGTCCTTCCCGAAGAAATCATTCACGGCCTTCTCGGCCTCCTTCATGGTGTACTCAGGAGCTTTGAGGACCGCAGCGAGGAAATCCCGCTGGTATCCCGCGAATTTCTTGCTGTTCAGCAAGGCCTCCCGAGGGTATTTCTTGGTCTTTTCCATTTAGTTCAGGACCTCCTCGTTATAGTCCATGGTCTGCATCTTTACCTCCTCGCGGGGGATAAAGACGCGCTCCCGCAGCTCGAATTTATAGTGCAGCTCGTTGAGATCGATCCGCCACTCCCGCTCATAGGCGCGCACCAGCTGAGCCGGGTCCCCCGAGCCATCCATGTAGGGGAATGTCTCCAGTGCCAGGTCCAGCGCCTCCGCGGCCGCCTCGTACTGCCGCTGTTGGTTGGGCACGTTATAGTCCAGCAGATAGGTCAGATCCAGACCGATCCGCCGTAGGTACCAGTCTGTCCCGGTCTCCCGGGAAATGTAGCTGTACCGCTGCTGCAGGAACATACAGGGGCAGGTAGTGCCCTGCTGGTTTGGGTCCTCATACATGGTCACTCCGGGCAGCAGCGGGGCCAAATACGCCGCGAGGGACTGGGCAACCGTTGACACCGTGAAATTCATTCAATCAGTTCCTCCAATCCCTCAAGTTCTTGTTTCAGAACCCGGCGGTATTCTTCCTTTGCCGCCTCCACCATGTATTTCCCCTTGACATAGGCCGTCTTGGTCCCTACGACGATGCCCACATCAGCCCCGGGCGTGTACTCCAGCTGGCCACTGCCAGGATTGACATGCAGCCCCGGTACAAAGTGTTTGTCCATCCGGTGCCCGTCATTGACGTAGGAGGCATACGGACGGTTGTTATTGAGCTCTGTCACATACATCGCCCCGCGCTTTTGCGGCTTGAATTTGCTGTCTGTGACCCAGCGCTGCTTGAGCTCCCCAGTTCGGGTGTTCGCCCCGCTCAGATCGTTCATGGTGGGTGGCGTCAGCGCCACTGCCTTCTCAATGGCGCGCAGCGTGGCACCTTGCGCCGCTTGCCGCAGCTTCGCCTGGACCTGCGTCTGCTGTTTTTTGGCCAGCCTGACCCGTTCATCCAGCGTCATACCCGCTCCTCCTGGAGCAGCTTGACCTGCTGGTGTGCCAGCCCGGGGATCACCGCCCCGAAGGGCTCGGTGTAGTAATGCGGGTCTCCGGCAAAGGCCCTTGTGGTAAACGGCAGTCCGCCGCGATGAATAATGAGTTCATCCCCCGCCCGGATGTCCACCGAGTTATCGCAGGCAAGCATGCTGTCATCGTTCACATCTGCCGCCGTCTGCTTCATCTGGATCGCCCCAGGGGTATTCCGATAGACCCGGCACGGGACGCCCTCCCGGATCAGCTGCCGCTCTTTGGTAGTCAGGTTATTCACAACCTTTTCCACCGTGCGGTAGATGTCCACCGTGTCCGTGTACCAGTCAGCCCAGTTCATCAGATCACCGCCATTCCCGCCAGCCCGATCATCCGGGCCCGGCTGGCCAGCATCTGCCCGTAGGTGGTGGAGTTGAGGTCGCCCCAGTCCTCCGTCCCAGCCGTGATGGCGCTGGTGTCGTAGGTGACAGACGAATCCCCCAGGGTGGCGCTCTTCACCACACCCACCAGTGCCCCCGATGCCGCGGCCTGCCCCGCCGTGTCATTGGACGGGGCGTAGGACCGCAGCATCAGGGTCACGTAGTGCGCCACATAGAGGCCGGCGGCATAGCGCCAGGAGCTGCCCCACTTGTCCGGACAGATGCTGTCGTTGACCATGTTGATGACCTCCGCAAGCATCGCCTCCGGCAGCAGCGGTTTCCCCTCCGAGTTGAAAAACTGCGGGAAATCGGCCTGGAACTGCTGGGCGGTGTAGTTGCCCTTGCCGGTGCACACGTTGGCCGCCCGCGCTCTCAGTCCAAAAAACTGCGGCTTATCCCAGGTCCACATTTCCCATCAGCTCCTCTACTCTTTGGTGGTCTTGCTCCCCCGGCGGACGGTGGTCTTCTGCTCGGCTGCCTCCTGCTGGTCCCGGTCCTTCTTCGTGGTGGGCACAATCTTGCCCTCCGCCACCAGGGCCTTGAAGTAGTCGGTAGCTGCCGCCCAGTCAGGCACGTTGGCGATGCCGTCCCGCGCCAGGCGGACGGGTTCCGCGCCCCTGGGGCCCGGGATGACGATATTCCGCTTACTCAGCACAAACATGGCGCACCCTCCTCAGATCCCATCGTAGTACCGCAGGGAGCTGGGATAGAACAGCTGCACCTCGGACACGTTGGCCATGTAGGCCGTGTCGTAGGCCACCTTCTCCACGTTGGGCTGGCTCATGATCCGGGACAGGGGCACCAGCTCGTCGGCCTTGACGAACCGGCGGTCATTGACATAGACCACCATCCGGTCGGAGCTGGAGGTGCCCGCGCCCTTGCACCAGCGGGTGGCGCCGATGAACAGGTCGCCGCCGTTCTTGCTGGCCACGTTGTTCTTCATCACGAAGTCGTAGATGGTCTCAGTGGCCAGCTCCGTGACCTTAGTGGTCAGGATGTAGTTGTACTGCTCATAGGGGAGCAGGATGTGGTTGGGCATGGCGCTCTCGTCATAGCCGTTGGCGGCCCACGCATCGGTCAGGGCGGTGTTGATGTCGGTGAGAATCTGGTCCGCGGTCTTGTCGGCCCACTTGGTGGAGGCGGAAGTCTGGCCGTTGCCGGCCACCGTGGTCTCCACCGCGTCAGGGTTGTTCACCAGGCCGGTGGTGCCGTAGTCCTCGATACCCACATAGATGTTTGCATCCTGGTGCTTGTCGTAGGCCATGCGCACGCCGTCCTGGAGCATGTTGTCCAGGCTGCGCCCGATGAAGTTGGAGCGCTGCATGTCCTGGAACATCACCCGCATGGCGATGGCGAAGACGTGGGCCTTGAATACACCCTTGTCCAGGCTGGCCTGCACCACGGGGATGCCGTTGGCGCCGCCGGCGGTCACAGGGCTGCCCTGAGCACCACCGGTCAGGCCATAGGCCACGGACATGGCGGACACAAAGTCCACCCAGCCGCCGCCGGTCTCCATGACGATGTCACGGGGGTAGGTGACAGAGGTGAGGGGCTTGCGGATCAGGGTGTCCCGCTTCTCCAACTCAGACACCAGAAAAGCGTTGCCGGAAGCGATGCCGGCCGCATCCATCGTGAGCATGCCGCCCACAGCGCCGGGGGCGGACATGCCGCCACCGACCACACCGGCGTTAAAAGTTCCCATGTTCTGAAAAGGCATTCTTGTTCCTCCTCTCTCTTAGGCCTTGTTACGGGTCAGGATAACCAGCTCGGCGATGCCGTTCTCGTCAGCGGGACCGCCCCACTGGCAGTTGGTCAGTGCAACAGTATCGCTGTCCTCCTGGGTGGCGGTAAACGCCCCCACAGGCTCGTCGGTATAGGTCTCGCTGGTGTTGACCCGCACGTATACGGTGCCGCCCAGGGCGGGGGTGCCGTAGGCCTTCACGTTGATGCTGCCGCGCTGGAACACACTGACGGCCTCGCCGGGAGCGTAGTTGCCGCCGGTCTGGTCCAGGTAGTTCAGCGCGCTCTTGATCTCAAACCCGGCCACGCCAACAAAGTTGGCGGCGGCAAATCCGGCGCCGGCGGCCTCGACGCTCTTGCCGTCGGAGCCATACACCAGAGGCGCGCCAAAGGGGATATTCGCCTCGCCGCCGGCGGGGCGGGTCTGCACGATCATATCCGGCTGACGAGCAAAGCAGCCCGCGAAGCCGTGGGGAAAGTCCTTCCCGATGATCTGGGGATTCAGTGCCATTTCTTAGCCCTCCTTCTTGTTGTGGGGGTTGCGGGCGGCGTAGGCAGCCTCGCTCTCCTCACAGATCTTCTGATATGTGTTCTGGGCGGTCGCCTGGGCGGCCGCACGGGCGCTGTCGGCGGTGGCCTTGGCGATCTCCTGCATGGAGTCCTTGCCGCTGATGGCGCTGAGCAGCGCGTCAGTGACCTTGGCCCGCTCCTGCTTGTCAGGGATGCCGGCCACCACCGGACGCACCTTGCGCAGCAGCGCAACCACGGCGTCCCGGGCAGGGCCCTCCACACAGGTGTCGGTCTCAGCCACAGGAACGGTCAGCGCCTTGCCCTCCCCGGGCTCGCCCTCGCCGGCCAGCTTGGCGATCATCTCGTCGATGTCACACTCGTCAGCCAGCTTGGGCTCATCCTTGTGCAGCAGCTTGGCCAGCATGGCTTCGATACCAGCCAGCCGCTTGTCCAGGGCGTCGTCCACGGGGGGCTCGTCCCCACCATCTCCCGCGGGTGCGGCCTCCGGCGCGGCAGGTGTCTCATCCTCCGCGGGTACAGCGTCCAGCGCGGTGGCGGTGGTCTCGATCAGCCCGTCCATCTCCTCGGGCTGGGCGTCCTTGGCCGCCATTCCGAAGGCGGCCAGGATGCCGTGAACCAGTTTGTTCATAGCGTTCATTCCTTTCTCCGCCTCTTTGGCGGCGTCCTTTATTGCAACAGCGTGACCAGCCCTGCCCTTGGGCACGACCGCCACGTGATTGCCGCGGATATGGGTCTGCCGGTACCCGGCCCCGGCAGGCTCGTAGGTGCAGAGGTAGCCGCAGCTGACCTCCCGCTTGACGCCGTTCTGTATATCACTGACCAGATTGGCGTCATTGATGTACAGGTCGGCCACGATGTAGTCGCCCTCCCGGCGCACGTTCTGTACGTGTCCCTTCTGGTAAGCGGCGTAGTTCTCTGGGCCCACATCCTCCGGGGGGTGGCCGTCCGTCACCGGCTTGCCCTCGAAGCTGGCCAGCGTGGCCGGCTCGAACACGTCCTCCGGCAGCCGGTCCACGGACACCAGGCGGTCCGGATCCCCGTCCAGCTGCAGCTCCCTGGCCAAGTACTCCTGGGGCCCAGTCCGGGCGATGGGCACGTTCCGGCAGATCAAGTACCCCTCTGTGGTCTCCGTCTTGTTGGGGGAGATGTCAGTGCCGTAGTATGCGATGGCCATGTCACTCCACCCCCGGCACCAGCTGCTCCTGGCCGGCACTCTGACCGGCCGCCGCCTCCAGCAGCAGATCGGATATGACGGCGATGTGGTCCATCTCATCCGAGATCACCTCGAGCAGCCGGGCCACAGCACCGGCGGGCGCCAGTGCGAGAGTGGCCAGGTACTTGCGCACGGTGGCGTTCTCATCGGCCAGGTCCTGCTTGAGCCGGTCAATGTACTCCTGGTTGTTGTCCACAGCGATCACCTCGCAGAAAATAAAAACGGGGCCAACTGCCTACAATCTGTAAGCAGTTGACCCCGTTCGGTCCATCCGCCTCAACGTTTAGAGGCGGGCACAATATTCGATTGCCTATGGCCTTTTATGCTCTGGGCCGTTTCTTGCCTCGTGTATCGAGCTCAGTCTTGCGGACGAGCCGGACCACCTGGACCTCTCCGTCCTCCCCGGGGATCACCTCGGCCCGATCCCCGCGGGACAGGATGGTCTCAATCGTCTTGATCACCTCAGGCTTCATGACTCATCCCCCGCCGTCAGGTCAAAAAATCAATTTGGTCACACACGTCAGAAAGCGAATTGCCGTCCAGATACGGCGCGGTGAGCAGATCATCTACGCTATGGAACTCTGTCCCCTGATCATCAGGATCATGGAAGGACAGAATATAGCGGTCTCTGGAAAACGGTATGATCAAGCCGTGCGCACCACGCCATGTAAACTCCACATCATTCACCAGGCTCAGGAGATAGGCCCGCAATTCAGCTACTGTTCTCTTCATAGGATGTCACCATTCTCCTTTCTCTCTGCCTCGGTCAAATCACGTGTTTCTCGGTCTATGATGGTTCCATCTTCGCCGTATGAAAAAACATGCGCATGCTCCCCGTGTTGACCAAGCGTATGCTGCTTGGGGTTCCCGTGACCCCCGCTGTGGATCTGCTTAACGAGGCGCCCCTGCCCGTCATAGAAGTTCCGGTCCACCTGCTGTCCAGGGAAGCGGGTCTCCAGCACCGCATTGGGGCGATAATTTGACGGGATGGAGCGGTGCGCCACCCACCTGTCGGTGACCACCACGGTCCCATCTGTATTATACCGAAGGCGGCTGTATTTTTCAATGGCATTTGCCTCTCGGAACGCCCGCAGCCAGGCCTGATATTTCTCATCATTGGCCCGTTTATGCTTCTGGAAGGTCTCAAAGGTCTTTGGCACTTTGTCGCCCAGAGTCACACGGTATCGCTCCCACTGGCGGTAGTTCTCAAGCCAGGTATTGCGGGCCTGTTCCTTCTTCCGGTAGGCATCGATCTGCTTCTGTGTCCGCGGATCTCGGGTGAAGGGGTTCTTCTTTGGGTTGGAGAAGTCCTTGATCTGCTGGATCTCCCCCGGCGTCCGCCCCGCCTCCGTGTAAGGATAGAGGGCATGCATGCAACCCGGGTGGATGTTGAGCCAGGTGTTGGCCAGGGTGTCCGGCCCTCCCGGGTCCCGCTTACCGAAGGCCGCTGACAGCGGCGGGTATTCCGGATTTTCCCCGCTGCGGGAGTACACCCGCCCCTCATAGGGGGCGCACAGCCCACATGTGGTCCCGTGGCTGCTGATTCGGTATAGATCCTGCTCTGGGTCGGCGGTGAGCACTGCCAGCACCTCGGCCTGCCGGGCCGTAGTCCGGCTGACCATCGTGCAGTATGTGTGCAGGCTCCAGTTTCGGCCAGCTCGATCAGTGAAGGCCTTCACCCCTTCCCGGCGCAGAGCCTGGACAAAGGCCGGCACTGATTGGTTGACCCCCCGGCCCACCGCCTGCTGCACGGCCACCTGCTCCAGTCCGACACGCCGGTACAGGTCCGGGGCGGTACGCCCGATGAGCGCATCCTGGATGGTGGTCATGGATGTGGTGGCCGCTTCGGTGATCTCTGCCATCAGGGCAGTGGTGAGCCGCTGAACGACATCTTGCTGGTCCGCCGTCAGGTTGAGCGCCGACTGATAGCCCGCCAGGTGCTCCATCGGGGTCCGCCCCGGGGCCCGGGTATAGGCAGCCGGATTCGCCACGTAGAACTCCCGCTCGATCATGCGGGGCACGTACTCCCAGCTGTCACTCTCCATCTGGCGAAGGATTACCTGCACCCGCTCCAGTGCGGCCACGGCGTGGTAGTCGATCAGGCCCCGAGACCGCAACCGGCCGATCTCGTTGATGATGTCGGTCTCAGCCTTCAGGTAGATCTGGATCAGTTTCTCCAGTTCCCGATTCTGCGCCATTGGTCCCCTCCATCAGCAAGCCGGCCAGCGGATCCCGCAGGGCGGTGGCATCCTGGTAGGTCTTACCGGCATTGGCGGTGATCTCCTCGTCCGTCAGGCTCCCGAACATCCCCGTCTCATCCTCCAGCTTCTTCAGCTCCTGCTGGGCCGTGTCCACATGGAGCAGACCTGCCTGATATGCCGTGACGATCGTCTCGGCCTTCCCCTTCACGATCTCCGCCACTTCCTTGGCTGTAGGCGTCCACAGGGGCGGGAAGGATATGTCCAGATCCTCCGGGACATACCCCCAGGCGCTCATGCAGAGCACCGGCAGCAGCTTCTGGAGCGCCGGCAGGAGCTTTGCCTCCCGCTGGCTGTCCACGTAGTCGTAGTAGTGCTTCAGGTCGCTCTCCCCGGTGCTGTTCAGGCCCCCGGGGGACCGGCCGAACAGCTTGGTCATGGGGTAGTGACTGGCGCCGCACAGGTTGAGCGCCATGCTCTCGTAGACCTCGCTCAGGCCGCTGAAGGTGTACTGGGTGTTGGTGATCTTGTTGCCCTGCTCCACCAACTGCATGCCAAAATTGGAGCGCACCGCCGCGATGGCCTGCATGGTTTGCCAGAACCGGCGCTGCACCTCTCCCGGTGCCATGGACACCATCTGCTGCAGTCCCTTGACCTCCATGGTATTGACGTTGGCCTGGAAGGTCAGAGCCGCCATGTTGGCGCTCACGTTGTCATGAGCCACCACGTCCCGGTACAGAGCCTCCACCTCGGACTCGCCCCAGTACAGCTCCGTCTGGCGCTCGAGCCGGGGCAGCTCCCGACCTGTGAACCGGATGATCCGGCTGTGATGCACCTTTGCCACCGTGTTCCCGGAGCCGTCGGTGATCGAGTAGCTCTCCGGAAGCTCCTCCCCCGCCTCGAATACCAGGCCGATGTTTGGCGTGATGCCCTGCCAGCGGTCCAGGATGTACAGCCCCTGGAAGGCACCGGGGAACACCAGATCCAGGTCCAGCGGCTTGCTCAGGTCCTCCTGGCCCTTGATCTGGATCAGGCCGGCGGCGCCGCCGTACAGGCGGCCCCAGCGGAGGCCCTCGTTGATCCGGGCCCGAAGCCGGGTCCTGCGCTCCACCTGGGTGAGCGCAGTCTGCTCCTCCGGGGTAATGCCCTGGAGGCGGTACCACTCCCGGAGCATGTCATCCACCATCAGGGCCACCACGTTCTGCACCACCCAGTTGTCGCGGTAGAGCGAGTTGAGCAGCGCGTAGTTGTCCGTCAGTCTGGTCAGCGGGTACTCCGTGGCTTCCAGCGGGGACTGGCTGCCCAGCCCGAGGTGGTACAGGGCGTTGGAGAAGGCATCCGCCGTCAGCACCTGGCTGTTCTGACTGCCCTGCCCGGCAGGGCGTGTTTTATTCCGGCGGGACATGGACAAACCTCCAATCTGTCAGGCTGTTCACAAAATACCGCAGCGCGTCGGGGCCGTGGTCCTGGGCCTTGACCGGCCTGTCCTCCCCGTGCTGCGCGGCCTTGTCATCCCACATGTAGGTGCCCAGCTCATCGATCAGACCCACGCAGGTGTCGTGGATCTGCAGTGTTCGGTTGGCCAGCAGGGTGCCGGTATGGCGGATGCCGTCCAGCACGTTGTTGTCGGCCTCCACCACATAGACGCCGCGGCTCCTCAGCTCCGCGATGAAGCTGGCCGCCGACGGATCCACCAGCACCGTACACCAGCGGCCATCCAGGAACTGCATGAAGTCGTCCGCATACTCCCGGTCCGTCTTCTGCCGCAGCTCTTTGCGGCTGTCCCAGCGGTATTCGCGGTCCACGTAGATCCTGTCCCCATCATCGTAGATGTCCAGGAACACCGTGGGGTTCGTTGTGCCGTAATCGCAGGCAATGGTCCGCCGGGCACTGTGGGGCAGCCGCGGGATATCCGCCCGGTAGACATTCTCGGCCAGGTCGAACATGTCATAGATCAGGCCCTCGCTCATGACCCACTGGCCGAGGATGTACCTGGAGTAGAAGATGCCGGCGTACATGCTCTTGTATCGCTGCCGGATCGCGTCGGTCAGGCCGGGATTGTCCTCCATGGTGAAGTGCAGATGGAGCGCGTTGTGCTCCCTGGCCTTCAGGATCCACTCCTGACGGAACCAGTGCCGGGGATTCTCCGGGTTGCAGTTGAACCACAGCTTGCTGCCGGTGACGGAGCACCGGGCAAGTGCCTGCTCCACGAAAGACCTGGGCATCAACGCCACTTCGTCCAGCAGCACACCGGCCAGCGTCACGCCCTGGATCAGGGTATAACTGCTCTCATCCTTGCCACCGAACAGGTAGATGCGGTTCTCCCGCTGCCCCCGGCGGATCGTCAGCACATGGTCGCCCCGGTTATACTGCATCCGGTACCGCCGCTTGAGGTATGCCACCTGAAGCAGCGGGGTTACGATGTTGCGCTCCGCCGCACCCACGCTCTTGCTGCAAAAGGCGAAGGCACAGCCATCAAAGCATTCCATGGCCCACCGGACAAAGGACAGGCTCATCACTGAGGTCTTGCCGGACCGGACCGCCCCGTCGCAGATCAGAGCGTCATAGTGGGTGTATGGGAATGCCAGGATCTTCAGCTGCTTCTCGCTGAACACTTTACAGCCCCCCGGCCAGCTTCTTCAGGCTCTCGGTCAGGGCATCGTCCCGCAGATCCTGCTCCGGCGGGGCGGCCTCCGGCGGCTTGTCCCGCCAATACTCCCGCTTGCGGTTCTTCAGCCAGTAGACGATGGCCCCCACATCCGGGGGCACGTGCTTCACCGTCTGGACGACCTTTTGGCCATCCTTAGCGCTGATCTCTATACGCTCCTCGGTGTACTCGTAGCCCAGCGCCCGCTTCAGCAAGGCATTCTCGACCTCAATGTCCACCGGCGCCTTGCCCTTTTTTATGGCGCTACCTATCGGGTCATAAGTCTTCTTCCACTGCCACAGGGTTTTGACGTTGACCCCCATGTTGTGGGCGATCTGTTCCTCCGTCAGCCCGTCCCGGGCCCAGCCCTCCAGCAGCAGGAGCCCATCCGGCTCCAACCACTGCTGATACTTGCCCTTCGCCACAATGTGCTCACCACCCGTTCTGTTCTGGTTCCGCCCACGCCTCATGCAGCTGCCGAGCGGCGTAGGATGGCCCCGATGGGCCATCGTTGGGTGTTGATAACCGGCTTTGCACCCGTGCCGAACAATTTGACCCTGGACTCTCGCCCAGGTGGCCCCGCGTCGGCCCTCATGCAGACCTCCGCAGGATGGTGGGGCCGGGTGGAGGCGCCCCCGGCCCCGAAGAAAGGAGAAAAACATCCGGGCAGAGAAATCCGTCTGCCTCAAGTCCACTCTATTCGACGATTCGCCCCCGTGTCAAGTCCTTTAGACCAAGTTTTTGCGATTCTTTTTCCCATTTCTCCACAAAGACACAACATGTTGTGTATAGGCGTTCGTACCGATACGCCACGCGCTTCAGCTCCTGGTATTCTGCCTCCGGTATTTCCCGGGTACTGACCCGGCAGCCGCACCGGCGGCACAAATATCGGCGGTACCGAATCCCATCCGCCAAGATGCTGTTGTAGACCTGCATCTCGCGGCCACAGTCTGGACACTTCATGCTCTCCCACCTCGCGCTCTTGTGATCTTCGCCCGAAGCGCCTGCATCAGCGCCTCCTGGGTGTCCCCCTTTTCGTGCAGGGCTGCTACCACCGCCTCGTCCATTCCGCCCTGGACCACCAGGTGGTGAGCGATGACCGGGTACTGCTGTCCCTGACGGTGCAGACGGGCGTTGGCCTGCTGATAGATTTCCAGGGCCCAGTTGGGATAGCCGAACCAGATGATGTGATGGCCCCCGGCCTGGAGGTTAAGACCGTAGCCGCAGGAGGCCGGGTGAGCCAGCAGCAGATCCACCGCACCCGCGTTCCACGCCTCTGCGTCCTCCGCCCCGCGGTACACCCGCACCCGCAGGCCGGAGCCCTTCAGCGCCTCCGCCAGCCGATCCCGCTCATGCTGGAACCAGTAGAACACCAGGGCATGCTCCCCGTGCAGCTGCTCCACCACCTCCAAGAAGGCCTCCACCTTGCAGCCGTGGACCTCCGCCGCATTCCCTTCGGCGTCGTATACCGCCCCGCTGCACAGCTGCAGCAGCTTGCCGTTGAGGACTGCGGCCGTGCCGGCGGTGATGGTCTGCTCGTCCACCTCCAGCAGCATATCCCGCTCCAGCTTCTCATAGGCCTTTCGGGCCTTGGCGTCCAGGGCCACAGGTACGATGTCCTCGATGTAGTCCGGCAGCTCCAGGTAGTCCTCTGCCTTCATGCTCACGCAGATGTCGGAAATGGCTGCCCGGATGCGGTGGTCGGCCCCTGCCTGGGGGCTGTAGGTCCGGTACTGCTGTCCTGGGTGCGCCCAGTCCTCGGTGAAGAAGGCCTCCCGGTAGCTGGATATGGTCTTGCCCAGCCGCTGCCCGCCGTCCAGCAGGTAGATCTGCGCCCACAGATCCTCCAGCCCGTTGGGTGCCGGCGTGCCGGTCAGCTCCACCAGACGGCGGATCCGCGGCCGCACCAGCTTCATGGCCTTGAACCGCTTGCTCTGGTGGTTCTTGAAGCTGCTGCTCTCGTCCAGCACCACCATGTCGAAAGGCCAGGCGTTCCGCAGATAGTCCACCAGCCAGGATACATTCTCCCGGTTGATCACCCAGATGTCCCCTGGAGTGTTCAGCGCCCGGATACGCTTTTGCAGCGGTCCCAGCACCGGGACAATCCGCAGGTGCCGCAGATGGTCCCACTTGGCCGCCTCCGCGCACCAGGTCGCCTCCGCCACCTTCTTGGGCGCCACCACCAGCACCCGGGCCACCGCCCACCGGTTATATCGCAGATCATTGATCGCCGTTAGGGTGATCACGGTTTTCCCCAGGCCCATGTCCAGGAACAAACCAATACACGGGTCCGCCTCGATGCGATCTATGGCGTACTGCTGGTAGCTGTGGGGCGCGAACTTCATCCGGCATCCCCCTCTCCCACCATCGTCCTCAGGTGCCCCAGGGTGGTGGCCACCCCCTGCATCCCACGGACTACCCAGACCGTGGCCCCCAGCTGCTGAAGCTGCCGAATCTGGTGACGCTGCATGGGGCTGATAGTCCCCTGGTCTGTCTTCAGCTCCGCGAAGATGACCCGACCACCCGGCAGCACGATCATCCGGTCCGGCACCCCAACGTTCCCCGGGCTGACGAATTTATAGGCGCGGCCGCCCAGCCGCTTCACCCCTCGAACCAGCCGCTCCTCCAGTTTCGATTCTTTCAAAAAAAGTTCCTCCCTTCACAGGGTAACATTCTCGCGCGTGCGCGCGTACACCACGCAATTAGGCGGATTAGGCGGGACAGGCGGGGCACGTTCGCCCTAAATTCTCTATTTTTATACTTTATAAAGAAAAAGATGTTACCATGTTACCTTCCTACTGCCCCAAGGGTTTCAGGGGTAACATTCAAATGTTACCCAATGTTACCCTGTAACCGTGATTTCTCAATGTAACCCCAATGTAACCCCGAATGTAACCCTGCGTTTTGGCCGAAAAAGTTCTGAAATTTGAATTTTCTATCTCTCCCGCACAAAGCCTCTCTGCGCTCCGCAGTAGCCGAATTTCAGCGGCTGCGCCGTCCGCCGCCACTCCGGAACCGTCAGCAGCACGCTGTTGATCTCCTGGGTGTCGCTGTACCGCATGTCCCGCTTGCTGCCCTCAAAGAGCTCGCACCAGATCTCCAGGGCACACACTCGGTCCCGGGGTACCAGGTCCAGATCCCCGCCCACGTTGCCGCCCCAGAACATCCGACGGCGGTTGAGATCCCAAGTGGACCAGTCCCGGGGCACCATGCGCTCCAGGAAGTCCAGGATCAGCCCTTCCCTGGCGCTGATCTCCCGATGGCTCTCCTGTTGCTTCCGAGCGGCGTCGGCCAGCTCCCCCTCCAGATATAGGGGTTCACCCAGGCGCCAGCGGGCCACTGCTTCCGCCCACAACTGATCCAGCTCCCGGTCCAGATCCCGCCAGATGCTTTTCGCCGGCGGGTGCCTGCCGACGTCCACCGGCCAGAACCGCCGGTTTCCGGTCCGGTCCTGTAGGTACTCCGCGCTGTTGGTGGTGCCGAAGAACACGCAGCACCGGGGCATCTCTTTGACGTGCCGGCCGTAGGCCGCCCGGAAGCGGTCCGCCCGCTGGCTGATGAACTGCTTGATCCTGGACACGTCCGTGCGCCGGAAGGCATCCAGCTCCGCCACCTCCACGATCCACACCCCCTGCAGCAACTCACTGGCCTCTTTGCCCTCGAAGGTCCTAATGGAATCGTTGAACCAGCCCCGGCTCATCTTATCCAGCAGGGTGCTCTTGCCGATGCCCTGGGGGCCGGAGAGAATGGTCATGTTATCAAACTTGACCCCCGGCTGCATGGCTCGGGCTACGGCGGCCGTGAAGGCCTTCCGGGCCACTGCCCTGGTGTACGGTGTGTCCGCGGCGCCCAGATAGTCCACGAAAAGAGTGTCCAGGCGCGGCATACCGTCCCAGGTTAGCCCGAGCAGGTAGGCTGTGATCTCGTTGAAGGCGTGCTTCTGGCCGTGCAGAGACAGGGCCCCGTCGATCTTGCCGGCGCCGGTGATCCCGTAATACTTCTCCAGGTACCAGTACAGCCCCTGGTTGTCGTTATCGTCCCACAGCCGGCGCTCCGTATGATCTGTCCAAGGGAGCGGGCCCAGCACCTCTCCCCTGCCGGCGAAGGCATTCAAGGCGAACTTGTCTTTCAGCCGGGGGTCATGCTCCAGGATGATCCACACATTGTCGATAGTGGCCAGCGGCGCGCCAGTCTTGCTGTGCACCTTCAGCTGATTGAGCCAGCTGCTGTCCTCCGCATCCTCGGGCTCGTTCGCCATCTGGGCCGTGAAGCCTTCTATGGTCTCCTCCCATCGCTCCCGCAGCAGCAGGCCGGAGACCTGTTGATCCTGTGCGGCCAGCTCACACATGGCCGTATAGCTGGGCAGCCGGTTGGTCGGCGTGCCCGCCGCCGCCTCGTCGTCCTGATCCCCGAAGCGGTGGAGCCGCACCAGATCGAAGGCATTGACCAGCCGGCCGCCGCAGGGGTCGGTGGCGTGGTGGGAGTACAGGAACTTGCCGTCGTCGTACAGCACCGCTCCGCCGGTGGTAGAACCGCCGGCAAAGGTGTAGCGCCCGGGGATGTCCGTCTCCAAGTACACCCCCGGGAGGAATGCGTCCATGGCCGCGGGCACGTCGTAGACGCGGCAGAAAGCCCCTACAACGCCGTGCTTGGCCTCTGGGTCTCCCTGCTTGGCCGCAAGCCTGGCCGGGGCCACAGCGCCGGGAGAGACCGGCCATGAGGCCACATTCCGCCAGTCCTCGTATGTAGCCAGCAGGCCGTCCACGCTGAGCAGGGGCTTGTCCGCGGCATAATAGACATACTGACCGTCGGCGCACACGCTGGACCAGTACATCAGTCGGGACGCTTCAAAAGTGCTGGGATCCGCCAGCTCCATGCCGATCCAGGCAGCCATACGCCGGGCGCAGGGTTCGTACTCGTCGGCGGTGCAGGTGCGGTCCAGGGGCAGCAGCACCCGCAGCCGCGGCGCCTCTGGGCGGTGCTTCCGGGTGGAGTAGATGCAGTAGCCGCAGCCCAGGGCCTCCACCCGACGGGCCACATCGTCGGTACCGCCGGGCGGGATACTGTCCAGGTCCAGGGTGATGACGTCCCGGCCGGCCACCGCCCCGGCCTTCCGCCGGGGGCCGTTGAGCGTGCCGGCGACGTAACCGCCCACGTCCTTCAGATCGTCCTGCTGGCCTTTGGAGAGCGCCAGGTACTCCGCCATCGTTTCCGTGCTCCGGGCGGGAGTGCGCAGGCGGTCATACAGCTCGGAGATCAGCAGCGTCTGTGGCTGCCAGTGGGTAGCCTTGCGGCTGGCCCCCACAGATATCGTAATTTTCCTATCATTGGTCATCATGCGCCGTCGTCCTTTTCGCGCAAATTTGGATAACTCTGCAGCACTGCGCCGTCGTGAACATCCCGATGTGCGTCTGCTCTGGCGGCAGATCCATCTGCTTGGCCAGCCAGGCATAGGCCGTCCGGCGCGTCATGTACCCCTGTCTCCACAGTGGATCAAAGGCCTCATGGGCCATACGTCTGGCCACCCGGGTGGCCCGGTCGGCTGGAGTGCCCAGGGGCCGGACGGAACCAGGATGACAGCCGACATAAGCACCACACAGGAGGCAGAGGTAGACAGGGCCATAGCTGGCTTTGTAGATCACCTTGCTGTCCACCAGGATGGTCGGGCAGTGACAGTGCGGGCACTCAACGGTCATCGTCTATCCCCGGCAGCAGTCCCAGCACCCGCTGGGCACTGGCGATGTCCGGGGCGTTGATGCAGATCTCGCACCCGCCCAAGTACAGCCGGCACTGCACCGGCACCACGCGCCCCG
>DVJZ01000045.1 GCA_018716385.1 Candidatus Enterenecus merdae
CAAGGCCCTGGAGCTGGGCCACCGGGTGATCGTGGTGGTGAACAAGATCGATCGTCCCGACCAGCGGGTGTACGAGGTCATCGACGAGGTGCTGGAGCTGCTCATGGACCTGAACGCCACCGACGAGCAGCTGGACTCCCCCATGCTGTTCTGCTCCGGGCGCAACGGCACCGCCTCCTACTCCCCTGACGCCCAGGGCACCGACCTGGTCCCCTTGTTTGAGACCATCCTGGAATACATCCCCGCCCCGGAGTGCGATCCGGGCGCCCCCTTCCAGATGCTGGTCTCCTCCATCGACTACAACGAGTTCGTGGGCCGCATCGCCATTGGCCGCATCGAGCGGGGGTCCATTGGGCAAAACCAGGAGATCGCCGTGTGCAACTACCACACCCCTGATCAGCCCCCCCGGAAGGCCAAGGCCGTCTCCCTGTACACCTTTGACGGGCTCAGCCGGGTCCCGGTCACCCAGGCGGCCGCCGGCGAGATCATCGCCATGAGCGGCATCGGGGACATCACCATCGGCGACACCATCTGCGCCCCCGCCGCCCCTGAGCCCATCGAATTTGTGAAGATCTCCGCCCCCACCCTGGAGATGACCTTCTCCGTCAACGACTCCCCCTTCGCCGGGCGGGAGGGCAAGTTCGTCACCTCCCGCCAGCTGCGCGACCGCCTGTTCCGGGAGACCCTCAAGGACGTCTCCCTGCGGGTGAGCGAGGCCCCCGACGCCACCGACGCCTTCAACGTGGCCGGCCGGGGGGAGATGTCCCTGTCCATCCTGATTGAGACCATGCGCCGGGAGGGCTACGAGTTTCAGGTCTCCCCGCCCCGAGTGCTCTACCAGGAGATCGACGGGGTGAACTGCGAGCCCATCGAACGGGTTGTCCTCGACGTGCCTGCGGATAACGTGGGCGCCATCATGGAGAAGCTGGGCTCCCGCAAGGGGGAATTTGTGTCCATGAACCCGGTGGGAGCCCGGATGAAGCTGGAGTTCCTGGTTCCCTCCCGGGGCCTGTTCGGCTACCGCAACGAATTTCTCACCGACACCAAGGGGGAGGGCATCCTGGCCTCCGTCTTTGAGAAGTACGCCCCTTACAAGGGGGACATCCAGAGGCGCAACACTGGCTCCCTGGTGGCCCACGAGACGGGCGAGTCGGTCACCTATGGCCTGTACGCCGCCCAGGAGCGGGGCGCGCTGTTCATCGGCCCCGGCGTGCCCGTGTACGAGGGCATGGTGGTGGGCGTGTGCCCCAAGCAGGAGGATATCACCGTCAATGTGTGCAAGCGCAAGCAGTTGACCAATATGCGGGCCTCCGGCTCAGACGAGGCCCTGCGCCTGACGCCTCCCCGCCAGATGTCCCTGGAGCAGTGCCTGGAGTTCCTGGCCGACGACGAGCTGCTGGAGGTCACGCCGGAAAACCTTCGCCTGCGCAAGCGCATCCTCAACCACGAGAAGCGAATGAAGGCCCGGAAGGGCGGCAAGTCCTGAGCGTTCTGAAAGGAGCCCATCCCCATGCTGATCACCATCTTCGGGGAGAGCTGCGCCGGGAAGTCCACCTTGGCCAGCGCGCTGAAGGCGCGGACCGGGGCCGTGGTATCCTCCGGTAAGGATTACCTCCGCCTGGCCAAAAGTGAAGGGATGGCCAAGGCCCTGTTTCAGAAACAGTTGAAGCGGGCGGTGGAGGGCGGCGGAGCGCTCATCTATGTCCTCGCCGAGCCGGAGCTGCTCTCCCTGGTGCCGGAGGGCGGGGTGCGGGTACTGGTCACCGCAGAGCTGGACGAGATCAAGGCCCGGTTCGCCTCCCGGATGGGCGGAGCGCTGCCCCCGCCGGTGGCGGCCATGCTGGAGCGGAAGCACGGCCGTTTTGATCAAATCCCTCACGATGTCCATGTGATGGCCGGCAGGGATGACATTCGTACCGTCTGCGAGAAGATCCTATCCCTGTCTTAGCACGTTATCGTAAGGAGGTTTCCCCATGTCTGTGTCTGATCTGCTGCTTCACATCTGCTGCGCCCCCTGCTCGGTGGCCTGTATCCGCCAGCTGCGGGAGGAAGGCGTCGAACCGGTGGGATACTGGTATAACCCCAACATCCACCCCTTTCAGGAGTACAAGGCCCGCCGGGATGCACTGCGGCAGTATGCCCAGGACATCGGCCTGGAGCTGCGGGAGCACGACTTTTACGGCCTGCGGCAGTTCACCGCCGCCGTGGCCGCCGATTCCGACCACCGCTGCGGCTACTGCTACGCCTGCCGGCTGGAGGATACGGCGCGGTATGCCTCAGAGCATGGCTTCACCCGCTTCTCCACCACCCTGCTGGTTTCCCCCTACCAGGACCGGGAGCTGATCTGTGCCACCGGGGAGAAGATCGGGGCGCGGTACGGGGTGGAGTTCGCCCCCTATGACTTCCGCCCCCGGTTCCAGGAAGGCCAGCAGGAGGCCCGGGAGCTGGGCCTGTATATGCAGAAGTACTGCGGCTGCATTTACAGCGAGGAGGATCGCTTCTCCAACCGCCGCAAGAAGGAGCTGCACAAGCTCCACAAGCAGCAGGGGCAGGCCCGGGTCCAGCCGGGCTGCGCCTGCTGAAAAAGCCCTTGACATTGCCAAGCTCCCATGCTACAATGCCCATCACCATAACCGTTCTTGTCAGAGGACTTGCGATCCAGCCGGATCGTTGAAGTGGGATAAGACCTTCACGGGTTTTATCCCACTTCTTATTTTTTTGGAGGTGATTGGATGAACACGACCCAGCAGACTAACCTCGCCCGCCACATCCTCCCGGCCATGGGAGGGCTGTGTGCAACCTATCTGTACAACGTGGTGGACGGTATCTTTGTAGGCCAGGGGGTGGGCAGCGCGGCTCTGGGGGCGGTGAACCTTGGAGTGCCCTTTCTCACCTTCGTGGTGGCACTGGCCGCCATGTTCCCCATGGGCGGGGCCACCGTGGTGGCCATCCGCATGGGCCGGGGGGACGACGATGGAGCCAACCGGGCCTTCCTGGCCGCCCTGCTGCTGACGCTTGCGGCCTCCACCGCCCTTATGGCCGCCGGGATGCTCTTTGCCCGGCCCATTGTGCTGGCCAGCGGCGGGGCGGCCCTGAGCCCGGGGATGCAGCGAATGGCAGCCGACTACCTGTTCTACTACTCCGCCTTCTCCATTCCCATGCTCTTGAGCACCTGCCTATCTGTCTTTGTGCGCAACGACGGCTCCCCTGGCCTCTCCTTTGCGGGCATGGGGATCGGGGCGGCCGCCAACATCTTTCTGGATTGGCTGTTCATCTTCCCCCTGGACATGGGGGTGGTGGGTGCGGCTGTGGCCTCTGGACTGGGCCAGGTGGCCTCCGTGGCGGTGCTGCTCTCCCACTTCGTACGCAAGCGGGGACGTCTGCGCCTGTGCCCGCGCCCCATCCCCCCCGCCCTGCTAGGCAAGGTGTGCAAGCGGGGAGTGCCCGAGGCGGTCAGCCAGCTCAACACCCCAGTCACCGCCCTGTGCTACAACCTGGTGCTGTCCCATTTCCTGGGCGACATGGGGGTGTCCACCTTCAGTGTGTTGAGTTTCCTGTCCTCCCTGGCCGGCGCGGTCCTCTCCGGCGTAGCCCAGGGGCTCCAGCCCCTGTGGGGGCAGAGCTATGGCCGGGGAGACGCCGGGGCACTGCGGCGGCTGCTGGGCCGAGGGCTGGGCATCAACCTGGGGGCGGCGGCGCTGATGTACGCCCTGCTGCTGCCCTTTGGCAGGGGGGCGGTAGCCCTGTTCAGCCAGGATCCCGTCCTCATCCAGGCAGCCTGCCAGGCTCTGCCCCTGTTCAGTCTGTCCTTCCTGCCTATGGCCCTCAACCTGGTGTGCACCGCCTTCCTCTTCTCCACCAAGCGCACCGCCCGGGCCGACGCGGTGGCCCTGTGCCGCGGGGCGGTGGTCAAGGCCGCATGCATCTTCGCCCTCCCCGCCTGGTTCGGCCCCGGCCTGGTCTGGGCCGCCCCCCTGGCCTCCGAGCTGCTCACCCTGCTGCCCGCCGTACTACTGCTGCATCCCGCTCGGTCCATGGAAGCGTAACAGCGCGCAGCCCCCGGCCACTTCCTGGCCCGGGGGCTGCGCCTTTCCCTTTTTTACACCATGGCCTCCCGCAGCACCTGGGCCGGTTGGCTCCGGCTCTCCACCGCGGGGAGGATCAGCTTGCGCAGAATGGTCTGCCGGGTGACGATGCCCATAAAGGCCCCCCGGTCGTCCACCACCGGGATGAAGCTCTGGCGCATGGCCCGGTCCAACAGCTCCTCCATGGACACCCGGATGCTCACCGCCGGGTTAAACCCTTTGCGCATCATCTGCTCCAGACTCAGCTTCTCCCAGGCCCGGGGGCCGTCGTCCCGCCGGGCCACCATGGCCCACAGGAAGTCTCCTTCACTCACCGTGCCGGCGTACCGTCCATCCCGGGCCAGCACCGGCAGGGCGGTATACTGGTGGCCCCGGAGCTTCTCCAACCCCTGCCGGATGGTGCAGTCCTCATGTAGATAAGCCACCTGGGCCTTGGGGGTCAACAGGGATATGACATTCACAGGCAGATCACCTCTTTGTTCAAAATGAAAATGGCAGGTCTTCCCTGTTCTTTACCATACCAGATCCCCGCCACGAAATCTATCAAAGAAATGTGAATTCTTTTCCTGTCCCCGCCCCACCGTTGCGTTTCCCAGAAAAATTCGGTAAAATGGTCTGCACAAAGCCCAGTTGGGCCAAGCAGGGGGGGATCACCATGTCCATACGGGAGGGAGGGCGCTACCAGGCCCTGATCCAGGGCTACGCCATCGACGGAGCGGGGGTGGCCCGGGTGGAGGGCATGGCGGTCTTTGTGGCGGGCGCGCTGCGGGGGGAGCGGGTGGAACTGCTGGTGGAGCATGTGGGCCACAGCGCCGCCTGGGCCAGGGTGGCGCAGCTGCTCACCCCCTCTCCCGCCCGCCAGCAGCCAGACTGCCCCTACTACGGCCGGTGCGGCGGCTGCCAGTTCCGGCACATGCGCTATGACGAGGAGCTGGAGGCCAAGCGCCTGCGGGTGGAGGACGCCCTGGCCCGCCTGGGGGGCACGCCCCTGCCGGTGGAGGTCATCCACCCGGCCCCGGACACCCGGCGCTACCGCAACAAGGTGCAGTTCCCCATCGCCCCCGGGGCCATCGGCTATTTCCAGTCGCGCAGCCACCAGGTGGTGGACATTGCCGACTGCCTGCTCCAGCCCCAGGTTGACTCGGCCTGCCGCGCCGCCGTCCGGGCTTGGATGGACCGTTTCCACGTCCCCGCCTATCAGGAGCGGTCCGGCACGGGCCTGCTGCGCCACCTGTACCTGCGCACCAACCAGGCCGGCCAGGTGCTGTGCTGCCTGGTGGCCGCCGGTGACCGGCTGCCCCATCAGCGGGAGCTGATCGACGCGCTGCGCCAGGCCGCCCCCGACCTGGTGGGGGTGGTTCTGAACGTCAACCCCCGGCGTACCAATGTGATTCTGGGCAAGACGTATCGCACCCTCTGGGGGCAGGACTGGCTGGAGGAGCCCCTGTGCGGCTGCCGCTTCCGCCTGTCCGTCCCCTCCTTCTTCCAGGTCAACCACGCCCAGACCCAGCGGCTCTATCAGCGGGTGCTGGACTTCGCCTCCCTCACCGGCAGCGAGACCGTGGTGGATCTGTACTGCGGCATTGGGACCATCAGCCTGGCCCTGGCCGGCCACGCCCGGCAGGTCATCGGTGTGGAGATCGTCCCCCAGGCCGTGGCCGACGCCCAGGAGAACGCCCGGCGCAACGGCCTGGAGGGCAAGGCCCGCTTCGTGTGCGGGGACGCCGCCTCTCTGGCCGCCCAACTGGAGGCGGATGGGGTGCGCCCCGACGTGGTGGTGGTGGACCCGCCCCGGAAGGGGCTGGCCTCCGAGGTGGTAGACGCCATCGCCTGCATGGCCCCCCAGCGGGTGGTGTACGTCTCCTGCGACCCAGCCACCCTGGCCCGGGACGTGGCCCGGTTCCGCCCTTTGGGCTACCGTGCCGTCCGGGCCGAGGCGCTGGATCTCTTCCCCCGCACCGCCCATGTGTAGACGGTGGTACTTTTGTCCAAACTTAATACCAAGCAGCATATTGAGGTGGAGCTGAATCTGGACGAGCTGGATTTGACAGCGGCGGAGAGCAAGGCTACCTATGACGAGATCAAAGCCTATGTGCTGGAG